>QCOD01000007.1 GCA_003209955.1 OCS116 cluster bacterium AG-430-B22
TAGTGAAGCAAAAAATATTATTAATTCAGTTGATCAAGGAGGATCAAACCTTTTTTTAAATCAAAGTGTATCTGAACTTAATATTACTAATTCAGAAAATATTTTTAATGTAACATTTTCTGAAGACGCCTTAAGAAGTAAATATCGTTCAGCAGTAAATCAATCTATTGAGATTGTTCGAAGAAGAATTGATGGGTTAGGAGTAACAGAGCCATCTATTCAAAGACAAGGCAACAATAGAATTCTTCTTGAGGTTCCGGGGCTTGATGATCCCAAGAGATTAAAAGATTTACTTGGCCAAACTGCAAAACTCAATTTTAGAATGGTTGATACATCAACTTCTGTTTCAGATGCTTTAAGAGGGAAAATCCCTCCAAGATCAGAAGTAATTTATGATAAAGATTCAATTCCATGGCTTGTTAACAAAAAAATATTAGTTTCAGGAGAGAGATTGGCTGATGCTCAGGCTAGTTTTGACCAAATGACAAATACTCCTGTCGTGAATTTTCGTTTTGATGTTGCTGGTGGAAAATCTTTTGCAAGAGCAACATCAGAAAATGTAGGAAGACCTTTTGCTATTGTTTTAGATGATCAAGTAATTTCTGCTCCTACTATAAGGCAGCCTATTTTGGGAGGTTCAGGCCAAATTGAAGGAGGTTTTACTGTAGAAAGCGCAAATGATTTGGCGGTACTTTTAAGAGCAGGGGCTTTACCAGCTCCTTTAAATATTTTAGAAGAAAGAACAATTGGACCTGGTCTTGGCGCAGACTCAATTAACTCCGGGACAATAGCAACTATTATTGGAATGTTTTTGGTTTTAGCATTTATATTTCTTAGTTATGGAAGATTTGGTTTATATGCAAATATTGCTCTAACTCTGAATCTTGTTTTCATTGTTGGAGTTTTATCTTTAATTCAAGCAACTTTAACTCTTCCCGGTATTGCAGGAATAGTTTTAACTATAGGTATGGCGGTTGATGCTAATGTTATAATTTTCGAGAGAATTAGAGAAGAGTATGATAGTGGTAAAACACCTTTTTCCGCTGTTGAGGCAGGTTATAGTAGGGCATTAAGAACAATCTTAGATGCTAATATTACTACACTAATTGCATCATTAATCTTAATTTTTCTTGGAACAGGGCCAGTTAAGGGATTTGCGGTAACTTTATCAATAGGGGTTATTACATCATTTTTTACAGCTTTCGTGATCACAAGGTTAATTGTTGCAAATTGGCTTCTTAAAAGAAAACCTGAGGAGCTTCCAATATGAGTTCAATAAGGTGGATAAAAAAAGACCTAAAAATTAATTTTTTAAGAGTTAAAAATATTGCTACTATTATATCTATATTAGCAATAATTTCCTCCTTGTTTTTCTTAGTTTATAAAAATCTTAATTTTGGCATCGATTTTAAAGGTGGAACTTTAATTGAAATAAAAAAAGATGAGAGCTTATCAATTGCTGAAATAAGGAATCAATTATCGGAATTAAATATCGGAGATATTCAGATACAAACATTTGGTTCCGATGATATAATACTAATTAGAATTGAAAATTCTAAAAATTTAGATACCAACGCCGATATGAGCTCGATAGAACTTATACGCTCAAGCTTAGCTAATGATGTAATTATTCAAAGAACTGAAATTGTTGGTCCAAAAGTTAGTTCTGAGTTGATACAAAAAGGGATAATTGCGATTATTATAGCTGTTTTTCTGATGCTTTTTTACATATGGATAAGATTTGAATGGCAATTTTCAATAGGAGCTGTAACTGCTTTAATACATGATGTAATGATAACAATGGGAATATTTTCATTTCTTCAAATTGAGTTTAATTTATCTATAATTGCTGCATTATTGACCATTATTGGTTATTCAATGAATGATACGGTAGTTGTTTATGATAGAATAAGAGAAAATCTCAGAAAATATAAACAAATGAATATTTTTGATTTAATCAATCAATCTTTAAATGAAACTATGTCAAGAACCCTTCTTACATCTGTAACTACATTGCTAGCTCTTTTCTCATTATATTTTTTGGGCGGAGAGGTTCTTAAAGGTTTTACATTAGCTATGATAATAGGTGTATTTATTGGAACATATTCTTCTGTTTTTATTGCCTCACAGATTATCTTATATTTGAATGTAAAAAGGGATTGGTCAAAAAATTAATTTATTAATCTTTTAATATATGGTGAATAATATTATTATTGATTCATAATATTCATTGGGAGAGATATTTATGAGTGCGATATTAACTTCATTAAGAAACACTGTAACAGTTGGATTTGTATTGGCTTTGTTACTTATGATTGTTTCTTTTGTCATTACAACAGGATCTATAGATATAGGCGAAGGTTTTAAATACAATCCTTTTTGGATGTTTGTTTTTAGGTGGCTTCATGTTTTATCAGGAATAATGTGGATAGGTTTACTATGGTATTTTAATTTTGTTCAGATACCTAATATGCCAAATATTCCTGATGATCAAAAACCTGCAGTTTCAAAAGTAATTGCTCCTGCCGCATTATGGTGGTTCCGCTGGGGAGCTATGGCAACTATCATTACTGGTTTAATTTTAGGTTATATAAATGGTTATCTTCATACTGCGATGACTTTAACGCTTATGGGCGGTGGATCACCAAATGAATTATTTATTGGTATTGGAATGTGGTTAGGCATAATAATGTGGTTTAATGTCTGGTTCGTCATTTGGCCAAATCAAAAGAAAGCACTTGGAATTGTTGAGGCTGATGCAGAAGTTAAAGCGGCTTCAGCAAGAACAGCTATGTTATTTTCAAGAACAAATACTATGTTAAGTATACCTATGCTATTTAGTATGGTAATTGCACAAAATATTTATTAATTTTTACTTGTATATTTCTTTAAGGAATTTACCGGTATAGCTTTTTTTAGTTTTGATAATTTCCTCAGGAGTACCTTGGGCAACAATTAAACCTCCATTATCACCACCTTCGGGTCCCACATCAATAATCCAATCAGATGTCTTAATTACATCAAGATTATGTTCTATTATAGCTACTGTATTTCCTTGATCTACAAGCTCATGTAAGACACTTAGTAATTTTTTCACATCATGAAAATGCAATCCCGTTGT
Organism: OCS116 cluster bacterium AG-430-B22; assembly: GCA_003209955.1. Classification (GTDB taxonomy): domain Bacteria; phylum Pseudomonadota; class Alphaproteobacteria; order MED-G09; family MED-G09; genus AG-430-B22. Next base: position 3,122 of record QCOD01000007.1, read on the forward strand.
TGGCTCATCAAGAACATAAAAAGTTCTTCCTGTAGCTTTTTTTGCAAGTTCTTTAGCTAATTTTATTCTTTGAGCTTCACCCCCTGATAGTGTAGTTGCTTGTTGACCAACTTTTATGTAACCAAGACCAACTCTTTTTAATGTTTCCATTTTTTCTCTTATGCTTGGAACAGCTTTAAAGAGTTCATGTGCTTCATCTACAGTCATCTCTAAAACATCAGAGATAGAGTTTTCTCTATACTTAATTTCTAAAGTCTCTCTATTATATCTTTTCCCTTTACATTGATCACACTGAACATATACATCTGGAAGAAAATGCATTTCTATTTTTATTAAACCATCACCCTGACAAGCTTCACATCTTCCACCTTTAACATTGAATGAAAAGCGCCCAGGTTTATATCCTCTTGCCTTTGATTCAGGTAAACCACAAAACCAATCTCTTATAGGTGAGAATGCACCTGTATAGGTAGCAGGATTTGACCTTGGGGTCCTACCAATTGGTGATTGATTAATGTTTATTATTTTATCAATTAAATGCATTCCATCTATTGAATTATATTTCATAGGTGAGTCTTGAGAGTTATTTAAGGTTCTGTTCATGGCTCTATATAGGGTTTGAAATAGTAATGTTGATTTTCCAGACCCTGAAACACCAGTAACACAAATAAATCGTCCAAGAGGAAATTCTGCATTTATTTTTTTTAAATTATTACCTGATGCACCTTTAATTGTAATTTTTTTATCATTATCAATTTTTCTCTTTTTTCTTACTTCAATAGATTTTTTTCCTGAAAGGTATTGACCAGTGATGCTGCTTTTATTTTTTTTGATTTGCTCAATATTTCCTTCTGCAACTAAATGACCTCCATGAATACCTGCCTTTGGCCCAACATCAATAATATAATCTGCAAAGTTCATAGTTTCTTCGTCATGCTCAACAATAATGACTGTGTTTCCAAGATCTTTTAGTCTTTTTAGTGTTGATAATAATTTTTTATTATCTCTTTGATGCAATCCTATTGATGGCTCATCCAAAACATACAAAACACCTGTTAATCCTGACCCGATTTGAGAAGCCAATCTTATTCTTTGTGATTCACCTCCAGATAGAGTTCCTGAAGTTCTTGAAAGAGTTAAATACCCTAAACCAACATTCTCCAAAAAAGATAATCTTTCCATAATCTCTTTGATAATATTTTTAGCAATTTCTTTTTCTTTTTTATTTAATTTTTTTTCTAGCTTAACAAACCAATTTTTAGCATCTTTTATGCTTAATGAGGTTACTTGACCTATATGCATATTGTTAATTTTTACACTTAAAGCTTCATCATTTAATCTATAACCTGAGCAACTTTCACAATCTGAAATAGATTGAAATTTTTCTATTTCACTTCTCATCCAACTACTATCAGTTTCAAGATATCTTCTTTTTAAATTATTAATTATTCCCTCAAAAGGTTTTTTAGTTTTAAAAGTTCTTGAGCCATCATCATATAGAAACTCTATTTCATCATTTTCAGATCCATTGAGAATTATATTTTTAAAATCTTTTGGTAGATCTTTCCATTTAATATCTAAGGAGACATTGTAATGCTTTGATAAGGCAAATAATGTTTGAAAATAATAGGGTGAGGGCGTAGATTTTTTTGACCAAGGAGCAATAGCGCCATCATTTATACTTAAATTTTTGTCTGGAATAACTAATTCTTCATCAATGAAATATTGTGTTCCGAGTCCATCACACTTATTGCATGCCCCTTTAGGGTTATTAAAAGAAAAAAGTCTTGGCTCTATCTCTTCAATAGTAAAACCAGATACTGGACATGCATAATTAGCAGAAAATAATATTCTTTCAGACTCTTTTTTTTTGTCGCTTTGAATTTCTATTACAGCCAACCCATCTGATAACGAGGTGGCTAATTCAAAACTATCAGCTAATCTTGATTTAATGTCATCATTAATAACGAGTCTGTCCACCACAACATCAATATTATGTTTAAAATTCTTTTTTAGGTTTGGGACATCTGAAATTTCATAAAATTCACCATCAACCTTAACTCTTTGAAAGCCTTTTTTCAGTAGCTCAGAAAATTCCTTTCTGTATTCACCTTTTCTTTCTCTTATGATTGGGGCTAGTAAATATGCCTTACTATTTTTTTTTAACTTTAAGGCCTGATCAACCATTTCAGTTATAGTTTGACTTTTAATTGGGAGGCCAGTCTCAGGTGAATGAGGAATACCTATTCTTGCAAACATTAATCTTAAGTAATCATGAATTTCTGTTACCGTCCCAACAGTAGATCTAGGATTCCGTGAAGTGGTCTTTTGTTCAATAGATATCGCTGGGGATAGTCCTTCAATTTGATCAACATCAGGTTTTTGCATCATTTCTAAAAATTGTCTTGCATACGCAGATAAGCTTTCAACATATCTTCTTTGACCTTCAGCATATATTGTATCGAAAGCTAAGGATGATTTGCCAGATCCAGATAAACCAGTAATTACTGTAATTTCTTCTTTAGGTATATTAACGCTAAGGTCTTTTAGATTATGCTCTCTAGATCCATAAACTTTAATAAATTTCTTGGAGTTTTTTTTAGATACTTCTTTCACAGTTTTTCCTGTATTTAAATCAAAATAACTTATATCATAAGATTTTATGCTATCTATATCTTTTTAAAAAAAGTCATTAAATTGGAGTTATTATGTCAGGAAGTTTAAATAAAGTGATGTTAATTGGTAGGTTGGGACAGGACCCAGAAGTCAGAAATACCCAAGATGGAAGATCATTATGTACCTTTTCTATTGCTACAAGTGAATCTTGGAACGATAAAAATACTGGTGAAAAAAGAGAAAAAACTGAATGGCATCGTGTAGTAGTATTTAATGAAGGTTTGGTTAATATTATTCAACAATATGTAAAAAAAGGTTCAAATGTCTTTATTGAAGGTCAGCTTCAAACTCGTAAATGGGAAGATAAAGATGGTATCGAAAAATATACTACTGAAGTAGTGCTTCAAGGTTTCAATTCAACTTTTAAAATGCTTGATAATAGAAATTCTGGTTCAGTTGATAATAATTTCTCACAGGATAATGCAATTTCAGACTCTAGTAATTTTGACTCTGAAATCGATGATGATATTCCCTTCTAACTTATTGATTATTAATAATTAATAGTTATAAAATAACATATTAATATTTTGTAGATATAGTCATAAAATGGTAAAATATTCTTTTTAGGAATCAATATTTGATTCGTGTTTAAAGGCGAGGTAAATGTCAGATACAACTGACGAAGATCCAATTGAAAGCAAAGATATCTCTAATACTAATTTAGATGAGGAGATGCGTCAGTCTTATCTAGATTACGCTATGAGCGTTATAGTATCTAGAGCATTACCAGATGCCCGTGATGGTTTAAAACCTGTACACAGAAGAATTCTTTATGCAATGCATGAAGATGGTTATGACTACAATAAACAATACAGAAAATCTGCAAGAGTTGTTGGTTCAGTTATTGGTAAATACCATCCCCACGGTGATCAAAGTATCTATGATGCACTTGTAAGAATGGCTCAACCTTTTTCGCTTCATCTTCCGTTAGTTGATGGGCAGGGAAACTTCGGATCTGTCGATGGCGATCCACCGGCTGCAATGAGGTATACAGAAGTAAGGATGGAAAAAATTGCACATCACCTTCTTAATGACATCAATCTAGATACAGTAGATTTTCAAGAAAATTATGATAATTCTGAGAGTGAACCTATTGTTCTACCTGCCGAATTTCCAAATCTACTTGTAAATGGTGCTGGCGGAATTGCTGTGGGTATGGCTACAAATATTCCCCCTCATAATTTAAACGAAATTACAGAAGCATGCATGTTTATGATTGATAATCCTGAAACTAATGATCAGGAAATGGATCAAAGATTATGTGAAATTGTTCCAGGTCCTGATTTTCCAACCGGAGGAATAATTCTAGGAAAAAGCGGTGCCAGAAGTGCTTATACAACTGGCAGAGGTTCAGTGGTAATTAGAGCTAAAGTAGAAATTGAAGAAATACGTAAGGACAGAGAGGCACTAATTGTTACAGAAATACCATATCAGTTAAATAAGGTATTACTAATCCAAAAAATTGCTGATTTAGTTAGAAGTAAAACAATTGAAGGTATATCTGATTTAAGAGATGAAAGCGATCGTCATGGAATGCGTATAGTTATAGAACTAAAGCGTGACTCAGTTGCAGAGGTAATTTTAAATCAACTTTATAAATTTACTCAACTTCAAACTTCTTTTGGCGCAAATATGGTTGCTTTAGATAAAGGAACTCCTAAATCAATGAAACTAAGGGAAATGCTTACCTGTTTTATTGATTTTAGAGAAGAAGTTGTAACTCGAAGATTAAAATTTAAATTAAACAAAGCTAGAGATAGAGCCCATCTTTTGGTTGGTCTTGCTATTGCAGTTTCAAATATAGATGAAATAATAAAACTTATCAGATCTTCTAAATCACCTGCTGATGCAAGAGAGGATTTAATGGACCGTGAATGGCCTGCCAAAGATGTTAAATCTCTTATTAAACTAATTGATGATCCTAGGCATGGTATTACAGCTAAGGGCAATTGTTCTTTTACTGAAGAACAGGCTAGAGCAATTTTAGAATTAAGACTTCAAAGATTAACTGCAATGGGTATTGACGAAATCAAATCAGAATTAGATGAGTTAAAAGGAACAATAGAGAATTTATTATCAACTCTTGGTGATAAGGGGAAAATTTATGACATCATTAAAGATGAATTAACTTATGTTAAAGACAACTTTGCCGTTGAAAGAAGAACAGAAATCCTTGGAGAATTAGATGATGTTGAAGATGAAGATTTAATAAAGAAAGAAGATATGGCTGTTACTGTTACCAGATCAGGCTATATCAAGCGGGTACCTTTATCAACTTATCGAGCCCAAAATAGGGGCGGTAAAGGTAGGGCAGGCATGCAAACAAAAGATGATGACTTTGTAAGGCATATTTTTATTTCTAATACTCATCAACCAATTTTATTTTTCTCGTCAAAAGGAATGGTTTACAGATTAAAGACATGGAAATTACCACTTTCTAGCCCTCAAGCAAAAGGAAAGGCCATGGTTAATCTTCTTCCATTGGATGAAGACGAGAGAATAACAACAGTAATGTCTTTACCGGAAAATCAAGATGAATGGGAAAATTTATATGTAATATTCGCTACTTCCTCTGGTGGCATAAGAAGAAATTCATTAGCAGATTTTTGGCGTATTAATAAAAATGGTAAAATTGCCATGAAGTTAGATTCTAAAGAAAGAATAATTTCTGTTCAAACATGTACAGAAGATAACGACATACTTTTAGCAAGTAAGAAAGGCCAAAGCATTAGGTTTAATGTAGATAAGGTTAGAGTATTCGCATCTAGATCTTCTACAGGTGTAAGGGGTATTAGATTGTCAAAAAATGACAGTGTTGTTGGTATGGCGGTATTAAACAGAGTAAAAGCATCAAATGATGAGCTTAGAGCTTATCTAAAGATGTCATCTATGATGCGCAAAGCGACAACAGATGATAACAATGATGATGATGATGACCTGGATTTTGAAGGAAATGATATAGAGCTTTCTACTGAAAGATATTCAGAATTAGCTGCAAGTGAAGAAATAATTCTAACAGTTGCCTCTAATGGGCAAGGAAAAAGATCTTCTGCGTATGAGTATAGAACTACAAATAGAGGCGGGAAGGGAGTTATAGGAATTAAAATGACTAAATCACACGGTGATTTGGTTGCTTCCTTTGTAGTTGATGAGAATGATCAAATTATGCTTATAGATAATAGTGGAAAATTAATTAGATGTCCGATTACAGATATAAGAATTATGGGAAGAACGACTCAAGGTGTGAAAATATTTAATATAGACAAAAATGCACATGTCGTTAGTGTAGAAAGAATTTTCGAAAGCGAGGGAGAGGAAGAATGAAGATAGCGGTTTATCCAGGTTCTTTCGATCCATTTACCTTAGGTCATAAAGATATATTATTAAGAAGTTCAAGAATTTTTGATAAAGTTATAGTTGCCATTGGAGAGAACCACGGTAAACAAAATCTTTTTTCTATTGAAGAAAGAATTAAAGATATATCAAATGAAATCAATGATATAGGAATTAAAGATAATGTTTTAGTTGAATCCTTTAGTGGTTTAATAGTTGATTTTGCAAGATCTAAAGATGCTAATATCTTAATTAAGGGTGTTAGGGGTCCTGTGGATTATGACTATGAATTACAGATGGCAGGAATGAATTCAACAATGAATCCTGACATCGAGACTATTTTTCTTATATCAAGACCTGAATTTAGTTACATTTCTTCATCTTTAGTTAAACAAATTGCCTTAATGAAAGGTGATTATTCAAGTTTTGTTAGCCCGATCATTGAAAAATCTATCAAAAGTAAAATATAAAATGCTTATAATTAATAGTTTTTCAATACTTAGTTTTTTTTTATTTTTTATGGGGATGTCAATGTCAGATATAAATGCAGAGAATCTTAAATCTCAAAATCTAGTGATGGAAGTAACACAAAATTCAGAAACAACAGATCCTTCTGAGAATCCTCCAATTGGTAAGGTTCTTATAAAGCTATATCCAGATGTAGCCCCTAAACATGTTGCACAAATTACGATGTTAGCTAAAGAAGGTTTTTATGATGGAATAATTTTTCATAGAGTTATTGAAGGTTTTATGGCACAAACTGGAGATCCTACTGGAACAGGGATGGGTGGTTCAGATCTACCAGACATTAGGGCGGAGTTTAGTGATGAGCCATTTGTAAGAGGAACTTTAGGCATGGCTCGATCACAACATCCAGATAGCGCAAACTCTCAATTTTTTATTTGTTTTGAAGAGGCTTCATTCTTAAATGGTCAATATACTGTTTTTGGAAAAGTAGTTGAAGGGATGGAGTATATAGATAAAGTTATGCGCGGTGAACCACCTGATTACCCTGATAAAATATTATCAATGAAGTTATCTGATTAGGGTTTATGTTTCTTAAAGATTTTTCTTTTGAATTACCTGAGGATTTGATAGCAGTTAAGCCAGTCTATCCAAGAGACTCTTCAAAATTACTTGTTTTAAAATCTCTTAATTCTTATCAAAATTGTATATTTTCTGATATTTGCGATTATTTATTACCCGGAGATTTATTGGTAGTTAATAATACTAGAGTTAATGCCTCTAAAATTACAGGTTTAAAAAAAAGCGCAAAATCAAAAATAGAATTTACTTTTATTTCAAATGAAAAAGATGGCATTTGGTTGTGCTTTGCCTTACCAGGAAAAAAAGTTTCTATAGGTAATTTGTTTAATTTTAAAGGTGTTGAAGGAAAAGTGATTAATAAAGATAAAGAAAAGATATATATAGATTTTGGAACAAAAAATAATCAATTTATAGCCATTCTTAAATCTTTTGGAGAAATTACACTTCCTCCATATATATCAAAATTAAGAAAGTTTGAAGATCAAGATAATGAAGATTATCAAACCATATATGCACAAAAAAGTGGTTCAATAGCTGCTCCAACTGCAGGGCTTCATTTTACTGATAATCTTTTAAAAAAAATTAAACGAAAGAAAATTGATATTGAGAGTATTACCTTAAATATTGGTCCAGGCACATTTTTACCTTTGAGAAGAGATAAGGTCGAGGATAACAACCTACATTCAGAAAAATTTTATATTTCTGAGCAATCATCAGATATTCTTAATGATGCGTATCAGAGTAAAGAAAGGCGGATTATATCTATTGGAACAACTTCTCTAAGAGCACTAGAGTCTTCCTTTGATAGCAAAAATTTTTTTAAACCTTTAGATACAGCTACTAATATATTTATTTATCCAGGTAAAAAAATTAAATCAATTGACGGTCTAATAACAAACTTTCATTTGCCTCAATCATCACTATTTTTATTAATTTGCGCCTTAATAGGAACGAAAACAGCATTAGATATGTATAATTATGCTATAGAAAATAAATATAGATTCTACTCTTATGGAGATGCATGTTTTTTATTAAATAAAAATTATGGCTGAATTTAATTTTAAAGTTATAAAAAAAGACGGCTATGCCCGTAAAGGTCTTATTGAAACCAAAAGAGGTAATATTAAAACACCTGCATTTATGCCTATAGCTACTCAAGGAGCAGTTAAGTTTACTCCTATAGAGTTTATAGAGCAGATTGGTTATGAATTAACGCTTTCAAATACATATCACTTGTTATTAAGACCAGGATTAGAAAGGCTTTCTAGTGTTGATGGTATTTCAGAGTTTATGGGATGGAATAAGCCTGTATTAACTGATTCTGGCGGTTTTCAGGTGATGTCTCTTTCAAAATTAAGAAAAATATCAGAAGAGGGAGTAAAGTTCCAATCGCATATTGATGGCGCATCACATTTTTTGACTCCTGAAAATGTAATTGATTATCAAAACATAATTAAGTCTGATATTCAAATGGTTTTAGATGAATGCATTCAATACCCCGAAACTTACGAGAATGTTAAAAAGTCAATGGAATTATCACTCAGATGGGCTGAAAGATCTAGAAATCATTATAATAAAAATAAAATTTATGGAGCCCAATTTGGAATAATTCAAGGAGGTGTATTTGAAGATTTAAGAGAGATATCAATTTCTGAAACAGTTAATTTTGATTTTGAGGGATATGCTATCGGCGGACTAGCTGTTGGTGAAGGTCATGAAAAAATGATTGAGGTTGTTGATTATACTGCACCCCAATTACCTGAAGATAAGGTGAGATATCTGATGGGTGTTGGAAAACCTAAGGATATTATTGAGGCAGTTTATAGAGGTGTTGATATTTTTGATTGTGTTATCCCAACCAGAGAAGGCAGACATGGTATCGCTTATATTGGTTCTAGCTCTATTAATTTAAAGAATTCTAAATTTGAGAGTGATTTAACTCCATTAGATGAAGGTAGTGATTACTTTGTTTCAAAAAAATATTCAAAAAGTTATTTAAATCATTTATTAAAAATTAAAGACCCTTTAGGACCAATGTTAATTTCTCTTCATAATCTTAATTATTACTTTAATTTGATGGTCGACCTAGGAACATCTATTGATGAAGGTAGATTAGATATTTTTAGAGAAGATTTTTATAAGTAAAATTAATTTTGTGAGGATTGATCATTATCTTCATTGTCAATTTTAGCGGCTTTTATGCATTCTTCTCTTTCAACTCCTGCAGCTGTGCAAATTAGTTCACCTGCAACAGGAATTTCTTCTTTTACTGACGAACAAGATGTTAGCAGTAAAAAAACAAAAAAAGTAAATAAGAAGCTTTTCATAAATGTCCCTCTTTTTTAAAATTAGCACATTTAAATAAAATTCAAAATATCTTAATTTTAATCGATTTTATTTGATTTGACCTAAGCAAACATTTAAAAGGTATCTTGTGTGGGCCCGTAGCTCAGTAGGTAGAGCACCTCCCTTTTAAGGAGATTGTCACAGGTTCGATCCCTGTCGGGCTCACCATCCTTAAACCAAGGTCAGCCTTATTTTTAAGAGATTTTCCACTCAAATTATATTAATCTATTTTTTAAGTTGTGCCAAAAAAAATTTGTACTAGGTGAAAAAAGTATTACTCTTTGGTTAACAAGGAGGAACTTATGAAAAAGGTTTTATTATGTTTAGTTATCGCCGTAATGATTACTGGTAGTGGGAATAGTTTAAGGAACTAATAAGTTAAATGAGCGGAACAATAACTCTTTTAATTATTCTTCTTGCTACTCTAAGTACAGCATTTTTGTCGTCAATTTTTGGAATGTTAGGCGGCCTCATTTTAATGGGTGCATTGATTACTATAATGCCTGTAAGTCAGGCAATGGTCTTACATGGATTAATTCAATTAACATCAAATGGTTATCGAGCATGGCTTAATAAAACAGATATTAAATGGAATATTGTTTCTACATTAATTATTGGTAATATTATCTCACTAGTTGGTTTATTCTCATTAGCTTTTGTACCTGATAAAATAACTGTACTTTTAGTACTAGGTTTATTGCCATACATAGCTTGGGCGCTTCCTAAAAATAACTCCTTAGATGTAAGCAAAAAACCAATTGGTATTTTAGCTGGCATGGTGGTGGTGGGCAGTAATCTTCTATCTGGTACAGGAGGCCCTTTATTAGATATTTTTTTCCAGCGAGTAAATATGACTCGCTATCAGGTTGTTGCAACCAAAGCTTTAGCTCAAAGTTTAGGCCATATATCTAAGATAATATTTTTTGGTTTTCTTACAACATCTAAATTTAATACTTGGCCAAGTTTTTGGCTAATTTTTTTTGCTGTGATAGCTTCTGGTATCGGAACTACTTTAGGAAAAATAATATTAGATAAAATTGACGATAGAACCTTCTTTGTATGGACACAAAGCATCTTACTAACTATTGGTGCTGTGTTTATAGCCTATGCACTCTATCTAATGAAATGAGTCTTAGAAAGTCTTAAAATTCTATTGAAGCAATATTGAATTCCCTCACTGATCACCATCACACATCACATCAAGCAAAACACCGTTAGGTGTACCAGCTGTTGCATACATCCATACATTATCGCTTTTCTCAGATAACTCTACTTCCTCGCCATCACCCATGAGACCTGAATAACCAAAGATACGAACTGGTCTGGCTCTAACTTTTTCGCAGTCTATTTCAAAATACATGCTTAGAGATCTGAAATCTGTTCCTTGTGTTGAGGTATCTTGCATCGTAATGACATATTTATTGTCATTACGCTCAAAGTAACTTTTGGTATCGACATAATATTTGATGCCAACATCCGTCTCTGCATAGAGCTCCCAATTTGGTGTATAGATATCTGTTTTAATCTTTAAATTATATTCTTCACTTACACTTTCAATACCACCAATATTTGTTGTATTTGTATAGCCAAGTTCATCTAAGATTACTTTTGCTCTACCTGATCGATTACCGCTTCTACAATACAATAAAATTTCTTCATCTTTTAAAATTGCATAATTTTCGATATCTTTTTTAATCTCGGATAAGGGAATATGAATAGCACCTTCTATATAACCGGCTCTCCATTCTTCATCAGTTCTAACATCTATCATTACAGAATAAGCATTCCCACTCATCACAACTGCTAAGACTAATGCTATAAGTATTTTATTTTTTATCTTGGCGCGTTTCATAAGCTTCTTTTTTCTTTAAATATTCTTCTTCAGATAGCGCATGCCATCCTATACAATTTTCAATTGGTGATCTTCCGCATCCACATTTAGGTACTTCGTTCATTTTATATAACCCCGTGTTTTTCTTCTATATATTTTAATGCTTCATCTGACATTTAATTAACCCTAACTTTTTGAACTATAACATAAATAAATAAACCTGTGACAATGTTGTTTTAATAACTTACGCTGGAAGTTAAAAGTTTAATATTTTCAACATGGAGGTGTTTATGAAGAAAATTTTATTAAGTTTTGTAATATCCTTAATGATTGTCGATATTTCTATTGCTAATCTTACTGAAAGAGAAAAATTTGATAGTTTATCAAAGGAAATATCTAATTGGGGTAGATGGGGAGAGAATGACCAACTTGGAACATTAAACAATATTTCTGATATAAGTATAATTAAAGCAAGAAAATTAGTTATTGAAGGAAAAACAATTTCTTTATCAAGAAATATGTCAAAAGATTCAAATCCTTTTAATCATGCACCAATTAAACATGAGCCTTTTATTTTTCCTAAGGATGCTTTTGGAGCTGATCCTGCTCTCGCTCAGGAAGGGGCTGGTGATATTTTTGAAATAGAATATCATGGATATTCTCATACACATCTAGACGCAGTAAATCATTTTGGAAGAGATGGCAAAATGTATAATGGTTATCCTTTTGAAATAAACTCTAACAATGAATTTGAAAATCTAGGAGTTGATGAAATAGGAAAATCAGGAATAGTTGGAAGAGGTATTTTAATTGATTTACCTATTTTTTTTGGAGTTGATTATGTTGAGGCTGGAACTGCAATTACAATTGAGGATATTAAAAAATGGGAAGAAAAAAATAATATAAAAATTGGTAAAGGAGATATTTTGCTTCTTAGGACAGGCAGATGGGAACAGTTGCGTCAAAAAGGATATTGGGAGATTACAAAAAAAATTACAGGATTTCATTATTCTGTTGCTTCTTTTTTAAAGGAAAGAGATGTAGCTGTAATTGGTTGCGATGGTGTATCAGATGTTTACCCTTCAGGCATTGAAAGTAAAAAAGATGCTTTGCATGAGCTAGTTTTGGTAGATTTAGGTATGCCTATTTTTGATAATATGGATCTTGATGAATTATCTACTCATTTAGACGAGCTAGGTAGAAAAACCTTCATGTTTGTTGCAAATCCTTTGAAAATAAAAGGAGCTACAGGTGCTCCAATTAATCCAGTAGCAATATATTAAACAAGATAATTAAATATGAGGAACTAATGAGGAAATTTTTATTAATTTTAGTTATCACCATAATGATGACAGAAAGTATCTATGCATGCAAAACACCTGAAGAACTAATGGATAATTATTTTAATGATTTTAGTTCAGGTGATATAAAAAAAGTTGAAAGAAATTATTCTTTTCCATTATTCGTTATTCAAAATGGCAATAAAACCATTCACGATGAAATCTCAACTTTTTTAGATTTTAAAGAAATTAAAAAAACTGGATGGAAAGAGTCGGTTATTAATTCAGTAATGATTATTATAAAAAAAGATAAATCAGCTGTTACACAAGTGAATTTTTCAAGAGTTAATAACAGAGGTAATGTATATTTAACAACAGATGCAAATTATATTCTTATAAAAGAAGATGAAGATTGGTACATCTCAGGAGTAATTATTGATAGCGATGTTCCGCTTGGTATAGAAAATAATTAATAAGAGGAACTTGTGAAGAAAGCTTTATTAGGTTTAGTCATTGTAATAATTATGGCACTATTATTATTATTTTTTGGTAATTGGCTGGACGAACTAAAACATCTAATTAATGTCAATCATGTTCACTAATTTTACCTTTATTATTGGAGGGTATAATGAATTTATCTATAGAACTAACAGCTTATCCATTGGAAGATAAATATCTTCCAGTAATAGAAAAATATATTGAACATTTAAGAGGTTATAAAAAAATTAAGTTAGAAGTTTTTCCGACTTGTTCAGTATTATTTGGTAAACATGATGATGTTATGGAAGCATTAAGCTTATCAATCAAGTGGAGTGTTGAGAATAAAAATAAAGTTGTCTTTATATCTAAATTTTTACCAAATTATGAAGCAATATAAAGGAGAATAACATGAAAGGCGCTAAGGAAGTTATTAAAACATTCTGGAAAATCCAAGATGAAGGTGATTATACAAAGGTAGTAAAACTATTCGCAGAAGATGCTGTTTTACTTGATCCTTTTTTTGGGATATTTGAGGGTAAAGAAGCAATTGGTAAATTTATGAAAAAGATGAACAAAGAAATGACCTCAAGGGAAACAAGTTTTGTTGTACGTGAAATAGATGGAGGAGGGGATGTTGCTTGGGCACAATGGACTGCCAAAACTCCAAATGGTGATATAGAGGGTTGTGGTTTGTATAAAGTGAAGAATGGATTGATGACTTATTATAAGGATTATATGAATGCACCTAAGGAGAATTAAATATACCCCTAAATAAATTTAATTAAACAAATACTATCTTTAATTAGATTTTTATCCTATAAGCTTTTTAAATTTTAAGGAGATTAAATATGCCATCAGGTAAAGTTAAATGGTTTAATGCTAATAAAGGTTTTGGATTTATTGAAAATGATGAAGGTGGAGACGATGTATTCGTACATATTTCTGCTGTTCAAGAATCAGGATTAGGAACTCTAAATGATAACGATCATATAAATTTTGAGATTGTTGAAAATAGAGGAAAAAACGCTGCTGCTAATCTAACAAGAGTAGAAACTAGCGACGAATAAAACAAAATAATATAGCTAACTTTAAGAATACATTAAAATTTCAATCACTATCGGACTTACCTCCTAAAATAAATGTCAGTCAAAAGTGCTTTTACTGGAAAATTCTATGAATCAATTATCAGATATAGCTGAAGCTATCCGTAATTATAAATTAAATGCAGAAGGAGGCTATGAAGAATGGGCAAAAGTTCCATGTTCTGAAGATTATAGAATGTATGTTCCTTCAATGGGTTTTGATGTTACTGGAGCTGATGAAGTAAAGGAAGTGATCTTTGGTTGGTTAACCGACATTGAAGCAAGGCAAGAATTAGTAAATATCATTGAATTTGAAAACACAGTTACGACATTTCTTCATATTTCAAATAAAAATGGAGAAATATTAAATATTGTTGAAGTCTTTAAAATTGATGATGAAGGAAGGGTATTTGAAATTTGGGCGCTTTAATTATTCTTCCGTTTTAAATGCATTTTAAATAAATAATATGCAATTGGCTCATAAAATATATTCATTATAAATATACAAAATCTGTTTTCTAAGAAAAAAGCTAACCATTTAAAACCTTGAGTATTTTTCCAAATTAAAATAAAAGCTGCTGCACCTACATATTCAATTCCATTTTGATAAGCGTACATTCTTCTATTGTATTTATCCTCTAGTAGTGAGGAGTCATTGTATTTAATTCCCTCAGATCTTGATTTGTAGATTTCTATCTCTCTTTTGCATACAGGACAGGTATCATTATAATAAACATCAATTGCATTTTTTTCTCTAACCTTGTTTGTTTTCATCTTTGTCTTCTTGTAATAAAACTTTTTTCAATAGTTTGTATTCTTCGCTATCTTCACCTAATGTTTTCTTGAAATACTCTAATGCTCTTTCTGTTTTATCAGTCATTAAGTTAATATTTATAATGTTTAGAATATTTAAATCTAGTAATTATTGACAAAATTAGCTAATAGATTGTTATGAAAAACTTTTATAGAAATCCTTGTGATTGCTGTACTGCAGATTGCAGTTGTAATTGCAGTTGTTGTAATTGCAGTTGTTGTTAGCTTTAATTTATAAATAATAAATTTATAAACTTTCATTTACTGCTTTTTTTTCCAAATAATTTTAATACTATCATAGTTATGATTAATATTATTGGAACTGCGCCAAGTTTCAAAATATGAATTATGCCTTCAAATAAGTTTTCCATTTCATTTCTTTATTTTAGAGAATATAAATAAATACATTATAAGAACAATGTTTTTTAAAATTAAAAGGGTGTTTTGATGAGAAATATAATTATAAGTGTTTTTTTAACATTATTATTGAGTGTAGCAAGTTATGCTCAGTATAAAGAACCAAAATTAAGAAATAATCTTAATATTTATAAAAAAGAGAGAGAAAGTAAGAAAATTGCAATATCGATTAAAGATGAATGTAAGTACTTAGAGTTAAATGCAATTAATCTTATTAAAGAAGCTTATTTATTAAATATTAATAACAAAAAAATAGTTTCAGATAAGGAAATGAAATTAATAAAGGATGCACATTATTTTTCTGTTAATTGGTCATCATTTTGTGATTAAATATCTATGAAGAAAATAAAAAAATATATATTAAATTTAAATTATACTCAAATTTCTATTATTATTGCTTATATCATTAATATGTTGGTTCCTCATGATTTGCTTAATATGACATCAGGTAGCTCTAATTTTTGGACCGGGCTGATATTAATAGTTTTATTTTTACTTTTTAAAGAGAGAAAGGAAAGCTAGAATGAAGAATTCGTATATAAATGAAAAAGTAGTTCTTTCCAAATATCCATCAGGAATTGCAAAAAAAGAAAACTTCAGCGTAATAAAAGAGGATATTAATAATATTAGTAAAAATGATTTACTTATTAAGACTAAATTTATAGGTCTTGATGCAGCTTTAAGGTTATTAATTCGTGATAGCGATGAATTTCTATTTAGAGTCAAAGAGAATGATATTTTACACGGTAATATTGTTGGTGAAGTTGTAGAAAGTAATAATTCAGATTTTCAAATTGGGGATTATGTTGTTGGGTCTCTTGGGATTCAAACATATGCTATCTCAGATGGAAATGGTATTGAGAAGGTTGATGTAAATTTTGCTCCCCCTGAGTATTGGTTAGGAGGCATGGGCATTCCTGGTTTAACTGCATATTATGCGCTTTTAGATATATGTAAACCAACTGTAGATAAGAATGTTCTTATTACTGGAGCGGCAGGAGCAGTTGGCTCTATTGCAGGTCAAATTGCTAAAATATGTGGTTCTAAAGTATTTGGAACAACCAGCAGTCAAGAAAAATGTAATTGGTTAATCAATGAACTGGGCTATGATTATGCCTTTAATTACAATGATAACGATTGGTTTTTAAAACTTAAAGATGCTTCTGAAGGAAAACTAGATATTATTTTTGACAATTCTGGCGGTGAAGTCATGAATCAGTCTTTAAAAATAATTGGAATGAATGGCATTGTATTATTATGTGGCTCTACTTCACAATATTATGAAGACGAAATGAAGGGGCCGAGTAATTATATTTGGCTAGGAACTATGAGAGCAAGGTTACAGGGATTTGTAATTTTTGATTATGAAAATCGATATAATGAAGCAAGACTTAATCTAGCAAAATGGCTAAAAGAGGATAAAATTAAAATGCCAAACTATATTATCCAGAGTTCTATTGACTCTTTTCCTTCTGCTTTTGAAGATTTGTTTTCCGGAAAGAATTTTGGGAAAATGATATTAAAGTTAAATGATTAAAAATATTTTAAGAGCTATTTTTCCTGTTTTTGTTTTAATTCTCTTCTTATTGTTAATTTTATATATAAATGGTTTAGTAAAAGAATAGTTAAAAATTTGGAGAAATTATGAAGAAATTATTTTTATTTTTGTTTTTATCATTTTTAATAAATGGTCATGCAAGTTCACATAGCTTATTAGAGTCTGTTAATAGTGATCATAGAATTGAAAAAAATACTCTGAGAGACAAATATAGAAACCCTTATGAAACACTATCTTTTTTTAGAATTGAACCTGAAATGACTATAGTTGAACTTTCTCCTGGTAGAGGTTGGTATACAGAGATTTTAGCTAAGTTTATGTATGACAAGGGTAGATATATTGTCGCTCCATACAATCCAAATTTAGGTGGGTATGCAGAACGATTATGGAAAAGCTATAATGAGTTTCTTAAGAGTAATGAGGTTTATAGCAAAGTTGAAACAACATTTTTATTTGATAAATTAGCTGAAGATAACAGTGTTGATGCGGTTTTAACTTTTAGAAATGTACATAATTGGATTAACAATAATGACGAAAATGCAAAAAAAATATTTAAACAATCTTTTTCAGCCTTACGATCTGGTGGTTATTTGGGAATTGTTGAGCATAGGGCAAAGAAAGAAACTTCTTTTGAGGATATGTATAAATCTGGCTATATGACAGAAAAATTTGTTATTGATCTTGCTAAAAAATCAGGTTTTTTACTTATCGATAAATCAGAGATAAATTCAAATAGTAAAGATTTAAAAAACTATCCTAAGGGAGTATGGACTTTACCTCCATCATTGAGACTTAAAGACGAAGATAAAAGTAAATATCTTGAAATAGGTGAAAGTGATAGGATGACTTTATTATTTCAAAAGCCTTAATTTTTTTTATTAAAGTTAATGAAGAGATTGATAATATTTTTAATACTCTTATTATTAATATTCTCAATTATTTTTAAGAGGGTATTTTAATGAAAAAGCTTTTTTTAACATTTTTTTTTGGATTTATAATGGCAGTAAATTTTAATGCACAAACTCAAGACCTAGATACATATGATAGAATAAAAATTGTAGAAAATATGAATAAATATGCAATAGGTATAGATACTAAAAATTATGAGTTATTTAGATCAATTTTTTTAGATGATGTGGAAGTTACAGTTATTTATGACCCTAATTGGAAGGGCGGAGAAGAAGTAAAATTTAATGGAAAAGAAAGCTGGGTTAAGTATGTTGAAGAAGCCATAAGTCAATATAGAGCTACTCAGCACATGCTTGGTAACCCAATGATTACTTTTGATGGTGAAATTGCAATTGTAAGAACCGATTTACAAGCATCCCATTATTATATTAAAGATCCAGAAGCCAAGACTACCTTATGGGGTTTTTATGAAACACATATGGTAAAAAAGGAAAATTGGAAAATAATTAAACACACTTTAACAAGCATAGGTTCAGAATAAATTTATATGTCTAAAAAGGATCAAAAGAAAAAACGACCAATTAGACAAAAACAAGGGACTTATGAAAGAGTTGTAGAAAGTAAAAAAAAATATAATCGAAAAAAAAGTAAAATTAATCTATAAATTCTATTTTTATAGGAGTTAAAATGAATCTGTTTAATATGGCTAAAGACCTTAAGGGTATGGAAAAAATGATGAAACCAGCACTTGAAAAATTTATGAAAGACTCTGGTTTCGTAAAAAAAGATGAATTAACAAAACTAGAAAATAAAATTAAAGAATTAGAAGATAAAATTAATAAAATTTAATTATATTTTTTTTAAGATACCACTAAAAGAAGCTATTATACCTTCATTATTGAAAATTTTTCCTTTTAAAAACAATAATGATTTTGTTGCTTTCGTGATTTTTCCATTTGAGAATATAATTCCTTTTTCATATGAGGCCATTAAAAATTCAGTTGAACAGCTAATAGTTACATAATTACTTTTTGAAGTGTATTTATGTCCAATTATAAACAATGCATAATCTGCAAAACTCATTATCATCCCTCCATGTAATGAATTAATTGAATTTATATGATGGTCTTTAAAGTCAAAAGCGGCAATAGGTTTATCATCTTCAATCTTAAAATAGAAAGGACCAACAAAATTTTCATAAGGTTCTTCTACATGCCATGTTTGAAAATTTTTTAAATCTTCTGATTTCTTCATTTTGTTACCTATAAGTAAATTTACATATAATCAATTTTTATTTATCATAAGATTAAATATATGGAGAAAAATGAAATTATGACAGATGAAAATCAACTATCTTCAGAAGAAATTAAAAAACTAAGAAACCTTATTGATACAGAAGAAATTAAAAAACTAAGGCTTAAATATTCATATCATATGGATGCAAGGGAGCTAGATGAACTAATGAATGTTTTTGCAGATGGTGCAGTGTGTGGATATGGTCCATATGGTGATTGGGAAGGCAAGGAGACTATATACAACAACTATAAGGAAACCTTTAAAGACACAATTGATACACCTTTTGTGAGCATGCATGTTAATACAAATCATTTAGTTGAAATCACTGGTCCAGATACAGCAAAAGGTAGAGTATATCTTTTGGACGTAATAACTAAAAATATGGATGGATCTGATATCGAAGAAGGTAAAAGTAATTTTTTATGGTTTGCTTTATATGATGAGGAATATGTCAAAATTAATGATGAATGGAAGGTTAAGAGAATGGATTTGCATTTCTTCTGGCCAGAAAGACATATTGCTAAAGACTTTTCAACTAAGTTTTTATTATAAAATGATTAAATTATTCCATAAAATATTATTTTTCTTTTTATTCAATTTTATAATTCAGACAAATTCTTATGCTTTTATAACAGTATTGGGTAAAGGCGATGCATCATTATGTTTTCAGTCAGCCAAAACTGGCACAGGTGGTGTAACAGCTGTTAACACATGTCTTTCAGCTATTAATGATGTTGGTTTAACTCAGAAAGATTTATATGCCACATATGTTAATTTAGGAATAATTTATAATAATTCTAAAAAACCTGATAACGCTATAAAATATTTAAATAAAGGTCTTGAATACAAAAATACAATCCCTGAATCACTCTTAAGCCTTGGTAATAGCTTTTATTTAAAAAAAAATTATAAAAAAGCTATTGAGCTATACGATCAATCATTAGATAAAGGGCTAAATGATGTATCAGCAGTATATTTTAACAAGGGTTTAGTATACGAGAGATTACGAAATGTCGATTTAGCACTTCAATTCTATAAGAAAGCTATTGAATTAAAACCTCAATATTACGATTATTTTGAAAAAAGAGCCCGACTTCAGAAGTCCGGTGAGTGGTTAAATTAAATAAATGATAAAGTTCTTAGCAGGAATCTTGTTTGGGATAATTTTGTCAATTTATTTTCAAAAAGATATAACCAGTTTGATAAATAGTTTAGATAAAATCCTTAATTTTTTTACAAATTAGTTAGTTAAAACTCGTAACCAATTTTAAATCCATATATTGAATTCTTTTTATCTGTTCCAATTGGGGGAGATGAGTCATGAATATATTCATAATTAATATTAATAAAAAAACTGTCTGTCGCTTTTACTCTTAAGCCTAATCTTAATAGTGATCTTATTTCAGATAAATCCTCAATATCCGGTTGAAAATATATTAATGTATTAAATGATGTATTTTCCGAGATATTAAATAAATAATTTAAGTAAGTATTAATTCTAACTGTATTTCGTTCATCAAGATCAATTCTTTTTTCATTTTCATCAAATACGCCAACTCCAAGTCTTAAATTTTTTAAGGGACTTAGCCTGATACCTATTCCAAATAGATTTCTCTCTTCAATTTTTTCTAGAGGCTTCTCATTTGTTTGAATAAAGAATTCTGTTGCTATTAATGATGTAATTTCTCTAGCAAATCTTATATGAAAAAATGTATTATCTTCATTTACTCTTTCATCTTTTTCTCTTCTAGAATAATTAAATATTAGGAATCTATTCCATACTTCATTATTAAAATCAAATCTTGTTCCAATTGAATAATTTGTTCTATCGACTGTTCCACTTGATCCATCAAAGCCAAGATTAAGCGATATCTTAGTTCCAATTAAATCTTCTTTACGAGATGTTTCTATGTCAATAATTTGACTCTCCAAGGTAATGCTAAAGATAATAAAAGATAAAAATGTTAAAAATTTTGTATTATTAAAATTCATTTTATATTTTCTTTAATGTAGATATCTCTTTGTGGAAAAGGAATTTCAATATTATTTTCTTTAAACTTATTCCATATATCAAACATTACTTCACTTTGAGGTCCAAATCTTCCTTCATCTACATCGCCAATCCAAAAATGAAGTAAAAAATTAACGGAGCTATCAGCAAATTCTCTCAAAAAACAATTTGGTTTTGGATCTTTGAGTGTTCTTGGATGCTCTAATGCAGCCTCCAATATTAGTTTTTTTACTAAATCGAGATCAGATGAATAAGCAACACCAATGGTTATTTCTATTCTCGAGTCAGTATCTGAATGTGTATAATTTATGACTTTACTTGTAATGAGATCTTCATTTGGGACCATAACCTCTTTGCCATCAAAAGTTCTTATTCTTGAGTTCCTTTGCCCAGTATTTTTAAGAGTACCTAAAGTTCCATCATTTAATTGAATAATATCTTCATTTTCTATTGTGTTATCAAAAAGGAGAATAATACCGCTTACATAATTAGATATAATTTTTTGTAATCCAAATCCAATCCCTACTACCAGAGCAGAAGTTAGGAATGCTAAACTTGATAAATCTACACCAAGTATATTTAGGCCAATAATAATAAATAAAATAAACAAAAATATCTTAGATATTAAAGAGATCCTATTGATTGTATTTGAATTAAATATTGTGGAATTTAATTTTGAAAGTTTATTTATGCCTTTATCAGCCAAATCAATCACAAAACCAGTTATTGAAAAGAAGGCTGTTGAAAGTAAAAGAAATCTTATCCCATCGTAAACAGTGTAATTATCTTCATTAATTGTTATTGATAATGTCTCAGAGTCTAGAACATTTTTAATTGGCTGAAGAAATAAAAGATTATCTAATGAAAATAAAATTAATAACGAAAATACTAAAATGGAAATAGCCAAAAATAATCTTGGTATAAAGATAGCAAGAATTAATCTTTGAAAAAAAGTTTTCATTTAAATTTAATTATCAGATTCGCAGTATTTATTTATTATTATTATTATATTAGTGTTAAAAAAATATCTGCTATTATTAAGTAGACTGATAGAATATTAACAATTGGAGTAATTATTATGGAAAACACTGATATTATTATTACCGCTACATTTGATGTAGATCCAAATGAATTGGATGATTTAATGGCGAAATGTAAACCACTTATAGATGGGGCCCTTGAAGAGGAGGGTTGTCAAGATTATAGTTGGACTTTAGATCCATATGTTCCTGGACGTATATGGGTAATGGAAAGATGGGAAAGTGAAGAATCATTAAAAAAACACTTTGAAGATGAGTGGTATAAAAATATGGGCGCTACCTTGAATGAAGTAGGTCTTTTGAATGCTTTCTCAGCAAAATATAAAATAGTAAAACAGGAACCTGTTTATGATGATTCAGGAACTCCAAGAGCTGATTTTTTTAGTAATTAATTAAAATAATAAGAAATAAATTATAGGAAAAAAGATATGAGTGATGATTATGCAATTAGACAATTAGTGGAAAAATACGCCGATGCCGTAAATAGAGTTGATAAAGATGATTGGGGTTCTACTTGGTGTGAAGATTCAGAATGGGATTTAAGTAGTATGCCTGCTGTAAAAGGAAAAGATGCTATTGTTGAGCTATGGGTTAATGCTATGGCCGGTTTTCCTTTTGTTGCCCAGTTAATTCAAAATGGGACAACTGAAATTAATGGTGATACAGCAACTGGTAGATGGTATATAGTTGAGCACATACAAACTACAGAGAAAGACTCTGAAGGAAATCCTGTAGGTTTTTTTAATGTTGGAGTTTATCAAGATAAATATATTAAAGAAAATGGTAAATGGTTATTTAAATTAAGAAAATATGCTGTTCTTTATAATGATAATGGAACAGGAAATATGACTGGAACTGCCAATCCTTACCCTGAATTAATAAAATAATACGATGAGATAGCTCTTAAAGATAAAAAAATAAAGCTAGAATTCAGGAAAATCCTTTCCAAAAGGAATATCAAAATTATCTAATAAAGGATTTAAACTATATGTTATTTTTCTAAGATAATTTGATAATTCATCATTTGTCATAGACTCATCCAGTGAGTCAAATTTTATTGGATCGCCAATTTTTAATGGAACTGATGAATTTATCCTTCTTCTCACCTCATGAAAGAGCAATGCAGATCTTAAAGTTTGACTAATGTGGCTTGCAACATGAAATAAACGACTGTTTTGTCCGTAAAAATATATTGGCAGAATAGTAGCTTTACTTCGTTTAATTAATCTAGCTGTAAAATTTCTCCATTTTGGATCATAAGCTTCTTTAGTAAATACAGTATTAGTAGTAGAAACAGTCCCACCTGGAAAAATTACTACAGCACCGCCATCATTAAGAAAGTTTCTGGCAATTTTTCTTGTTTCAATATTTGTGTTTAATGCTTCCTTAGTTCCAGAAAAATCAATAGGCAAGAGATAGCCTTTAGTTTCAGGAGCTCTTAATAATAAAGCATGAGTTAAAACTTTAAATTCTTTTCTTATTTTTTTAGATAACCAACAAATAACTAGACCATCAAGCACACCAAAAGGGTGATTAGCTACAATAACCAATGGTCCATCTTTCGGTATTTTTGCAATTTTTTCTTCATTATATTTCACATTTAATTCTAATATATCAATACATCCATCCCAAAAGTCCTCCCAATTCTCTGGATGAGTTTGATAATTTCTATAAAGGTTATACAATTTTGGTTGGCCAGAAAAAAATTCAATGGATCGAATAAAAGCTTTTCTTGGAAAAGAATCTTCTGGATTCGCATAACTAAAATATTTTGTGTCTAAATATTCCATTTATTTATCTTTATCTTTTATTTTAACAATTGTAGGCATATGTTTTAAATAATCTTTATCACCAATTTTTATAAGAGTATATTTTGTATTTGTGGACGGAGCAAAAAGAGGTTTATTTCTTTTCTTTAATATTGGAGCAAGAATCATTCCTGCTATAAAACCACCAATATGTGCCGAATAAGCTACACCTGATTGCCCTTGATCTATAACATTAACTAATTGAAGACCCATCCATATTCCAAGTACTATAAAAGCAGGAACAGTTATTAATCTAACAATAAAAACTATCCACATAAATACCCAAATTTTTGCTCTTGGGTACATAATTAAATATGCTCCTAATACACCTGCAATTGCTCCGCTAGCGCCTATCATTGGGATAGGGCTATTTGGATCATATAAAATTTGAGCAAAAACTGCTGCAAAACCACATAACAAGTAAAATATTATAAATCTAACTTTTCCAAAGCTATCCTCAATATTATCTCCAAATATCCATAAATAGACCATGTTACCTATCAGATGCGATAAATTACCATGTACAAACATTGAACTTATTATTGTAAACCATTGATTATTAATATTATTTAATAGTTTAACCGGTGTTATCCCGAATGATCTTACAAAATTATTAAAATCTATTTGATTTAAACCCATTTGATAGAAAAATGTTAAAGAACAAAGGGTTATTAAAAGCCAGGATATATATGGCTTCATTGAAGTTGGATTATCATCTCTGAATGGAAAAAAGAACATTTAATAAATACCTACCTATCCATATTTTTAGTTACATAGAGATACAAGAGTTGATTTCAAATATACAGCAAAATCAGTCATTTTATCCATTCATTATAACTTTAACTATGACAAAAAAAATAACATCAATAGTTCTTGCCGCTGGAAAAGGGACAAGAATGAATTCAACTTTACCTAAACCTTTACATTCTGTAGCAGGAAAGCCTATGTTGACTCATATAATAGAAAATATTAATGCAGCTAATATTAATGATATTATAGTCGTTATTAATAATGATAGTAATGATTTAAAAAATTATCTTAATAAAAACCATCCTGATGTAAGAACTTCCGTTCAAGAAAATCAAAATGGAACTGGTGATGCGGTTAAATCTGTATTTAATAATTATGACTTATCAGATAGTGATGGGGTAGTAGTTATTTTTGGTGATACGCCTTTACTTAAGTTAGAAACAATTCAGAAACTGTCAGATTTTTCCTTAAAAAATGACTTAACAATTATGGTTTTTGAGGCTGAAAACCCAAAAGGATATGGAAGAATTATTTTAAAGGATGGCAAGCTTCATTCAATCATTGAAGAAATTGATACTACTGAAGAAAATAAAAATATCAAACTCTGCAATGGTGGGGTAATGGCATTTAAAAATAATGATTTAAAAAAACTTTTAGGATTACTTAAAAACAACAACCCAAAAAAAGAATTTGTTTTATCGGATATGGTTGAAGTTATAAATGATCAAGGTGGTTCATCCGAATATATTCAATGTGAAGAACTTGAAATTTTTGGAGTTGATACAAAAATTGGTCTAGCAAAGGCTGAGAAAGAATTTCAAAATAGATTAAGAAAAAAATTTATGTCCGAAGGCGTGACTCTGCTTGATCCTGAGTCTGTCTTTTTTCAATCTGATACTGTTATTGAGGAAAATGTTATAATTCAAAATAATGTCTTTTTTGGAAAAAATGTACATTTAAAAAGTGGTGTTACTGTAAGGTCATTTTCATATGTAGAGGAAGCAATCATTCATGAAAATGCCACAATTGGACCATTTTCTCGTCTTAGAGGAAATGTAAGTATTGGTATGGATTGTAAAATAGGAAATTTCGTTGAGGTTAAAAACTCTATTTTAGATAAGGATGTTAAGGCTAGTCACCTTTCTTATCTGGGGGATAGTCAAATTGAAGAAAATTCAAATATTGGGGCAGGAACAATTACTTGTAATTATGATGGTGTAAATAAAAATAAAACCCATATTGGAAAAAATACTTTTATTGGATCAAATACATCTCTTGTTGCACCTGTTGAAATTGGTGATGATGCCCATATTGGTGCTGGTTCAGTAATTACAAAAAATGTTGAAAAAGAAAGTTTAGTTTTAACAAGAGCCCCTTTGAAGACTGTTTCAAATTGGGCAAAGAAATTTTTGGGTAATAACTAGGAGATTGTTATGTGTGGTATTTTTGGTGTTATAGCAAATAATGATAATGTAAAAGATCAAATTTTCGATGGACTAAGAAGACTTGAATATAGAGGATATGACTCTTCCGGTATTGCAACCATTCACAATGATCAGATCAATTGCATAAAATCACAAGGTAATTTAGACCAGCTTCAAAAAAAATTAATTAATGAAGAGTTATTAGGTAATGTTGGGATAGGTCATACCAGATGGGCTACTCATGGAGTTCCTAACGAAGCTAATGCTCATCCTCATATAACTGATGAAGTTGCAGTTGTTCATAATGGTATTATTGAAAATTTTTCTATACTTAAAAATCAGATTTCTGAAACAGGTATAAGCTTTAAGAGTGAAACTGACACAGAAGCAATTGCACACCTTATTACTCTTTATATAAAATCAGGGATGGGAAGTTATGAGGCTATAAGAGCTACAACTGAAGATATTAAAGGATCTTATGCATTAGCAATTATATTAAGATCAGAACCAAATAAATTATACGCTGTCAGAAAAGGAAGCCCTCTTGCTATTGGATCATCAAATAGTAAAAATTATATTGGGTCAGATGGTTATTCTTTAGGTAATTATTGTAATGAAGTTACCTATTTAAAAGATGGAGACATCGCAATCATAAAAAATGACACTTTTGAGATATTTGATAATCAAAATGAATTTATAAATAGAAAATCTCAAATAATAGATAAGACCGTTACCTTAGCAGAAAAAGGTGTATTTAAGCACTTTATGTCAAAAGAAATTCATGAACAACCGAGTGTTATTCAAGATTCTATTAGTCATTATATTAATAACGAAGACTTAACAGTGAATTTACCAAAATTCCCATTTAATATTACTAATTTAAAAAATATCACTTTAGTTGCATGTGGAAGCTCATATTATTCTGGATTAGTTGCCCGTGAATGGTTTGAGAAACTTGCTCGCGTGAAGGTTGATGTTGAAATTGCTTCTGAGTTTAGGTATCGAGAAACTCCAATGGATTCAAGCGGGCTAACTGTATTTATTTCTCAATCAGGTGAAACAGCTGATACTTTGGCAGCGTTGAAGCATTGTAAAAAACTTAATCAAAAAACTATTTCAATAGTGAATGTTCCAAATTCTTCTATGTGTAGAAACTCAGACTCATCTCTTAAAATTTATGCTGGACCTGAGATAGGTGTTGCATCGACCAAGGCATTTACATGTCAGCTTGTTGTTTTAGCATCTTTAGCTATTCATATTGGAAGGATTAATGGCAACCTATCAGATGATGATGAAAATAATTATGTAAAATCATTACTTGATATTCCAAGATTAATTTCTAATGTTTTGGATCAGGAAGAAGACCTTATTAAAATTGTAAAAGAACTAAATCCAATTAAAAATGCTTTATATCTTGGAAGAGGGCAAATGTATCCTGTTGCTCTTGAGGGAGCATTAAAACTAAAGGAAATTTCTTATATTCATGCGGAAGGTTATCCTGCTGGAGAAATGAAGCATGGTCCAATAGCTCTTTTGGAAAAGGGTCTTCCAGTAATAATTGGTGCGCCATCATTTAACTTATTTGATAAAACAGCATCTAATCTTTATGAAGTTATAGCAAGAGATGGAAATGTTTTACTGATTACTGATCAAGAAGGTTTAATTCATCTTGGGGATACCGCAAAAAAAATAAAAGCATTTATTGTTGATGAGGCTAATATTATTACTGCACCATTTATTTATACTATTCCTTACCAACTTTTTGCATATCATACAGCTCTTCTTAAAGGGACTGATGTTGATCAACCAAGGAATTTGGCTAAATCAGTAACTGTGGAGTAGAGAGAAACAGTGAACAAAATTGTTTATGGGGGATGTTTTTGCGGCTCAATTCGTTACAGTTTTAAATTTGATAAATATCCATCAGCAAATTGTTATTGTTCGATATGTAGGAGGACCTCGGGAGCCCCATTTGTTTCTTGGTTAGCTATTCCAGTTAATATTTTTAAATACATTAATAATAAACCTAAAAAAATAAAATCTTCTTCTCATGGAAATCGATTTTTTTGTGAAGAGTGTGGCACTCCTATAGCCTGTATTCTTGATGAAGATCCAAAAAATATTAATATTACTATTGCCAGTCTCGATAAGCCGGAAGAATTTGAACCAAGAGCTAGAATATATGTTGATGATATGCTTGATTGGCTTAAAAAATAATGAGTAATGAATTTTATTTATTACTTTTGTAATTTTTATCTTTGGATTCATTTGTCTTTTGCAAATAAATATATTTATACTCTTCTATTAAGTTTTAATATTGTATTTTTATATCAATAACTTTTCATTTATGGAGATTAAGTTATGAAAAAACTTTTTTGCATTATTTTACTAATACCCACATTTGCATTTTCTATGCATCATAAATCTGATTCAATAATTTTTTATTTAGATCTTAATATATCAAGTAATTCCGTGAATGTTGAAGAGTTTCTTGAAAGCGTTGTTAAATCTGTAAATGAAACTGAACCAGGAACTATGCTTTATGAATACTATTTGTCAGAAGATAGAAAAAAGGTTTCGTTAATTGAAATCTATAAATCAGATAACGATGCAATAACTCATATGAAAAATTTTTTAGCTGCCCCTCATAGTGGACCATTTCTTGAAACTTTTGAGATTGAAAGTTTTAAGGTTATGGGAAATTCTAGTAATGAATTAAAGAATATTCTAAATGATTTTACTAGAGATCATAGAAAATTAATTCATGGATTTAAGAGAAAATAAATTCGTTATTCTTGAATTATTAATAATTATTATAGACTTATTTTTAAAGGAGAAAATTATGTTATCAAAATTAGTCACAATTAAATCTTATGTTTTTACTTTTATAGTCTTAACATTTTTTACAATCAGTAACCTAAACGCTTTTGATATAAGTAAGAGTGCATCTGAAGGAAACTTTGATGTAACTTCATGGAAAGCTGGAGGTGGATATAGCGTAATTACCTCTGAAGGTTTTGTTGATGGTTATGGAAAAGTTTATCTTACCCATAAGTTTAAAGCTAATAGTGGTGAAGCGTTAACCGGTGATTTCACAGGCGGAGCAAGAGCAATTAGTAAAGATGGAAGTATGGCTTTTGCAAGTCTTCAAGGAATTTGGAAGCGTGAAGGAAAAACCTTAACTATACATACATTAGATTCTCTTACTGATGGTACTGCTAATTATGCTAAAGGCACATTTGATCTTTATGAAGGCACACTTAAATTCGATGTTTTTGCAATTGAATAATTAGAATTTTAGGAGAAAATTATGTTTAGTCATGTAATGGTTGGAACGAACGATATAGAAGAAACTAAAATCTTTTATGATAAATTATTAGGAGTTTTAGGAGCTTCACCAGGAGTTCTTTCACCAAACCTAACTGGTCAGAAGAGATATTTTTATGCACATGATAATTCTATGTTTGTTATAACTGAGCCTATTGATGGAAAGGAAGCAACCACTGGAAATGGTTTAACAATAGCTTTTAATGTTAATAGTGAAGAAGAAGGCGATCTATGGCATCAAACAGGAATTGAAAATGGTGGAACAACTATTGAAGAACCGCCTGGCGTTAGAGATTATGGTGAGATGAAAATATATCTTGCATATTTGAGAGATCCTTCAGGTAATAAACTTTGCGCAATTAAGAGAATGTAATGTTTACAAGGTATTTTCTCTTAGCAGTATTTTCACTTAGTTTTATTTCTACTTATGCTGATGATTGCCAATACTCTAAATGGGGAAAAGATGATGAAATTGGGTCTGCAAATTATGTAAATCCTGATCAAGTCTTAATGGCTTCTAAGCTTATTAAAAAAGGTAAAACTCAAAGTTTGGGTATAGTTATAGAGCCTGGAATGCCTGCCTATCCGCCAAGATATGTTGAATTACAAGTTGTTCAACCAGGTCAACAACATGGTTATGATACAGTAAAGACCTTTAATTGGCCTGCAACAGTAAATGACGATCTTGTTCAAATGTGGCTCGGTGTCGGGCCTCAGCTTGATGGGTTTGGTCATATGGGTGAGAAGGGTGTTTTTTATAATTGTAATGATGCGTCTGAAGTAACAGACATAACAGGGATGAAGAAACTTGGAACTGAAAAGATACCACCTTTAGTTGGACGAGGAGTCCTATTGGATATGACTAAACATTTCAATGTCGAATATATGCAACTAGGCCAACCAATAACTACTGATGATATTAAATTAGCCGCAAAATCTCAAAACATTAAATTTCAAAAAGGGGATGTTATATTATTCTATACTGGATGGACTGATAAAATGTTAAAAAGTGATCCTGACTTATGGAATTCTGGAGAACCTGGAATTACTAATGATGCAGCAAAATATTTAAGCTCACTAAACCCTATGGCTGTAGGTGCAGATACATGGGGAGTTGAAGTTGTTCCAGCTATAGAAGGGGACAAGTTATTTTATGGCCATATTACGCTCCTAAAAGAAAATGGTATCCTTATATTAGAAACAATGAATACAGGTGAACTCGTTCGTGAGAATGTAGATGAATTTATGTTTGTATTAGGTCAACCAAAAATTAAAGGTACCGTTCAAATGATTATCAATCCTGTCGCGTTGTGGTAGTATTTGATGATTAATCCAAAATTTTATCCATTTTTTGTTGCTTTACTTTTATCTGCTCTTTTTTTCATTATTTATATATTCCTTGGTAATCGAGGCATTATTTTGTCTCTTGAGCCAAATGAGAGTATTGGTGATATTTCAAGATGGTGTGAAAGAGTTAGTGGAAGTATTTTTAGAGAGCCATCTAATGCATTAAGCAATATAGGCTTCATTATACTCGGACTTTATATGTTCTGGGTTTTAGGAAAGGATATAAAATCTGATACTTCAAATCAATTTACTGGATTAAACTCTATTTCAATATTATATGCTGGTGCAGCAATATTTCTTGGTCCAGGTTCATTATTGATGCATGGAACGCATACAGAATGGGGTGAGTGGGCCGATAATTTAAGTATGATAATGTATATTATTATTCCATGGCTTTTAAACATCAAAGAAATGGGTCGTTGGTCACTTAAGACATTTTTTTCATCATATTTCCTAATTGTTTTTGTTTATGCATTAACAAGATGGTTATTTGGATCAGAGCTAGGTATTAACCTTGATTTATTTGGTCTATCTATCGGTTTATGGGTCATTTCTGAGACGCTTTTTCGATTTTGGTCTCCATTATTTAGATGGATTTCAGGTTTTATTGGTTTTTTTGTAGCGGCAATATTTGGAATATTTCCAGCAGAAATATTCTTAAATTTTAATGAATTTTGGTGGGTCATTCTATTTTGGATTCCAGCTATATTTTCTCATCATCCACCACGCGTAAAGAGAGATTACTCACCTTGGTTTTACTTGGGAATGGGATCTTATGTTCTCGCTTTTGTTATATGGCTTCAAGGTTATCCAAATACACCATTTTGTTATCCTGACTCTATTATTCAACCACATGCAATTTGGCATTTGATGACAGCGTTTTCTACTTGGTGTTTCTTTAAGTTTTTTAGAACTGAAAAGAAATTTATATAAATTAAAAAAACCCTTTCAATATTAAGATTAATTTGCTGTAAATAAACTTCGTAAATTTAATTCCGGGAGTAATTATGAAAAATTTATTATTTATTTTAGTATTATTAGTTTCAGTTAATACACTTGCTGATGGTCATGTAAAACCTGAAGAGGGTGCATTTACATCTTTATATGTAGCAGCTGCGGATGTAGATAAGTATACAGACTTTCTTAGAGAGAATAGTGATGCCTTCAAATCTATAGGTTCAAGTGATGCTGGAGTTTGTATAACTAGATCTGGAAATCAATATCCTGGACAAATGATGGTTTGGAATGCTTTCCCAAGTGTAGAAGCAGCTATGATTGGTTCTTTAAAGTATGATCCTAATACAGCAACTGGTCAAATAACAAAAATGAGAGAATTAAAACATTCTACAATATGGAAATCATTAAAATCATTTCGTTTAGAACCTGGACACGAAGTTGTAGCAAGATTTAAAATCCAACAAAATAATATTAATGCTTTTGTTGAGATTATGGCAAAATTAGAGAAAGAAGTTCAGAAAAACGGTCATCCTAATTTTTTTAATGGTGTTTTTGTGTCTATAGCTGGCGGTAAAGAATCGCAAACAATAAAAGTTAGAAATATTACTAATAGTGCATCTGACCAAGGTAAAATCGTTGATGAGTATTTTTCAGGTAAATATAAATTATTTGATGAGGCTGTAGCACTTACAGAAGGTTTTGTTGATGAACAAATACAAGTTTGTGAACAAATTTATAAACAATAAAATAGGTTCTTATTATGAGTGAAGTCGGTATTTCATCTATAGTTGGTTATATACCAAAATTAAGATTATTAAGAAAAAGTGTTGCAGAGTCTAATGCTTGGCTTGCTCCAAACCTTATGGGAAAGGGCAAAGGAACAAGATCTATGGCTAATTGGGATGAAGATAGTGTAACTATGTCTGTTGAAGCTGCTAGAAGATTGCTTGGTCCAGAAGACGATAGATCACATGTTGATAATGTATTTTTAGCCTCCACTACAATGCCATTTGCAGATAGGTTAAATTCAGGAATAGTTAGAGCAGCACTAACATTGGAAGAATCAACGCAATGTACTGATATATCATCAACTTTGAAATGCGGTACGACAGCCTTAATAAATGCTATTTCATCAGTTCAATCAGGTAAAAGCGATTATTCTCTTGTTTTATCTTCTGATAAAAGAAAGTCTAGAGTTGGAAGCTCACAGGAACTTGATTTTGGTGATGCGTCAGCTGCTATTGGAATAAGTAATAAAGATATTATTGCAAAAGTATTGGCCACATCATCAGTTTCTGTTGATTTTGTTGATCATTTTCGAGCTCCAAATGAAGAATTTGATTATAATTGGGAAGAAAGGTGGATCAGAGATGAGGGTTATTTAAAAATTATTCCGAAACTAATTAATAATTTACTTAAAGAAAATGATATAAACCCTTCAGAAATAAAGAAATTTATACTCCCATGTATTTTTCCTAGAGTACCACAAACAATTTCTAAGATATGTGGTATAGACCCTGAAAATGTTGTTGATAATTTAGCTTTAAATGTTGGCGATTCCGGATCAGCTCATCCTTTATTAATGTTAACTCATGTTCTAGAGAATGCTGAACCAAATGAAAAAATACTAGTTTGTTCGTTTGGAGGAGGTGGGGATGCAATTCTTCTTGAAACTACTAAATTAATTAGCAAATTTAAAAATGAAGAGTCTATTTCAGTGTTATTAGACAACGGCATTGAAGAGACTAACTATATGAAATATTTAACTTTTAATGATCTAGTTAAATGGGAAAAAGGTATGCGTGGAGAAATTGATAGAAAAACTGCCCTAACAACTCTTTATAGGCATAATGATGCTATTATAGGTCTTGTTGGAGGTAAATGCTCTAAAACAGGAACAATACAATTTCCTGCATCAAGAGTGTCTGTAAGCCCCAATAGCCCTGATATCGATACACAAGAACCTTATAAACTTGCAGAAAAGAGAGCAAACATACTTTCTTGGTCTGCAGATTACCTTTCATTTTCAGTAAATCCACCTAATTATTATGGAATAGTATCTTTTGAAGAGGGTGGAAGGATTATGATGGATTTCACAGATGTTGGAGAAGGTGAAATAGAATCAGGCAAAGATGTTAAAATGGTTTTCCGAATTAAGGCTATTGATGAAGCAAGAGGCTTCACAAGATATTTTTGGAAAGCTGTACCTATTTAAAGTGAATTATGATAATAAAAATTAAACGAAACGGAGAATTTTATGGCTTCAGGAATTAAGGATAAGGTTGCAATCTTAGGAATGGGTTGTTCAAAATTTGGTGAAAGATGGGATACTAGCCCAGATGATCTTATGGTCGAGGCTTATATTGAAGCTCTTGATGATGCTGGAATAGAACCAAATCAACTTGATGCTGCATGGTTTTCTCATCATATAGATGATATTGGTGCCGGTAAGGGTGGTACACCTATGTCAATAGCTTTAAGGCTTCCAAATATTTCTGTAACTAGAGTTGAAAACTATTGTGCATCTGGGTCTGAGGCTTTTAGAGGCGCTGTTTATGCAGTTGCAGCTGGTGCTGCTGATATAGCAATTGCGCTTGGTATGGAAAAATTAAAAGATACAGGTTACGGAGGCTTACCAGCAACTAATTATGGTACTTTTGGCCCACAAATTGGACCATCAGGGTCTGCACCTGGTAATTTTGCTCAATTGGCTTCAGCTTATAGAGCTAAACATGGTGTTTCAGCTGAAGATATGAAAAGGGCTATAGCTCATGTATCTGTAAAAAGTCATGCTAATGGAGCAAAAAACCCAAAAGCCCATCTTCAAAAGGAAGTTACTGAAGAACAAGTATTAAACGCACCAATGATTGCAGAGCCTCTTGGACTTTTTGATTGTTGTGGTGTTTCAGATGGAGCTGCTGCAGCGATTGTAACAACTCCAGAAATAGCTAAAAGTCTTGGTAAAGATAACCTTATTAGTGTTAAGGCTCTTCAATTATCAGTTTCTAATGGTCTAGAATCTCATCACAATACTTGGGATGGTTCTTATTTTCATACAGTTAGAATAGCTGCAAAAAAGGCCTATGCTGAGGCTGGCATTACAAAACCAAGAGAAGAAGTATCAATGATGGAAGTACATGATTGTTTCTCTGTTACTGAATTGGTGACTATGGAAGACCTTTTCATATCTGAAGAAGGACAGGCTGTAAAAGATGTTATGGATGGCTTTTATGACGCTGATGGCCCTGTTCCTTGTCAAATAGACGGTGGATTAAAATGTTTTGGACATCCTATAGGTGCTTCAGGTTTAAGAATGCTCTATGAAATGTATCTTCAGCTTCAAGGTAGAGCAGATAAGAGACAGTTAAAGAATCCTTCAATAGGATTGACTCATAATCTTGGCGGGCAACCAGCTAACAATGTTTGTTCAGTAGCAATTATAGGATCTTTATAACTAATCCTGCGAATACCCATCATTAATTGCTTTGAGGTAACCTGAATAATTAGGTTGATCAATAGATAGTTTTGCCATTGTTGTTCTAATCAAATGATCCTTTAATTCATTATCATCTCTATCTAGCTCTTTATCACTTATTCTTTTACATAAGATTTTATTAAGATCTTTAATATCGCCTTTTTCATTTAATAATTTTTCTAGTCTAATAATTTCCTTTTCTTCATAACCATTTATTAGATTTATTTCTCTTTGGATAATTTGAAGAGAATTCCTAGCTACAAAAGCATAAAACCTATTATGACCTGTAAGATTTGAAATTAAATCATCGTTAATAAATTGTACTATTTCGTTAATTTTAGAATCATCAATTTCATTAATATTTTTTAGAGTATCAATATGTTTTTTTAAATTTCGAAAAACTTCTAAATTTAAATCCTCTAAAAAACTTCTAATTGAAATTAATAATTCTTTTCTAGTTGGCTCGCTTCTCATGACACTATTAACTTCCTAATTAAATCTATTTCTGTTTCTGAAGACCTTCTTCCTATAGATGCTCTATCAATAGATTTGTCATATCCAGATCTATAGATTTCAATCATATTTAAACACATAATTCCCCATTTAAGCGTTCCAAGTACTTCCCAAAATTTTAATCTTTCTTTATCAAGTTTTTTACCTAAAACTTTTTCGTAAGATAAATACATATCTTCTCTCTTTCCAAAACCTCCAACAGGAAGTTCTATCTTATTAAATCTCCAACTATTAACACAAATCCAGGATAAATCTTCATAAGGATCACCAAGATGAAATAATTCCCAATCCAAAACTCCAGGAATTAAATTATCATTAGATATTATTAAATTTCCATTTCTGAAGTCTCCATGTATTAATTTTTTAGTAATTTTTTTTGGAATATTGTCCTTAAGCCAACTAATTGTATATTCAAATACAGGTATATCTTGATTATGGGTTCTATAAACTTCTTCATATTTTAATAATTCATCTTCTGCTTCTGATGTTTTAATATTATCAAATTTTGATATTGGAATTTTATGGATATTTGCAATTATTTCACCACACTTTTTTGCAAGTCTTGGTCTAATTATTTTAAATTTATCACTATTAACTATTCTATTACCTAATGTTTCTCCCTCAATGAAATCCATAAAGAAACCTTTTCCAATATTGTTATTATTAATAACTTTGATAATTTTAGGAACAGGAACATTATAATCATTAGCAATATTCATTACTTTTGCTTCATCTGCTATATCTACAAAATTATTACTTTCTTCATCTTTAAGATTTCCTCCAGGCGTTCTTCTAAAAACTATTTTCTTTTTATTTTCTTTTGTATTTAGAGTTATCTTCCAAGACTCATTGCTAGAACCTCCTGAAAGTCTTGAGATATTTGCAATAGATATAAAATCAGGAATAAAATCAGTTATAATTTCACTTAATATTTTTTGTAAGTTTTCCATTATGAAAAAATTTTAAATTACTATTATCAATAATTATTTTTATGCTACAAGGTAAATATGTCTAATGATACACAACAAAAAATACCTTTAATCAGGAGATTGCGAACTTATTTCTTAACTGGTCTGGTTGTCGCTGCCCCAATTGCTATAACTATATGGGTAGCTATCTGGTTTATTGAAAGTGTTGATTCCTGGTTTTCACCATTTATACCAAACGCATTACAAGACTCTCCTTATAGTTTACCGGGACTTGGAGTTATTGCTTCATTAATTATTTTAACCGGTCTTGGTGCTTTAACAGCTAACATTTTTGGAAAAACAATTCTTCAATTTGGAGAAAGTCTTCTAGACAGAGTTCCAGTTATAAGAAATATATATGGAGCTCTTAAACAAATATTTGAAACTGTTGCCACACAATCGAATAAGAATTTTAAGGGTGTGGTCTTATTTGAGTATCCTAGAAAAGATATATGGGCGCTTGGTTTTGTTACTACTGACGCTAAAGGTGAAATAGCAGATAAAAAAGGTGACGATCTCCTGTGTATTTTTGCTCCAACTACACCTAATCCAACATCTGGTTATTTACTATTTGTGCCACGTGAAGATACTATTCAAATGGATATGACCGTTGAGGAGGCTGCCAAATTGATTATATCTGCTGGAATTGTTGTGCCAGATCAGGATTAACCTGCATCAAGATATTTTAAAGCCTCATCTTTACTAAATAATTGAAGCAATAATCTTATGTTCTCGTTTAATCCATTATTTTCTACAATTTCTTTAGCATTTTTATTTGCTATATCAAGTAAATCAGTATCTTCATTTAGATTAGCCATTTTAAAAATATGAAAACCTGATTGCCTAGTACCTAATATTTCTCCAGACCCTCTGAGTAATAAATCTTGTTCCGCTATAATAAATCCGTCATTTGTTTTACGTAATGTCTCAATTCTTTTTTTTGCATTATCCCCCAAAGGGGTTTGGTATAATAATAAACAACTAGATTGATCTGATCCACGACCAACTCTTCCTCTTAATTGATGAAGCTGTGATAAGCCAAATCTTTCGGCATGTTCAATTATCATTACTGTTGCTTCAGGTATATCAATTCCAACTTCAATAACTGTTGTAGAAACAAGAATTTTTGTATCTCCATACTTAAATTCATCCATTATTTGTTCCCTTTCATCAGCTTTCATTTTTCCATGTATAAGAAGTACATTATCTGAATAATGTTTTTTTAAAGATTTATACCTATCTTGTGCAGCAGCCAAATCTATTTTTTCGGATTCTTCTATAAGAGGGCACACCCAATATATCTTTTTATTTTCATTAATTGTTTTTTCTAGAGATATAATTGTTTCATTTAATTTGATTAATGGTTTAGCTGCAGTTTTAATATTTTGTCTTCCAATAGGTTTTTCTGTAATTTTTGAAACTGACATTGATCCATATGTTGTTAACTCAAGAGTTCTTGGAATTGGAGTTGCAGTCATTAACAATACATGGGGAGGTAATTTATTATTTTTTGAGGTTAATAAAAGTCTTTGATGAACTCCAAATTTATGTTGCTCATCAATTGCAACAAATCCAAGATCAAGAAATTTTACCTTTTCTTGAAACAAAGAATGAGTTCCAATTATGATATCGATATTACCAGTTTCTATATCTCTATATATTTTTTCTTTTTCTTTTTGTGATGTTTTACCTGTTAAGACATCAATTTTATAATTTTCTGATAATAATTTTTTAAAGGACTCATAATGCTGATTTGCTAATATCTCTGTTGGCACCATTAATGCTGCTTGCTTCTTATCGTTTACAGCTATCAAAATACTTACAAGTGCAACTAATGTTTTTCCAGAACCTACATCACCTTGAAGAAGTCTTAACATTCTGTAGGGTTTTTCCATATCCATAGCAATTTCTTCAATACATTCTTTTTGTGAATTTGTAAGATTATATGGCAATGATTCAATAAAGCTTTTAATTTGTGCTTCATTTCTTTTTATTGGTGCTCCTTTTTGATAATTTAATTCTTTAGAGATTAGTTGCATTGAAATTTGATGCGCTAAAAGCTCATCATAAATTATTCTTTGTTTTGATAAGTTTTGCGATGTAAGATCTTTTTCATTATTTGGATTATGAGCATCAAAAATTGCCTGATTAAAGGATGGCCAATTCATATCTTCAAGAAATGTACTATTATGCCATTCATTGATATTAGGCATATTTTTTAAAATTCTTTCTATATTTCCTCTAACAACTTTATTAGTTAATCCTTGTGTAAGAGAATATGTAGCCTCAATATTTGGTATTGTATCCGTTGCTTCTGCGCTAACTATATACTCAGGGTGTGTAATTTGCTTAGTATCTTTATAAAAATCAATTTTTCCACTAATTATAATTTCTTTGTTTAAGGGAAGTAGTTTTTCTAAATAATCCTTTCGAGAATTAAACCAAACCAAATTTATTTTACCAGTATTATCTTCGCACA
The DNA here is from genome assembly GCA_003209955.1 of OCS116 cluster bacterium AG-430-B22. Lineage (GTDB taxonomy): Bacteria > Pseudomonadota > Alphaproteobacteria > MED-G09 > MED-G09 > AG-430-B22. The sequence goes on from QCOD01000007.1 coordinate 42,289, forward strand.
TTACTCTATATGGAATATTTCTTCTGAATGATGGAGTGTGTTTTATTACTTTGCATTGAATTGAAGCTACTCTACCAACTTCAGCGTCATTTATATTTGGTCTATAGGATCTATCTATAAATCCATTTGGAAGATGCCAAATTAGATCAATAACATAATTTCCAACCAAATATTTTAAACGTGATTTAAGTTTTGGTCCTATTCCTTTAAGGGTATCTAATGGGCGAAATAACTGATATAGAGACTCTGAATTCATAATTTAAATTACTAGTATAAATGAAAAATGGAAATTTATTTGAAAAAATTATTATTTAAAGCATCTCATAGAGGCACAAAAGAGATGGATATAATTCTTGGTAATTTTGCTAAGAAACATTTAGATTCTATGAATAGTGATAATTTAAAGTTATTTGAAGAGCTTCTTGAGGTTCCAGATCCCGATCTTTACAAATGGTTTACTTCTGATGATATCAGTATTCCTGAAAAATTTCTTAATCTCGTAAAAGAGATATCTAAATAAAACATTTATGATGTTAGATGATTTCATAAAAGAATTTTCTAAAGATAAAGAAAAAAAGAAAAAAGTTAGTGACTTAGGAAATATTCCCCATGGCTCTGAAGCATTAATTATTTCAAAAATTTCTGAATATATTAAAAAAGATATTTTATTCATTTGTGAGAATAAAAAAAAATATAATCAAATTAAGGATGTGTTAAATTTTCTTGAAATTAAAAACGTATATTTTTTTCCTGAATATGACACTAATACTTACGATAGAATATCTCCAAATAAGAACATTACATCAGAAAGAGTAAAAACCTTAATTGAATTAAAGTTTTCTCAAGGAAATAAAATTATATTAACAACAGCAAAAGCATCATCACAATTTATTGCAGAAAAACAATCGAGTTATTACAAAAATCTTAACTTAGAAACAGGAAATGAATACGATTTAGTTGAAATTAAATCTTTTCTTGTTGAACATGGTTACACTAATACATCTTATGTTCGCGAAGTAGGGGAGTTTGCCATAAGAGGAGGTATTGTTGATTTTTATCCTTTTAATTATTCATCTCCAGTAAGATTAGATTTTTTTGGTAATAAATTAGATTTTATAAAAACCTTTGATGCCAATACACAGCTTTCTCACGATCAAAATTTAGATGATATTAATATTTATCCTTGCGATGAAATTATTTTAAATAATGAATTAGTTAATAATTTTAGGAGTAATTTCAATCTAGAATTTGGCTCTGAAAGTAAAAACTCTAAACTATACGAAAGTGTATCAAGTAAAATAACTTATCCTGGGATAGAGAGTTGGTTACCATTTTTTTATAATAGCAAATCTACTATTATTGATTACTGCAATGATCCAGTAATTATTTTAGATAATAGTATATTTGAAATCATAAATGATTTTGAAGAAACCTTAATTGCACAATATAAAACAAGAATAGAATTTGACTCTGAGAAAGAAAATACAGAAAAATATTATTCACTAAGTCCAGATCAATTATTTTTAGGTAAAGAAGAGTATATAAATATTGTAAATAATCACAAAAAATTACAATTTTCTTCATTAAAAAACCCTAAAGGAGTTAACTTAAATGCAAATAATATTCAGGGATTTTACTCATCAGATAAACTAAATAAAATTGATTATCAAAGCCTAAAAAATACTATCAATAAAAATATTAATGATAACAATAGTGTATTTCTTGCTTGTTCAAGCGAGGGATCAAGATTAAGACTTTCTAAAATTTTCAAAAATCAAAATATAGATTCATATCTTTTTGATAAATTTTCAGATTTACAAAATATAAATAAAAAGGGAATAGGGATTTGCGTTCTTAATCTTTCCAATGGCTTTTTTCTTGAAAAATCAATGTTCATTTCAGAACAGGATATTTTTGGTGAGAAATTTTATAGATCTAGAAAAGTTGAAAATAAGAATTTTCTTAAGGATCTATCATCAATTAATCCAGGTGACTTTATTATTCATGTTGATCATGGATTAGGTAAATTTATAAATTTAACAAACCTTAAAATTGAAAATTCTTATCATGAATGTTTAATGCTCGAATATAGAAATAATGATCGTTTATATTTACCTGTTGAAAATCTTGAAATGCTCTCAAAATATAATTCTGATAATGAAAACATAATTTTAGATAAACTTGGAAGCAATGTTTGGAAAATTAAAACCGAGAAAATAAAAAAAGATATTATGCATTTAGCAAAAGATTTAATCGATGTTGCAGCTAAAAGAAAATTAGCAAACGCAAGTAAATATGATATCAAAAACGAGTTTTATGATGATTTTTGCTCACGATTTTCTTACGAAGAAACAGATGATCAATTAACCTCAATTGATAATGTTCTTGAGGATTTATCTAAAGGCACCCCTATGGATAGGCTAGTTTGTGGGGATGTTGGGTTTGGTAAGACAGAAGTTGCTATTAGAGCATCATTTGTTGTAGCGTTAGAGGGTAAACAAGTTGGAATTCTATCTCCAACAACATTATTAGCTAGACAACATTTTGAAACATTTAAAAAAAGATTTTCTGGTTTGCCAATTAATATTGTTGAATTATCAAGATTAACAAAGAATAAGAAGGAAGTTATTGAAAAAATAAATGATGGTTTTGCTGATATTGTTATAGGTACACATGCTTTATTATCTGACAAAATAGAGTTTAAAAACTTGGGATTATTAATAGTCGATGAAGAACAGCACTTTGGAGTTAAGCATAAGGAGAAGTTAAAAAAACTAAAATCAGATATTCATGTTCTTACTTTAACTGCAACACCAATCCCAAGAACAATGCAATTAGCAATGACTGGTGTAAAAGATCTATCAATAATAGCATCCCCTCCAATAGATAGAAGATCGATAGAAACATTTATTTTTAAAAGAGACTCAATCGTTATTAAAGAAGCTCTATTAAATGAAAAGAAAAGAGGAGGGCAAAGTTTTTATATTGTTCCAAGGATCAAAGATATTTCAACAATAGAAGAATTTATAAAAGAAAAAATTCCTGAAATTAATTATGTTGTTGCTCACGGACAAATGTCATCAACAAATTTAGAAAATAGAATGCATGATTTTTATGAAGGAAATTATGATGTTTTAATTTCCACAAGCATTATTGAATCTGGATTAGACCTACCGAACGCAAATACAATAATTATTCATAAGGCTAATTTATTCGGTCTATCACAATTATATCAAATAAGAGGAAGAGTTGGACGATCAAATATTAGAGCTTATGCATATATTACATATGAAAATGATTTTCAACTTGGAAGCAATGCTCTTAAAAGATTAGAAGCAATTCAATCACTGAATTCTCTTGGAGCAGGCTTTAATTTAGCTAGTTACGATCTTGATATAAGGGGCTCAGGGAATATTCTTGGAGAACAACAATCAGGACACATAAAGGAAGTCGGTGTTGAGCTATATCAAGATATGCTTGAAGAGACGATATCCTTACTTAAAAATGATAATACTAAATTTATAAATGAAAAATGGTCTCCAAAAATTACCTTGGATTTACCTGTGTTAATTCCTTCAGAATACTTGGAAGATGTAAACATTAGAATGGAAATATATAGAAAATTATCAAATTTAAATAATATTTCTGATTTAGAATTATTTGAAGTTGAACTTGTCGATAGATTTGGAGCTTATCCTAGTGAAGTTAGTATTCTGCTAAGAGTTATTTCTATAAAAATAAGATGTAAGCTTCTTAATATTGAATCAATTAAGAAAACTAAAAATGGTTTTGTAATCCAATTTAAAAATAATATATTTAATAACCCTGAAGCTTTACTTAATTATATTTCTCAATCTCATGAAATTAAGCTTAAACCAGATGAAAAGCTATCTTACGAAGGTTTAGATAATAATGAAATTTTAAATTATATCGATAAAAAATTAGATGATCTTGAATTACTACATAAATTAAATTAGTTTTTTATATCTTTAAAATTAGGTTTTCTTTTTTCAAGAAATGCTCTCACACCTTCCTTAAACTCTTCTTTATTACAAAAAATTTCTTGTGTATCTCTTTCATAATTTAATTGTTCATCTAAAGTAGATACTAGAGCTTTATCATGAGCTTTAACTACAGCTTTAAGACCTGTTATTGCGCTATCAGCAATACGTTTCGCTATTTTAGTGGCTTCAGATAATAAATCTTCATTTTTTACAACTTGCCAAATTAAACCCCAGTCATATGCTTGTTTTGCACCTAAATCATCTCCAAGCAAAGCTAAACCATTTGCTTTTGCTCTTCCAATTAAATTAGGAACTAACCAAGATGCACCAACATCAGGAATGATACCTAGTTGAGGTCCAAAAACTAATTTAAATTTAGCTTTTTCAGAGGCAATTACTATGTCCCCACATAGAGCAAGTCCAACGCCACCACCAGCAGCTATGCCATTTATAGCGTTTATTATAGGTTTTTTTGAATTAACAATTTTTCTTACGAGGGGATTAAAACCAATCTCCATAGCATTTGCTGTTGCTTTACCAGCTGACCAACCATCTTCCGCTGGCCAACCTCCATTAGCAAGATCAGCTCCGGCACAGAAACCTCTACCATTTCCTGTTATAATAATAGATCTTATAGAATCATTTTTTTCGCATTCATCTATAGAGTTATAAAGGCCATCAACTAATGTCTTATTAAGGCTATTTAATGTGTCTGGCCTATTTAATTTAATTAAACATATTTCTTGATCAATTATTTCGCTTGTAATTACCTCAGTCATTTTGTTTTCCTCGAGTTAATTTTATTAAATACATTTACAAATGTGTCAGATGATTGTGATCCAGTTATAATCATATTATCTTCTAATATATATGTTGGAACACCTGCAATACCAAGATCTCTATAAGACCATTCTTCCAACTCAATTTTCTTAACATCAATATCAGTTTCTAAATCTTTTTTAATTTTTTCTGAATTTAGGTTAAGTTTTTTAGAAATTTTTATTAATTCTTCATTATCTCCAATATCTTTACCTTCAGTAAAGTATGAATAAAACAATAATTCCAGAGTTTCATTTTGTTTATTGTCTTTTTCTGCCCATTTTAAAATTCTATGACTATTTAAAGTATTTGGAGTTCTGGCTATTTTTTCATAATTAAAGTCTATACCAACTAGCTTTCCTGCCTCTTTAATTTTATTTCCAACATCTTTAGCGGTATCTTCTCCAAATTTTCTATTAATATATCTTTTTCTATCAACACCATTTACAGGCATTGTAGGGTCAAGTTGAAAAGGTTTATATGAAATACTAAATTCAATATTATTTAATTTTTTAATAGCTTTTTCTAATTCTTTTTTACCTATGTAACACCATGGGCATATTGTATCTGAAATAACTTTTATATTTATCATAATATCTTAATTTATATAATAGCTTGTAAATTTTAGAATCGAAAGGCATAACTGTCTAGGATAGAAAAATGTCATATTTAGTAGATACACATTGTCATTTAATATTTAAGGATTTTAGAGAAGATCTAGATTCTGTAATAAACAACGCTTTTAATTCTGGCGTAAAAGGAATGTTAGTTATTTCTACACAGGAAGAAGAGTTTAATCCTTTACTTACCCTAACTCAAAAATATAGTAATATTTTTTGCTCTATTGGTATTCACCCGCATTCTGCGCATTTACATGGCAATATAAGTGAAAAAACAATCATTAAATATGCCGATAACGACAGAGTTATAGGAATAGGGGAGACTGGTCTCGATTTCTACTACGAGAATTCTGAAAAAGATATTCAAATTCAATTGTTTAAAAGACATATTAATGCCTCAAGAGAAACACAGCTTCCGATTATTATTCATACAAGAGATGCAGATGATGCAACAATTGATATACTTAAGAAAGAAAGTAAAAAAGGGCACTTTCCTGGAGTTATTCATTGCTTTACTGCAGGTCCAGAATTAGCAAAAGCAGCTCTAGAATTAGGTTTTTATATTTCTTTATCTGGAATAGTTACTTTTAAGAATGCTGGAGAATTAAGAGAAACTATAAAAAATATTCCTTTAGAAAGAATATTAGTTGAGACTGACTCACCATACTTATCGCCAGAACCAGTTAGAGGAGGCAGAAATGAACCCGCCAATGTTGTTCATACTGCAAATTATTTAGCTAAATTTTATGATATTGATCAACATTCTTTTTATAAAAAAACTACAGATAATTTTCTTAAATTATTTAATAAAGCTAAAATTATCAATGAATAGTGTTATAAAAACAACAATTCTTGGTTGTGGATCATCAGGTGGAGTTCCCAGAATTGATGGTGATTGGGGTGTTTGTGACCCAAATAATGTTAAAAATATTAGATCTAGGTGTTCAATACTTGTAGAAAAAATTACAAATGATAAGAAAACCGTTGTTTTAATAGATACATCACCAGATATGAGACAGCAATTATTAAAAGCTGGTGTTACAAATATAGACGCAGTTTTGTATACACATGATCATGCTGATCAATCTGGTGGAATAGATGATTTACGAGTATTTGCTCTAAGAAAAAGAGAAAGAGTAAATGTTTATTTAGACAAAGACACAGCATCAAGATTAATACCAAGATTTAATTATTGCTTTAAAAGTGGAGAAGAAAGCGGATATCCATCAATATTGTCTGAAAATATAATTGATCCATATAAAGAATTAATAATTAGTGGTCCTGGTGGAGAAGTATCATTTATACCTTTTTTACAACACCATGGATCTATTTTTTCATTAGGATTCAAATATAATAACATAGCATATTCAAGTGATGTTGTAGATTTTCCCAGTAAATCATTAAATTACTTATCAAATTTAGATTATTGGATTGTCGATGCTCTTAGAGTTACTCCGCATCCAACACATGCTCACTTAGATAAAACTTTGCAATGGATCAAAGATTTTAATTGTAAAAATGCATTATTAACAAATATGCATATTGATTTAGATTATGAACAACTATGTAATGAATTACCAAATAATATAAAACCTTCCTATGATGGATATAGCTTTAGTATTGATGTTTAAAAAAGATTATACATAATATATATTATGCGCAAATGATACAACTTATAATAAAAAGATTAGCAATAGCTATACCTACCCTAATAATAATAATAGCTTTCGTTTTTGGCTTAATGAGAGTTGCTCCAGGTGGCCCTTTTACTAATGAAAGAGCTTTACCTCCAGAGATTGAACAGAAGATTAATGAAGCCTATGACCTGGATAAACCATTAATTCAACAATTTGGTATTTATTTATCTAAAATAGCAAAAGGAGATTTAGGGCCATCCTATAAATATAAAGATTTTACTGTTAATGAGTTAATTTTAAGTGGTTTTCCTATTAGCTTAACTTTAGGAATATCTGCCATAATTATATCACTACTTTTAGGAAGTTTATTAGGGATTATCGCTGCTATAAAGAGAAATACTATATTTGATTACGCTGTAATGGGTGTCTCTCTTATTGGTATTTGTGTTCCTAGTTTTGTTTTAGCGCCTATTTTATCATTGTTTTTTGGACTTTATTTAGGTTTTCTGCCTATATCTGGATGGAATGGAGGTAATATTTATAACCTTATTTTACCTGTTGTTTCATTATCTTTACCTCAGATTGCTATTATTTCAAGGATGATGCGGTCTAGTACAATTGAAACCTTAAATTCAAATTTTATTCGTACTGCTAGAGCTAAAGGGATTCCTAAAAGACGAATTATTACCAAACATGTTATAAGATCATCAATATTACCTATAATAGATTACTTAGCTCCTGCAACAGCAGGATTGATGACTGGATCAATTATAATTGAGCAAATATTTGGACTTCCTGGAATTGGAAGATACTTTGTTGTTGGGGCACTTCAAAGAGATTACACCCTTGTAAGTGGTGTTATGATTTTATATGCATCTTTACTTATGTTTCTTATTCTTTTGTCAGATATATTAAGAGCTATTCTTGATCCAAGAGTTAAAATCAAATGAATATAAAGCATTATAGTAAAGATGATTTGGATAACATTCTATCCGTAAAAGGTAATTCTTTGTATTCTGATGCCTTTAAAAGATTACTTAAAAACAAAGCATCATTAACAAGTTTAATTATTTTATCACTTATCACCCTCCTCTCCGTTTTTGGGCCCTATTTTCTTCAATATGACTTTTATGAAACTGATTGGAATTCTATTTATCTGCCTCCAAGCTTAGAAAGCGGTCATTATTTTGGAACAGATGGAAATGGAAGAGATTTATTGGTAAGAATTTTATATGGAGGCAGATTAAGTCTTTCGATTGGTATTATTGCAACTCTAGTTAGTGTGATTATAGGTGTAACCTATGGAACTATTGCCGGTTATTTTGGTGGAAAACTAGACACTATAATGATGAGAATTGTAGAAATATTATATGCAATGCCATATCTTATATTTGTAATTATTTTAATGGTAGTGTTTGGAAGAAACATATACCTACTATTTCTAGCGATTGGTGCGGTTGAATGGTTAACCATGGCTAGAATTGTAAGAGGTCAAACAATATCAATCAAAGAAAAGGAATTTATTGAGGCAAGCAAGTCGCTTGGACAATCATCTTTTTTGATAATAATTAAACACATTATACCTAATTTAGCTGGAACAATAATTGTTTACATAACATTAATGGTTCCATCAGTAATAATTTTAGAGAGCTTTTTATCTTTTCTTGGCTTAGGTGTTCAGGAACCTTTAACATCATGGGGTGTACTAATTTCTGAAGGCTCAAGGGAAATGGAAACCGCCTGGTGGTTGTTAATATTTCCGGGCTTATTTATGGTTCTTACCCTAGCATCCCTTAATTTTATTGGTGATGGCCTAAGAGATGCTCTTGATCCTAAGGAATATTAAATGCAAACAATATTAAATGTAAATGATTTGAGTGTTAATTTTGATACATCACAGGGTTTAATTAAAGCTGTTGATAATATATCTTTCTCTATAAAGAAAGGTGAATGTCTTGGCATAGCTGGGGAGTCAGGATCTGGTAAAACACAAACTTTTTTTTCTATAACAGGTATTTTATCTGATAATGGAAGTGCAACAGGAATAGCAGATTTTAATAATGTCGATTTATTAAAACTTACTGAAAAAGAACTTTCCGAAATTAGAGGTAAAAAAATAGGATTTATATTTCAAGATCCAATGACCTCTCTTACACCTCATATGAATATTGGAAATCAATTGATCGAAGTATCAATGATTCATAAAAAAAATACTAAAAAAGATGCATTAAAGAAAGCTAAAGAAGTTCTAGACATAGTAAAGTTACCTAGAATAGAGAATTTACTTAAGAAATATCCTCATGAACTTTCTGGAGGAATGCGGCAAAGGGTTATGATTGGTATATCATTAATGTGCGACCCTCTTTTTATTGTTGCCGATGAACCAACTACAGCTCTTGATGTAACTACTCAAAAAGAAATTTTGAAAATATTCAATGATTTAAAAAAATATAAAGATATAACAATTGCTCTTATATCTCATGATATTGGCGTTATTTCTGAAGTATCGGATACAATTCTAATTATGAATGAGGGAAGAATAATTGAAAAAGGTAATTGTAAGGAAGTTTTAACCTCACCAAAGCATGAGTATACCAAACATCTTCTTTCATGTGTTCCTGAATGGATGAAATAAATGAGCCATTATTTATTAGAAGTAAAAGATTTAAATTGCAGATTTGAAATTGAACGAAATTTATTTAGCAAAAACAAATACCTTCATGTTTTAAAGGATATTAATTTTAATCTCAAACAAGGGTCAACATTAGGTATTGTTGGTGAGTCTGGTTGTGGGAAATCTACTCTTTGTAGAACAATTTTATCTCTTAATAATAAGGAAAGAGGAAATATAAAATGGTTTAATAAAGATATTGATCAATTCAGTAATAAAGAACTTAAAAATTTTAGAAAAAAAGTTCAAATAATTTTTCAAGATCCATATGGAAGTTTAAATCCTCGAATGACTATAGGTAATATTATATCTGAGCCAATAGAAATTTATAAAAAAGAAAATGACCGAAAATTAAAAACTTTAAAAGTTTTAGATGTTATGGAAAAAGTTGGATTATCTGATCTATTATTTAATAGATTTCCTCATGAATTATCTGGCGGTCAATGTCAAAGAGTTGGGATAGCACGATCAATCATAAATAAACCAGATGTTTTAATATGCGATGAACCAGTTTCATCACTTGATCTATCTGTTCAATCTCAAATACTAGAGCTTTTAAAATCACTAAAAAATACATTTAATATTACTATGATATTTGTTAGCCATGATTTGGCGGTTGTTAAAAGTATTAGCGATGAAGTAATGGTCTTAAAACAGGGTGAAATAGTTGAGAAGAGTTCTGCGGAAGAAGTTTTTAATAATCCTAAAGATGAATATACAAAAAAATTAATATCTTCAGTTCCAAGAATTAATAATATAGAATAAGTAATATGGAAGTTAAATCCCAAATAAAAGCAATTGTATGGAAAGTTTTAAAAAAAACAGGAGATGCAGTTAAAATAGATGATGAAATTGTTATACTTGAGTCCATGAAAATGGAAATTCCAATATCATCAGAATTTAATGGAAAAATTAAATCAATAGAAGTAAGCGAAGGTGACGAAGTTGATGAAGGTCAGATTGTAGCTATACTTGAGTAAATACTAATTTAATCCTGCTCGTGGACCTACAGCCATTGTTGCTTTTGATCCTCTTTTATTTCTTGAAATATTTAAAATTGCTACTCTGTTATCTTTTTCATACACTAGAAAACTTTGTTTGGTTTGTTGTTCCATTATTAAAAACCAACCCGTATCTGGCATATGTTCTTTAAAGTAAGCAAATACCTCATTTGCATCGAGTTCCGAAATAAAGAACAATTGTCCAAACCAATTTTCGTCACTACCCATTATTAATGAGCTTGGAATATCAATTACAGTATTAGGAGGAAATGCAATATCATTGATTTGATTAAAAATATCCTCTTGTGTTACTTCAGGAGAAACATCATCACTTAATTGTTCAGTCATAGGATCGTTAGAATTTAGGAAAGAACCATCAAACTGAGCACAAGCAGTTAGAGAAAAAACTATAAAAATTATAGAAATATTCTTGAACATAACAAACCCCTAAAAATATAACTTATCTTCTATTGATTCGGTGGATGTATAAAATAAATTAAATTAAAAAATACAAGCTAAAGCAGCTAATGCCATTAATGCCCAAGAACCTATAGCCCCTCCTGCCCTTGCAGGATTTTCTTTTGGACCAAAACCATCTTGATATAAAATCCCATAAACATGAGCTAATCTGCAAAGAAAAAATAAGAAACCTAATAATGTTACGAAGCCTTCTGACCCATCATTTTCCAACATCATCATCATAATTAGCATTAAAGGAGCATGCTCAGCTAAATTAGCAAGTACACGAGATTTTTTTAAAAGTTCTCCGGTACCTTCACCAACAGCTGAATTTTCATCTCTTGCCATTGCAGTTTGAAATGCTAGATAAATAAATAATAAAGCAAGTAAACCTGCCCATAACATAGTTCTTTCTATATCCATAATAATTCTCCTATATAAAGTTCGCTATAATTTTATGATTCGTTAATAATCACAATAATTCAGGTTTTTTTTATAAGTATTAGTTTTTGTGTTTATAATAGATATATGAGTCTTACTTCAAAAATTCTAATTGGAATGTTTTCTGGTCTTTTGCTAGGATCTATCATTAGTTCTTTAGGACTTGAATCTAATCAATATATAAAGGCCTATTTAATAGATGGTCTTTTATATACCGGTGGTCAGATTTTTATCTCTTTATTAAAACTTATGGTTGTCCCTTTAGTTTTCTTTTCTTTAACTAGTGGTGTTTCATCTTTAGATAAAAATTTAAGCTTAGGTAGAATTGCTGGTAAAACACTTGTCTTATATTTAATCACTACTGCAATTGCTATATCAATTGGTTTAACGCTTGCAGTACTTTTTAATCCTGGAAATAATTTAGATTTAGAAACCTCAATTTCTTTATCTATACCAGAAAGTCCAAACATTAAGGATATTATATTAGGCATTATTCCTTCTAACCCGATCAAAGCAATGGCAGATGGAAACATGTTGCAGATAATTGTTTTTTCTATTCTTTTTGGTATTGCGATTAGATCATTAGGGGATTCTGTTAAATTAATTAAAGATGCTGTAAATAGCATTACTGAAATTGTATTAAAGTTAGTTATGTTTATTATTAATATAGCTCCTTTCGGTGTATTTTGTTTGATGTCAGTCATATTTGCTGAAAAAGGATTAACAGTATTAGGAGATTTATCTTTTTACTTCTTTATTGTTGTATCAGCTTTATTACTGCATGGTTTTTTGACTTATTCTTTGTTTTTAATTTTATTTGTCAAAGTTAATCCTTTTAAGTTTTTTAATAAAATTAAATCTCTGATGTTATTTGCATTTTCGACATCATCATCAAATGCAACAATACCAGTAACATTAAAAACTGTTGTTGATAATATTGGTGTAAATAGAAAAATTGCATCATTTACTGTTCCTTTAGGAGCTACAATTAATATGGATGGAACAGCGATAATGCAAGGCGTTGCAACAGTATTTATTGCAAATGCGTATTCAATAGACCTATTATTTATTGATTATTTAATGGTAATACTTACAGCTACTCTAGCATCAATAGGAACTGCCGGTGTTCCAGGCGTAGGATTAATAATGTTAGCAATGGTTTTAAATCAAGTTGGATTACCAGTTGAAGGTATTGCATTAATAATTGGAGTAGATAGATTATTGGATATGTTAAGAACAGTTGTTAATGTTACTGGAGATAGTACAATTTCTACTATAGTAGCTAATTCTGAAAATCAGTTGGAACGAACAAATTTATAGGTATAATTTATCAATAAAATGGAGAAATCATGGAAAGTGAAGCACTAGTTGAATTTGGCAAACCATTAAAAAGAATTAAAACAGATACCCCTACCCCGCAAGGAAAAGAAGTTTTAATAAAAGTAACATATGGTGGCGTATGTCATTCGGATGTTCATATTCATGATGGTTATTTTGATCTTGGTGGTGGAAACCAACTACCTTTAGGCGGGACTATGAGTTTACCTCATACTCTAGGTCATGAAATTGAGGGTGAAGTAGTGAGTTTTGGAAATGAGGTCAAGAATATTAAGGTAGGAGAAAATGTTGTCGCATTTCCTTGGATAGGATGTGGTAAATGCCCTACTTGCCATGCTGGCGATGAGCATTTATGTAATGCTCCAAGGCAGTTAGGTATTCAACTTGCTGGTGGTTTTTCTGACTATTGTCTTGTTCCAGATGAAAAATATCTTTTAGATTATTCTGGTATAAAGCCCGGTTTGGCAGCGACTTATATGTGTTCGGGGCTTACAGCATTTGGTGCATTAAAAAAAATAAATAATGTAAATAAAGATGATCATATTTTAATTCTTGGTTTAGGTGGTGTTGGTATGATGGGATTACAATTTGCTAGAGCTATATTTGATTGTAAAATTTTAGCTGCAGATATTGACCCAAATAAATTACAAGCTGCTCAAGGTGGTGGTGCTGATGAAGTTTACAATACTAGCGATGAACTCTCTTTAATGAAACTAATTGAAGATACTAAAGGTGGTGTTAAAGCCGCAGTAGATTTTGTTGGTGCAGAAAATACTATTGATTATGCTTTTAATGGGGCTAAAAAAGGCGGACAAATTGTTGTTGTTGGCCTATTTGGAGGAGCATTTCAAAAACCAATACCAATGTTTCCTTTAACTGCTAAAAGTATATGTGGAAGTTTTGTAGGCAACCTTGAAGAAACAAAAGAAATGCTTGAGCTTGTTAAATCAGGAAAAGTTGATCCTATCCCTGTTGAAACAAGAGATCTTAAAGAGGCAACAAAAACTCTTGATGATTTAAGAGAAGGAAATATTACAGGACGAGTAGTTTTAGAGCCATAATTTACTGAAATTAGGGGTAATAATGACTGAGAAGTGGAAACATATCAGACCAAGCGAATATGATTGGGATTATTTTAAGGATGTTAATGGTAGAGAAACATCTATGGTTAGGACATTAATTACAGGTGATGAATATATTTGGGAAGCCTCACTAAGACCTAATTATGTGGCGGAATCGCATTGGCATCCATATGATATAGTCCAAATATTTCTTCAAGGAGAATTTACTGCAGAAGGAGAAGGATCTTTTTATCCTGGTGATGTTCGATGGGTTAAGGCTGGTGCTTCTACAATTGAAGGCGCTGGTAATGATGGATGTAGGTTTTATCTTATAGCTTTAGGTGGAGATATACCTCTTATGTGGGATGATATATATGAGCTACCAGATGATTTAAAAGATGAATTATCGAAAAGAGGTAATCCAGTAGGTTCGGCAAATATAAATAAACTTGAATCTGAATTATTTCATGATCCCGATGGGAGACCAACCCAACCTGTTAAAATAATATGTGATGAATCACCCTGGGTTATTGAGACAACATTTGAACCAGATTATATTGCAACAGACCATTGGCACGCACATAACACTTTATATTTTATTATGGATGGAGAAATGCAATTTGGTGAGAATGAACCAATCTATAGGAAAGGTGATATTAGAGTTGTAAAAGCTGGTTATTCTTATGGGCCTGAAAAGCCAGGTAAAGATGGAGTAAAATTTATACTTATATCTAATGGAGGGCCAGTTGATTTGAACTGGTCTGATATTACCCCTCCTCCACAACAGTAGATTTATTCATTTCTTCTTTATATTTTACTCCTGCAAACCAAAATAATGGTATTGAGAAACCAGATAAAATAGTAAAAGATAATAATGTTTTTGTATAAGGAAACTCTACACCATTATTAATTAGCGTATCTATTATAACTCCTGCCCCAGTTGTTCCTAAAAACATACCAATCATATTCAAATTCAATATAAAAAAAGCTATTACAGTTGCTTTTAAATGTGGAGGGGCAAGTTCCTGTACTGTCGAAAATGTTGGACCATACATAGCCCCTAACTGCATAGAGCCAATAGCCATTGATATCCAGAAAATAATATTATCTGGCATAACTAATCTTCCAGCAATATTAATTGGTAAAAGAAAAATCATAAACCAGAATAAAAACATTGGTCTTCCAAGTTTATATTTTTTTGTAAACCAGTCAGATCCAATGCCCCCAATAAGATTACCTAATATTCCAAAAACAACTATTATATATCCAGTGTATTGAGCAATTTCAGCCCTATCAAACCCTCTTTCCTTTACATACCAAACTTGATCATATACTGCTGCACCAAGTACAAAATGAAATACAACACCTCCATATATACATAAAGTTAATGCTGGTGAGTCTTTAAGGGCTTTAATAAGTTCTCTAGCGACAGATTTAAATCTAAGCTTTTTATTTGTCTCAATAATATTTTTTCTTGGAGTATCCTTAATAAAAAACATTATTAGAGCAAAAACAACACCTATACCTCCAAGTATATAAAAACACATTCTCCAACCAATCAAAGGGCCTAGATATCCTGCAATAATTAAACTTAGACCAGCACCGATAGGTATGCCTAAGTAATATGCTCCTGATATAAATCCCATTTGTTCTTTAGGAAAACGATCACCAAGTATAGATAATGATGTTGGGGTAAGAATAGACTCACCAACACCTATAAACATGCGGGGGATAAGTAAACCAATAAAATTTTTAGCAAGTCCAGATACAGAAGTTAGTATACTCCACAACGCAACGCCAAAAGATATAAGTTTAGGTCTATTAAAACGATCTGCAAGAAAGCCCATAAAGAGTCCCATTATCGAGTAAAAGAATAAAAAGCCAAATCCAGTTAATAATCCAAATTGAGTATTTGTTAATCCCAGATCAGGTATAATAAAATTTGCGAAACTGGCAAGAAGTTGCCTATCAACAAAATTCATAATATTTAGGATTATTAGGAATCCTAAAAATATATAATTTGATGTATTATTTATTTCTTTCATTTGATTTTTTTATAATTTCTTATTAATTAATAAATATGAAGTTATATTTGGAATATACATTTTTCTTATTTTTTGTACTTATGATTACTTTTTCAGTAATTATACTAGCAGATGAAAAAGAAATTGTATGTTTAAAATCCGATAAAATTCGTTCAGTTGATTTCAAAAAAGATTATATGATTTTTGAAATGCAAAAAAGAGACAAGTATAATATTACTTGTAAGGGTTCTGGTTATTTAAATTTTCAAAATCCTGTGATCATAGAACCTCGAAAGATGGGCAATAAAATTTGTTCAAATGATGCTTTAAAACTCAGAAATAAAACTTGTTTTATAGATAAAATAGAACTAGTAAAAAAAGATTCTGAAGTAGATTCTCAATTAATAAACTAGCTTATTAATTTTATTTATTATTATTTGTTTTAGAGAATAATGAATTAAGGTCTTTATCGTTATCTGAATTAAGAACTTTATCAATCCATTTATGAAAATGTTGATTACCCTGTTCATTTCGTCCGAATAAAATATGATCAAGCCCACCCTCCTTTAAGGCTGGTTCAGCTGAGCTTCCCATAGCATAATCTTCTTGCATTACGACTTTTTGAAAAAAATCAAATTGTTCCTCTGCTCCTTCTGGATCAATAGGAGGTTTTTCCATAATGTAATATTGTGTAGTTATGCTTTCTCCAACTGATTTTCCAGGAAGAATTTGCGATATTAATACACCACGTCCTCCAGCATCAAAGGATGCAATAGATGTTGTGGGAAATACTGTCCAAACTCCATATGTAAGTGTCTCAGTATCCCATTCATCCTCTGGCTTATCTATTAAATTAGACATATAACCCAAAGTTTCTGTTGCAAGATGTCCCTTTTCTGTAGCGGGTGATTTAATATGTTGGTGAGGTCCCCAAGCATAATAAAGACCTTGATTAGTGGCATCAACTCCAAATGTATCCCGATGTAAAACAGGAACATGATAATATTCAAGATAACCGTCATATGCTATTTTCCAATTTGGACCAGAAAATTCTCGCTTAGAAACATAAACCCAATCACAAAAAGAAAAAGTATCAAGCATTTTATCATAACCTGATAAAAAATTAGGAATATCAACTTTAGATTTTGGGTTTAATATTGCCCATATCAGTCCTGCTGACTCATAAACTGGAAGCGAAATCAATCCATAATCTTTTTTATTAATAGAACCAAAATCTTTTTCAGCACTAACTGCCAATAAATCACCAATATTTGAAAAACTCCAACCGTGATAAGGACAAGTAAATCTCTTTTTATTTCCACTTTCTTCTTTGGTAAGACATGCACCACGATGGGAGCATGCATTAATAACAGCATGCGCTTTACCATCATCTGCTCTGCTAACTATTAATGATATACCAGCAACAGATAAGGTTTTAAAATCTCCAGGGTTTGGAATTTCACAAGAAGGTCCTAGTACAATAGGAACTCTTTTTATAAGTTTTTCTACCTCAGTGTTAAATCGATTTGAATCTGTATAATGAGTTGCAGGCAATCGCATAACTTCTTTAGCTTGTTTTATAGTCCCTGCTTTTGCATGTTCAACCACATCACGTGCAATAGGAATTAATAATTCTCTTGTCATTCACTTATCTCCTCTAGAGATGTTAATGCATATTAAGATACAATATTAATTATATAAGAATCAAATTTTACTCAATTAATTCAACTTCCGATACAACCAGAGAATTATTTTCTTGAGTACTTAAATTCAACAAAAGTTTTATAATTATAGATTCATTTTTATTTGAAATATTAGTAATTTTTCCAGATACAGTAACTAAATCATTAACAAATACATTTCCATTTAATCTATTTTTGATTTTTAAAATCTTACATTTAGGAAAATTATAAAAAATTGTATTAATTATATAAGCAATATTAGCTGGTCCTTGATTAATACATTTATCCCCTTGTCCAATTTTTTTAACAGCATTAGCATCAAAATGTATTGGATTTGGATCATTTAAAATCTTAGACCAAGAATTTAAATCCTCTTGTCTAACATGATGAGACCATTGATTTATTCTATGACCAATTTTCAAATTCATTTAATTAAATAGGTAAAATCCATTTGTAATTAATTTTAGAAACAATCATATTTTTAAAAGTAATTTCTAATTTAAAATTCATAATATCAAAATTACCAATTTTTTTTGATACCTTGCTTTCAAATGATTCTATATAACCATTAACCTTATAATTTCTATCTAAACTAAAATTATCTAATAAATTGAATTCACATTCACCTAGCATTGGTCCTTTTCGAACATCATAGTTTAGTAAATTAAATAATTCCTCAAGAGTATATCCAATGCTATTAAGGGCCACCATAGAAAATATAGGATGGGCGATATCTTCATTTAATGTTTTTTTATTTATATCTAATCCTGTAGATAATTTTATTAAGTTATTAATTTCTTCATCAATAGTAAATGTACCACCAGGAAATTTATGATTTATTAAATCTTTATTTAGCAATTACATTTCCTGTGCAATAGGTCTAATAACTATTTCATTTGCAGACACACCCTTATCTTGTTGTAACGAGTAGATAATAGCATCAGCAATTCTTTCAGGGTTTTCTGCTATAGATGCTAAATTACCTTTCATTAGGGTTTCTAACATAGATTCATCTTTTATTGACGCACCTAATTCAGTCTGAAAGGCCCCTGGGTAAATACAAGTTACCTGAAGTTTTCCTGCGCTTTCCATCCTTAAACCCTCTGATATTGCACCAACAGCAAATTTAGTAGCTGAATATACAGCACTACCAGGCATTAATCTTTTTCCAGCAGTAGATGCAATATTTATTATTTGGCCCTCGCCTCTTTGTAACATATGTGAATAAACCGCATTAATTCCATAAAGAACTCCCTTTATATTAATATCAATCATTTGATCCCATTCTTCAGTTCTTCCTTTTTCTAATAATGATAAGGGCATTATTCCCGCATTATTAATTAATGAATCAATTTGACCAAACGCTTCAATTCCTTTTGAAGCTAAATTATCTACTGTTTCTTTTTTTGAAACATCTGTTACCTCATAAATTGAATTCTCAGATCCCAATTTATTACATAATTCTTCTAATCTATCTTTTCTTCTAGCTCCAAGAATAACTTTAGCTCCTAAGGAAACACATTTTTCTGCTGTTATCTTACCAAAACCTGAACTTGCACCAGTTATCATAATGACTTTATCTTTAATACTATTCATAATCGCCTCTTTAATAATTAATAGATTTCTATATAAAAAATAATAATTCTCTAATTATAAGCATAATTAAACATATACCTGAAAAAATAAATGGAACTACGCGCATAGAAACATTATTTAATGTTAATTGAATTATTGTATGAATTGAACGTAGTCCTACATAAGCCCAAGCAAGTATATAATTTGTCATATCTCCATGCCCCATCAAATAAATATAAATAATGGTTGCATAGAAAAGAGTTGGTTGTTCAAAGATATGATTATAATTAGCGGTGATATTTCTTAAATTCTTTGGTAATTGAGATCTAAATTCATCAGAATACCTTGCAGATTCTAGATTTCCAAAATTTTTTATTACTGGAATAAGGCGAGACAAATACAGAGCAACAACGACAAAACACGATAAAAGTATCATACCAAACATGGGATATAATATATTCATAAATAGCCTTAATAAAAAATGGTGATCCGGGCAGGATTCGAACCTGCGACCTACAGATTAGAAATCTGTTGCTCTATCCAGCTGAGCTACCGGACCACATAAGCTTTGTTAATTATTAATCTAAATACAATTCATAAACAAGTCGATAAAAGCCCTTTATGATAATGAGATCATTATAATTTAATTTTACTGATGATATCTGATAACTCCGGCTTAAAATCAAGTATTTCTTGTTTTGTTAATCCCTCTAACTCATGAGGAAAAACAAGCCACTTATCAGTTTTGTATAAATAATAATCTGGTTCTCTGTCTGTTTTGTTTTTATCTGGTTTAAAATATGGAGTTGCCACTTTTATATTTGGTGTATTCTTTCTACAAGCATTATTTAGGTCCTTTACAATTTGGTCAATAGATAGGCCAGTATCATGAACATCATCAACAATTAGCAAAGAATCCTCGGACTCAACTTTATTAATTACATAATTGAGACCATGTACTTGAACATCCTTGCCTTGCTTTCCCAATGATTCATATGAAGATGTCCTAATTGCAATATGATCTGATTTGACACCCATTATATCTAATAATTCTTGAACAGCGATACCAATTGGCGCACCTCCCCTCCAAACACCAACTATATAATTTGGTCTAAAACCACTCTCATATACATTTAAAGCAAGTTTAAATGAATCCTCAAGCAGTTGATTGGATTTTATAAATAATTTCTCCATAACTATCCTTTAAAGAATTAGCAATAGCAATTTAGTATAACAATACTAAATTAAAATTAAAAAAATTAATTAAGTGTTATTTTTTAAAAAGTATAACCAATTCTTGCCATGATTTGTCTTGGCGGTATTAGCTCAATACCTGTTCCCGCAACACCAAAAACATCTGTCATGCTTGAATTCATCCCATCTTTATCTGTTATGTTTAAAGCTATAAGATTTAAATCAATATTATCAGAAACTTCATAACTAAGGCTTAAATTATAAATAGTATATTCATCAACTACATCAACAAATGGGTTGTTAAAAACTCTTTGTTGAAAATCACCTCTGTGGACAACCTCACCAGTCGCGGTTAACAATTTACCGTTATTAAGTATAGTCTCATACATAAGGCCAAAATTAGCATTAAATTCTGGGCTTTTAGCGAGTTTATTACCTTTTAAATTTTCTCTTAAACTATATCTCATTGGTTCTTCACCAAAGAAATATAATTCAGCCCTGACATTATCTAAGGCTTGATAATCTGATGTTATTTCTGTTTCTAAGAATGATAATCGTAAATCAAAAGAGAGGCTTTCAGAGATAAGGCCTATTAATTCAACTTCTAAACCGCTCATTTCTGATTCAGGGATATTGGCAACCCCACCTCGATAAACATCTGGATCAGTAGATTGGAATTGAAGATTTTGATACTCATAGTAAAAAGCAGATATATTTGCTCTTAATCTACTATTAAGTAGGTCTGTTTTTATTCCAATTTCATAAGCATCAATTGTTTCACTATCAAAAAATGGAAAAACAAGTTGTGGTGCAGGTTGAGCACCAAAATTTTGTTCATCATCAACAGGAAATCCAAATGTTAAATTACTTCCGCCAGGTTTGAATCCTTTCGTAAAAGAGGCATATGTCATAGTGTCAGAATTTAAATCGTACTCAATAGCAAATCTACCTGTTGTTTTTTCAAGATCATCTTCGATTAAATATGACTGTAATCCAAAGAAATTAGTTACATCACTTGAAAAAGTATCTTCAGTGTATCTAAAACCTGCAATAAGCCTTAAATTATCAAGAGCATTAAATGTTGCTTGACCATACAAAGATTTTGACTCTCTTGTTGGATATGCATCTGAAACAAAGCCTAATTCTGCTCCATATGCAGCAAAACAAATTCCTTCAAATGGATTTGTTGCACAAATTGGTGCATGCACATAAGGTGTGAATTGACCATCCATTAAATCTATTAATTTAACATTATTAACATCTTTAACTTCATATATGTGATTTTCGATCTCATGATCAAAATAAAGAGCACCAACAATCCAATCAATCGAACCAAATAAAGGTTCATTTGAAACAATATTTATTTCAAAAGTTTTTGTTTCAACAATAGAGGTTTCTGGACGAAACTCAGCAGCAATATAAGGAAGGCCTTCTAAAGGTCCACTTGCATGAACATCACCAAAATTATGTCTATCATTATCTCTAACAACATAAATATCATCTTCTTGGGTACTTGCTAAAATTTTTAAATTCGCCGCACCAAGATCTACTTCGAAGATAGCACCAAAAATTTCGGATGAAAGTTTATAATCAGAAGCTGAATCTTGAGCTAATTTTCTAGGATTAGGTGTTTTATCGTCTAAACCTTTCATAGCAGCACCATTATTATCTGCATCAAAATATTGAAAAAATAAGCGTAAACTGGAAGAATCTCCTGTTTCAATTAACCAATCTGATCTTAAGCTTATGTGGCTAGCATCATCAAGATCTTGTCCATTTATAACATTATCACTAAAGCCATCTCTCTCTGTAATAACAAATGAATTTCTTGTAGAAACATTATCTGAAATAGGAAAATTAAAAGATCCTCTTGATTTAACTAAACCATAATTTCCAACAGTTAGATCTGCTTTACCTTCAAAACCATCAGAGGAAGGAAGTTTACTAATAACATTTATTGTACCTCCAGTTGAGTTTTGTCCAAACAATGTACCTTGTGGTCCCCTTAACACTTCTACTCTTTCAATATCTATAAAATCTGTTCTAAGAGAAAACTTTGAAGCAACAAAAATACCATCCATATGTAAAGCTACTGATGGTGCAGCAATTGCATTTTGATTTGTTTCATCGCCTACACCTCTTATTGAAATAACTGTTTTATAGCCTTCATTTTTTGCTACAGTTAAACCAGGTGTTATTGCACTTAAACCAACGAAATCTATAATATTTTTAGTTTCTAATTCATCAGAGCTTAGTGCAGTTACTGATTTAGAAACATCTTGCAGACTTTCGCTTCTTTTCTCAGCTGTAACAATAATTTCCTCAATTGAAAAAGAATTATTAAGTGATGATTGATTATTTGTTTCAATAGCTTCATCTGCCTTGATTGTATTTGAAATTAAGATTGAAAATAAAAAAAGTAGAGTAGAATTTTTAAGAATTTTGTATGTCATTTTTCCCCGAATAAAAAATAAGTTCATAAGAGATTAAGCAAAAACTATGCCATAAATTTAAAATTTTTCAAATTATATTAATTCTAATTCTTAAAATAATTTCATTTTATTTTTTCACAAAAAAATATGTTTTATTTACTTAATTTTCTAAATATTATTTATTAATGATTGATATGTTAGATAATGTCTTCAAACTTAATATAAATGGCACAAATATTAAAAAAGAAATCTTAGCAGGTTTCACAACTTTTATAACAATGTCTTATATAATTTTTGTAAACCCACAAATCATGTCCACTACAGGAATGGATTTTGGAGCAGTTTTTGTTGGGACTTGTTTAGCTGCATCAATTGCATGTTTTATTATGGGTTTTGTTGCTAATTGGCCTGTGGGATTAGCCCCAGGTATGGGTCTTAATGCTTTTTTTACATATTCAGTAGTAGGTGAGATGGGCTATTCATGGGAAACAGCTCTTGGTGCTGTTTTCTTATCGGGTATCTTATTTTTTATTATGAGTGTAACCCCATTAAGAAAATGGATGATTGATAGTATTCCAACAAACTTAAGAATAGCCATGGCTTCAGGAGTTGGTTTTTTTATTGGTTTTATTGGTTTGAAAAATGGAGGAATTATTATTTCTAATGATGCAACTTTCTTAAGTCTTGGAGATTTTTCTAATATAGAAACATTACTATCAGCATTAGGTTTCTTATTAATAGCAATTTTAACAATTAGAAATATTAAAGGATCAATTATTATTAGTATACTAGTAATTACACTTATATCGTTAACTTCGGGTCTTGTAGAATTTAATGGAGTAATTTCTTATCCGCCAAGCTTGAGTCCTGTATTTTTAAAATTAGATATTATTGGAGCAATTGATATTACTATGATTTCCATAATTGCATCATTTTTGTTTGTTAATCTCTTTGATACTACAGGTACATTATTTGGAGTAGCAACTAGAGCTAACTTTATTGATGAAAAAGGTAATATTTCTAATCTAGATAAAGCGCTTAAATGTGATAGTAGCACAAGTATTATTGGAACTTTTTTTGGCTGTGCCCCAGTTACAAGTTATGTTGAAAGTTCATCAGGTATAGAATCTGGAGGAAGAACTGGACTCACAGCAATAACTATTGGTTTTTTATTTTTATTTTCAATTTTTTTATCACCATTGGCTAGTATCGTTCCTTCATATGCCACATCTGGGGCTTTGATATATGTATCATTTCTGATTTTATCCGGCCTTCAAAAGTTGGATTGGACAGATTTAAGTGAGCTAATACCATCCTTAATTATCGTAGTAATGATACCTTTAACATTTTCTATTGCTGATGGAATTTCATTAGGTTTCATAGCATTTATAGTTATGAAGATTGCCTCTGGTAATATAAAAACAATTTCTTCAGGGTCCTGGTTTTTGACTTTAATTTTTGTATCAAAATTTATTTTTTTATAGCTTTATTACTACTGCTTAGATTCAATAATTATTTTAGTATTAATTTTTTCATCAGAATCGCCAACTCTAATTCCAGATATTGGTATTACATCTGAATAATCAAATCCCACGGCAAGTTTAACATATCTATTATCTGGTGAAATAGAATTAGATATATCAAAGCCTACCCATCCTAAATGCTTTATATAAACCTCAGCCCAAGCATGACTAGCTTCTTGGATTTTTGTATCATCAAGCATTAGATAACCACTTATGTATCTTCCTGGAAAGCCAAGTTCTCTAACACAAGATAGAAAAATATGAACATGATCTTGGCATACACCAAAACCAATTTTAATTGCATCTTCACATGATGTTTTAATAGATGTCTTACCTTTAGAATATTTTACTAATTTTAATATATAATTTGATAAATAGTTCAATATCTCAATATCTGATTTAATTTTATTTGTTTCCCTTTTTATATTTGAAAGTATTTTTTTTATGCCACCGCCTGGTTTTGTATAATTTGATGATGAATACTTAAATAAATCCAAAGGAACTTTATCGTCGTGTTCACCAACAATACCTTTTGAGTCATTAATATTTAATCGTCCTGAACAAGTAATTGTTATTTCTCTAGCATCATCTTTCGTTTTGCAAAGATGTACTTTATTGCCCTGATAATCATATGTTTCCAATTCTATTGAGCACCCTTTTACATCAATATCCCAATTTAAAATTTTCTGATTTTTTTCATTTCTTGGAGTTAGTCTAAGTTTTTGTATGGCTGACAACGGAGGATTGTTATATTTAAAAACTGTTTTATGCTTAATTCTAAAAATCATTAACTTATACTAGATTAAAATCCCTTGCTATTAATGAATGCATTTCATTATTTTTTTTAGCGAATTCTCTAATAAACTCATAAAGTTTTTTGTTATGAATTGTTCTAATAATTCCGCTAGTAAGCTTATTTTGATTTTTTTTTGCTAAATTATATGACTTATATTTTTTTTGATATGTTAATTGTAAATAGTCTAAATTGGATAAAATTTCTTTATTACAAAAAGATAATGATCTTGGCATTCTCTCATCAAATACTAAAAAATTAGTTATTGCGGCTGGATCTAAATATTCTCCACTTAACCAATTAAATGATCTCCAAGCTGATAAAGATCTAAGTAGTATTTCCCAACGATTAAAATCAATTTTATTAACAACAACAGTATTCCTTAACAAAAGCCTATAATATTTGGTGTTTAAAATAGAAACTGTATTATTACTTCTTTCAATAAATGTTCCAATTCTAATAAAATTAAATGTATCATTCCTAAGCATGGTTCCATAAACAGAACCCCTGAAAACTGTTCCTGTATTAAGTATATTTTCTAGAATATCAGGTAGATTATTAATCTGAATTTGGCGTTTAAGAAGTTTCTCAGAAGCCAACCAACTTTGATTCAAAGAATTGGAGACTTCTCGTGTAAGTGCTGTCCTAACAATTTTTCCATTTAGTCGAGCTTTTTTTAGTAAATTTCTTATATTGTCAATATTGTCTTCATCTCTTAATAAAAAATTCACTACATTTTGAGTTGATGCGATATTATATTTCTTTTTAAAACTTTTAATCTGGTAATCGTCAATAAGGAATTCCAATAAGTCATTTCTATTGTTTTCTTTTGTAGTAATGGAATAATGTAGTCCTGCCTGTATTTTTCGTGCAGTATTTTCTGCCCTCTCTAAATACCTAGCCATCCAATACAGATTATCCGCGTAACGACCTAACATTATTGATCAACGATCCAGGTATCTTTTGTTCCGCCACCCTGGCTAGAATTAACTAACAATGAATTTTCCTTTAAAGCTACTCTTGATAAGCCTCCATTTGTTATCTTAATATCATTAGGCGACATTAATGCAAAAGGCCTTAAGTCAACATGTCTAGGCGCTAACCCTTTTTTAGTTAATATAGGAACACTAGATAGCGATAATGTTGGTTGAGCTATATAATTAGAGGGTTTAGATATTAATTTTTGTTTAAATTTCTCTATTTCTTTCTTGCTGCTTGTTGGGCCAATGAGCATGCCATAACCACCTGATCCATGTACTTCCTTAACAACTAGCTTAGATAAATTATCAATTACATATTTAAGTGATTTCTTTTCCGAACACCTCCACGTCTTAACATTTTTTAAGATAGGCTCTTCATTCAAGTAAAATTTAATTATTTCAGGAATATATGAATAAACAGCTTTATCATCAGCAATACCTGTTCCAGGTGCATTAGCGATCATTACATTTCCAGATCTATAAACATCAAATAATCCAGGTGATCCAATTCTGCTATCAGGGTTAAATGATAATGGGTCTAAATAAGTATCATCTATACGCCTATAAATTATATCAACTTGTTCTATTCCCTGGGTAGTTCTTATTACAACCTTATTATCTTCAATTAATAAATCACGCCATTCTAATAAATTAACACCCATTTCATCTGCTAAAAAAGTATGTTCGTAATATGCCGAATTGAAGACACCTGGTGTTAAAACAGCTACATTTGGTTTTCTAGATGATGATTTTGATGTTTTAATTAGTGACTTTAATAATAAATCTGGATAATTAAAAACTGGCTTAACATTGTAAATAGTAAATAATTCAGGGAACATATGCATCATGGTGGATCTATTTTCAATCATATATGAAGCACCAGATGGAACTCTTAAATTATCCTCCAAAACAAAAAAGTTTTTTTCAGATGTTCTAACTAAATCTATACCTGAAATATGGGTATAAATACCGCCTGGTGGTTTAAAATCACACATTTCAGGCAAAAAAGCTGCATTATCATTAATTAACTTTGATGGAATTATATTTTCTTTAACAATTTTTTGTTTTGAATAAATATCTTCTAGAAACATATTCAATGCAATAAGTCTTTGGGTAATGCCTTTTTCAATAAGGTTCCATTCTTTGCTGTCAATAATTCTAGGCATTAAATCAAAAGGAATTAGTCTTTCTTCTGCCTCATCCTCTCCATAAACATTAAATGTTATACCGACTTTTCTGAATAGTTCTTCAGCTTTAATAGACTGACGCATTAGAGAATTAATGTTTTGATTAGAAAGCCAATTATCAAGATTTTTATATAAATTTCTTACTTTTTGACTACGTATATTAAGCATTTCATTATACATAGGTATAAAGACACAATTTTCATGCCAATTTTAAAAAATAAATAAATAAGGTAAAAATTTATTTATTAGGTACTAACTGCCAGGTATGGACCAAACATTTCCAAGAGCCATCTTCCTGACGCTTCAAGATATCTAAATAATCACTAGTTGTAATGTTATCTTGTAATGCTCCTTCAGACTGAATCTGATTAGCATTATCTTTAAAAGTTAAATATACAGTTTGACGACTTCTTACTATTGCTATGTCACCAATTACTTCAATATCATATTCACCATCTTGAATTTTATAAGTGGCAGATTCAAATACAGGACCAAGAAATTCTCTATAATTTTCTGCACCCGAAATAACAGGTCCTCCGGGTGGAATTAAAGTTATATTTTTATCGAGTGAATTTATATATCCATCAATATTGCTTGACTCAACTGCCTTATGCCAAGTTTCATATAATTTTTTTATTGATGAGTTATCTTGATTATAACTTGAAATATTCTCTGCTTTTAAGAAAACTGTGTAACTTAAAATTATTAATAAGAAAAGAACAGTATATTCAAAAAATTTTTTGTTTATCATTTTTTATCCTAATTTTTTTACGAATTTCTCAATTTTCAATTTTTTTGGTGATGGAATCTTTTTAGTAGATGAGCCAATATAAAGATAACCAATCACAACATCACTTTTTTTCAACTTTAAAGATTTGTTAATATGTTTATTAAAAGCCAAATGACCTGTTCGCCAAATACTATAAAAACCCATAGAAGTACAAGCTAACATCATATTTTGTACTGCTGCTCCAGCAGATAGGATCTGCTCAATTTCTGGTATTGGCTTGTCTTTTTTTATATTTGCAATGGCAATTATAATTAATGGTGCTCGTAGTGGAGCTTTTTTTACTTTGCTTATAAGTTCTTTACTAGGATTTTTTTTACTTTTTTAGTTACATTAACAAATTTTTTTCCAAGTTTTAATCTATCGTCACCTGATACCTCAATAAATTTCCAAGGATTTAGGCCTCCGTGATCGGGTGCCCTTAATCCAGCCTTATAGATTTTTTTTAATTGGTTTTTACTAGGTTTAGGATCCTCCATTAATGGAATAGATTTTCTTGAAAGTATTGTTTCTATTGCACTCATAATAGATTAATGTGTCCATGGAGTTTTTCTATTTGTAGAAAAATTATCAGAATATGACTTAGGTTTAATTTTTCTTTTTTTCGGCTCAATTATTACAAAATCAATATTATTGTTATTTGCAAATTTGATAGCTTTATCCTTATCCGAAAACTTAATTTTTACTTTATCTTGAGTATTTGAAGAAGAAGTCCACAACATTTTTTCATCAATTATTGGTTTATCTTGTGAATTAAATTCAAGAAGCCAAAATTCACTTTTGGCAGATTGAGTTGCTGACTTTGCTGGTTGATAAATTTTAGCCTTCATTAATTTTCTAACCAACTTCCATGTGCTCCAAATGGTACTCTTTGCGGTAGAAGGATTTCAGCAACAGGCTTATTTGAGAAGTCATCTGTATCTATAATAATAAGTTTAGATTTATTTCTTTCGTTATCATGGACAATTGACATAACATAACCATCTTTTTCATCTTTAGAATTTGGATTTGGAGCAAACAATGGTTCACCGCCTACTGTATGGCTACCTAAAAAATGATCTTCTCTCGTGCCCTTATCAAGATTATATTTAAATAAATGATTTCCAAATGTCAGTGTTTCAGCTTTATTGTTTAATTCCATTGCATAACCAATATTTGCTTTAAGGCCTATTTTTCTATCGTCAACTCTGGCAAAATCACATGCCTTATCATCTATCTGCTCTTCTTTACATGTTTGTGTACTTAGATCTATAGTCCATTTCCATAGTTTACCAGTTGTTTCGTCTCCACCATAAATTTGATCCATACCACCAACCATTGCTTTGTCTTGTCTGCATACATGTATAATAATTTTATTACCTTCTTCATATGCATTCATCGGATGGAAAACAAAACAAGGAT
>QCOD01000008.1 GCA_003209955.1 OCS116 cluster bacterium AG-430-B22
AATGGAAAACTCGTAGATGCATCAGAACTTATTGAATCAGATTCTGATGTAGTTTTAATTACAAATAGCGATGAAGATGGAATAGAAATAATTAGGCATTCATGCGCCCATTTGTTTGGCCATGCTTTGAAACAATTATATCCTGAAGCAAAAATGGCTATAGGGCCAACAATAGAAAATGGTTTTTATTACGATATCGATCTTGAAGAGACACTAAGCGAAAATGATTTGGCAAAAATTGAATTAAGAATGAAAGAATTGGCTCAAACAAATTATGATGTTGTTAGGGAAGTTGTAACAAGAAAAAAGGCACTTGATACATTTGAGAATAGAAACGAGCCATACAAAGTTGAAATAATTAATGAAATTCCTAATGATGAGATCATAGCTCTATATCATCATAATGAATATATTGATATGTGTAGGGGCCCTCATGTATCATCAGTAAGACATTTAAAGGCTTTTAAATTAACGAAAATTGCCGGCGCATATTGGAGAGGTAGTTCTGATAATAAAATGCTTCAAAGAGTATATGGGACTGCGTGGACATCTGAGAAAGAGTTAAAAAAACATCTTATTCTAATTGAGGAAGCAGAGAAAAGAGATCACAGAAAACTTGGAAAAGAATTAGACCTTTTCCATTTTCAAGACATAGCTCCTGGTATGGTTTTTTGGCACGCAAACGGTTGGTCTATTTATAAAGAATTAGAAGATTATATTCGAAGAAAAATCTCAAAAGAAGGTTATAAAGAAATTAAAACACCACAAATCTTAGATAAAGATCTATGGGTTGAGTCAGGCCATTGGGATAAATACAAAGATAATATGTATAAAACAATTATTGATGATAGAGAATTGATGATTAAACCTATGAACTGTCCAGGACATGTTCAAATATATAATCAAGGTATAAAAAGTTATAAAGATCTTCCATTAAGAATGGCAGAATTTGGTTCATGTCATCGTAATGAACCATCTGGCGCGCTTCATGGTTTAATGAGGGTTAGAAACTTTGTTCAAGATGATGCGCATATTTTTTGCACTGAAGATCAAATAGAGAGTGAAACTATAAATTTTTGTAAACTACTTAAAGATGTATACAGTGACTTGGGTTTTGATGAGGTTTCAATAATGTATGCTGATAGGCCAGACCAAAGGGTAGGTACAGATGAGATTTGGGATAAAGCCGAAAATGCACTTTTGAACGCATCTAAAGCAACAGGCTTACCCTTTAATATAAATAATGGAGATGGTGCTTTTTATGGTCCAAAGTTAGATTTTTATCTTCATGATACTATTGGTAGAAAATGGCAATGCGGAACACTACAGGTTGATTTTAATATGCCAGGGAGGTTGGGCGCAAGTTATGTTGGAGAAGATAATGAAAAGCATACACCAGTTATGCTTCACCGTGCTATTTTAGGAAGTTTAGAGAGATTTACAGGTATTTTAATTGAGCATTATGAAGGAAAATTTCCTTTTTGGTTAGCTCCAATCCAATTAGTGATCGCTACTATAACATCCAAAGCAGATGAATATGCTTATAAGGTAGAAGAAAAATTTATAGAAAAAGGAATAAGAGTTATTTTGGATTCTCGAAACGAAAAAATTAATTATAAAATTCGTGAACATTCTGTAAATAAAATACCATTTATTTTTGTTGTTGGAGTTAATGAGATGGATAATGAAAGTGTTGCCATCAGAAAACTTGGTTCAGATAA
The DNA here is from genome assembly GCA_003209955.1 of OCS116 cluster bacterium AG-430-B22. Lineage (GTDB taxonomy): Bacteria > Pseudomonadota > Alphaproteobacteria > MED-G09 > MED-G09 > AG-430-B22. Next base: position 1,722 of record QCOD01000008.1, read on the forward strand.
ACAAGAAATACTTAGCATCCAAGATAGTATAGATATGATTATTAAAGAAACTGCTGCACCAGATAGTTAGTTAATTTATTTTATCCACAGAAAAATGAAGTTATCCACAATTAAATGAATGTTGATGATTGCTTGTCAATTAAAGTTATGGTTATATGAACTTGTCGGTCGCAATGACCAATGACCGATGGGCGGGTGAGAAGCCGCAGTGAGGATCGAATGGTATAAGATCCATGGTGGAAAGAAAGATAGCAATATCTGGAAAGAAACCAGCCAGAAACAGAAAGCTGGTCTTGAAAAAGAAGGAGCACTGAAGAAAGGTAGCGGAAGATCATGGTTTAATCGGGGGCGATTAAGTCAAACTTAAAGGGAGCTTGATGAAAGTTCCCTTTTTTTTATTTAAGTTCATTTATACAATTCTCAACAGCATCGAAAACCAATAGTACAGAAGCATGCCTTCCCTTAAAATCTCTAACTGGTTCAAAATATTTTAAATCGTCCCATTTTCCAGATGGAGGAGTTCCATCTTCCTTAAGCATATTGTACATTTCTTTTTTTACTTCTAAGAGCTCTTCTGAACCTGATCCTATTATATTTCTTGCCATAACTGAGGATGCTGCCTTACCAAGTGAACAAGCTTTAATTTCATGAGTAAAATTATTTACAATATTATCTTCCATATTTAAATAAACGGTAATTTTAGAACCACATAATTTACTAACTACCGTAGAAGAAGAATCTGGTTTATCAAGTTTTCCTAATCTAGGAATATCTGAAGATAACCTTAAAATATTTGTATTATATAAATCCTTAATCATTTTTTTTCTTCCAAGTAGTAATATCATTCTTATCTTCAAGCACCACACCCATATCTAAAAGTTTATCTCTTATATTATCTGCAACTGAAAAATCTCTAGATTGCCTTGCTTGATTTCTTTCTTCAATTAGATCGTTAATTACTTTTATATCAATATTATTGTCTTCTTTTAATAGCCAATTACTTGGTTTTGAAAATAAGAGTCCCATAAAGTTAGCAGATTTAATAAATGAACTTCTTAACTCATTATTATCAGGATCTTTTTTTAGATCTTTAAACATTGAGTGGAGAACTGATATTGCTTTTGGTGTATTAATATCATCAGATAAAGAACTAAGAATTTCTTCATTAACATTAATATCCATAGTATCAACACCTTCATATTGTTCTAGGAAAGAATAAAAAGTATTTAATGTTTTTTTTGATTGATCAACTAAATCATCTGACCACTTTAAAGGCTGCCTATAATGAGAGCTCATTAAAGATAGCCTTATTACTTCGCCGGGCATTTCATTAATTAAATCTTTAATTAAAAGAATATTTCCAAGAGATTTAGACATTTTGGAATCTGCCATTTGAACCATTCCATTATGTAACCAAAAATTTGCTAATTGCTTACCATCATTTCTACAAAATGACTGCGCACACTCATTTTCATGATGAGGAAACCTTAAATCTTCACCTCCACCATGAATATCTATAGTTTCTCCAAATATCTCTAGAATCATAGTCGAGCATTCTAGGTGCCATCCTGGCCGCCCTCTTCCCCAAGGACTGTCCCAGCCAATCTCATTTTCATTAGAAGGTTTCCACAAAACAAAATCTAAAGGGTTTTTTTTGTAATCTTGAACTTCAACTCTTGAGCCTGCAATCATATCTTTAGGATCTCTGCTAGATAAATCCCCATATGATTTATAAGAATCAATATTAAATAACACATGTCCCTCAGAAAAGTATGCATTATCTTTTTTTATTAAATCCTCAATAAATAAAATCATCTCAGAAATAAATTGTGTTGCATAAGGCTCCTTATTAGGTTTTTCAACATTCAAAATTTTCATATCTGAGTGATATTGATTTGTAGATTTCTTGGTAATTTCAGATATTTCAACATTTTGCTCAAAAGCAGCATTTATTATTTTATCATCAACATCAGTTATATTTCTCGCATATGTAACATTTTTATATTTATTTCTTAGTAATTTTGCCAATACATCAAAAACTACTGCTGGTCTTGCATTACCAATATGATGTGCCCCATAAACTGTCGGGCCACATACATACATAGTCACATTTTCATCATTAACAGGATGAAATATCTCTTTTTTCTTACTTTTTGAGTTATATAATCGAATTTCCATAGCAAAAATCTATAAAATACTTGTATTTTCTTATATTAATATCATATACATTGCTATATTAGAAAATTAATCAAAGTAAAAGTCACAATTTTGTCTTTTATGTCAGGAGATTATCATGGATATGAAAGTTGATAAAAATCAAATCGATTTAGATCAAGAGAAGCCTACGAGGGAAGAAGCTATGGATGCAGTTAAAACCCTTATATCATGGGCTGGTGATAATCCATCTCGTGAAGGGTTGATAGACACACCTAAAAGAGTTGTGAAAGCTTATGAAGAATTTTTTGCAGGCTATAATCAAGATCCTCTATCTACTCTAAGTAAAACATTTGAGGATGTTCAGGGTTATGACGATATTGTCTTTCTAAGAGATATTAATATAGAAACTCATTGTGAACACCATATGGTACCAATTCTAGGTGTTGCACATGTGGCCTATTTACCTAGAGATAAAGTGGTTGGTATCTCAAAACTAGCAAGAGTAATTGATATTTTTGCAAAGAGGCTTCAAACTCAAGAAACCATGACGATGCAAATTCTTGAAACCATTGATCAAGCACTAGATCCTCTCGGTACAGCTATAATGATTGATGCTAAGCATCAATGTATGACGACAAGAGGCATTAGCAAGCCTAATGTATCAACAGTTACTACCAAATTTTCAGGATTATTTGCTGAAGATAGTGAGCTAAGACAGAGATTTATGGGCCTAACACAAGCAAAAGGTTAATTTTGTCACAAAATTACGAAAATAATTTCAAACAAAGATTATCAGTCGAAGAGGTTGAAGAAGGTCTTTCTCTAAGCCCTAAATTTGATGAAAACGGTTTAATACCATGTATAACCACAGATAATAATACTGGTGAATTATTGATGGTTGGCTATATGAACGCTGAGGCATTAACTAAAACAATAGAAAATGGTGAGGCTTATTATTTTAGCCGTTCACAGAAAAAAATTTGGCATAAAGGTTCTGTTTCGGGTTTAACCCAAAAAATTGTTGAAATGAGAATTGATGATGATCAAGATTCTATTTGGATATCAGTTGATGTATCAGGAACAGGCGCTAGTTGTCATGTTGGATATAAATCATGTTTTTACCGATCAATTCCTTTGAAGTCTAAGGTTAATGAAAACATTGAACTTATAATGAGCGATGAAGAAAAGCTTTTTGATCCTGATGAAGTATATAAAGGCCTTCCAAACCCAACAAAGTTATAGTTAATCTGGAAATTTTTCAAAAGGAAATGGTTTTTGATCATTATTACCTGTTGAAAACAAAAGACATTCCTTCAAATATAAAGATAATCTTCGAGAAAACTCATTTAATTCAGAAAGCTGACCAGAATCAACTACCCTCACTATAAAAGATAAAATAGATAAAACTACAATTACCCAAAAAGACATCCAAGCTAAAATAAGAAAAGCAACACAGAATATAAATTCTTTAAAATACTTAAAAACTTTTATAGCAATTTGATCATCTGCAGATTTTGCCTCAGAAGGCTGACTAGTTATTTCGTCATCAGATTGATTATTCAGTGAGTTATCTGAATTCTCAAATTCTTCATTAATATCTTTATTATCTTCATTCATGAATACATATCTTTCATAATAAATTTTCTATATCAACAAAAAAATTAAGAATTCTTTGTTAATTTATTCAATTTATAGTCAATAAGCTCAATCCTATCATTACCAAAATACATATCATTATCATTAATAAAAATCGTAGGCGATCCAAAACCGCCCCTTTCAATAAGACTTTCAGTATTATTTCTAAGTTTATTTTTAACTGTTTCTTTTTGTATTGAGTGAAAAGTTTTTGAAGGATCCATACCACAATTTTTTAATATTCTTTCTAAAATATCGTTGTCTCCAACATTAAGATCATCTTCCCAATAGGATTTAAAGCAGAGACTTGCAAATTCTACCAATTTATTTTCTTCTTCCGCAATAATGGCTATTCGCATCATTTTAACAGCATTTACAGGAAATATTGATGGCCACTTTATCTTAACTTCCGATAATTCAGCCCAATCCTGCATATCTTTTCTTGAGTATTTAAATTTTCTTGGATTTGGGTTTTCTCTCTGAATATATATATCTTTATTAACCTCATTGAAAACACCTCCAACTAATATTGGTTTCCAGATTGGCCTAATACTGTATTTTTCTAAAACTGAATGAATTCTTGAAAAAGCTAAATAAGTCCATGGAGAGGAACAATCAAAAAAAAACTCAAATTTAACCATTAAAGTTATTTTCCTTTCCAATCAGGTTTTCTTTTTTGAGAAAAAGCAAGAGGACCTTCTACAAAATCTTCACTCTTAAATAATGAAATAACTGAATCATATTTTTGATTCATTGCTTCTTCAATTGATGAAAAGTTTAAGCCATTTAAAGCAACATTTTTAGTTGTTCTGATAGAAACTGGTGAGCATTCCATAATCATCTCAGCCCATTCCTCAGCCCTTATTAATAATTCTTCTTGGGACACAACCTCATTAACAAAACCAAGGTCTTTGCCTTCCGAAGCTTTTACTGTTCTACCTGTTAACATCATTCCCATTGCTCTTTTTAAACCTATCTGTCTCGGAAGTCGGTGCATACCTCCTGCAAGAGCAGCCAAACCAACTTTAGGTTCAGGAAGAGCAAATGTTGCATTATCAGAGGCAATAATCAGATCACATGCTAATGCAATTTCAAACCCTCCTCCCATAGCCACTCCATTAACTGCGGCAATTATTGGCTTGTTGAGATCATATCTTGATGTAAGACCAGCAAATCCAGATGGGACACTCTCCATTTTACCCCCTTCAGCTTGATATTTTAAATCATTACCTGCTGAAAAGGCCCGATCACCTGATCCAGTTACAATTGCAACCCAAGCCTCATTATCTTTTTGAAAATTATTAAAGATCTCATCTAATTCTTTATGAGCAGGTGAATGTAAAGCATTCATTCTTTCTGGTCTATTAAGGGTTATAATCCATAAATGTTCTTTTTTTTCTATAATAGCAAATTCGTAAGCCATAATTTCTCCTGTCACAATAATTTTAAATTTTCTTTATAATTTTTCCAATTCTCACAATAATGATCTGCTGAAGCAATTAAAAAACTTTCCATATCTTTATCAATCGTCCTTATAACTTTGCCTGGCACCCCAACAACCATTGAATTATCTGGAATTTCTTTTTTTTCAGGAATAAGTGTTTTAGATCCAATAAGACAATTTTTTCCAATTTTTGCCCCATTTAAAATTACTGTTCCAATACCAATAAGTGAATTATCTCCAATACTACAACCATGAAGCATAACTTGATGGCCAATTGTTACATTCTTTCCTATTTTTAGAGGAAAACCATAGTCAGTATGTAAAACACTTCCATCTTGAACATTACTATTTTCTCCAATAAGAATTTCTTCACAGTCACCCCTTAGAGTAGCTGAGAACCAAACGCTTGAATTTACTTTCATTTTTACATCGCCAATAATATTAGCATCAGGAGCAACCCAATATCTCTCATCATCAGGCAATATAGGTTCTTTATCGTTAAGTTTAAAAATCGGCATTAGTGCATTATAAATCAAAATCTAAAATTGACATCGAAAATGTACATGAAGCATCATTATCTCTAAAAACAACTCCTATAAATTCTTCCTCATCATTTTCATTTAGTATTAATACTTCCTTAGAATCTTCAATTGACCCCCTATCAGAAATAATGATTTTCTTTTTTTTAGATAAAGATTGAATATTTGTTTCAAGATTTTCTTTATCAGTAATTGAATGATCTATTGGAATAGTTAATGAATAAGAAATATCCTCCTCATCGGGATCATCATCTTTTTGCAAACTTCCAATAGCTTCGGAATAAATAAAAAAAGACGCAGTTGGGGGAACATCTTGATCTTTTCTTATAGATATATCTTCGTTATCAAATATATCTCTTAAATAGTTTTGAATTATTAAAATTTCATCATTATTCATAATTAAGCCTTTAGTTATTTATGACTTTCGCGGGCACACCAACAGCTGTACAATCTTTTGGAATATCATCTATTACCACTGATCCTGCACCAATTTTTGCATTATCGCCAATTTTTATATTTCCGACTATAGTTGAATTAGCTGACAACAAAACATTCTTTCCTACTTGAGGGTGTCTTTGTCCTTTTTCTGATCCAACTCCACCTAAAGTTACGCCATGAAATATAGAAGAATAATCTCCTACTATAGCTGTTTCACCTATAACAACTCCAGATGCATGATCTACCATAATACCTTTACCCATCTTGGCATTAGGATGTATATCAACATTAAATTTTTCTGAGACAACTGATTGAATATACAATGAAAAACTCAGTTTTTCTTCAACCCAATAATTAGCAACTCTATATGCCTGTAATGCGTGAAACCCTTTATAAAAAAGCATTGGTTGAAAAAAATAATTACATGCAGGGTCTTTATGATAAATTTCATTTATATCCTCTTCTATCGCATGAATAATATCTTTACTTTTAAAAGCAACGCCAACATCATGAATAATATTGTCTTCATGAACTTCCTGCGATTTTAAATTTTTACTTATTAATAATGACAATGCATCAGATAAATTATTAAAATTTAAAATATTATTCTTAAAATAATATTTCATAGTTTTATCATTAGAAAATAATTCGACTTCTTCTAAAATTTTATTCCAGAGATCTTCTTTATAAAGTTTTTTCATAACATTCCTCTAAAAATAACTTTATTTACTTTATTTATAACTTATAACTACATTGCTATGATAAATGGAAGAGTAAAATATGTCTGAAGTTAGAAAAGTAGCTATAATTACTGGTTCATCTCAAGGATTGGGCGCTTCAATTGCAGTTAAATTGTCTCAAAGAAATATTAATTTAGTAATTAATTACTCAAGCAATAAGGACATGGCATTAAAAATAAAAGATGAATGTGTCAATAATGGTGTTGAAGCTATAACTGTTCAAGCAGATGTTTCAAGCGATGATGATTGCAAAAAAATTGTTCAAGAAACTATAAATGCTTTTGGAAGGGTAGATATTCTTGTTAACAATGCTGGAACAACAAAATTTGCTGATCATTCTAAATTAGATAAACTTAATGATGAAGATTTTATAAATATCTATAAGGTTAATGTTATTGGACCTTATCAAATGATTAGGGCTGTTGAACCTATAATGAAAAAAAATGGTTTTGGGGCAGTAGTAAATATTTCATCTATCGCTGGAAAAACAGGTATAGGATCTTCTATTGCTTATGCTGCTTCTAAAGGTGCTCTTAACACAATGACATTATCTTTAGCAAAAGCTCTTGGGCCTGAAATAAGGGTAAATACTGTATGTCCAGGATTTATTGGAACAGGCTGGTTTGAAAATAGATTTGGTAAAGAAACTTTTGACCGAATAAAAAAAGATCAAGAAAACATAACCCCATTGAATAAAGCTGGTACACCAGATGATATTGCTGATAGCGCTGTATTCTTTTGTCTTGAAGGTGCAGAACATATAACTGGAGAAACCTTAATCTCTGATGCAGGAATGCATTTAAATCTGCCTAAAGGTTAACAAAATGAGAGATTTACCTAAAATTGCTAATGATGATGGAAAAAAGGAAATTCAAATCACATTCACCAAATTCATATGCATAGGGGCATCTCCACCACACGACCACCCTCATGTTTCTCTAGAAATAGGAAAGAACAAACAAATAATTTGTCCGTATTGTGGCACTATCTATAAGTTAGTTGATGCAGTGGATTATTTGGATGATTTAAAAGAATAGTAATTTTTAATGGTGCGGACACCCGGACTCGAACCGGGACGGAGATAATCTCCTTCAGATTTTAAGTCTGATGTGTCTACCAATTCCACCATGTCCGCATTTACTTCTCCAATACTCTTTTAAAGATATTATCAATATTTTTAATGTGGTATTCTAAATCAAAAATATCTTCTATCTCTTTCTTGGTTAAAGTGGAAGTAATGAATTCATCTTTTTTTACTAATTCTTCAAAAATTAACGGATCTTCACTCCCATAGCTTTCCCATGCCAGCATTGCATTTTTTTGTACAACATTATATGAATCCTCTCTGCTAACTTCTTTTTGAGTTAAAACTAATAATAATCGTTGAGAAAAAACCAACCCACCAAATTGATTTAAATTTCTAAGCATTTGCTCGGGATATACAACAAGTTCATCAATAACATTGGTTAGTCTGTTAAGAGCAAAATCAAGAGTAACAGTAGCATCTGGCCCTATCATTCTTTCAACACTTGAATGCGATATGTCTCTTTCATGCCATAAAGAAACATTTTCTAAAGATGGAATTACTGAACCCCTAACTATTCTAGCTAGACCAGTTAAATTTTCTGTGAGTATAGGATTTCTTTTATGTGGCATGGAAGAAGATCCTTTCTGGTTTTCTGAAAAATATTCAGCTACCTCCATTACTTCTGAGCGCTGGAGATGCCTTATTTCAGTTGCCAATCTCTCAATTGAGCTAGCTATAATTGCTAATGCAGAAAAGTAAGCAGCATGCCTATCTCTTGGAATCACCTGAGTAGAAATAGGTTCAATATTTAAATCCAACTTTTTAGCAACATACTCTTCAACAAATGGATCAATGTTAGCAAAGGTTCCAACAGAACCTGAGATTGCGCATATATTGATTTCTTCAATTGCATTTTCAAGCCTAACTTTATTTCGACAAAACTCCTCATAAGCTTGAAGCATCTTTAATCCAAAAGTTGTTGGTTCAGCATGAATACCATGGCTTCTACCTATGCAAATAGTATTTTTATTTTCTATTGCCTTTTTCTTTAAAGAAGCAATCAAATCATCTAAGCCAGTTAAAAGGATATTTCCTGCCTGTTTTAATTGAATATTTAAACAAGTATCTATGACATCTGAAGATGTCATCCCTTGGTGAATAAATCTTGAATCTGGACCAACATTTTCAGATAAATTTGTTAAAAATGCTAATACATCATGTTTAATCTCTTTTTCTATTTCATTTATCCTATCGATATCAAAGCTAGCTTTTTTTTCTACTTTTGCGGATGTTCCTTTAGGGACTATATTTATTTGTTCCATTGCTTCCAAAGCAGCAATTTCAATCTTTACCCATATTTCAAATCTATTTTGTTCTTCCCAAATGTCAGTCATTTGTTTTCTAGAATATCTAGGTATCATTTTTTATTACTTTCTATTAAGTTTCATGTCGCTATTGGATTACCTGTATTATTAAGCGATTTAGTAAAAATTTCTATTCCATCTTTAGTAACGCCAATAGAATGTTCAAATTGTGCTGATAGAGAACGATCTCTAGTGACAGCAGTCCATCCATCGGGCAGCATCTTTGTGCCTGGCTTACCTGCATTAACCATTGGCTCGACGGTAAAAAACATACCTTCTCTTATTTCTACACCTGAACCCTTTACCCCATAATGAAGAATATTTGGTTCATCGTGAAAAATTCTTCCAATGCCGTGACCACAAAACTCTCTAACAACTGAGAAGTTTCTATCCTCTGCATAATTTTGTATAAAATTTCCTAGATCTCCTAATAATAATCCTGGCTTAATCATATCAAGAGATAACATTAGACTTTCATAAGTAGTATTTATTAGATTTTTGGATTTTACTGACGGTTCCCCTGCACTATACATCCTTGATGTATCGCCATGCCACCCATCAAGAATAAGCGTAACATCAATATTCACAACATCTCCATCATTAAGGAATTTTTCTCCGGGTATGCCGTGGCAAACCACATGGTTAACGGATGTACAAATTGATTTCTTAAATCCCCTATAATTTAAGGGAGCAGGTATTGCATTATTATCAAGAATAAATTCTAAGGCAAATTTATCGAGACTTTCAGTTGTTACACCGGGTTCTACTTTTTTTACAAATAAATCTAATAATTCAGCAGCAAGTTTTCCGACTTTTCTCATTCCTTGAAAATCTTCTTTATGATGAATTTTTATTTGTCCAGTAGTTCTCCCAGAAGCATATTTTTCTTCAATATAATCCATAAGAAAGTTATATATTAAAATTTAGCATACATCTAGTATCTGTATGTTGTCCGCTTTAAACGAAACTGTTAAAAGATGTTATGAACAATTTAATTTATGAAAATGCTTCCGTTTTAATTATAGGGAATGAAATACTATCAGGTCGGACTATAGATAAAAATTTCAACTATATTGCAACAAAATTGGGTGAGCATGGAATCTCAATATCTGAAAGCAGAACTGTGTCAGATAATGAAGAAGAAATTATAAATGCTGTAAACAAACTAAGAAAAAGATTCAAATATGTGTTTACTACTGGTGGAATTGGGCCAACTCATGATGATTTAACGGCCGAAAGTATTGCAAAAGCTTTTAATGTTAAATTAGAAGTAAATAATGAAGCTTATAAAATTTTAGAGGATTATTATGATAATCTAGGAACAGAATTTAATGATGTACGTCAAAGAATGGCTAGAATCCCAAAAGGAGCTAAATTAATAAAAAATCCAATTTCTGCTGCTCCTGGGTTTAATATTGAAAATGTTTATGTATTTGCAGGAATACCAAAAGTTATGCAATCGATGCTGGATGAAACCCTTAAAGGAATAGAAAAAAAAGATAAAATTAATAAGTCATCATTAGAGGTTGATGCACCAGAAGGAGAAATAGCAAAAATCTTAGAAAAAACTATCAAGGATAACATAAATGTTAGTATAGGTAGTTATCCATTTTATAATACTAAAGATGATTATGGAGTAAAAATAGAAATTTCATCATTAGATAATAATTCACTATTTAAAGCTATTGATGATTTGAAGGTACAATTATCTAAAGAATCTATTAAATATAAATGAATAAATTTAAACACTATGACAAAAAAAGAACTCATTTATGAAGGCAAGGCTAAGAGGTTATTCTTTTATGATGATGATAAAATAATTCAATACTTTAAGGATGACGCTACTGCATTTAATAAAAAGAAACATGAAATTATCAATGAAAAAGGAATTCTTAATAATCTTATAAGTGAGTTTATTTTCAAATATTTAAGTGAAAATGGAGTAGAAAATCATTTTATAGAGCGATTGAATGATAGAGAGCAGCTTGTAAAAAAAGTAGATATAATTCCTGTTGAAGTTATTATTCGAAATATCGCAACAGGAACACTCACTAAAAGACTAGGTATTCAAGAAGGATTAAAGTTAAAAAAACCTCTAATTGAGTTTACACTTAAGAGTGATGAGCTAGATGACCCTATTATATCTGAGGAACATGTTGATGTTTTGGAATACGCTGAAAAGGACGAAATCAAAGATATTAAAGAACAAGCCCTATTAATCAATAAGCTTCTTTTACAACTTTTTTCTTCTATAAATATTCAATTAGTTGATTTTAAGATTGAATTTGGTCGTCTTACTATTGATAAAAAAGTAATTTTGGCTGATGAGATCAGTCCTGATTCTTGTAGATTATGGGACAAATCCTCATCTGAAAAACTAGATAAAGATAGATTCAGAAAAAACCTTGGAGGATTAATTGATGCTTACAAAGAAGTAGCGACTCGGTTAGGAATAAAAATTCAATAGTAAATTAACAATATGAAATTAAATGTAAAAATAATGCCTAAAAATGGAGTTCTTGATCCTCAAGGTAAAGCAATAGAAAATTCTTTGAGTCAACTTGGTTTCAAAAATGTCTCAGAAATTCGACAAGGAAAAATTATCGAGATTGATATTGATGCAGATAAAGATCAAGCAATTAATATTGCTGATGAAATGTGTAAAAAATTATTAGTTAATCTAATAATTGAAGATTACGAAATTATTTTTGATAGAGAAAAATAAATGAAGGCATCTATAATTGTCTTTCCTGGATCAAATTGCGATAGAGATATTGCTGTATCTATTAAAAAACTTACAGATCTAGAACCTATAATGGTCTGGCATAAAGAAACCTCCATACCTAATTCAGATTTAATAGTTATTCCAGGTGGTTTTACATTTGGAGATTATTTAAGATGTGGTTCTATCGCAGCAAATAGTCCAATCATGAATGATGTCATTAAAAAAGCAACAAACGGATTACCCACTTTAGGAATATGTAATGGTTTTCAAATCCTTACAGAATCAGGACTGCTACCTGGAACACTCATTAAAAATGATTGTCTTTCCTTTTTATGTAAGACTGTTTCAATAAGGGTTGAGAATAATGAAACAAATTTTTCTAAAAAATATAAGAAAAATGAAATAATCAATATACCTATTGCTCATAATGAAGGTAATTTTTTTGCTAATGAAGATACATTAAAAAAAATTAAAGACTCAAATCAAATAATTTTTAAATATTGCAATCAAAATGGAGAGGTAAATAATGAAACAAATCCAAATGGTTCAATCGAAAATATTGCTGGTATAACAAATGAGCAAGGTAATGTATTAGGTATGATGCCTCATCCTGAAAGAGCAACATGTGAGATTACAAAACTTTCAGATGGGGAAAACCTTTTTAAATCTATATCGGAGTTTTTATTGTGATTAAAATTACGAATGAAATTGTCGAAGAACACGGCATTAATTCAGAAGAGTATGATTTTATTTTAAAATCATTGAGAAGAGAACCTACAATTACAGAACTCGGTATTTTTTCTGCAATGTGGTCTGAGCATTGCTCCTATAAATCATCAAAATACTGGTTAAGCCAACTACCTACAAAAAACGAATTTGTTATCCAAGGTCCAGGTGAGAACGCTGGAGTAATTGATATTGGCGATGGTTATGCGGCCGTTTTTAAAATGGAAAGCCATAATCACCCTTCTTTTATTGAACCTTACCAAGGTGCAGCAACTGGTGTAGGCGGAATACTTAGAGATGTGTTTACGATGGGAGCTAGGCCAGTTGCGCTTTTAAACGCAATTAGATTTGGTGAAACCTCTCATAAAAAAACTAAACATTTACTAACAGGTGTTGTTTCGGGCATTGGTGGATATGGGAATTGTATGGGAATTCCAACAGTTGGTGGGGAAGTTGAATTTAATTCATCGTATAATGACAATATACTTGTTAACGCTATGTGCGTTGGAATAGCTAAAAAAAATAAAATCTTCTATTCAAAGGCATCAGGAGTTGGTAATTCAGTTGTTTATGTTGGATCAAAAACAGGTAGAGACGGAATTCATGGAGCAACAATGGCTTCAGCAGAATTTGATGAAAACTCTGAAGAAAAGAGACCAACAGTTCAGGTGGGCGATCCTTTTTCAGAAAAACTTCTTTTAGAAGCATGTATGGAGCTTATGAAAATGGATGTAATTGTTGCTATTCAAGATATGGGTGCAGCGGGATTAACATCATCTGCTGTTGAAATGGCTGGCAAAGGTAATTTAGGCATAGAGCTTGATTTAGATAAGGTTCCTTGTAGAGAAGAAAAAATGTCAGCTTATGAAATAATGCTATCAGAAAGTCAGGAAAGAATGCTTATGATTTTAGAGCCTGACAAAGAAAATATTGCCAAAGAAATTTTTGAAAAATGGGAGTTAGACTTTTCTGTAATTGGAAAATTAACAGATACGAATAGACTGATTATCAATCATCAAAAAGAAAAAAAAGCTGATATAATATTGGATATTTTAGAAAAAGGTGCACCTTCTTACAAAAGGCCATACGAGATAAATATCTTTGATGATGAAGATATAAAAGAAGATATACTTATAAATGAGAGCCCCATTTCAATATTAAAAAAAATGATTTCTTCACCAAATTTATGTAGTCGAAAATGGGTTTGGGAACAATATGATCATATGGTTATGACAGATACTGTACTTTTACCGGGAGGTGATTCAGCTATCATCAGAGTTCATGGAACCAATAAAGGCTTATCTGTAACATCAGACTCAACTCCAAGATATTGCGCATCGGATCCATATGAGGGAGGTAAACAAGCTGTAGCTGAAGCTTGGAGGAATTTAATTTCTGTAGGCTCACTTCCAATTGCAATAACTGATTGTATGAATTTTGGTAATCCTGAAAAAAAAGAGATTATGGGTCAATTTGCAGGAGTTATCAAAGGCATGATTGAGGCCTGTAACACTTTAAATTTCCCAGTAGTATCGGGTAATGTGTCTCTTTATAATGAAACTAATGGAAAAGGAATTAATCCCACTCCAGTGATTGGCGGAGTTGGAGTTGTTGAAAATTTAGATATTTTCTCTGATCAAAATCTTAAAAGAAAAGATGATTTCATTATAATTATAGGAAAAACAACTGGTCATTTAACTCAATCGATATATGCAAATGAGCTACTTAATTATAAAAAAGGTTTGCCACCAAAGGTAAATCTTGAAGAAGAGCTAAAAAATGGTTTAGCTTTAAGGGAATTAATAAACAAAAGACTTATTGACACATCTCATGATATTTCTGATGGAGGTTTATTAATTGCGCTTACTGAAATGAGTATGAAGAATCTCATAGGTTTTAATATTAACATTGAAAAAGACAATCTTAATTCTTACTTGTTTGGGGAAGATCAAGCAAGATATGTAGTTGCCGTTGAAAAAAATAAAGTTGAAGATGTTCGATTACTTTTAAGCGAAAAAAATGTTTTTTTTGAAGAAATTGGTCAAACGTGCAAGGATAAAATTATAATAAACAATAAACAAATTAGCATTCTTGAATTAAAGGAAATATATGAAAATTGGTTTAATAATTACTTATCAAAAGCATCATAATGGCAATTAAAAAAGAAAAATTAGAAGAAATTATAAAAAAATCCTTTCCTGAAGCTTCAATTAATATTGTTGATTTAGCAGGAGATGATGATCATTTTTCATTAGAGATTAAATCAAGTAAATTTAGAGGTTTATCTAGGATTAAACAACATAAAATGGTATATGATGCTCTAGATGGAAAAATGGGTGGCGAACTCCATGCTCTATCAATTAAAACAATGAATGAATAATAGATATGGATAATAAAGTAAAAGAAACAATAGAAGATAAAATTAATAATGATGATCTTCATCTATTTATGAAAGGCACTCCTCTATTTCCTCAATGTGGATTCTCAAGTACTGTTGTTCAAATCTTGACATATCTTGAAGCACCATTTTCTTCTACTAATGTTCTCGAGGATGAAGACATTAGAGAAGGTATAAAAGAATTCTCAGATTGGCCTACTATACCTCAATTATATTATAAAGGTGAGCTTATTGGTGGCTGTGATATTATAAAAGAAATGTTCGAAGCTGGTGAGCTTCAAGAAGAGCTTAAAGATATAATTAATAATTAGTTTCTTGAATAAAACTCAACGACTAAATTTGGTTCCATTTGCACAGGGTATGGTACTTCTTCAAACTTAGGAACTCTGGTTAACTTTGCAGTTAATTTTTTTTGATCACACTCAATATAATCTGGTACATCTCTCTCTGAAGATTCTTGACCATTTAAAACCAAATCAAGACTTTTTGATTTATCCTTAATTTCAACCAAATCACCAGTTTTTAATCTATAGGATGGAATATTTACTCTTTTACCATTAACTCTAATGTGACCATGGTTAATAAATTGTCTTGCAGAAAAAACAGTAGGAACAAATTTAGCCCTATATATAAATGCATCTAATCTGCTCTCTAAAAGACCAATAATATTTTCAGATGTATCACCTTTTATTCTAACAGCTTCTTTAAAGATATTCTTAAATTGCCTCTCATTAATATTGGCGTAATATCCTTTTAATTTTTGTTTAGCTCTAATTTGTAGACCAAAATCAGACAATTTAGATTTTCTTAGTTGACCATGTTGACCAGGGCCATAAGAACGAATATTTACGGGACTTTTTGGTCTTCCCCAAATATTTTCGCCCATTCTACGATCAATTTTATATTTTGCCCTTAATCTTTTTGTCATTAATATTTACCTTGTTTACAAGCTTCAGAGCTTAGTACATTTCTTAATCAAATAAGTCAATTTCTTTGTTGTTTGTTTTTATTGTTTCCATCAGCTATTTTATTAGTTTCTTTTATAATATTTCTATCTTTATGACCTGTTGGCCATCTTAAAAGAGATGTTATAATTCCTCTTAATGTTTTAACATCTTGTTTATTAAGCTTAGATCTTGTAAAAATATTTCTTATATTTACCATCATAGTTTCTTTTTTTTCTTTGGGCCTTAAGAATCCGGACACATCAAGTGCGCGCTCTAAATGATTTAAAAATCCTATAATTTCAATCTTTTCTGCTACAACTGAGTTACTTTTAAAATAATTCCTTTCATCATATTTATTATCAATTCTATTTATTTCTGAAGCTATAATTGCTACGGCTTGCGCTAAATTTAATGATGAAAATTTAGGATTCGTTGGTATTTGTAAGATCATATCAGCAAAAGAGACCTGTTCATTTGTTAAGCCTGATTTTTCTCTTCCAAACATAATACCAATATTAGATTTTCTATTTAAACTATTGAATATATTATTTAATTCTTCTGGACCACAATATGGTTTAACCATATCTCTTTTTCTAACAGTACAAGCTAATACATAAGAAGTAGTTGAGATAGCATCTTCAATATTAGTATATATTTTTGCATTTTCTAATACGCCGTTTGCTCCAGCGGATGCTCTAATAGCTTTTAATGATAAGTGATTTTGCTTTGGAGCAACAATATATAAAGATTCTAATCCAAAATTAAGCATTGCGCGTGCTGCTGTTCCTATATTTTCTGAAAGTTGAGGCTCTACTAAAATAATTTTTATATTATTTTTATCAATTTTTTGCATTTATTCATTTATCCTTATATATACCTAACATATTGTTGAAATATATGCGCTATATGATATTCAATACATGAGGGAATAAAATTGGTATTTTAATGACTAAAATCAAAGTAAAAAATCCGGTTGTTGAATTAGACGGCGATGAGATGACAAGAATTATTTGGGATCTTATTAAAAAGAAACTTATTCTTCCGTATTTAGATATTGATCTACATTATTATGACTTAGGTGTTGAATACAGAGATCAAACAAATGATCAAGTTACTATAGATGCTGCAGAAGCTATACAAAAACATGGTGTAGGAGTAAAATGCGCCACTATAACTCCTGATGAAGACAGAGTAGAAGAATTCAATCTTAAAGAAATGTGGAAATCTCCTAACGGAACTATAAGAAATATTCTTGGTGGTACAGTTTTTAGAGAGCCAATTATATGCTCTAATATTCCAAGACTTGTTCCAGGTTGGACGCAACCAATTGTAATTGGAAGGCATGCTTTTGGTGATCAATATAGAGCTACAGATTTTGTAGTCCCTGGCAGAGGAAAACTATCAATGAAATGGGTCTCAGAAGATGGTTCCCAAGAAATTGAAGAGGATATATATGACTTTGAAGATAGTGGTATTGCTATGGGAATGTATAATCATGATAAATCTATTAAGGATTTTGCAAGAGCCTGTTTTAATTACGGAATAAATCGAAAATGGCCAGTTTATCTATCTACAAAGAATACAATTTTAAAGAAATATGATGGTAGATTTAAAGATCTCTTTCAGGAAGTATATGAAAAAGAATATAAACAAAAAATGGACGAATTAAATATTGAATATGAACATAGACTTATTGATGACATGGTTGCATGTGCTCTAAAATGGTCTGGAGCATTTATTTGGGCTTGTAAGAATTATGATGGTGATGTTCAATCTGATACTGTTGCGCAAGGTTTTGGTTCGCTAGGTCTTATGTCAAGCGCTCTTATGACCCCAGATGGTAAAACTGTAGAAGCCGAAGCTGCTCATGGAACAGTTACTCGACATTATCGTTTACATCAAAAAGGTGAAGAAACCTCTACAAATTCAATTGCATCAATTTTTGCTTGGACAAGGGGTTTAGCTCATAGAGCGAAATTAGATGACAACGAAGAATTACAATCATTTTCTAATCTTCTTGAAAAAGTCTGTATTAAAACAGTAGAAAAAGGATTTATGACCAAAGATCTGGCTTTGCTTGTTGGCTCTAATCAGTCATGGTTAAATACTCATGATTTTATTGATAAAATTGACTCCAACCTTCAATCTGAAATGTCTTAAATATTTTCTTTAAGTTTTTTTATTAATTGTTCAAATACATAATCCGACTTTGAGATATCTTTAGCCCCAGCTAATGCCATGTCTTTTCGACCACCACCACCTTTTCCACCCATAATCTCAGAACTAATTTTAACCAATTCGACCGCATCATAATGATCTAAAAGATCATTAGTAACACCAATGGCAACTGATGATTTATCTTCATTAGTTGAAATTAAACAAACAATGCCTGTTCCTATATCTTTTTTGCATTCATCAACTAGATGTCTAAGGTTTTTAGCATCTACTCCACTTACTTGATCAAAGAAAAATTTTGATTTATTAAATTCCTCAATCTTTCCATTAAGGATATCTTTTGAAATCATTTTTTCTTTGGCCTTTGTTTGTTTTTTTTCTTCTAGTTTTCTCTCTTTTTCATTTATTTTGTCAATTAAAGATAAAGAATTTAAAGCAATCGATCCAGTAACAGCCTCAATTCTTCTAATGCCAGAAGCAACAGAGCTTTGAGATATTATTTTAAAATTCTCAATCTCACCTAAACTTTTTACATGTGTTCCACCACATAATTCTTTTGAAAATGAGTCATGGCCCATTGTCAGAACTCTAACCTCACTAGAGTATTTTTCTCCAAATAATGCTAGAGCCCCAGACTCAACAGCCTTTTCATAAGTTAAAACCTCTACCATTACTTCTGAATCATCCCTTATAAGATTGTTTATAGTTTCTTCAATACTAGTAATTTCATTAGAATCTAAAGATTTTTGATGGCTAAAATCAAATCGAAGTTTTTCAGCCGATACCTGCGAGCCCTTCTGCGTTACATGATCGCCCAAAACTCTTCTAAGGGATTCATGTAATAGATGGGTAGCAGAGTGATTACACATAATCATTCTCCTATGATCGTTTTCTATTTGTAAATTAACTGTATCTCCTACAGATACAGATCCTTTTTCAACTACCCCATAATGTGCATGAATATTATTTATCTTTTTTTGTGTGTCAGAGATTCTAAAAATAAAACTATCATTCTTCGCAACTCCAACATCACCCATTTGTCCTCCACTTTCTGCATAAAACGGGGATTGATTAAAGACTAAAATAGCCTTATCACCATTCTTAATTTTATTAGATATTTTATTTTTGTATATTATTTTAGAAATTTCAGCAGCTGATTTATTATTTTGATAACCTAAAAATTCTGTAGCTTCACATTCGTTTGCAACTTCAAACCATATTTCATCTGTTTTACTATCTCCAGATCCAAGCCATGATTTTTTGGCTTCTTCTTTTTGTTTTCTCATCTCTGAATCAAAAGAGTTTTTATCAAGTTTAAGATTTTTATCCCTGATTAAATCTTCAGTTAAATCTAGGGGAAAACCATAAGTATCATAAAGTTTAAATGCTGTTGATCCACTAAAAACATCTCCAGAGCTTAATGATTTAGATTCATCATTAAATATTTTTATCCCTTTAGATAAAGTAGATATAAATCTTTCTTCCTCTTCAAATACCGTAACCTCAATTAATTTTTCAGCTCGTGATAACTCTGGATAAGCATCACTCATTATTGTGACTATTTTCTTAATAAGATTATAGAGAACAGGTTCTTTTATGTTTAACAAATATGCATGCCGCATAGCTCTTCGCATAATCCTTCTTAAAACATACCCCCTCCCTTCATTTGAAGGTAATACTCCATCAGAAATTAAAAAAGCTATGGATCTTAAATGATCAGCTATTACTCTAAAACTAGCAATATTTTCATCAGTCTTATTAATTTTAATTATTTCTTCAATGTGATTTATAATTGTAATGAATAAATCTGTATCAAAATTACTTGTTTTACCTTGTAAAACTGTAGATATTCTCTCTAGGCCCATTCCCGTATCAATTGACGGCTTTGGAAGAGATTCTCTATTTTTATTTGAAACTTGTAAATATTGCATAAAAACAAGATTCCATATTTCAACAAATCGATCTCCATCTTCATTTTTTGAGCCTGGGGGACCACCATCAACGGAGTCTCCATGGTCAAAAAAGATTTCTGAGCATGGCCCACAAGGACCTTCATCACCCATTGACCAAAAATTATCATCAGTTGAGATCTTAATAATTTTATTATCAGAAAATCCTGAAACTTTTTTCCATATTTCTTCAGCTTCAGTATCTTCTTTAAATACGGTTATAAGTAATCTATTAGATGGAATTTCAAATTCATTCACCAATAAATCCCAGGCTAGTTTTATTGCATCTTCTTTAAAATAATCTCCAAAAGAAAAGTTTCCTAACATTTCAAAAAAAGTCAAATGTCGAGTGGTATGACCTACATTATCAAGATCATTATGCTTACCACCTGCTCTTACACATTTTTGAGAACTTGTAGCTTTTAAAAAATCAGGCTCTTCTTTACCTTCAAAATAATTCTTAAATGGTACCATACCAGCATTAACAAACATCAATGTTGGATCATTCATTGGAACTAGTGGGCTAGAATGAACAACTTTGTGATCATTTTTTTCAAAATAATTAAGAAATTTTTTTCTTATGTTAGCAGTGCTTTTCATTGCTGCCAAAATAACAGAAATTCAGGAATTGGCACAATGATTATGTAAATTTACTTTGAAGCTACAGATTCTGTTTCATTTTCCTCTACTTCAGAGACAGTAGAAACATCAGAAGTTTTTTCTGTATCTTTTACAAGTCCGGCACTTTCACGTATTGCTAATTCAATTTGATTCGATATGTCTGGATTTTCCTCAAGAAATACTTTTGCATTTTCACGACCCTGTCCCATACGCTCACCTTCATATGAATACCAAGTTCCAGATTTTTCAACAATTCCTGCTTCAACACCTAAATCAATAATCTCACCTTTTTTGGAAATTCCTTTTCCATACATGATATCAAATTCAATTGTTTTAAAAGGTGGTGCGACTTTATTCTTAACAATTTTAACTCTTGTTTGATTACCTATTATCTGCTCTCTTTCTTTGATTGCACCTATCCTTCTAATATCCACTCTAACTGATGAGTAAAATTTCAATGCATTACCGCCTGTTGTCGTTTCAGGGCTTCCGAACATAACACCAATCTTCATCCTAATTTGATTAATAAAGATTATCATGCAATTAGATTTTGATATTGATCCTGTAAGCTTTCTTAGAGCTTGGCTCATTAATCTTGCTTGAAGACCGGGTAAGCTATCACCCATATCACCATCTAATTCTGCTTTTGGTGTCAAGGCCGCAACTGAATCGATAACAATGACATCAACAGCTGCCGACCTCACTAGTGTATCAGCTATCTCCAATGCCTGCTCTCCATGATCTGGTTGAGAGATTAATAGTTCTTCAATATTAACACCTAAATTTCTTGCATACACAGGATCTAGCGCATGTTCTGCATCAATAAATCCGCAAACTCCACCTTGCTTTTGTGCTTCGGCCAAAGCATGGAGTGCTAAGGTTGTTTTTCCGGAGCTTTCTGGTCCATAAATTTCAATTACCCTACCTTTAGGAAATCCTCCTATCCCTAAACCAATATCTAAACCGAGCGAACCACTTGGTATTGAAGAAATTTCAGCAATAGCACCATCAGAACCTAATTTCATAATAGAGCCCTTTCCAAATTGTTTTTCAATTTGACTTAATGCTGCATCTAATGACTTTGATTTATCCATATTTTTATCTTCAACAACTTTTAATGATTTTTTCATTCTTCTACTCCATTCCTTAACTGGTCAACTGATTATTTGTACTACTTTTGTTCCCTTTTTGCAATAAAAATAAACTACTGAAAAAATTAGTTATTTTTATTATTGTTCTTTTTATGATCTAAGTTGGATAAAAATAATGAAGGAAAAAAACGAATCGATAATTAATTATTAGTCATCTCTATATATTTTTTCTTTACGCTCATGAGATTCTTGGGCATCTATAGATAAAGTAGCAATAGGTCTAGCAATTAGTCTTTTTAAGCTTATTTCTTCTCCGGTTTCTTCACAGTAACCATATGATCCGTCATCAATGCGTGATAAAGCTTCATCAATTTTTGCAATAAGTTTTCTTTGTCTATCTCTAGACCTTAATTCAAGAGATCTATCAGTTTCAGAGGATGCTCTATCAGCAAGATCAGCAAAATTTGAGGATTCATATTGGAGATTATTCAAAGTTTCTTTTGTTTCACTTATAATCTCATCGCGCCAATCATTGAGTTTCCTTCTAAAAAACTCCTTTTGTTTAGCATTCATAAAAGGCTCTTTATCTGAAGGTGAATAATTTTTTGGTAAACGAGTAGCCATTTTTTTCTCAATCTGAACGCGGTATTTAAATGATAAATAATAAAATCGCAATAGTTTTATAAATAAAAATAAACTTTGTTGAAATTAGTAACTTTGGTAAGTAAGTTGTGTGATATTTTAAAAATTATAAATAGGTGAATAATGAAATTTGAGGGAACTAAAGATTACATTGCTACTGAGGATTTAAGAATTGCAGTAAATGCTTCAATAAGTCTTGAGAGACCTTTGCTTGTAAAAGGTGAGCCCGGAACAGGTAAAACTGTTCTTGCTGAAGAAATAGCAAGAGCTCTAGATATGCCAATTTTAACATGGCATATAAAATCAACAACAAAAGCTCAACAAGGACTGTATGAGTATGATGCCATTACAAGGTTAAGGGATTCACAGCTAGGAGATGAAAAGGTTAAGGATGTTAAGAATTACATAAAAAAAGGAAAACTATGGGAAGCCTTTGAGTCTGAAAAACGACCTATTCTTTTAATCGATGAAATTGATAAAGCTGATATCGAGTTTCCTAATGATTTACTTCAAGAACTAGATAGAATGGAATTCTATGTTTACGAAACAGGAGAAACAATAGCAGCTGAAAAAAGACCTGTTGTTATAATTACTTCTAATAATGAAAAAGAATTACCAGATGCTTTCCTAAGAAGGTGCTTCTTTCACTACATAAGTTTTCCTGATAACGACACAATGCAAAAGATTGTTGATGTTCATTATCCAGATATTAAATCAAAATTAGTATCTGAATCTTTGAAAGTTTTTTATGAGTTAAGGGAAATACCTGGGCTTAAGAAAAAGCCATCTACATCTGAGTTATTAGATTGGCTAAAGTTACTTATGAATGAAGATATAACCCCAGAAATGTTAAGAGAAAAGAACTCTAACAATATAATTCCACCTTTACATGGTGCACTTCTAAAAAATGAACAGGATGTTCACTTATTCGAAAGATTGGCTTTCTTAGCTAGAAGAGAAGATAATCAAAGTTAAATATGTTTATTAATTTTTTTCAAGAACTCAAACAAGCCAATATTCCAGTTACATTAAGAGAATACCTTACTCTTATTGAAGCCTTAAATGCTGATATTCCTCAAAGAAAGGTTGAAGATTTTTATTATTTATCAAGATCTACTTTGGTTAAAGATGAAAAGAACTTAGATAAATTTGATAGAGTATTTGGTAATGTATTTAAGGGATTAGAAAACATTGAAGAATTAGAGACTGCAGAAATTCCCGAAGAATGGTTACAACTTCTTAATGAAAAATATCTTACCGAAGAAGAAAAAAAACAAATCGAATCTATGGGTGGATGGGAAAAACTTATGGAAGAATTAAAGAAACGTTTAGAAGAGCAAGAAAAAAGACATGAAGGTGGATCAAAATGGATTGGTACAGCTGGGACTTCTCCATATGGTGCTGAAGGGTACAATCCTGAGGGCGTTAGAATAGGACAAAAAAATAATAGAAATTTTAAGGCAGTCAAAGTTTGGGATAAAAGAGAATTTAAAAATCTTGATGATGATATAGAAATAGGAATTAGAAACATTAAACTTGCACTAAGACGTTTACGGAAATTTGCAAGAGAAGGTGCTGCAGATACTTTAGATCTACCTGGAACAATAAAAAATACAGCAGATAAAGGATATCTAGATATATCTCTAGTTCCAGAAAGAAGAAATAAAGTTAAAGTTCTTTTATTCTTTGATATTGGCGGATCTATGGACCCTCATGTTAAATTATGCGAGGAACTATTTTCTGCTGCAAGAACTGAATTTAAAAATATGGAAAACTTCTACTTCCACAATTGCTTATATGAATATGTTTGGAAGGATAACAGAAGAAGGCATGCAGAAAGATTAAATACATGGGACATTCTTCATAAATATTCATCAGATTATAAAATCATTTTTGTTGGTGATGCGTCAATGAGTCCGTATGAAATAACTTACTCAGGTGGTAGTGTTGAGCATTGGAATGAGGAGCCAGGTGGTTTGTGGTTAGAAAGGATAAGTGATATATACTCTAATGTGATTTGGTTAAATCCTGTTGAAGAAAAACATTGGGAATTTACTCCGTCTACACAAATTATCAAACAAATTTTATCTGAGAGAATGTTTCCTCTTACACTTGATGGAATTGACAACGCTATGAGAGAACTTAGTATGAAGAAGTAAGTTATGAAAAAATATTTTATATTGTTAATATGTATATTAATTCTTGGATGCTCAACTTTATCCAAAGAAGAAAGATTGGCTCTTGAAGCTAAAATAGATCACGAGGAGTGTTTAAGTCTTGGATTTAAAGAAGAGACAGAGGCCTATGGCGGATGCAGACTTACACTTAAATCGATAAGATCTCAAGATAAAACCACCCAAGCTATAAGAAGAAACGGACTTGATGATAGATTTTGTCGAAGATGGTATTATTGCTAGCTTTTTACACCTAACTTTTTCTTTAAACTTGAACTTGATGTCGTATATTGAAAGGTAATTTTTTTATCAGGGTATATATAACTATGAGCCTGTTGAGCCATTAAAGCGGCCTCATGAAAACCACATAATATTAATTTTAATTTTCCTGGATATGTGTTTATGTCGCCTATAGCAAATATAGCATTTTGATTAGTTTCGAATTTTTCAGTATCTACTTCAATTAAGTTTTCATTCAGATTTAAACCCCAATCAGCAACAGGTCCTAATTTCATTGTTAAACCAAAAAAAGGTAATAAAATTTGACAGTTTATATCTTTAATTTGGTCGCCGTTTTTTATAGAAACACACTCTAACTTATTATTCTCCCCTGATAATTGATTAATCTGACCTAATTCAAAATTGATTGTTCCAGATTCAATTAATTCTTGAACTTTATTTACGGTATCAGGTACAGCTCTAAATTCTTTTCTTCGGTGTACTAGTGTCAAAGACTTTGCAGAGGTATGGAGATCAAGCACCCAATCAAGAGCTGAATCGCCTCCTCCAGCAATTACAATATCTTTATCTTTAAATTTATCCTTGTCTCTAATTGAATAAAAAACAGAGAAATCTTCATAATCTTCAATATCCTTTATTGGAGGTTTTTTAGGTTGGAAACTCCCGCCTCCAGCAGCAATTACAATAACTTTAGTGGAAAATGTATCACCAAAATCCGTTTTTACTTCCCATCTATCATCAACTTTTTTTAATTCTGTTACAATTCTTGATAAATGAAAAACCGGATTAAATGGTTCAATCTGCTTTATTAGAGAACTCACTAAGCCCTCACCTGTAATTTCAGGTACCCCCGGAATATCATAAATTGGTTTGTCTGGATACAGCTCAGCACATTGTCCGCCAGGTTTATCAAGTATATCAATAATATCACATTTTATATCTAATAAACCTAATTCAAAAACTGAAAACAAGCCAACAGGACCTGCCCCAATAATTAAACAATCTGTTTCAATTCGATTAGCTTGCATTTTAGAATTGTTTTTCTGGAAGATTTACTATTAAACCATCTAAGTCATCAGTAATTTTAATTTGGCAAGAAAGTCTACTTTGATCCGTTACATCGAATGCAAAATCAAGCATATCCTGTTCCATTTGTTCTGCTTTTCCAGTTTTATCAACCCAATTTTGATCTACATAAACATGGCATGTTGCACAAGCACATGCACCTCCGCAATCAGCATCAATTCCTGGAACACCATTTTGAATAGCTACTTCCATCAATGATGTATCTTTTTCTGCATCAATTGAATGCTCTGTTTTATCAAATTCTATAAATGTAACTTTTACCATTAATAAATTTACCTCTTATAAATCATTCTCTATTATGCCTTTTAACGAAAAAACCTATGTCTTTACAAGGATTATTTTACTTATTACAACCCTGAAATACACAATTTTAAGAATAAAAGAAATAAAATATGAGTGAAAAGATAAACAGTCTTCAAGATAGACCTTTAAGTATACTTATGCCCAGCTATAGAAGCCATCCATATACTGGGGGACAAGGTATCTATATGAGACTGGTTACAAAAGCAATGAGAGATCTTGGCCATAAAGTAGAAGTTGTATCTGGCCAGCCTTACCCAATACTAGATGAAGGAGTAAGGCTCACTAAACTTCCTTCACTTGATCTTTACTCATATAATAATCCATTAAAAGCATTTAATTTAAGTTTGTTTAAAAATAAAATTGATTTATTCGAATGGATTAGTCACTTAACCGGTGGCTTTTCTGAGCCATATACATTTGGAGAAAGAATGGCAAAATGGGCTAAGTTAAATTACTCCAATTATGATGTTGTTCATGACAATCAAACTTTAGCATATGGTCTTTTAAAACTAAAAAATATGGGTATCCCAGTTGTTGGGACAATTCATCACCCTATTACAATGGATAAAAAAATAGATATAAAACATGCTGAGACAATATCCTTAAAAATTCTGAAATGGAGATGGTATAGCTTTTTAAATATGCAAATGAAGGTCGCAAGGCAATTAGACCCTATTATAGTAGTATCAGAAAATACAAGAAAAGATTTAGCAAAGGATTTTAAAATTGATATTAAAAAAACAAGAAAAGTTCTTCATGGTATCGACCATCTCACCTTTAGGCCTATTGAAAAAATTAATAGAAAATCTAATCAATTAATTACTACTGCTAGTGCTGATGTCCCTTTAAAAGGATTGATTTATTTAATTCGTGCGTATGATTTGTTGCTAAAAGACTTTCCTGAACTTCAACTTGTTGTTATAGGAAAATTAAGAGAAGGCCCAACTTCAAAAGAATTAGATAAAAAAGGAATTAGAGAAAAAGTTAGGTTTGTAAGCGATTTAACAAGTGATGAAATTGCTCAACTTTATGCAGAATCCACAATTGCAGTTTCACCATCTGTTTATGAAGGTTTTGGCTTTCCAGCAGGAGAGGCTATGTCTTGCGGAATACCATTAGTTTCAACTAATGGAGGATCTTTACCTGAGGTTGTTGGCGATGCAGGGGTAATTGTAAATCATTCTGATCCTCTTTCTCTATATCAGGGTATTAAAGAATTGCTTGATGATGAAGAAAAGAGATTAGTATATGGAAAAATGGGCAGAGAAAGAGTTTTAGATAAATTCACATGGGAAAGAGCTGCAAGAGAGCTTGTTGATGTTTATAAAGAGGCTATAATTAATGCTAACAATTGATCTTGATAAATTAAATATTGTTGATGGCTCAAAAATATTAGACCTTGGTTGCGGAAAAGGCCGTCACATTCATAAACTTTATTATTATAGCAAATGTCATGTAATAGGTTTAGATCTCTCATTGGAGGAATTGAAATATACTTATCAAGGATTTCAACAATATCCCGACATAAATGAATCAAGCGATAGAAAATTTAGTTTAATGGCTGGAACTGCCCTTCAATTGCCGTTTAAAGACAATACTTTTGATCACATAATATGTTCGGAAGTATTAGAACATATATATGATTATAAGAATGTTATT
This sequence comes from OCS116 cluster bacterium AG-430-B22, assembly GCA_003209955.1. GTDB lineage: Bacteria > Pseudomonadota > Alphaproteobacteria > MED-G09 > MED-G09 > AG-430-B22. Next base: position 29,802 of record QCOD01000008.1, read on the forward strand.
AATGAAATATTTAGAATTTCAAAACCAGGGGCTAGTATAGGCGTGTCTGTTCCAAGATGGTTACCAGAGAAAATTTGTTGGCTTTTATCAGATGATTATCACAATGAACCTGGAGGGCATATAAGAATTTTTAAATACTCCGAATTAAAGAAGGCATTTTTAGAAAATGGTTTTAATTATAGAGGTAAGGAACATAAACACGGATTACATTCTCCTTATTGGTGGCTTAAATGCTTTGTCGGAGTAAAGAGAGAAGACAATAAATTTGTTAATTTTTATAAAAGATTTCTTGAATGGGATATCATGAAAAAACCTTTATTAACTCGTATCTTAGAAAAGCTTTTTGATCCATTAATGGGAAAATCTGTAGTTCTTTACTTCAAAAAAAATAATTAATTAAAATAAATGAATTCATTTACTAAAAACTTAAAAGGCCCAATAAAAAGAATTGTCTTTTTGCAAAGAAAGGATGGTTGTATACCTTGGACTGAAGATGGTGTGTTTGATGCATGGAATCATCTTGAATGCGTAATGGCTTTAAATACTCTTGGGTATTCTAAAGAAGTTGATTTAGGGTTTTCTTATTTAAAAAAAAATCAATTAGATGATGGCTCTTGGTTAGGAGAACTAGGAAGTACATTGGATATAGACGAAAAAAAAGGCACTTTCGTCAATAGAGATATTGAATCAAAAGTATATTTCAGAGACACAAACTTTGCGGCATATATTGCAACAGCCTGCTGGCATGATTTCCTAATAAACAATTCAGTTGATAGGTTGACTGATAATTGGGAGATGATTGAAAAAGCAATAAATTTTGTAATAGAAAATCAAATGGAGGATGGGTCAATTAGATGGGCTGCTAAGAGCATTGAAGCTCCAAAAGATGATTCACTTTTAACTGGTTGTTGCTCAATATACAAAAGTCTCATTTGTGCCATTAATTGTGCCTCACAATTAAATAAAGAAAAAACTAATTGGAATAAGTCATTAGAAAGATTAAAAAATACTATCATAAATAAACCTGAAAGCTTTGATAAGACTTGGGAATCAAAGAAAAGATTCTCAATGGATTGGTATTATCCTGTTCTTTGTGGAGCCATTAATGGAAAAAAAGCAGAAGAAAGGATTAATTCCCAATGGAATACTTTTGTAATAAATGAAAAAGGATGCTTATGCGTCTCAGATCAACCATGGGTTACTATTGCTGAAACAGCGGAGCTTGCTATTGCTCTAATTAAAATCGAAAAAAAAGATAAAGCCAGGGAGCTACTTTCTTGGATTAAAAATTACACAGATAATGATGGGGCTTACTGGATGGGTAGGCAAATTAATGAAAAAGTATTTTGGCCGATGGAGAATCCTGGATGGACTTCAGCTGCAGTTATTTTAGCATATGATGCGCTAAATAACTTTTCAAGAGGATCGAAGATCTTTCTAGACGATCATCTAATTTAATTTCTCTAATACTCTTAGTGACTTAACAGACTCGATCTCCTTAAAGTTTTTCTCTGATAAAGCTTTTCTGTAAATTTCAAATGGAGGTCTTCCTCCATCATCAGGGTTTGGAAAAACATCATGGATTGCTAATATTCCTCCTTTAACAATTTTATCTTTCCAGTTATTAAAATCATTAAAGGCTGCTTTCATTGTATGGCCGCCATCAATAAAAACCATTGAAAGAGGTATTTTCCAGTTTCTTGACACTAATGAAGACTCTGAAACTATTGGTATCACAGTATCTAATAAATCAGCTTTACGTAAATTCCTCATAAATTCAGGAAAAGAATTTATTCTTCCAGTCTCTTCATCAAAAAGATCGGCATCATGGTATTCCCACCCAACTTGATTTTCTTCGGAACCCATATGGTGATCGATAGAGTAAATGCAAGAATTAGTACTTTTAACTCCAAGTCCCATATAAATTGTTGATTTTCCGCAGTAAGAGCCTATTTCGAGAATAGGTCCGCGATCAGATGATTTAGCTGCATATTTGTTAAGACATTTACCTTCCTCATGATCCATAAAACCTTTTAAAGAATTAATATATGAAGGAAACTCTTGAATATTATTTTGCTTTGACATTAATTCATATATTTTTGTCTATAATCTGAAAATTCTTTTTTAACTATACTGGCTAAAATATAGACACCAATAAGATTAGGTATAGCCATTAAAAATAAAGATGAGTCAGATAAATCAATTACTTTAGTAAGGTCTAAAGATGCTCCAACAATTGCAAATGAACAAAAGATTAATTTATAAATTAGTTCAATTGATTTTTTTTCACCAAAAATAAATGTTACTGCTTTTACACCGTAATATGACCATGAAATAGCTGTTGAGAATGCGAAAAGAATTGCAACAATAGCTAATACATATGGGAACCAGGGCAGAACTGATCCAAACGCTTGGGATGTCATTCTTGCTCCTTCTATACCTGTGCCTGAACTAAAAACGCCAGTTGTTATAATTACTAGAGCCGTGATGGTACAAATGACAACGGTATCTATAAATGGCTCAAGTAAGGAAACAATACCTTCAGTTGCTGGTTCGCTAGTTTTAACTGCTGAATGTGCGATCGGTGCAGACCCAATACCTGCTTCATTAGAAAATACAGCCCTTCTAAAACCCAATATCAAAACACCTAAAAAACCACCTGTAACACCTTCAGGGGAAAATGCTCCAACAAATATAGATTTAACAGCAGTTGGAATTTGGTCAATATTTACAATTAATATAACTAAGGCGCTAATAATATAAATTATTGCCATGCTCGGAACTAATTTTGAGGTCACTGCAGCAATCCTTTTTATACCTCCAATTATCACTACCCCTAAAAGTAATGCAAATATTGCTCCATAAACCCACGAATTAATATCTAAAAAACCGCCTTGACCACCAGAAACATAGATAATTAAATCCAAAGATTGATTTACCTGAAACATATTTCCTCCACCCAGTGAGGCAAATACACAAAAAATAGCAAACATATAAGCCAAAAACTTCCCTAAAATAGGCATCCCTTTTTCTGATAAGCCCTTGGTTAGATAATACATTGCACCGCCAGATACACTCCCATCAGGGTTTATATTTCTGTATTTTACTCCAAGTGTACATTCACAAAATTTAAGAGACATTCCAAGTAAACCGGATAATATCATCCAAAAAGTTGCACCAGGACCTCCAAGAGATATCGCAACTGCAACGCCCCCAATATTTCCCAAGCCTACAGTGCCAGATAAAGCTGTTGAAAGGGCCTTAAAATGTGAAACCTCACCAGAAGAATCATTGCTTGTGTGTTTGCCGCTAACAAGAGCAATAGAATGCCTAAAAGCACTAAAATTTACAAATCGAAAGTAAAATGTACAAAAAAGTCCTCCTAAAATTAACCAAATTACAATCAGCTCAACATTTGTTGAGCCCATGGGCAAACTGTAAAAAACTATATTGGAAACAACTTTCGACACAGGCTCAAGAAAATTATTTATATTTTCATCAATTCCTGCAAAAAGATTTATAGGAATAAAAGATATCAAATTTAATAAAATTATTTTATATAAATTTCTTTTCATAAAATTGAGTAATCCTATAGATTAAATAGGATATTATTTGGTAAATATTTAAATACAAACAATTTAATGATTTTTTTAGGATAATAATGGCTTCTCTTGAGATTAATTCACTAGTTAAAAGATTTTCAGAAACTACTGCTATAAATGATATCTCAATAACAATATCGGATGGAGAAATGGTAGGGATAATAGGTAAATCAGGCGCTGGTAAATCTACACTCATGAGATTAATTAATCGACTAATCGAACCATCAAGTGGCTCAATTACATATAATGGAATTCAAATCACCTCATTAAAAAGAAAAAGCTTAAAACAATGGCGGTCGAAATGCGCAATGATCTTTCAGCAATTCAATCTAATAGATCGCTTAGATGTATTAACGAATGTCTTAAGTGGAACATTAGGTATTAACTTTAAATTACTGAAATTATTTAAGATTTATAGTAATAAAGAAAAAATTGAAGCACTTACATATTTAAATAATTTAGATCTGTCAGATAAAGCGTTACAAAGAGTTGGAACACTCTCTGGGGGTCAACAACAAAGGGTGGCTATCGCAAGGGCAATGATGCAGAATCCATCAATTTTACTTGCAGACGAGCCTATCTCTTCATTAGATCCAAAAAACTCAAAAGTTGTCATGGATGATATAAAAAAGATTAATAAACAAGATGGTATTATGGTTATATGTAACTTGCACTCCCTTGAAATAGCTAAAGAATATTGTGATCGTTTAATTGGTTTATCTGATGGAAAAATAGTCTTTGACGGCCATCCATCCTCTCTCACTAAAGAATTAGCAGAACAATTATACGATTTAGAAAATGAATGATTCTCTTCTTAAAAGGCATATATCTATATATTCTGAGCAATTAAGAAGTAGAAGATTATGGAATATATTTATCATTATTATTTTTGTTGTATCTTTTTTTACAAGCTCTTCAATCATTGACTTTAATTTATCTAAAATAATTGATGGTTTTCCAAGGCTTGGTGATTATATTTTCAAAATATTACCTAATCTTGATTCTAAATTAATTTTCGAAAACTCAAAAACTGAAGGCTCTATACAATATTGGTATTTTAATTTTAAAAAATATGCCGCCCTTCTTTATGAAACATTTAATATGGCTGTTTTATCGACTTTAATGGGCTTTGTGTTTGCTTTGTTATTAAGCTTTTTGTCAGCTAAAAACATAACTCCAAATATTTATAGCTATTATCTCGTAAAAAGATTTTTAGAATTCCTTAGAGGGGTTCCTGAAATTATATTTGCCATACTTTTTGTTTGGGCTTTAGGTGTAGGTCCTCTAGCAGGTATTATAGCAATAACTATTCATACTACTGGTGCGTTAGGAAAGTTATTTTCTGAAGTTCATGAAAATGCAGACTTGAAAACATGCGAAGCTATTCGGTCTCATGGAGGTAATTGGGTTTCTGAAATACGTTATGGAATAATCCCAAAAGTTCTTCCGAATATAATATCCTATGCTCTTTTGAGATTTGAGATCAACATAAGAGCGTCAACTGTTATAGGGTTTGTTGGTGCTGGAGGAATCGGCCAAGAACTCTATCTTGTAATTAATTTCAATTATTACGAAGAAGTAAGCGCAATAATTCTTCTCATTATATTAACCGTTATAACTATAGATGTTTCATCAGGAAGAATTAGGCAAAAAATTATTGGAGAGATGGGTGTCTGAAAAAGATATAATATCACTCTGTCCTAAAGCATTTTACCCTTTATGGAAACGCTCACCAATAGTTTTTACAGGCTATATACTAGTAATTTTCTATTTTCTATTTTGCTTATATTATTTTGATTTCTCCTTAGGAAAAATACTTTCTGGTCTTTCAAATATGGAACCTATTTTAGTTGCAATGTTTACCTGGAATGATTTTTTTAATTGGAATTTTAATTCTATCTTCACTGGTCTAGCTCAAACACTTGGTATGGCATTCTTAGGTACATTCTTAGCCACTTTGGTGTGTATACCAATAAGTTTTGTTGCCTCTCGTCAAATTTTCAAATTTGGTTTAATACGTTTTCTTATAAAACGCTTTTTAGATTTTATTAGAGGAGTTGATATTTTAATCTGGGCAATTATTTATGTAAGAGCATTCGGTTTAGGGCCATTTGCTGGATTACTATCTATATTCACAGTTGATGTGGGAACACTTGGAAAGTTATTTTCAGAAGCAACAGATAATGCTGACACTCGTCAAATTGAAGGTATACAATCAACCGGCGCTAGCAAGGTTTCAGTAATTCGTTACGGATTAATTCCGCAAATTTTTCCAATATTTATTTCGCAAAGCTTATATTTCTTTGAGTCTAATACAAGATCAGCAGTAATTCTTGGTGTTGTTGGTGCTGGAGGAATTGGTTTACAGCTAACTGAGAGAATGAAGGCACAATACTGGGATCAAACTCTATTTATCATAATATTAATTCTTATAATGGTTGCGATTATCGATACAGCATCAAGAATTATTAGGAAAAGTATCATAGATGAATAAATTCTTTAATGAATCCAAATATTTCTTTCGTATTGGCTTTCCAATGCTTGGTTCTCAATTATCATTTATGATTATGTCAGCTACGGATACAATAGTTGCTGGAAGAGCCGGAGCTGACCAACTCGCAGGTCTTGTAATAGCCAATTCCTTTACTTATCCAATTTTCATGTTTATGGCGGGGATAATTTTTTCTGTCATTCCAATTGTAGCGCAACTTAATGGTGCAAATAAAGATCTAGAAATAGGTCAAAAAATAAGAGAAGTCTTTTGGTTGGCTGCTTTACTTGGGCTTCTTTTAGTTATTATTTTCTATTTTGGCAGCCAATTACTGACCTTTTTACCTATTGATAAAACAATTACTTCAATATCTATTTCTTATCTCAAAGCAATTTCCATAGGTATGTTTTTCTATATATTGTATAGATTGTTAAGTTCATATAGCGAGGGTTTAACTCTTACAATTCCAGTTTTCATAGTTGTCTTCATGGGTGCATTAATAAATATCCCGCTAGATATAATATTTGTATATGGATATTTCGGATTACCAGAGATGGGAGGTGTTGGTTGTGGATATGCTACAACAATAGTTTCAACACTAATGTTTGCTGCAATGCTTGGCATTGTTTTGTTTTCCAAATCCTATAAGAAAAATAAATTATTCAGCAGATTTGATGGACCATCTTTGAAAACTTCCATGGAGGTATTCAAGCTTGGAACCCCCATTGGTTTTGGAATATTTGTTGAATTAAGCATGTATTCAGGGGCTGCCATAATTCTAGCACCGCTTGGGGAAAATGTTGTCTCGGGTCATGCTGTTGCACTCAATATTGCAAGTATTGTTTTCATGTTACCGCTGGCTATAGGTCTTGCCGCATCAACCAGAGTCGGTAATCTGCTTGGAGAAAAGAGGTATATTGATGCACGATACTCATCCAAGGTTTCTGTATACCTATGTTTAATAGGTGCCCTATTTAATATGACACTCCTAGTCACACTGGGTGACAAACTTATATCACTTTATACAACCGATCTTCTGGTTTTTTCCGTTGCAAGTCATTTAATTGTTTTTGCCGCCATTTTCCAAATTCCCGATGGCATTGGTATGGGAAGTCTTGGGGCATTGAGAGGATATAAAGATACTTTCATGACAATGGTTTTCATCATTATTGCCTATTGGGTATTTGCTATCCCTTTTGGGTACTATCTTACCTATTACGGCATAAACCAACCCATGGGAGAAAGCGGAATGTGGATCAGCATGATTGTCGGTTTGACAATATTTGCAACTCTTATTTCAAGAAGATTAAATAAAATCTCAGGACTTCATGCTATGATCAGAAAAGAGAAGGTTCCTCAATTTTGAAATTATTCATTATTTCATAAACCTATACGGGGAAAAGCCATTTATTGAATTTATTGTCTTTTCCTTCAGTGACTCTCAGAAATCGGTTTTTCAGAATCATCGTTGTTTTTCCTGCTTCACCATTTCCAACAGGCTTTCCATCTAGACTGTTGACTGGATAGACAAGATGACTAGATGATGTGATGAAAACCTCCCTTGCTTCTTCGAGCTCTCTTCGAGGAATGCGTCCAATGTTCATTTCAATACCTTCATCTTCAGCTATCTCGATAATACTCATTCGGGTAATGCCGTGCAAAACTTCGTCCTCGTGAGCCGTCCTGAGGACTCCACCGCGATTAACTATAAATACATTCGATGTTGGTGCCTCAGTTATATAGTCCTCACTATCAGTAAGAATGATTTCATCGTATCCATTTTTTCTTGCTTTCCATTTGGCCATCATTGGAGAGGTATAATTAGCAGCTATCTTTATCTGCGGTTCAATGATGTCCTGTCTTCTCTGATGCCGCTCTTTCTCAATCCACACACTTAACTGCTTGGAGCTATGAAATGGCTGAGAATTCTTTTCGATAATATCCTTCTGAGGATCATAAGCAGCAATAGCAACTTTGGTAAAAGGGTCCTGGGGCACTACGTCAATTTCTATGGACGCAATATAAACACTGATTTTAATGAATTTACTTCCAGGATTTTCTTTAACCGTATCAAAAACTGCATCAATTAATTCATTCTCCATATAGTCAATGGGAATTCCGGCCATAAGGCATGATCTGAGAAGTCTCTTGATATGTTTATCAACCCTAAAAATAAATGTTCCATTTTCATTTTCGAAAATAGGAATAAAACCGAAAATCAAGGAACCCCTTTGATGGGAGTGCGACAGAATATGAACTGAAGCGTCATTCCAATCAACAAACTCTCCATCTATCCAAATTTTTCTTTTCATATTATTTAACGAATCACCTTTAAATTTTTATGATAACCTAAAATTGCTATGTACCCTATTCTGATAAACATATGGATGACTATTGGTATTATTACCTTCATCATTTTACTTATAATAAGTGCCCCCTATGGCAGACACTCAAGATCAGGCTGGGGATTAACTATACCCAAAAGACTTGGATGGATAGTAATGGAAAGCCCAGCATTATATCTTCTCTGGATATATTATTTTCTTTATGACGGATTTAGTAATCCTGTTCTTATTTTCTTTTTGATGATTTGGTCAATACATTATTTCAATAGAAGCTTTATATGGCCAATGAGAATAAAAAAAGATGGAACAATGCCCGTTTTAGTTGCCTTAATGGCCTTTTTGTTTAATGCCGTTAATACATTTTTACATGGTTATTGGTTTTTTCTTTTGGATATTAATTACGATATATCATGGTTTTCTGAGCCAGTTTTCATAATTGGTTTTTTGATATTTCTTATAGGTGCTTTCATTAATATTCATTCAGACAATATTTTAATGCGGTTAGCAAAAAATTCAGAGCATGGATACAAAATTCCACAAGAAGGATTGTATAAATATGTATCTAGTCCAAATTATTTGGGGGAAATTATAGAATGGCTCGGATGGGCCATTCTCACTTGGAGCGTATCTGGATTAGTATTCTTTTTCTGGACAATATTTAATTTACTTCCAAGAGCTATAAGCCATCATAAATGGTATAAAGAAAAATTTGAGGATTACCCAAAAGAGAGAAAAATAATAATTCCAAAAATCCTTTAAGGCCTCTTTCTCATAATTAGTTTGTAATATAAATTTGTTAACCATTTCGGAGTTAACCACATAAGAAAAGCCAGGAATTTATTTATTCCCCCATTAATATATAAATCTTTACCCTTCATTGTCTCGTCAAAAGCTTGTTTGGCTACGGTTTTTGAGTTCATCCACATAAAACTTGGTATAGAACTTTTGAATTCGCCCATTTGATCGTGAAATTCTGTATGAGTAAAACCTGGGCAAACAGCACAACAATAAATATTATTATCTTTATATTCTTTATGAATACCCTCTGAAAATTTAATTACCATTGATTTAACGGCAGTATACATGCCCCCAGAGTTTGATGCTGGAGCAAATCCTGCAAGTGAGGCAATATTAATAATTCTTCCAAAACCATTACTTATCATATTTTGTATAAATAACTGGGTTAAAGATACAACTGATGTTGATAAAACATTAATAAACTTTATGTGGTCTTCATATGAAATCTTGTGAAAGCTATCTAAAGTTCCATAACCTGCATTATTAACTAAAAAATCAGGCATAAGATCATTTCTTTTACATTCATCATAAATTCTCTCATATTCAGGTATCTGACTTAAATCTGCTGCAATAACCATTATTTTTATTGAAAACTTATCCTGTATATCTTCCTTTATCTTAATAAGGTTATCTTCACGCCTTGCTAAAAGGATCAGATTAATGCCCTTTTCAGCCATAATATATGCAATATCTTTACCTATCCCAGATGAAGCTCCTGTAATAAGAGCATTTTTTCCAATAAAATTATCTGCCATATCTAAGCTTTCTCAAAAGTTAAATATAATTTATTCAGACCCCGTAAAGCAAAATGTGATCGATGAAGAAAATCATTTTTATTTTCAGCAAGATTAATATTAGTTAATCTTTCTAGAAGTATTTGAAATGCTAATCTCATTTCTTGCCTTGCCAAAGGGGCGCCAATACAATGATGATGAGAGGTTCCATAAGCAAGATGTTTGCCTGGGTTTTTTCTATCCAAAATCATGTCCATAGGGCATTCAAATTGCTCTTCATCTCTATTGGCTGATCCAAAACGCATATCAATTATTGAGCCCTCTGGTATTTCAACCCCTGATAACAAAACATCTTTTCTAACTCTTCTAAAAAGACTCTGCACAGGTGTTTCTAGTCTAATTATTTCCTCTACGAAATTTTTATATTTTGCTTTTCCAGAGATAAGGTCGTCCATCTTGTCTCTTTTTTGCATCAACATCAACATTCCACTACCTAAGGAATCAGTAGTTGTCTCATTACCACCAATGTTTAAGTCACTTACAATTGAGAGAAGTTCTTCAGTTTCTAATTTCTTTCCATCTTCATCAATATAATTAACAAGATCAGAAATTATATCATCTTTTGGATTTAATCTTTTTTCTTCAAATGTTTTAACCATATAATGTTGAAATTCTACTAACCTCTCAGCTACAGAGATTTCTTCTTCTTCGCTAAGCATTTGACTTAAACCTGCAGAAGTATCTTGCGACCAGGATTTAAGTTTCGGAAGATCTTTTTTAGGAAAACCTAACCTATCTTGAATAACATTCATTGGTAAAGGTATGCAAAATTGGGAAACAAACTCGACCTCCCCATCATCTATAAAGGAATCAATTAAATCATTAATTAAATTCACAATATAGGGTTCCATATTTTTTACTCTTTTTGCAGTAAAAGATGGGTTTGCTGCCTTTCTAAATTTAGTATGATATGGAGGCTCTGCACCAAAACAAGGTATCTGCTGCCATCCCTTTTCTCGAAAAACCCTTCCTACACTATCTCCGTGTTTCCAATAACCCTTTTTTTTATGTTTTGAATCTTTTTCCCAATAGGCTGCTATATCGCGTGAAAAGTAATCGTAGTCCGTTAATACTCTTTTTAAATCATCATATTTAGTGACAACATAAAAACCCGTATCTTTACTATGATATACTGGGGCCTCTTCTCTATAAACTTTATAGGCTTCATAGGGGCTTTCAATAACATCGGGGTCTAAAAGATTATAATTTTCAGGTGATTTTATTTTTTTATTCATTTTAAAACTTTCCAAATACAAAACTATAGGATTAGAGGTGGATTACCAAGTGTAAATTCAACATGATTTTGGATTCTTAAGGTTTCTTTATCAATATCGCCATTAATATCCAATGGATCAATTTGGCGACCGAAAGTAATTGTATACTTAAATTCCTCTTTATTTACCAGTTCGCTAAATAGACTAATGTTCTTTAATTCTTCATTAAAAATATCTAAAAAATAATAAAAAAGTGAATTATGCCCATCCATATGAAAAGGTATAATTGGCGCATTATATTTCTTTGACAACTTAACAATAGTGTTTAACCAAGGTCTTTCAAACAACTTGAAGCCTTTTCTTTTAGAAAGGCGAGATGATGGAAAAACTAATAAACACTTACCTTCATTAAGAGTCTCCTTTGTTCTTTTCAGAATTTCTTTGCTTTTACCGATATTTTTATTGTCATCATTCCAATCGACAGGAATAATAATATCTTCAAAACCTTTAGATAACTTAATCATGTCAATATTTGCATAAAGCGTATAATCAGGGCGTCTATCTTTCATGACTTCAAACATTACTATTCCATCAGTAAGACCAGTTGGATGATTTCCCGCTAATATGATTGGGCCATGTTCTGGTACCAATTCAATATTTCTTATATCTAGATTAAATTTCAGCAGATTTGTTAAATAAGTAAAACATTCAAAACCAGATATATTAGAAATATCGTCGGTAATGTTTTTTGCTGTTTGATATTTAAATATTTTAAAAATTGTAGGCTTTATAACCGACCACAAAAACTTATTAGACATCAATTTAGGACATCTTTCTTCTATAATTTCATCAATTGGATGAATTCTATGCATCTAATATACTCTCAATCTTTATATCCCTTTGCCTTCTTGCATTAAGAACAAACCCCATCGCTGCACAAAGAGAGATTATTGCTGAACCACCGTATGAAAGCATAGGTATTGGAACACCAACTATTGGAATTAATCCAGTTATCATCGCGCAATTAATAAAGAAATATAAAAAAATCAATACAGATATTGATCCACATGCAACAGAACTAAATCGACTTCTAGCTACGATTGAAGTATGCATAGATATTATAATAAGGTAGGAAAAAATTGAGAAAATAAATATTCCCCCTACTAATCCTGTTTCTTCAAGAAGCACTGCTAACATAAAATCATTATGTTTTTCGGGAAGAAAATTAAGCTGGCTCTGTGTGCCTGACATAAAACCTTTTCCAATTAAACCTCCAGAACCAATAGCTATTTTTGATTGAATTATATGATAACCTGATCCGAAAGGATCCTTATCAGGATCAAGAAAGACTTCTAATCTTTTCATTTGGTAAGGCTTTAAGTTAGTAATAATAAGCGGGATAGTCACAAAAACAAATGATGAGCCCAATACAACCCATTTCAAATAAAGCCCAGAAAAGAAAACAGTTGAAAACCCTGCTAGAATTAGTAAAACAGCTGTCCCCAAATCAGGTTGATTTAAAATTAAAAAAGAGGGAACCAAAATTAGTATTATTGGTAATACATTGTATCTCAATTGCCTAGATTTGCTTTCTCCAAAAAAACTATAATAGGAAGCTAATGTTAAAATTAGTATAAATTTTAAAAACTCTGATGGCTGAAAACTTGTTCCACCTAAATTTATCCATCTAGACACTGTTGAAGACTCAAATACATATAGCCAAGCCAGCATAGCCAGTATCACAAAGTACATTGGAAAAGAAATAACTCTCAGAATTCGAAAACTAATAAAGGAAAAAAATATAAAAAATATGAATCCAACTATTAAACGAAGAAAATGATTCATTACTGTCTGATTAAATTCTCCACCAGAAATGGAAAATAGCATCAATGATCCGGTAGAACCTAGCATAAGTAAACAAAGTGGTATGCCATAATTAATACCTCTAAATTTATCAAAGTAGAGAGTTCTTTTATGTAAAATGTTCTTTCTTTGTTTTCTATACATTTTTATGCTTTTGATCCCTGGGTTTTAATTTTTTGACATGCTAATAAAATATCCCTTCCTAGAGGCGCAGCTTTTTGGCTGCCTGAACCTCCATGCTCTATAACAATTGAAACAGAATATTTTGGTTGTATTGTTGGAGCATAACCAACAAAAAGAGCATGGTCTCTTTCATTCCAAACTTTTGAAATAATTATTTCTTCTTTTCTTTCTTCTTCAGTTATTTCTTTTACTTGTGAAGTTCCAGTCTTACCTGCCATTCTCCAGTTATCCGCTTCAATTCTGCTAGAATAAGCATTACTGCCTTTTTCATTAACAGCTATATCCAATAAATCTCTAAGCAAATCTAAATTAGAAAAATTAAATCCAGCAGGCCTTATCTTATTTTTTTTATTTAAATTTGGTGACTTTATTATTTTAGGCTCAATGTAGAACCCTTTGTTTGCAATCATTGATATCATTACATTTAATTGCAAAGGAGTTGCAGAAATATAACCCTGACCGATACCAGCAACTAGTGTATCCCCTAAATTCCAATTATTATTAATATTATTTTCTATCCAATTTTTAGTTGGCACTAGCCCATTTCTCTCTTTGTCACTAATTAAATCGAAATTTCTACCAAATCCTAATCGAAGAGCCATATTGGCAATCTTTTCAATACCAAGTCTTCTAGCAAGGTCATAAAAATAGACATCGCAAGATTCTTTTATTGCCTTTCTAAGATCGACCTCTTCATGGCCCTTATCCTTCCAACAATGAAAATTTCTTTTTCCATATTTTGTTTTTCCGCTACAAAAAACCTTATCATCTGGGTTAAGCAACCCATCCTCTAGGCCAGCTAAAGCAGTAACGATTTTAAATGTTGAGCCTGGAGGATATTCACCATTAATAGCTTTGTTCAAAAATGGTTTTCTTTCATCTTCTGATATTTTATTCCACTCATCGTAACTAAAGCCATCAATAAATTTATTGCTATCAAAACTTGGTGTTGAACACATAGCCAAAATTTCACCATTTTGGATATTCATTACTGTTGCCGCACCTACATTATTGCCCATTATTTTATGAACGGCGTTTTGAAGATCTTGATCAATTGTTAAAACTACATCTTGACCATTTATTGCTTTATTTTCCTCCAAAATACGTATGCTTTTTTCTTCAGAATTTACTTCTGTTTTCACATAACCTAAATGACCTGATAGAATATGATCGAATTTTAACTCTAAACCAGAAAGTCCAATAGTTTTTAAACTCTCTGAATTTGAATCATTTATGAAGCCAGTGTATCCAATAAGATGAGAAAAGCTTTTCGAATTGATATAAGATCTTTTGGAGTTATCTTCGATTAAAAAACTCTCTAAATCATCGCTTAAAAAATTTAAAGCAGATATTTCATCGATAGTTAAATTTTCTTTTATTTCTATTTTTTTTAATTTTCTATCAAATACCCTCTTATTAATCTTCTGAATTTGATCATTATCTAAACTTAATTTATTAATAATTTTTTTTATAAGCGCTTGATCTGGTAAAGCAGACCCTGAGGAATAAGTTAGTTTAAAATTGGAAGAATTTAATGCTAATTCATTACCATTTCGATCATAAAAGATACCTCTTTTAGGAAATAATGGAGTTATTCTTATGCGATTCTTATCAGATAATAGTAAATATTTATCTTGCTCACTGACTTGAAGTTTCCAAAGCCTTGATAAAAGAAATGATGAAAGAATAATCATTCCTCCACCAACAAAAAATACACGACGATTTATGTCGTTGTTTTTTTCATACATTTTTAATTTTTATACTGATTCCTCTAATGCCTACCATAAGGCGTGCTTAATGTATCTCTCATTGTCTTTATATTTTTCATCACTTTACCTGACCCTAAAGCTACACTTGATAAAGGTTCTTCAGCATATTTTACTTTCAGGCCTGTTGCGCGCTCAATAACTACATCCATGTTGTCTAATAATGAGCCTCCTCCAGTTAAAAGGATGCCATTCTCATAAATATCACCAGTTAATTCGGGTGGAGCTGATTCAAATGCTTCCTTAATAGTCTCTGTAATTTCAAATAATGCCTCGGCTAAACTTTCGGAAATATGTCTCTCAGTAATTTCTTTCTCTACTGGGACGCCTTCTGTTATCTCTTTACCTTTTATTGTCATCTTTCTTCCATCACCATGTTTGGGAATAATCCCTGAACCAATTTGTATTTTAAGTTGTTCTGCTGTAATCTCGCCAATGTGGATATTTTCATTTCTTCTTAAATTAGAGATGATTGATTTATCAAATTCATTTCCACCAACTCTAATAGACTTAGAAAAAACTATTCCCCCAAGAGATATTATTGCGATTTCAGTAGTTCCCCCACCTATATCAATTATCATTGAGCCTTTTGCTTCATTAATTGGAAGATCGGATCCTATAGCTGCAGCCATAGGTTCCTCGATTAAAAAAACTTTTCTAGCTCCAGTAGCTAAACCAGAGTCCAAAATAGCTTTTCTTTCAGCGGGAGTAGAGCTTGCGGGAACACATATCATTAATCTAGGGCTAAAAAGGTTTTTATTTAATAAGGATTTACTTATAAAATATTTTAACATTTCTTCAGCAGCTAAATAATCGGCAATTATTCCCTCACGCATTGGTTTTATGGTTTCAATGTTTTCTGGGGTTCTGCCATGCATTTCTTTTGCTTTTGACCCAATGGCAATTATACCCATATTTAAATCTGCTTTATCCACAGCCAAAATTGACGGTTCATTTAAAACGATTCCATTATCATGGTGATGGATAAGTGTATTGACTGTACCTAAATCTATAGCCAAATCAGAACTAAGAAAATTCAAATATTTTTTCAAAAAATTCTCCTAATTAATTAGCTATCTCCTCAGGAATACTTTTCTCTCTTTTAACCATAAGACGATTTAAAGCACTTATATACGCCCGAGCAGAAGCTACTAAAGTATCAGTATCTGCACCTCTTCCTATAACTGTCTTACCTGATTCGTGTAATCTTACACTAACTTCTGCTTGAGCATCAGTTCCTTCTGTAACAGCATGAACCTGATATAACTGTAAACTAGCAGTATGTGGAATAAGAGTTCTTATTGAATTAAATAAGGCATCTACCGGTCCATCGCCCTCAGATTTATTTTGCTTTACTTCTCCATCTATCTCTAATGAAAGATCTGCAAATTGTGGGCCTTCAGTACCAGCATAAATAGATAAAGATACTAGCTTTATAACATCTAAGCCTTTAGAAAATTCATCATCAATTAGAGCAACAATATCATCGTCAAAGACTTCTTTTTTCTTATCAGCTAAATCCTTAAACCTATAAAATGCATCATTTAATTGATTGTCAGCTAGCACATAACCAAGTTCTTTGGCCTTTTCTTTAAAAGCATGTCTTCCAGAATGCTTACCCATCACTAAAGTGGATTCATTTAAACCAATACTTTCTGGGGTCATGATTTCATATGTTTCATTGTTCTTGAGCATTCCATCTTGATGAATACCAGATTCATGTGCAAAAGCATTTTTTCCAACAATGGCTTTATTAAATTGAACTGGAAAAGATGTAACTGAAGATACAAGTTTTGAAGCACGAGTGAAAAGCTTTGTTTCAACTCCTGAGTCATAATCTAATATATCATTTCTTACTTTCATAGACATGACAATTTCTTCAAGAGCAGCATTACCAGCTCTCTCACCAATTCCATTCATAGTACACTCAATTTGTCTTGCGCCCGCTCTGACACCAGACAAAGAATTAGCAACTGCTAAACCTAAATCATTATGGCAATGTGTTGAGAAAATAACTTTATCTGAATCTGGTATATTTTTTATTAAAGAGTCAATTATTTCATAATATTCATCTGGGGTTGTATAACCTACTGTATCAGGAATATTAATTGTGGTAGCTCCAGATGATATAGCCATATCAACACATTTAAATAAAAAATCTCTATCTGTTCTTGTGGCATCTTCTGCAGACCATTGAACATCTTCTACTAAATTTCTTGCTCTTGATACAGAGAAATTAATAGCATCAAGAACTTCTTGCTCATTCATTTGTAATTTGTACTGCATGTGAACAGGGCTGGTTGAAATAAAAGTATGGATTCTAGGGTTTTTTGCATACTTTAATGCTTCAGCAGCTCTATCAATATCCTTTTGTCCTGCCCTAGATAACCCACAAACTTGAACATTTTTTACTATTCTAGAGACTTCTTTAACTGACTCAAAATCACCATTTGATGCAATCGGAAATCCGGCTTCAATAATGTCTACGCCCATTTCATCAAAAATTTCAGCAATTTGTATTTTTTCCTCAAGAGACATTGAAGCTCCTGGAGATTGCTCACCATCTCTTAAGGTTGTATCAAAAATTTTAATATAATTATCTTTACTATTCATTTTTTACTCCATTTGTATTGAAAGTGTTTTTTAACCTCTGAGAACAAAAATATATTGAACCTCAGAGGCAAATCAGGAGTAATGCTAGTAAACCTAGAACAACCAAAAAGATATTGTTGAAAGAATTGATGCTTTCAAAAAAATTATTATTTTCTAATTGTTCCATTTCATTACCTTTAAAAAGATAAATGCATGAAATTTTTGATTTATTCAAGAGAAATTAATTTTTTTCTTTATCAACGAGAGAATTTTCGCCAATCCAAGGCATCATGCCTCTTAATTTTGTACCAACTTCTTCAATAGAATGAGAATTAGATTTTTCTCTCATTGCATGAAATTCTTTATTAGAGCCTTCCTTGTTTTCATTGATCCATTCTTTTGTAAAATTACCAGATTGAATATTCTCAAGTACTTTTTTCATAGCCTCTTTTGATTCACTACCTACTACTTTTGGTCCAGATACATACTCACCATATTCGGCAGTATTAGAGATAGAATAATTCATGTTTTTAATTCCTCCCTCATACATAAGATCAACTATTAATTTCATTTCATGAAGACATTCGAAATAAGCCATTTCGGGAGCATATCCAGCCTCAACAAGAGTATCGAATCCATTCCTGATTAATTCAACCACTCCTCCACAAAGAACAGCTTGCTCTCCAAATAAATCAGTTTCGCATTCTTCTTTAAATGTTGTTTCTATGATTGCAGCCCTTCCGCCGCCAATCAGGGATGCATAAGATAAACCAATATCAAGAGCATTTCCTGTAGAGTCTTGATGAACAGCAATTAGACAAGGAACGCCAGCTCCTCTCTCATACTCTGATCTAACTGTGTGTCCAGGTCCTTTTGGCGCTACCATAACAACATTAAGGTCATCTCTAGCATTTATTAAATTAAAATGGATGTTTAAACCATGCGCAAAAAATAAAGATGCATTTTCTTTCAGATTTGGCTCAATATCAGAATTATAAATATCTGCCTGTAATTCATCAGGAGTTACCATCATCATGATATCAGCCCATTTCGCCGCATCAGCGACTGCTTTTACTTCAAAACCAGCATTTTCAGCCTTTTTTATTGATTTTGAATCTTCGCGAAGCGCTATGCAAACATCACTTACGCCGCTATCTCTTAAATTAAGTGCATGGGCATGACCTTGACTACCATATCCAATTATAGCTATTTTATAATCAGTTATAAGATTTTTATCTGTATCACTATCGTAATAAACCTTCATTTTTGTCTCCTCTAAATAACTATTCTTTTTGACCTCTTGATATAGCAGCTAAGCCAGTTCTTGATATATCAATTAAACCCAATGGCCTCATAAGTTCAATAAATGAGTTAATCTTATCCATTGCACCGGTAAGTTCAAAAACAAATGAATTTTTTGTTGTATCAACTATCTTTGCTCTGTAAGTCTCAGAAAGCCTTAAAACTTCTTCACGATTCTGTCCATCGCATTCAACTTTAATCAATGCCATTTCTCTCTCAATTGATGGTCCATCCGTAGTAAGGTCTTCGACTGAATCGACAGGCACAAGTCTTTCTAATTGGTGCTTAATTTGATTAATTGTCATCAAACTACCATTTGTAACAATAGTTATTCTAGATTTATGACTATCTTCATCTATTTCAGCAACATTTAAACTTTCTATATTATATCCCCTTCCAGAAAATAAACCTATTACTCTTGCTAAAACACCGGCTTCATTACTTACTTTTATGGATATAGTATGTGATTGTTGATCTTCTTTTTTTAATTTAATCATATTAAATTAATACCTTCCCTTCATCAGAAACCTCTGGGTTATCGTCGCTTTCTCCTAATAACATTTCATTATGCGCTGCTCCTGAAGGAATCATCGGATAGCAATTCTCATCTTGGTCAACCACACAATCAAAAATAACTGGACCTTGATAATCGACCATTTCTTGTATTTTTTGATCCAGTTCGTCAGGTTTTATTGCTCTAAGACCAAGACAGCCATATGCCTCAGCAAGTTTTACAAAATCAGGTAAAGAATCTGTATATGAATGAGAATATCTTCCTCCATGCAATAATTCTTGCCATTGCCTTACCATTCCCATGTACTGATTATTTAGTATAAATACCTTAATAGGAAGTTTGTGCTGAACAGCTGTCGATAGCTCTTGAATATTCATCAATATTGATGCTTCGCCAGCAATATCAATAACTAAACTGCTTGGGTGGGCCACTTGAACACCAATTGCAGCAGGTAACCCATAACCCATTGTTCCAAGTCCCCCCGAGGTCATCCATCTATTAGGTTCATCAAATTTATAATATTGAGCAGCCCACATTTGATGCTGCCCTACTTCAGTAGTTATATATGAATCATTATCTTTAGTTAGCTCATATAATCTTTCTACCGCATATTGAGGCTTTATCACATCAGTGGAATTTTTATAATCTAGAGATTTTTTATTTCTCCATTTTTCAATTTGTTCCATCCATGAGTCAATATTTACCCTTAGGCCTTTCGATTTCCATTTTAATAAAATACCTTCAATTGCGTGGGCGCAATCACCAACTACAGAAACATCAACTGGTACAGTCTTATTCATTGATGAAGGATCAATGTCAATGTGTATTTTTTTTGAATTAGGTGAAAAAGCATCTAATCTTCCAGTAACCCTATCATCAAACCTTGCGCCAATATTTATTAAAAGATCACATTCATTCATCGCTAAATTAGCTTCATAGGTTCCATGCATTCCAAGCATTCCAAGCCAATTAGTCTCATTTGATGGAAATGCACCTAAACCCATTAAAGTGCTGGTAATGGGAAAACCAGTTAATAACACAAGCTCTTTTAATAAATGACTTGCTTCTGAACCAGAGTTTATGACTCCTCCACCAGTATAAAAAATAGGTTTTTTAGCATTTGCCATCAATTCTATAGCTTCATCGATAAAACGCATATCGGGCTTAATCTGAGGATTATAGTTTTCTGATTTTATTTCACTTGGTGGAAAATATTTTGCATCAGCAAATTGAATATCTTTTGGAATATCTACAACAACTGGACCAGGTCTTCCTGAAGTAGCCACATGAAAAGCTTCATGTAAAATACGACATAAGTCATCAGGATCTTTTACAAGCCAATTATGTTTTGTGCATGGTCTCGTTATTCCAACAGTATCTGCTTCTTGAAAAGCATCAGTTCCAATTAAATGAGTTGGTACTTGGCCTGAAATGCAAACTAGAGGAATTGAATCCATCATTGCATCAGTTAATCCAGTAACAGCATTGGTAGCTCCAGGTCCAGATGTTACAACTAAAACTCCAGGTTTTCCTGTTGATCTAGCATATCCTTCAGCTGCATGTGCAGCGCCTTGTTCATGCCTTACTAAAATATGTCTAGGTGAGTCATTGCTTTTGAATATCTCATCATATAATGGCAAAACAGCACCACCAGGATATCCAAAAATATGATCAACTGAATGATCTTTTAAAACCTTCAGTATCACCTCTGCGCCAGTTAATTTAGTCATACTTTTTTCCATTTAATGATATGCGAAAATTAAATTCTAAATACATAAAGGTCAAGAGTTTTATAATTTTTTAATAAAATAATCTACTATTTTATCTGATTCTTGCGTAGAAAAGCTTTTCCATGAAATCATCTGATGTTTTAACCATGTTATTTGTCTTTTTGCATATTGATGAGTTCTAAATTTAATCAAATCTTTAACTTCATCAATATTAATTTTTTTTTGTAAATATTCTTTAATTTCACTAACGCCAATTGCATTTAAAATAGGCGCTTTATCATCATAATTCTTATCTATTAAAGACTGAACTTCTTCTATTACCCCTAATTGAAACATATGATCGCATCTATCATCACAGTTTTGGTAAAGCTTCTCTCTGTCGGTGTTAAGTTTAATTTTTATAAAATTATCTTCAAAAACTTTTATTCTCTCCAATTTCCAATAATCAGATATCTTTTTACCAGTACCTCTAAATACTTCTAAAGCTCTTAAAATTCTTTGTTGATCATTTCTATCTATTGATTCATATGCTTGAATATCTATAACTTTAAGCTCTCCATATAGTTTTTCTAAACCTCTTATATTTAATTCTTTTTTTAACCTTCCTCTTATTTCGTAATTAATATCAGGAATTGGCGATAATCCATCAGTCATAGCTTTAAAATACAAACCTGTTCCGCCAACGAGAATAGGTTTTGAATTTTTTTTTAAAATCTTTTGAGTTATTTTCTTTGCTTCATTAATCCATTTTCCTACTGACCATAATTCATCACCATTTACAAAACCATAAAGGTGGTGATTAGGGTCATTTTCTTTCGGCTTAGGTCGAGCAGTAAGTATTTCTAAATCTTTATAAATTTGTATTGAATCAGCATTAATTATTTCACCATCTATTTTTTTAGCCAATGTATTTGCAAGTGATGATTTTCCCGATGCTGTAGGTCCAGCTATAAGAATAATTTTGTTTTCCATGCTATTAAATAATAAAATAAGTTTAGAAAAAATAAATACCAAAATTTAACAAACTATTTTATCTAAATATGTTATCTAGGTATCTATTAATATACAAAAGAGAAATAATGTCATTAATCCTACCCTTTAAAGCTCTAAGACCATCAATAGATAAGGCTAGTGATGTAATTGCGCCACCTTACGATGTTTTAGATTCTGGTGAAGCAAGAGAAATGGCAAAAGACAAACCATATAGTTTTTTGCATATCTCAAAACCAGAAATTGATCTTGAGGAAGAAATAAATTTTAATGATGAAAGCGTTTATAAAAAAGGGGCAGAAAATTTAAAAAATTTTATCGAGGAGGGTATTCTTTATCAAGATAAGAAGGAATGTTTATATCTTTATGAAATAACCCTTGATAACAAGACTCAGACAGGATTTGGTTGTATTGCTTCAATTGAAGCTTATAACAAAAATATAATAAAAAAACATGAATTTACAACTCCAATAAAAGAAGATGATCGTGTTTTAAATATCAAAGAGCTTGAAGCTCAAACAGGTCCTGTTTTACTGGCTTACAAACAGAACTCTTTTATGAAAAAAGTATTAAAGGAAAATAAAAAAGGTGATCCAATTTATAGTGTAATAGGTCCAGACTCTTCAGAACATAAAATATGGCCAATAGAAGATGAACTAGAGATAAATAAAATTGTTTCTGAAGTGAATTCCATGGGTACATTATATATAGCTGATGGACATCATAGATCTGCTGCTGCATCAAGAGTTAGTCAAGAAATAAATGAATCTGGAACTAATAATTCAAAAAGTCACAATTTTTTTCTATCAGTTGCTTTCCCTCACTCTGAAATGAATATCTTAGATTACAATAGAATTATTTCAGGATTAAATAATTATACTTCAGATGAACTTTTAAATGAGATTAATAAAAATTTTATAATTAATAATATTTCTAGTTCATGCAAGCCTGTTCAAAATAAAGAATTTGGAATGTTTTTGGATAACGCTTGGTACAAACTTAATTTAAGAGAAAGTATCGCTATAAAGGATGATCCAGTCAATTCATTAGATGTGTCTATTTTACACAATTTAATTATTTCTCCATTACTTGGAATTGAAGATGAGAGAAGAGATAAAAGGATAAATTTTGTAGGCGGTGCGAGAGGGGTAGAAGAATTAGAAAAAAGAGTAAAACATGGTAAATACGATATAGCTTTTTCTTTATTCCCAACCCCTATTGAAGCACTTTTTAAGGTTGCAGATGCAGATAAGGTAATGCCTCCTAAATCTACATGGTTTGAACCAAAGTTACTTGATGGATTACTATCTCATAAGATAAATGATTAATCAGTCTGCTCTTTATTAAATGAAAGCGCAACCAAAGATGAAACTCTGTATTCTGGTCTCCAAACCCTAAGAAGAATTCTTTCATCTCCAGCATCTTTTCTTTCCTGAAGAATTTTATAAACTTGATCGGGGTTTACGACTTTGACTGTGGATTGATAAGTCATATTGCCTGTGACTTTTTGATAAGTAACACTCATTAAAACACTTCCTGAGGTAATCTTTTTTGAGATAGCCTCTGAGTCTTCATCAACATCTATAACTGCAACACCAATTATATTTGAAGGAATATTTTCTTTTCTGCGTATTTCAGCTGTAAGTTCTCCAAAACTAATACCTAAAATCTTTTTTGACTCTCCCTCAACTTCACCTTTAAGAAAAGACTCCTCATTACCCTCTAATCTTCCTAATTTAACAGTGACAGTTTTATTTTTTCCAAGTCGGATTAATTCGACTTTAACCCTTTTACCTATATCAGTATTTGCAACATTAGTTGTTAATTCTCTCATTTTATTAATGTCTTTACCGCCAAATTTAATAATAACATCACCGGTTTCTATACCAGCTTTATCTGCGGGACCTCCTTTAACAACATCCTGCACAAGTGCTCCTCTTTCTTCCTTTAAATCCATATCTTTGGCTACATCTTCAGTAACATCCTGAATGACAACACCTAACCAACCTCTTCTTGTTTCGCCATATTCCTTTAATTGACTAATAACAGGTTGAACTAATTCAGAGGGTATTGAAAAGCCTATACCAATAGATCCACCAGTTTGCGAAAAAATCATTGTATTAACTCCAATAACTTCTCCATCAAGATTTATAAGCGGTCCACCAGAGTTCCCTTTATTAATCGGTGCATCAGTTTGAATAAAGCTGTCATAAGGGCCTGAGCGAATATCTCTGCCTACTGCAGAAATAATACCTGCTGTTACGCTTCCTCCAAGCCCAAGAGGATTACCAATAGCAATTACCCATTCTCCAACTTTTGACTTTTTGCTATCTCCAAAAGTAATAAAAGGTAGGTCTTTATCCGCTTCAATCTTAAGAAGTGCTAAATCCATTCTGGAATCTAGGCCTACAACATCAGCTACAAATGTTTCATCATTATTAAGTGTTACTTTTACTGTGGTTGCACCCTCAACGACATGATTATTGGTTACAATATAACCATCGCTTGAAATTATAAAACCTGAACCACCTGACCTTTGAGGCCGTCTATTTTTTCTATTAGGTCTCCTTTCAAAAAAATCTCTAAACGGATCATCAAAAAAGAAAGGTGGGACTTCTCTAGATTCATCCTCATCATCTTCCTCTTTAAATTCCTTTTCTGAAAGAATATTAACAACAGAAGGAGAGTATTCTTCTGCTAACTCAGTAAAATCAGGTAATTCAATAGAATAAACAGGGCCTGAAACAAAAAATAGAAATAGAACAAAGAAATAGTATCGACTGAAGCTTATCATTATTTTAATCTAGCTTAACTAATTCGGGGCATAACTTATCACTCAATCTATCATTGCTTTGAATTACGCTTATTAATTCAATATTCTCTTTGCTAAGTTTGGTGATATTAGAGTTATCATTAGATATCGCATTTGGGTCATTGAGAAATTTAAAAAACTCACTGTCTGGTGATAAAACTATAGTTGTATCTGACCCAAGAGACTCTTCATATGATTTCATCGAGCGATAAAAAGCGAAGAAATCCGGATCAAGACCATAAGCAGAAGCAAAAATTCTATTCCTACATGCATCACCAGTGCCTCTTATAATCTCAGCATCTCTGGTAGCTTCTGCCACGAGAACTGTAACTTTTTTTTCAGCTTCAGCTCTTATTCCTCTTGAAATTTCTTGGCCTTTAGCCCTAAATTCTGCAGCCTCTTGCTGTCTTTCAGTTTGCATTCTTCTATATATAGCCTGACTATTTGCATCGGGTAGATCTGCTCTTTTAATTCTAACATCTATAATATTTATCCCTAAATCATTTGCCTGCACATTAACTATTTCGCTAATACGAGCCATTAATTCATCTCTTTCATCTCTAACAACAGTTACAAACTTTTCACCACCTAAAACAGACCTTAAACTAGAAGAAACAATAGCTTGAAGTCTTGAGCGAGCAATTCTTTCATCGCGAACACTTATATAAAACTGAAGAGGATCACTTATTTGCCATCTGGTAAATGAATCAACAACCAAACGCTTTTGATCTGATGCAATAACTTCCTCTGCAGGTGAATCTAAATCAAGAATTCTACGGTCTAAAAATTGAACTTGCTGAATGAATGGCACTTTAATTTTAAGGCCAGCATCAGTTATGGGAGCACCAACTGGTCTCCCAAATTGCAGAACAATAGCTTGTTTTGTTTCATGTACAGAATAAAATGTATTAACTGAAACTAAAAATAGTAGACCCAAAAAAATCAGTAATGCTATTTGCTTTCCTTTCATTATTGATCTCCTTTTTTTCTTACTTCATTGAGAGGCAGGTATGGTAATACCCCCTGTCCACCTACTGCATCACTATCAATAATTACTTTATTCATATCATTAAAAACTTTTTCCATGGTTTCTAAAAACAACCTCTGTCGAGTAACATCTTTTGCTTCGATATATTCGGAATATATGGATACAAACCTTTTAGCTTGTCCTTCAGCTTCAGCAACAGTTTGGGATTGATATGCTTCTGATTCTCTTCTAATCTTTTCTGATTCACCTTGAGCTTCTGGTACAACCTTATTTGCATAAGCATTAGCCTCGTTTCTTGCTCTTTCTTGGTCAGCTCTTGCAGCCTGAACATCTCTAAAAGAATCAATAACGGCTGAAGGTGGATCAACTTTCTGCATCTTTACTTCTCTGATCTGTATTCCAGCACCATAAGAATCTAATGTTTCTTGCATTAATCCTCGTACATCTTCTTCAGTTTTTTGTCTTGCGCCAGTTAATATTGGTTGAATTTCTGAATTACCTACAACTTCTCTCATAGCGCTCTCTGCAACGGCTTTGATGGTTCTTTCAGGAAATTGAATTCTAAACAAGAAGGCTGCCGCATCGCTAATAACCCAAAAAACAGAAAAATCTATGTCTACAATATTTTCATCACCAGTTAGCATTAAGCTCTCTTCTGGAACATCTCTCATTGATCGAGAGGTATTCCCAAATGATGATGATGATGATCCTCTCATTCCAATGTCAATTCTATTTACAATAGTAACTTTTGGTGTCTTAACGCTTTCGATTGGCCAAGGAAGATGGTAATGAAGACCAGGAGAAGTTTGGCTAACGAACTTTCCAAATCTTAAAACGACACCTTGCTCGTCAGCATTAACTCTATATAAACCACTAAGAGCCCATAATAAAACAACGATAATAAAAAGGAGAAAAAAACCTCTTTTTCCTTTACCACCACCTGGTATTAACCTGTTTAAGTTTTTTTGAAATCCATCAAATGGGTTTTCAAAATTAGGTTGCCTTTGATTATTTGATGAACCTCCCCATGGATCTCTATTATCACCATTCCAACCACTTGTATTTTTATTTACTGTTGTCATAAAACCTACTACTTTTATTTAAAACTAATTACCTTATGTGGCTCTTATAGGACAAAATTCAATACCAGGTAAATAGATTTTATAAATATTAACAAAATTTAATCAAATGGATAGGAAAATGTCTAATATATCTAAAGAAGAAATATTAAAATTAGTAAAAGAAATTTCTTTAGATAAAGATGAAAGTATTTTCTCAAGCGATTTAATTGAAGATATAGTGATCAAAGAAGGTCATGTTCAAATATCAATATTTGCCACTAAAGATAATTTTCAAATTTTAGAAAAAGTAGGCAAAAAGATTGAAAAAACCCTAAAAAAATCAATCAACGCATTAAGTATTACATCTGTTCTAACAAACCATATTGAAAGCAATCAAGTAGATCAAAAAGATGATCAAGTAGATCAAAAAGATGATAATGAAAGCCTTAAAAAGGTTAAAAATATTATTGCCATTGCCAGTGGCAAGGGAGGAGTTGGAAAATCTACTCTTGCTGTAAATATAGCATATTCATTTCTCAAACAAAATTTCAAAGTTGGTCTCCTGGACGCTGATATACACGGCCCATCTATACCTCATATGCTAAATTTAGAAGGTAAACCTGAATTAAATGAAAACAGAAAAATAATTCCTTTTGATTATAAGGGAATTAAAGTGATATCGATTGGCTTCTTACTTAATGAAGATCAACCAGTAATATGGAGAGGGCCTATGGTGCATTCAGCCATTAAACAAATGGCACAAGATACTGATTGGGGTAACCTTGATATCTTAATTGTAGATATGCCTCCAGGTACTGGTGATGCTCAAATTACCGTTTCTCAAAACCTACCTTTGAATGGAGCAATTGTAATATCAACCCCTCAATCTGTTGCCCTTAATGATGCAAAAAAAGCAATAGGTATGTTTGAAAAAGTTGATGTCAAAATTCTTGGTATTGTAGAAAATATGTCCTACTTTATTCTTCCAGACGGATCTAAGGAGGATATTTTTGGTAAAGATGGAGGAAAAAACTTAGCTAAAGAATTAAAAGTTAATTTTATTGGGTCTATTCCTCTAGATAAAGAAATCAGATTAAATTCTGATCTAGGTGACCCCTCAAAGCTTGAAGAAAAATATTTTGATGAAATAGTTAATTCTTTTTTAAAAAATTCAAAATTAAAAATTTAGTTTATGACCAGATATATTCCAATCTGTTTTTACTAATCTACCAGTTGAGGAAAGAGTTATATAAGCTGTCTTTAAATCATCTCCACCAAAACAGATATTCGTAGTAAGTAAATCATCTGTTTCAAAAAATTCATAGCCAGATTTATCTGGAGCAATTCTTGTAATGCCACCTTTAAATATTGTTGCTACATTTATCCAGCCTTCTGAATCCACTGCTAAAGAGTCAAATAAAGCTAGTTCAGCTGAACCGTGGATAAAATGCATACCACTATGTACTCCAAAAGATTTTGGTCCACTTATTACTCCAGGTTCAGTTATTGGATAACCCCATAGCCTCCCAGGAGTAGTATCGGCAACATACACGACATCTTCATTTGGAGATAATCCCACACCATTGGCGCTTTCAATGGGAAAAACCACTTCTTTTATAAACTTACCATCTGGTGTTGCATAAAATAATGCTCCCTGATCTTTCTGCCTGCCATAAGATTTACCAAGATCTGTAAACCAAAAACCACCCTCTTTATCGAAAACTATATCATTAGGTCCTTTTAGTGGGTTTCCATCACATTCAGTGTAAATTGTTTCTATTGAACCAGTTTTAAGATCAACCTTTTCTATCCTTCCTCCAGAATAATTATCGCCCTGTCCTCCAGGTATTAAAAGGCCGTCTATATTATGCCATTCAAATCCACCATTATTACAAACATAAACACATCCATCAGGGCCTATAGCTGCTCCATTTGGACCGCCACCAAGCTCTGCGATAATATCTTTTGATCCATTTTTATGAACTTGCGTTAATGTACCTCTTGCAATTTCTACTAATATTATTGATCCATCTGGCATAGCGATCGGGCCTTCTGGAAACATTAAATCGTTTGTGATCTCTATGTATTCTTTTTTCATAAGAATATCTTATTAAATTTTTTCGTAAATTACCATCGAATGATAAGCATCGTCTTCCGGTTCTTTTGATTTTTCTTCGCGTTTTACTTCTTTAAATTTTGAGCTATCTATTTTAGGAAAAAAAGCATCACCTTCGACTTCTATATCAACTTCGGTTATATATAATCGGTCAGATACAGTTATGAATTCATTATAAATATAACCGCCGCCAATAATCATTATTTCATCTGCACCATTTTCTTTAGCTCTTTGTTTTGCAATCGTAATAGCTTCGTCAGGTGATGAGGTTAGTATTGCACCCTCCAAATTAAGATTTTTATTTCTAGAGATAACAATATTGTCTCTGTTAGGAAGAGGTCTTCCAATTGAATCCCATGTCTTTCTCCCCATTATTACAGGCTTGTAAGAAGTAATTTTTTTAAATTTTTTTAAATCAGAAGGTATATTCCATGGAAGATCGCCATCGGCTCCAATAACGCCATTCTTATCAATTGCTGCAATTAAACTAATAATCATTTTACTAAACAGCAACTGGAGCAGAAATGTGAGGATGCGGATCATAATCCTCAAGAATAAAATCCTCATACTCGAAATCAAAAATTGTTTTTGGATTAGAGGTTATTTTCATTTTTGGTAATGATTTAGGGGATCTTGCTAGCTGCTCTTCAGCTTGAGAAAAGTGATTTGAATATAAATGCGCATCACCAAAAGTATGAACAAATTCACCAAGATTTAATTTAGTAACTTTTGCTATCATCATAGTTAAAAGCGCATAAGAAGCGATATTAAATGGTACACCAAGAAAAATATCAGCAGATCTTTGATAGAGCTGGCAGGATAGTTTTCCATTACTAACATAGAATTGAAAAAGACAATGGCATGGCGGTAAAGCCATTTTTTCAACATCCGTTGGATTCCAAGCTGAGACAATTAATCTTCTGGAGTCAGGGTTATTCTCTATTTGCTCAATAAGTTGAGTAATTTGATCGATTTTTCCTCCATCATCTGAAGGCCAAGATCTCCATTGATGACCGTAAACAGGGCCCAACTCTCCATTACTGTCAGCCCATTCATCCCATATACTTACCCCATTATCTTTTAGATACTTGATATTTGTTTCGCCTTTCAAAAACCATAAAAGCTCATATATTATTGATTTCAAATGTACTTTTTTTGTTGTTAATAATGGAAAACTTTCGGCTAGATCAAATCTCATTTGATGACCGAATACTGATCTTGTTCCTGTTCCAGTTCTATCAGATTTTTCTTCACCATTATCCATAACATGACGAAGAAGGTTTAAGTACTGTTGCATAAATTACTCCACGACTCACATTCTATTTTAAACAAGTTATTTGACACTTCAAATTTTAATTGATCCCGTATATAACTAATTTGCTGTTTACAGCTATGGCAATAAACGGATTATGTAATAAACTTATCGGACCCGGGGGCGGTACCCGGCACCTCCACCATAAATATGGGGGTGAAATAGGATCGACGAAAGTGTAAAGATTCTCTTTTTGCTCGGCATTGTACCGCCGTTATCGGGCTATTTTATAGTTGCAAATGACGACTATGCAGAGCTACCTCTCGCTGCTTAAGCGCGAGCGCTCAAATTAACTCCTAATTAGTTGCATAATTAGGCGGGGCTTGAGAAGCGCCTGGCAACAGAAGCTTCTCGCTAATTTAATAAAAATTAAATTTTCCTCTAAAAAAGAGTCAGCTATAATGAATTTTTTTTTAGGAGTTGTTTTGGTAAAAAACAGAAAAGAATCTGACTCTTTTGGTTATATAAATGTCCCAGCCAATGCATATTGGGGAGCGCAAACTCAAAGATCATTAAAAAACTTTGATATAGGTAATGAAGTTATACCAACCTCTATAATAAAAAGTTTAGGTATTATCAAACTTGCAGCTGCAAAAGTTAATTACGCACAAGGTAAACTTGATAAAAAAATTAGTAATGCGATTGTAAAAGCTTCAAAAGAAGTTATTTCTGGAAAATTAAATGATCACTTCCCTTTGTCTGTATGGCAAACTGGATCAGGCACTCAATCAAATATGAATGCTAACGAAGTTATTTCAAATCGAGCGATTGAATTACTCGGTGGGAAAAAAGGGTCAAAAACACCAGTGCATCCTAATGATCACTGCAATATGTCTCAGTCATCAAATGATACTTTTCCAACAGCAATGCATATTGCATGCGCATTAGATACTAAAGAAAAATTACTTCCATCTCTTAAAAAACTTTCCAATATACTTAAAACCAAGTCAGAAGAATTTAAAGATACAGTAAAAATAGGAAGAACTCATTTACAAGATGCTACACCTGTTACTCTTGGGCAAGAATTCTCTGGTTATTACACTCAAGTGGAAAAAGGGATCGAGCGCGTTAATAAATCTTTAGAAGATATAATGTATCTTGCTCAAGGCGGAACAGCTGTTGGCACCGGTATAAATTCAAAAAAAGGTTTTGATAAAAAATTTGCAAAAGAATGTAGTATATTTCTTAACATGAAATTTGAAACTGCTGATAATAAGTTTGAAGCTTTAGCAACTCATGATGCAATAGTTGAATTTTCTGGATCTTTAAACACATTATCGTCATCATTATTTAAAATTGCTAACGATATTCGACTTTTAGGCTCAGGTCCTAGAGCAGGTCTTGGTGAAATACAACTACCTGAAAATGAACCCGGATCTTCAATAATGCCTGGTAAAGTAAATCCTACTCAATGTGAAGCTATGACAATGTTATGCGTTCAAGTGATGGGAAATCATTCAGCAATAACAATAGGCGGAAGTCAGGGTCATTTAGAATTAAATGTTTATAAGCCTATGATTGCCTATAATATTTTGCAGTCAATTAAATTATTATCGGATGGTTGTAATAGTTTTGTTAAAAATTGTATTTCAGGCATTAAGTTAAATAAAAAAATGATTGATCTACATCTTAATAATTCTTTAATGTTAGTCACATCATTAGCACCAGTAATTGGTTATGATAGAGCAGCTGAAATAGCAAAAAAAGCTCATAAGAATGGAACAACCCTTAAGGAAGAGGCAATAAAATTAAAATATATCTCTGAAAAGGAATATGACAAGATAGTTCGTCCTGAAAAAATGATTAAGCCATCTTAAGATGGTAAATCAGATAAAAAAGACTGTAAGACTTAATGGTCATACAACTAGCCTTGCTCTAGAAAAAGAATTCTGGAAAGAACTTAATATTATTGCAAATGATCAATCTTTATCGCTAAATAAATTAATAGAAAAAATAGATACAATTGAAAGAAAGGGAAGCCTAGCTTCATCGATAAGGGTTCATATATTAAAAACACTAAAAGATCGAAACAATTAAAATGACTAATAAAAACTTTGAAAAAGCAGAAATTTTTAAAAGATTAAATGAACCTCAAAGAGAAGCTGTTTATCACACTGAAGGGCCTATTTTAGTTTTAGCTGGCGCAGGTACTGGAAAAACAGGCGTTCTTACAACAAGATTAATCAGATTATTAATTGAAAAAATAGCGTTACCAGGTGAGATTTTGTCAGTTACTTTTACAAACAAGGCTGCTAATGAGATGAAAGAAAGAATAAGCAATCAAATTGGTGATTTATCCTCTGGGTTAAAATGGCTAGGTACATTTCATTCAGTTGGAGCTCAAATATTAAGATTTAATCCTAATAAAGTAAGTTTAGAGAATGATTTTATAATTCTAGACACAGATGATCAGGTCCGACTTTTAAAGCAAATAATAAAAGATGAAAATATTGATGACAAAAGATGGCCAGCTAAACAATTGCTTAATGTAATAGATAAATGGAAAAACAAAGGTTTGTATCCAGAAGATGTTTCAACTAAAGATGATGATTACTTTGCAAATGGTAAAGGTCATTTACTTTATAAAATTTATCAAGAGAGATTGAAGTATTTCAATGCAGTAGATTTTGGAGATTTAATTCTTGAATCAATCAGGTTATTTGAAAATAACCCAGATATTTTAGAAAGTTACCAAAAAAGGTTTAAATATATTTTAGTTGATGAGTATCAAGATACAAATGTTTCTCAATACAAGTTATTGAAGCTTTTGACTGGTCAGTATCAAAATATCTGTTGCGTAGGAGATGATGATCAATCAATTTATTCTTGGAGAGGAGCAGAAATATCAAATATTTTAAGGTTCGAAAAAGATTTTCCTAATGCAAAAACGATAAGGTTAGAAGAAAACTATAGATCTACAGGTCACATACTTACTGCGGCATCAAAATTAATTGAAAATAATGACTCAAGACTAGGAAAAACATTATGGACTAATTCTGGTGAAGGAGAAAAAATTACTGTTAAATCAAATTGGGATGGGGAAGAAGAAGCAAGACAAATTACTTCAGAGCTAGAAAAACTATCTCTTAACAATTTTAACCTAGATGAAACAGCAATCTTAGTAAGAGCAAGCTTCCAAATGCGTGAATTTGAAGATAGATTCATAGCTGTTGGGCTACCTTATAAAGTAATTGGAGGTCCAAGATTCTATGAAAGAAAAGAAATTAGAGATGTAAATGCATATTTAAGGCTTGCAACGCAGCCAAATGATAGTTTAGCTTTAGAAAGAATTATTAATACTCCTAAAAGAGGAATCGGTGAAACTTCAGTAAAAAAAATTAGAGATCGCTCTAAAGAAAATAATTTACCTTTAATAGAGTCTATAAAAGAATTAATTGAAGAAAAGTCTTTCAAAGGTAAGACGGCTGAATCCCTCAATAAATTGGTTAACCTTGTGTTTCATTGGAACCAGTTAATAAAAGAAGAAGATAAAGTTGAAATAGCAGAAGTGATAATTGAAGACTCAGGATATCTAGAAATGTTAAGAAATGATAAATCACTTACCGCTGAAGGTCGTGTAGAAAATGTTTATGAATTATTTCGATCACTTGAACCATTCGAGAGCATAAAAGCGTATTTAGAGCATATTTCTCTTGTCATGGAAATAGACAGCAATCAACATGGGAAAAAGGTTAGTCTAATGACTCTCCATGCAGCTAAAGGCTTAGAATTTGATTATGTATTTCTACCTGGATGGGAAGAAGGGGTATTCCCAAATCAAAGAGCAATAGATGAAGGCGGACTAGAGGCTCTTGAGGAAGAAAGAAGGTTAGCTTATGTGGGTGTTACAAGAGCTAAGAAAAAAGCATCAATTTATTATTCCGCTAATCGTAGGATGCATAATCAATGGATATCATCAATTCCATCTAGATTTGTAACAGAACTACCCGAAGAAAATATTGAAACAGATTTATCTAATTATGCAGGTGAAAAAGAGTTATTTAAAGAACAAGAATATATTGATTTTGATCAATCAGATTACGAAACACCTGGTTGGGAAAGAGCAAGGTTTGAGTCAAAGTCTAAGATTATCGATAATAAAACTGCTGAGAATTATATTGTAAAAGATTCACCATTCGAATTAAATGAAAAAGTAACACATAAAAAATTTGGTAAAGGTAAAATTTTAAGTATCGATGGTAAAAAACTGACAATTAGTTTTGGATCAAACGGAACAAGAAAAGTTATGGAAAATTTTGTAGAAAAGATATAATCAAAATATGAATGATCAAAATAAATTAACTAATTTAAGATCTTTAATGGGTAAAAATAATATTGACGGTTATTTTTTACCTCACGAAGATGAATTTTTAAGTGAATATCTGCCTAAATATACAGAAAGACTTAAATGGCTGACAAATTTCTCTGGTTCGGCAGGTTTGGCTTTTATTGGTATTAAAAAAGCATCTTTATTTGTTGATGGTAGATATACAACCCAAGTAAAAGAACAAACAAATAACAAAATATATAATTATGAGCACTTAATAAAACCGGGATTCTTAGATTGGTTAAAAAATAATCCCTTTAAAGTTAAGAAAATAGGTATTGATCTAAAGACCATATCTTATGCAAACTATCAAACGCTAAAAAAAATCTCTTTTTCTCAAGAAATAGAATTAATAGAAACTAAAAATTTAATTGATCAATTATGGAAAAGAAAAAGAAATAATAAATCACTAGTTAAGAAGCATGAGATTAAGTTTTCAGGTATCACATCAAAAACAAAAATT
>QCOD01000009.1 GCA_003209955.1 OCS116 cluster bacterium AG-430-B22
CTAATAATACTTTTTTGTGCGTGAACCCTATTTTCTGCTTCATCCCAAACTACTGAATTGACTCCATCAATAACATCAGCGTCAACTTCCTCTCCTCTATGAGCAGGTAAACAATGAAGAAAAATTGCATCTGAAGATGCCATCGAGATTTTGTTAGAATCTACTTTATACGGTTCAAGAATTTTTCTTTTTTGATCATTATCATCTTCTCCCATAGAGAACCAAGTATCAGTAATTATACAATCACAATCTTTGGCAGCATCATTAGGATCTAGATCAGTAGTTATATTTGGAAAACCACTTACCAAATTATTATCTACTGAATAATCTTTTGGTGAACATATTCTTAATTCAAAACCAATAATTTGTGCGGCATGTATCCAACTTGTTAACATATTATTTGCAGGACCAAACCATACATAACTCTTATTTTCGATATCACCAATCTTCTCTTTAACTGTAATTAAATCAGCTAAAACTTGGCAGGGATGGGATTTATCGGTTAACCCGTTAATTACAGGTATTGATGCATTTTTTGCAAAATTTTCTAAAGTCGAATGCTTATTTGTTCTTAACATTGCAATATCAACATATCTTGAAATGACTTTTGCAGTATCATCAATTGTTTCTCCTCTACCTAATTGCATATCAGACATATTTGCATAAATAGTTTTCCCACCTAATTGATACATTGCTGTTTCAAATGAAAATCTTGTTCTTGTAGAAGGTTTTTCAAAAATTGTTGCTAGTATTTTATTTTTTGCGCATGCATCTTCATCAACAGATGCCA
This sequence comes from OCS116 cluster bacterium AG-430-B22, assembly GCA_003209955.1. Lineage (GTDB taxonomy): Bacteria > Pseudomonadota > Alphaproteobacteria > MED-G09 > MED-G09 > AG-430-B22. Next base: position 791 of record QCOD01000009.1, read on the forward strand.
TACCATTCTTCGATGACATGTTCTTTTTGTTTATTCCATCTTCAATTAAGAAAATAAGTTCATCCTTATTGAATTGGGTAAGATCAATGAAATCTTTTTTTGTTTCAGTCATTTCTTATTATATTTCTATCTAGGTAAATTTTCTAGTGTGATATTTAGTAAGTTGAAAAACTCCTCAATATCATTTTTCTCAGTATTCAAAGGTGGTAACAATCTAATTATATTGTCAGCAGCTGGTACCAATAATAAACCATTATTTAAAGCGGTTTCGGCTATCAATGTATTTTCGACTTCACATTTTATACCAAGCATAAAACCTCTTCCTCTCACTGAAGTAATTTTATCCTTATGATTTTCTATAATGTCATTTATTCCCGCCAATAGGAATTCTGATAATGACTTAACATTTGAAAGGATTTTTTCTTCATCAATAATTTCAAGAACTTTAAGCGCTACTGAACAAGCTAGCGGATTACCACCAAAAGTCGACCCATGAGTGCCATGGACCATTCCAGATGATGCATCTGTTGAAGCCAATATAGCTCCTATTGGAAAACCTGCTCCTAAACCTTTTGCAAGAGTAATTATATCTGGTTCAACTCCAGCCCATTCATGCGAGAAAAAATCCCCAGTCCTTCCTAAACCACATTGAACCTGATCAAGAATCATTAATACGCCATGTTTACTTGTTAGATCTCTAATCATTTGTAAGTCTTCTTTTGGTGTGAGCCTTATTCCCCCCTCACCTTGTATTGGCTCAATAAGCACTGCAGCTGTCTTATTAGAGATCTTTTCTTCCAATTGTTGTTGGGATAGCTCTATATTTTCGAAACCAGAAGGAAGAGGTCCAAATCCTTCAGTATGTTTGGGATTTGCTCCAGCTGCTAAAGTAGCTAAAGTCCTTCCATGGAACGCATTCTTAAAAGTAATGATGTCTGTCCTATCTTTATCACCTTTTTCAAAATGATATTTCCTTGAGGTTTTAATTGCTCCTTCAACAGCTTCAGCTCCCGAATTACAAAAAAATACTTTATCGGCAAAACTTATATCGCATAATTTTTTAGCTAATTTTTGCTGTTCCGGAATATGATATAAATTCGAAACATGCCAAACATTATCAATAGCCTCATGCATTACCTTTTTTATTTCTGGATGACCATGACCCAAAACATTTACGGCAATACCTGCTGCAAAATCTAAATACTTTCCACCATCATTATCGTACAACCAAGAACCCTCGCCTTTCGAAAAAGATATTGGGTATCTCTTATATGTATCCATTAGATTTTCGATCATGTGTACCTCAAACTAAAATTTTTAGCTTTCATACTCTTTATTTTCTAAGTCTTCAACCTCCAACCGCTCTTAAGAAGGAAGTGACTTATTATAATCAAGATTAGATTCAGTATTGTCAGGAAGATAGCTCCAAAGATCAAATCGCCATCAGCATTACCAACAAAGCCATATCTGAAACCATCAATGACATAGAAAAATGGATTATACTCAATCAAATAAAGGGCAAATTCGGGCATTCTTTTAACTGAATAAAATGTTCCCGATAAAAAAGATAAAGGTACAATTATAAAATTTGTTATTGTCCCTAAATGGTCAAATTTCTCTGCCCATATACCTGTTATTATGCCTATTGATGAAAGCATAAGTGAACCAGAAATTAAGTAGAAGAATATTGCCCATATGTTTTCGAAGTTAAAATTTACAAAAAAGGACATACAAAAAATTGCACCTAAAGCAACTATAACCCCTCTAGTTACTCCCCCTAATGAGATAGCAGTATTTAATTCTATCTCTCCTAAAGGAGGCAAAAGAATATCAACTATATTTCCTTGTATCTTTGAAATTAATAAAGATGAAGAAGTATGAGCGAAGGCTTGTTGAAGAACAGACATCATTATTAAACCTGGAGCTAAAAACTCAATGAATGGTGCACCATTTACATCTGGTCTCAAATCACCCAATGCAATAGTGAATATTGCCATAAAAAGAAGTGAAGTCGCTATTGGAGCTGCAATCGTTTGAAAAAAGATTTTAATAAACCTATAAACTTCTTTTTTGTATAAGGTCCATAACCCATACCAGTTTATACTGCCGGGAACTCTTGGCTCCCTCCAATGATAATTTTCATTTTCATCCATTTTTCAACTTAATCTTTATAATAATAGAATATCAACATCTATATTAGCTGTATTTCCAAAAAAACAACAATTTTTAACTAAAATATAAATCTATATCTTGTGCCAAAGTTATTTTTAGCATACCATATATACTTAAAAAAAGGGTGAAAAATGGCTTGGACGGATGATAGAGTAGAAATTCTTAAAAAATTATGGGCAGAAGGTTTAAGTGCTAGTCAAATTGCTAGAGAACTTGGTGATGTTACTAGAAATGCCGTTATTGGTAAGGTTCATAGGTTAGGTTTAGCTGGTAGAGCTAGTCCTACAAAACCAAAAAGTAGGTTAAGGCATAGAGAACATATTGATTATGGAGAGTCTTCGTACCCTGGAAGCTCAAGATCAAGAATTAATGATAATGTTAAACCACTTGTTATGCCTGAGCCAGCAGTGACATCTGATGGTGAACCTATTAATATTTTATCCTTAAATGAAAAAGTATGTAAATGGCCTATTGGCGAACCTGGAGATGATGATTTCAGATTCTGCGGCAACCGCAAAGAAAATGGCTCTCCTTATTGCGCTGAACATACAAGAGTAGCTTATCAGCCGCTTGAAAAGAAGAAGAAGAAGAACAAACTTTTAAATAAGAGAATGCCCGCATCCAAAATTAATAATTTTTAATTTTCTAGTGAATAACCTGCAGATCTTACTGTTCTAATTGGATCTTTTGTTCCTTTAATATAAAGAGCCTTCCTAAGTCTTCCAATATGGACATCTACAGTTCTAATCTCAACATTTATATTATCAACTCCCCAAACATGATCTAGAAGCTGCTCTCTTGAAAATACTCTCCTAGGTTGCTTAATAAAACAGTTCAGTAATTTAAACTCAGTCGGTCCAATATCAATTTCCTTGCCGCTTCGTGTAACTTTATATTCTCTTAGATTAACGCTAATATCTCCAACATTAATCTCATCAGCATCGTTTGCATTTGATCTTCTTAAAAGAGCTTTTATTCTTGCCATTAGTTCTGGAAATGAAAAAGGTTTTGTTAAATAATCATCTGCTCCGGTATCAAGCCCTCGAATTTTGTCATTTTCATCTCCTAATGCAGTTAACATAATTATTGGCAAGGAGTTAAAGTCTGAATTCCCGCGTATTCGTCTACAAACCTCTATTCCTGAAAGTTTTGGAATCATCCAATCCAAAATTACTAAATCAAATTTACTCTCTTTTAGTCTATCCATTGCTTGCTCCCCATCGGATGCAATTATAGATTTATAACCTACTTTATTAAGATTATACTCTATTAACATTGAAAGATTTTCTTCATCTTCTACAACAAGAATTTTTTTATCTTCATTAGCCATATTAAACTCTTTTAAAAAGTTGTTTCATTTTCAATTTGAATCTTTGCTTCATCAGTGAGATCTTCACCTGTTACAATAAAGTGAGTTTCCTCAGCTATATTAGTTGCCTGATCTCCAACTCTTTCAAGATATCTAGCAATAAATAGTAATGGCACTAAGGTATTAATAGCATCAGGATTTGATTTTATTGCATTTAAAATTTCTGTCAAAACACCTGAATATAATGAGTCTATCTCACTATCTGATCGCCATACTTTCAGAGCATTTTGACAATTTTTATTTCCATAATCATCCAGAACCAAAGCTAAATTAGAATGCACCTTAATACTCATATTAATTAGATGGTTAATCGTATCTTCTGACTCTGCTTCATTTAGGGCGCCCTTAACTATTCTTTTTGAAATACCCTTACACATATCTCCACACCGCTCTAGGTATAAGGCCATCTTCACCGCTGAAAAAACTAACCTTAGATCATTAGCCATAGGCTGACGAGAAGCTAAAATATTAAAAACTTTGTTTTCAACTGATTGGCCTAAATCATTAATTTGGGCATCAGAATCAATTATTTCCTGAGCTAAATTATGATCATTATTCTTAAAAGTGGTTTCAACTCTTTTTAGCGCCTCCAAAACTAGTGCGCCCATAGTGATTATTCCATCAGATATCTCATTTAATTCTTCATCAAAAGAACTTACAATATGTTCACTCATTTTTAACCATACCTTCCAGTTACATATGCTTCAGTTTGTTCATTGTCTGGCGATCTAAAAATCTTTCCTGTATCACCAACCTCAATAAGATTACCAAGATGAAAGAAAGCTGTCCTTTGTGAAACTCTTGCAGCCTGCTGCATAGAATGTGTCACTATTACAATAGTATAATTTACCTTTAGCTCATCAATTAATTCTTCTATTCGTGCGGTAGCGATCGGATCAAGTGCGGAACAAGGCTCATCCATAAGTATAATTTCTGGATCAACTGCTATAGCTCTAGCTATACATAACCTCTGTTGCTGTCCACCGGATAGAGCTGTTCCTGGCTCATTTAATCTATCTTTAATTTCATCCCATAACCCAGCCTTTATAAGGCTATCCTCAACCTTATTATTCATATCTGATTTATTCAAAAATCTGCCATGAAGTTTAGGGCCATAAGCAACATTATCAAAAACAGATTTTGGAAAAGGATTTGGTTTTTGAAATACCATTCCTATTTTTGCTCGAAGCTCTACTACATCAATTTCAGGATCATATATATCCTGTCCGTTTATAATAATTGATCCATTAAAAGAACATGTTTCAATAACATCGTTCATTCTATTAAGACATCTTATAAATGTTGATTTGCCACAACCTGATGGACCTATAAGTGACGTAACCTCTTTTTCATTGATATTTAGGTCAACATTAAAAAGAGCTTGTTTATCATCATAAAAGACATTCACATCAGTACAATGAATTAAAGATTTCTTTTCCATCTTTGTATCGACATCATCAATATTTATATTCTGATCCATTTCAGTCACCATTTTAGTTCATACTTTTTACGCAAAATAACTGCGGCTAAGTTAATGATTATTAACAAGAATATCAGAACAAGCGTCGCTGCGCTAGTTTTTGCAACAAATGCTCTTTCTGGACTATCTGCCCATATGTATACTTGAACTGGCAGGGCTGTTGCTGGATCCATTACTGACTGTGGAATATCGACAACAAATGCTACCATTCCGATCAGCAAAAGAGGTGCTGACTCGCCAAATGCTCGCGCTAACCCAATAATTGTTCCTGTTAGTATACCTGGCAATGCTGCTGGAAGTATATGTTGAAAAACAACTTGCATTTCTGATGCACCCATCGCTAAAGCGGCTTCTCTTATCGATGGAGGAACAGATTGGAGTGAAGCTCTTGTAGCTATAATTATGACTGGCAAAGTCATTAATGATAAAACACAACCGCCAACTAAAGGTGCAGACCTTGGCATACCAAAAAAATTAATAAATAGTGCTAAACCTAATAAACCAAAAACTATAGATGGAACTGCAGCAAGATTATTAATATTAACTTCTATAAAATCTGTAATCCTGTTTTTCGATGCAAAACTTTCTAAATAAATAGCTGCCAAAACACCAATAGGAAAACTAATAATAAGAGTTATTAAAATCGTATACATAGATCCAATAACAGCACCTAAAACACCTGCTATTTCAGGCTCTCTGCTATCACCATTAGTAAATAAATTACTTGAGAATTTTTTTTCTACAAGACCCTTTTCTTGAAATCCCTCTAGCCATAATATTTCTTGATCATTTAATCTTCTCTCATTTTCAGGAAGATTTTTATCAATACCAAATTTATAAAATAAATCTGCATCATCTGAAAAGAGTATATAGAAATTAAAATTCTTCTCATACAATGACTCATCCTCTTCCAATGCATCTCTCAAATCATAGGCTGCTCCGGAAGAAAAAAGTTTAGAAAAACTTCTTCTGCATTTTCTATCATCACATTCAGAATCTAAAGAAAAGATTGTTTCACGGATTATTCCTCTGTAATCCAAATCATCTTTATCAATGAACTCATTTGCTAACTTTATTTCTAAATTAATTCCATAGTTGGTAAAAGCAGGAATTGAACGATATGTCATTGATGAAATAATAACTACCAACATTACCATGGCCAAGAAAAGAGAGGCTAGACCATAAATTTTGAATCTGGTTTCAGCAAACTTTCTTTTTAATGTTAAAGCTTTATCAGTCATAACGCTCTCTATATCTTCTAACAGTAATCATTGCTATTACATTTAAAATTAATGTTATAAAAAATAAAACTAAACCTAATGCAAAAGCTGCTAAGGTTTTAGGGCTATCAAATTCTTGATCTCCCACTAATAATGTGACTATTTGCACTGTAACAGTTGTAACAGCAGAAAGCGGATTAGCCGTTAAGTTTGCAGCTAATCCTGCAGCCATAACAACAATCATTGTTTCACCAATAGCTCTTGAAATTGCAAGAAGCATTGCACCAACAATACCTGGTAAGGCAGCTGGAAAGATGACTTTTTTTATCGTTTCGGATTTTGTTGCGCCAAGAGCAAGAGATCCATCTCTTAAACTTTCAGGTACTGCTGACATAACATCATCTGATAAAGAAGATACATATGGAATAATCATAATACCCATAACTAAACCAGCAGCTAGTGCTGATTCTGTAGAAACAGTTAAACCCAATGTTTCTCCTGATGACCTTATGAACGGCCCAACAGAAAGAGCAGCAAAAAAACCATAAACAACAGTAGGTATTCCAGCTAAAATTTCCAACATTGGTTTAAAATAGTTCCTAACACTAGGTTTTGCATATTGGGATAAATAAATTGCTGAATATAAGCCTAATGGAGCAGCAACAATCATAGCAATAAATGTAATTAGGAGTGTGCCAGTAAAAATTGGAATTGCACCAAAACTTCCTGAAGAACCTACTTGATCTTCTCTAATGGCGGTTTGAGGAGACCAATGTGTCCCAAACATAAATTCAGTGAATCCTACTTGGGAGAAGAATCTAAGTGTTTCAAAAATTAAAGATAAGACAATACCAAAAGTTGTCAAAACGGCTACTGTTGAAAAAATAAAGAAAATAAATCTAAGAATTTTCTCTACATTACGTCTTGCGTCAAACCTCATATTTAGACGACTGATTGCAAAAAAACCAAGAGCCCCACTTAATAAGGATATTATTGAAAGGAATAATGTCCTATACAAAAAATATTGATTATATAATCCATTAGCTGACTCTATAGATAGTATATCTAAAGATATCAAAACATCTAAATTTCGAATATTATCTTTAATTACATTTACCGAATAATTTACTTCATCTTGACCTATCAAAATGATTGATTCTGGTAAACGCTCAAAAATAAATAATTCTTTAACTGAAGCATCAATAACAATAAAGATAAGTAATAATAATAGTGGAACTAACTGAGACCATAATAAAGAATACAAACCATGATAGTTTGGCATTGATCTTAATGGTAAATTATTGATTAGATGAGATTTTGCTCTTGAGCTAGAGATAGCAAAGGATAGAAGACCGCAGCTTAAAATAAAGGTCAGGCTTATTAAGATGTCTGTAGTTATTTCTATCCTCCACTATTTTCATGATATGATTATAATTCTAATTCAACCAAATTCTTAGTATTTGATTTAACTTTCTTATATTCATCTCTAGGTAATGGTATCAACCCCTTATCGACTAAATATCCATCAGTACCCATTGAACTTCCACTTGTAAACTCTTTTGCGAATTGAACAATAGAAGGTTTCATTCTGATATGATTCTTCTTAATATAGAAGTATAGTGATCTAGAAATAGCATAATCACCAGATAAAATTTTCTCGAATTCTGGTGATACTCCATTAACATTAGCTCCTTGAAGTTTATCAGAATTTTGATCTAGGAAACTGTATCCAAATATACCAATCGCATTAGGATTTGAATCTAATTTTTGAACAATAAGATTGTCATTTTCACCAGCTTCAATAAAAGCACCATCCTCTCTTACTGTACGAGCAATTTTCTTAAACTCGCTTTTACCCGCTTTAGAACTACCTCTTAATTCTTTTAAGGCAGGAAAAGATTTAGCACCTTTATCCATAGCTAATTCAACAAAAGCATCACGTGTTCCCGATGTTGGGGGAGGCCCAAGAACTTCTATTTTGATATTAGGAAGCGATGGATTAACATCTTGCCATGTTTTATATGGATTATCTTGCAATTTTGAACCATCTTCATTAGCAGGTACTTTTTCAGCAAGTCCAAGATATATATCACGTGTTGTTAGATTAAAAACTTCTCCTTTTTTAGAGTTAGCAAGAACAATTCCATCATATCCAACCTTTACTTCAACGATCTTAATTCCTGCTTTCGTACATTTTTTATATTCCTTACTTTTAATTCTTCTTGAAGCATTAGTAATATCTGGATGCTCAGGACCCATCCCAGCACAGAATAATTTCATTCCGCCACCAGAACCAGTTGATTCCACGATAGGTGTTTTGTATTTAGTTGTTCTACCAAACTCTTCAGCAACAGCTGTTGAGAATGGGAAAACAGTTGATGATCCAACGATACGGATTTGCTCTTCAGCCTGTATATTAACGGCAAAGAGAGAAATCACTGCGAAGGAAAAACCAACTATTATTGTTTTTAAAGATTTTTTCATTTTTTTCTCCGTAAATTAAAATATATAATCCTAGTACATGTCAAAGCTAAATTTGTATTGCATACCAAACATGATCTCTTCAGACTCTTTTGAAGAATCTGCAAAAGATTTGTCTACATAGTTAAAATACAACTTTAATGGTTTAGCAATTTTATAGTCAAAACCAACACCTGTTAGTTCAGCGCCCGTTTTAATCATATCGGATTCACCATACATAATTTTTAGTGCTGTTTTCTTTGATAATTTAGCTTTCAATGAAACTACATATCCATCATCATCATATTTTCCTGTTGTATCTTCTGATTCCTGCCAAATAAGGCCTAAAGTAATTGGTTTTCCAAGTGGAATTTGGGCAGCAAACCTTGTTGTATCAAAGAAATAACCTTTTTGAGGAACCTCAGAATCAAAAGCTAAAGCAAAAAATGCTTTATTGCCACCAAGCTTACCTTTCCATTCTGCTGAAACTGAAAAACCTTCTTCATCAGCTTTTTCCATTATAGCCATCACATTTATAGTGAAACCATTTGCCTTTGGCGAAGACCATTGGACAACTTTTTTACTTCTATTTTCGCCCCAAAGAATATTTTTTATATCACCTGCAGTATCGTTAAATAGATCAACTTTACCTTGCGCTTTTTTTACAGGTGTATCATGCATACCCATAAATACTTTACCAAAAGCACCCTTTAAACCGACATAACTATTTCTTTGTTTAAATGTCGGATCACCATCAACAGGATCTGTTTGCCATTCATATTTATAAATAACAGTAGTTCCATTATCAAAAGTTTGCGAGCCCTTTACACCAATTCGCGATGCATGAGATTTAACATCAGTAACTGAACCACCACTTGCTTTATCTGTACTTGCAATAGCAAGATCTAAGCGACCATATATTGAAGGCGCAGCTGTAACAGATTCTACAGCCATAAAAGCAAAAAGAGTTGCAATTATTGAAAATTTAATAAGTTTAATTTTAGACATAAGCCTACCCCTTTATTAGTTTAAAAAAGGAAATAAACACTCTTAAAGTATGAATTGTATTAAACTTATATGACAGTTTTATGATATAAAACTTTTTATAGCTTTATAAAGATTACAGAAGCTCAAAAATTAGAGAGACTTGTGTCCCTTCCCCAATTTTGCTAGAAATTTTTAATTCTGCATTGTGCCGATTCGCAATATGTTTCACAATACTTAAACCCAATCCAGTTCCACCCTTTTTCTTGCTATCCTCTGGATCTACTCGATAAAACCTTTCACTTAATCTTTCTAAGTGAATATCGTCAATGCCCAAACCATTATCTTTAATATTTAAAATGGCATTTTGATCTTTAGTGAAAAGCTCAATAATAACATCGCCATTTTTATTATTATATCTAATTGCATTTTCTATTAAATTCAAAAATGCTCTTCTTAAATCATTCTGTTCGCCAATAATAAAGGTATCATCTTTAGGGATTGATAATTTTAAATTAATTTGCTCTTTTTTTGTTAAAATAAGAAGAGACTCCGCAACTTCCTCAATTATTAGATTAAGGTTAACCTTCTCTTCTAATGTAATATTTTCTCTCATTTCTAAGTAATTCAATGACAAAAGATCCTCAATTAGTGTCTGCACCCTCTCTGCTTCATCACCTAATTTTTTTAGAAATTTTTTCTGCATTTTAGGGTCCTCATCACCAAAATTAAGTAAAGTTTCTGTCAAACCGAGGATTACAGAAATGGGGGTTTTCAACTCATGACTAGCATTAGAAATAAATTCTGTCCGAATTTTTGATAGTCTTTTTAATTCGGTAATATTTTTAAGGTAAATTACTACTTCACCTTCATTATTCCTATTATTTATCCCTTTTACAGCATTTGCAATATTGGTTTCAAAAAATAATTCTTCATCTAATGAAATATCTATTTTTTTTGATATGTTCTCTTCACGTACTTCTTGAATAGAATTCATGAGATTAGCTGATGGAATTATTGATGTTAATCTTATAATGTCTTCGCTATCAAATGCTTTGTTATCAAAAAAGATAATCTGTGCATTTGTATTATAGAAAATTATTTCCTCTTTTTTGTTCACGATAATTAAAGCGTCAGGTAGTGAATTTAAACTTTCAACAATATAATCAAAATAAGTATCTTCGGAAAATTTTTGTATATTATTTGCTACATTAACATCATTTTTTTGTACCACCGTAATTACAAGAAGTCCGCTGGCAAAAAGCACAATAAAAACCAGATAAGATAAGATTGTTATTGCCCCAGCAAAATACAATAGGATAAAGATAAAGGATGCAAGGCCAAGTATTGGCATACTTGATTCTAAATTTTGTTTAAAATCTGATCTTTTATCTCTTTCTTTCATTTTCTTTTTTAAACTTATGTCAAATTTCTAATTATAATAGATAATATATAAAACAAAAAATTTTATAATATAGTGATAAAATTATTATATACTTAAACGAGACAATATTATGGATTTAAATTTACTTTTATGGAGACATGCTAAGACTGAAATTGGATTTCATGATCATGATAGGAATCTGACCAAAAGAGGTAAGAGTGATGCAAATATTGTTGGAAAATATATTTTAGAAAACACATTATCTTTTAAAATTTTAACATCATCTTCAAATAGAACAGTGCAAACGACTAAAACTTTATTAGATTTATCTTTTCAAAAGAATAATTTTCAAATCATTGAAGATTTGTATTTAGCTTCCGATGATGAAATGAAAGATATAATATTCTCTTATAAGAAAGAAAGTCAGAATATTATTTGTATTGCTCATAATCCTGGTATTCATCAATTAGCTTTATCATTAGTCAAAAAAAGCTCTATCGATCCTAAATTTGAAAAGATAAATCACAAATATCCCACAGCAGCTCTTGCTGTTATAAAAATTAAAGATGGTAATTGGGAAAACTTATATACTAATCAAAATGAATTAATAGATTTTATTACGCCCAAAGATTTGAAGTAAAAATATATTTATTCAAATCCTCTTATTGGTAATTCTTTATAATTAAAACCCTTTTCAATTGTTGGCTTAATTGTTGAAAAAAAAGGAGACAAGTCAAAGTCTCTGGGTACAAACAATGAATAATGTCGAATATGGTAGTATTCTTTTTCAATATACTGACTATGTTTAACTCCTCTATAGGAAACTTCTTTTAACTTTTTTTCCTTTTGGATAACTGGCAATATTGGATAACTAATAGATTGGAATGCTTTTGCAATTAATGTGGAACAAATTACTTTTGAAGGTGTTCCAGATCCAAGAGCAAGCATTCTTCTTCTAAATCGAATTGGAACAGGTGGTTGTGGAAGTAAATATCTCATTAAATCAATAATATTTTTTCTATCATAATCAAGACCAATAGAGTCAATCATGAATTCAATTACCTTTTCTTTTTCAAGATCAGATAAACCAGCTGGTCTACAAATTCTAGTATTAAATTTTTCATATTTTGATAATGGCACTGCTATAACTCCATCTTTTAAATCTGATTCAATTAAAATAGCATCCGTACCAAACTTTTGAGAAAATTTATTATTTTTACCGAGATAAAAAGCTGCATGCGACCATGTTGATTGAGTAAGATATTTTATTGCAGAAGAGACCCTCTGATTTCCATCAACCAATAAAATGTCACCGGGTTGCATAACTGACTCAAGATCTCGTAAATTAAATGGACTTCTATTTTCATACTCTTTAATTGGTTTTTGAAGCCATTCTACAATTAGTTTATTTAATTTCTCAAAGATTTGAAACACCAATCACAATAGCGGTAAACCCCATTATACTCATTAAAAGAAATGTACCTTGAGCACCTATTAAACGAGGATAATTAGCTCCAGGACTTCTGCTCATTCCCCATGCGTGTAATACCCTAAAGATAACAAGTAGACCTCCCATTGTATGAACAATATGCGGATGAACACCTGATATCTCTATAAGAAAAAGAAGGAATAAAGAAAGTGGTACATTTTCAACAAAATTAGATTGAACCCTTTGAACTGTATTATCTCTCCATTCTGGTTCTTTATCGCCCCTTAAACGAACATAAAGGACCTGGTTTGCTAATAGAACGGATAGTAAGATTAATATTCCAGCATATAATAAAGTGATCGATGCCATTATAGCGCTCCAAAAATAACAAATATAAAACCAATGACTGACAAGCTAATACCTATCCATGCATATTGATCGAACCAAAAAAGCATGAAGGCTTTTTGTGAGCCCTTTTCTGCAGTTGCAGTTTCACCAGACTTGAGCTGTCTTGGTAATCCTGAAACCCAAAAAATCTGAAGTCCTAACCATAAAAAACCAAGACCTATTGGAATAAACCAAAAATTTTCATCCATGTTTAGACTCCCTTACTCATTTTCATCATGAACCTACTTTTAAAGATATCAGAGGAAGATCAAGAAAAGAAACAAAACCTGGCTCAGCATCACAGACATAAGGTATCGCATTTACCCCATGCATAGCTGTTGAAATAAGAGGATCATCATTCCAGTCATGACTGAAAGAGACTTTCATTTTTGGCACTCCCTCAACTTCTACAGTAACACCTACAGGATCATTCCATTCTGGCGCTGAATCTTCGCTCGCTCTATAAATTGCCTCTTGAATAATTGTAACATCATTAGAGCAATTTCCTGTCCATTTACGTCTTTGTGCAGCAATAGTTCCTTTAGCAATTTTACCTGCAGCAATTTCAAAGTCTTTTTCAGCAGTAACCAGTTTTAAATCTTCTTCAACATCTAAAACTTCCACACCTATTCCTTCAGCAATGAGATAAATAGCTTCTTTAAATAAACCTGATAACCACGCCTCATAGCGTTCAGCTTCAACTTCATATTCTTCCATAGTCTTGCCCATAAGCATCCCATCAATAACGATCTCTTTTGAAGGATAATAAGAAAACTCTGAACTCTCACTTACAATTATTTTTTTAATTTCCTGAGACATCCCAGTCATTGTAAGAGGGACCAACTCAGCAAGCCAACCAGGATTATATCCTGTTCCATGCAAGCTTACTCCGCCCTCTTTACATGCGCTTTCAATTTCATTTAAATAATCTTCTCCAAATGCTTTAGGAAAAAGAAAACCAACTGTAGTAACTACATTAATTCCACTTCTTAGAATTTTGATAATATTTTTTTTATCGAGATCGGGGTCCTCATTAACTCTAAATGAGGCTAAAGGAGTATAATTAATACAATCAATATCTAAATCTGCATTTAAAAATTCATCTATATTATTTGTAGCTTTTACCCCTAATTCTTCTATGCCAATAATAGTTCCAGCATCCATCCCGAATTTGTTTTCATCAGAAACTATTAAACCTGAAAGATTTAAATCTTTTCTATTATTTATGCCGATGATTGAAGCTTTGCCAACATTGCCACTTGACCACTGAACAACATTATATGTTTCTTTTTTCAAAATATTCTCCATTTATTAAAAAATATCTTAATTTGCTAATTAGATTATGTCATGAGATTTACATTTTAATATAAACTATTCATATAAATAAATTTATAAAAAAAGGCCATCACTAGAGTGATGGCCTGAACTTATTTAAGCTGAATAAAACATTGTGGGGAGGTTAGTAATATTCAAACAAATTCGCTAACACATTTAAGCGCACAATGTGTCATATTTATAAACATTAGGTAAAACTTTTTTTATTTGCGAATAGGCTATTCCATCTATTAATCCCCAAGGTAATGCATAAATTTTTTTTATTTTAAGCTTTTGAGCTATATATAGATATATTGAACCAGTATATTTTATAGTTTCTGCTCTATCAAAGGTAATATTAAGGAGATCACTTGTGCGCTTTTTATCGAGATAGCTAATAGAATAAATTAAATCATTAAAATCTTCAGTTTTAAAATTATCTTTATTTTGTTTTTTTATTAAACCTCTTATTCCTCCACCGCTACCAAACATATAATTAAAATTTTTATTTTCAAAATTTGATAAGTAATTACCCATTTCTTGCCATTTGAGTTTATTGATTTTTGACTGATATAAAGAAACACCGCCAATAGGAAAGGATTTTAAATCAAAAATTTTTCCTCCTTTAATAAATATTAATTCTGTACTAGCTCCGCCAACATCAACTATGACATAATTTTTTTCTGTATTTGTTTTATCAATTAATGTGTTATTAGGAATACCAAGATTCTTAATAAGTTTGATTTCATCTTCACCAGAGATAACTTCTATTTCAAGGTCACAAAATTTTCTCAACTCATTAATAATATTTCCTCTATTTTTTGCCTGCCTGATTGCAGCAGTTGCGCAAGCTCGAACATAATTAACCCCATTGTCTTTTGCTGTTTTTTCAAAGTCTTTTAAAAGTTTACCCAATTTTTTAATCGTCTTCTTTTTAATTTTTTTATTGGACCCATCATAAATATCTTTTGCTAGTCGTAATGGTACTCTTCTTCTTAATTCCTTGATTTCATATAAAGATTCACATGCAGCGTCATAATTATATATTCTATTTTTGATAGAATTTGAGCCTATATCTATTGCTGATATTTTAAACGAATCACCCAAGATATTTAGATAGTATCTTGTATTGATTATAATTCAAATTTTCAAAGACTTCTCCCTCATAGATAAATTGATAATGTCTAGATTCATTATCTAAATTTCTGGGCTTTAAAACTTTTTTCTTATTATATTCCAACTTATTTATGAGGTAATGCATTGATGAAATTCTAGCTAATCTTTTATTATGAGCATTAATAACAACCCACGGAGCTTTATTTGTTGATGTTCTTTCAAACATTTGTTCTTTATATAATTTAAAAACATCAAACTTATTCACAATTTGAGAGTCAGTATCAGAAAATTTCCAATATTTAATTGGGCTATCTTTTCGAGATTTAAGCCTGTGTTGCTGAGATTCTTTATCAATAGATAAATAAAACTTCACCAACTCAACTTTATCATCCATGAGCTCTTCTTCCCATGTGTTAACTCTATTCATAAAATTTTTATATTGCCTTTGAGAACAAAATCCTAAAGTTGGCTCAATTAACGCTCTGCTATACCATGAGCGATCAAAAAAAACTATTTCACCAGGTTTTGGAATTTTTTTTTCATATCGATGAAACCAATTCTTTGACTCCGCTTTTGTAGGAACCCCCAAGTGAACATAAGAAATTTTATCAGGTATTAAATTTTCAGAAAATTGCTTTATTGCTGCAGTTTTACCTGCTGAATCTCTACCTTCAAAAATAACGGCTATTTTTCTTTTGTTATTAATAACATCTTGCTGAAGTTTTACTAACTCTACTTGGAGACGATATTTCTCATTTGCATATGCTTTCTGAGATAATTTCTTATATTCTCTTAGATCATAAATAATCATTAATACTCTCCAGTTAAATGACTTACATTATTTTTTGTTCAAAAACCTTATGAAATAAAATGCTATTAGAGCCCCAATTATTTGTGCAATTATAAAGATCAAAATAGAATTTGGGTTTATTCCAGTAAAATTATCAGTAAAAACTCTTGATATTGTAACAGCAGGATTGGCAAAAGAAGTTGAAGAAGTGAACCAATAAGCTCCAGAAATATATAATCCTACACTTGCAGCAATAGTATTAGATTTATTTGCTTCAATTAGTCCAAATATAGTTGCTACTAATCCAAATGTAGCAATTATTTCACTAATAAATAACTTATCCGAATATCTCTCAACCTGAGAAAAGACAAATAGATAATCTGTAAACATATAATTTGCAATTATCGCACCCAAAATTCCGCCAAAGATTTGAGCAGTAGAAAAATTTATAAATTGTTTAATTGTTAAATCGCCTCTCAACATAAAACAAAATGAAACTACGGGATTAAAATGTGCCCCTGAATAAGTAGAAAAAATATTGATAAGAACAAAAAGCATTACACCAGTAGCTAATGTATTTGCAATAAGTTGGTTGCCGGGTGAATCATTAAATAAATTTTCAGCCATATGACCCGAACCAATAACAGTTGCAACTAAAAAGAATGTACCAATTAATTCACTAAGAAGTTTTTTAGTCATTTGCTGCCTCAATTAAATAATTACTAATCACCGAAGAAATTTGGTTTCTTCGGTCACTCTTTTTCAAATCTTGAAATTCCTTTTTTTTGGCAATAAATTCAGTTGAAGCAATAGCATCTTTTAAGAATTGAAATCGTAAACTCAAAATAATAAAAATATTTTCAAAAGCTTTCATAGCTTCATCTTCTGATGAAAAAATTGCTGGATCATCTAAATTCCATGAAATCTTCGGAATATCACCAAGCCAAACTGGACATGATGTTTCTTCGGCATTTTGACACAATGTCACTATAATATCAGGTGACCAAGATCCTCTTATTTTTTTTTCAATATTAAATTCTTCCCAAGATTTACTTCTTAAATATGATTTACTGATAGCAAATTTTTTGAGTGTTTTAATGCAAAATGGATTAACTTCGCCAACTGGATCACTCCCTGCTGACTGAAAGGATAGATCATCAAACTCAAAGCTGTTAGCAATGCCTTCAGCCATTATTGACCTAGCAGAATTTCCTGTACACAAAAAAAGAATCTTATTTTTCATAAGTTCAAACTATTTTATTGCGCGTTAATATAATTGATTAATATTACAGAAATATTACAAAGTATTTTAAAAATTATAGAAATACTTCGTCTTTAACCCCAAAGAGAACACTTCGCATCCAAGCATTTGCTGGATCATCAGTAGATCTTTTATTCCATATCATTTTCACTGAAAATTCATCTGATTTAAATGGTAGAGAAACTACATCAAATTCATCTTTGTTATTTACTAGGGCGCTGACATTACTTGATAATGATATAATACAGTCTGTCTCGCGAACTATTTCAATTGCAGCTTGATAATAATTCACTGATACCATTTTATTTCGTTTTCTTCCCATTTTCGCTAATGTCACATCTACAGGGCTATTACTGATACCATCTATACTAATGAATACATGGTCTGCAGCTAAAAAGTTTTCAAAACTTATCTTATTATTTTTAATTAATGGATGGCCTTTCCTTGCAACGCATCGGTAGGTATCTCGATAAACTTCAAAACTATCAAAGTATTCATCAAATCTTTGCCCAACAGGTGATTCCATTTCCTGCACCATGTGTGGATCGGCAGCCAAGATAAAATCAATATCATGATTTTTTAATCTTTCTAAAACGCCATTTTGCAAAGCAATATTTGTTATTTTTATTTTTGGTGCTTCTTTTTGAAGTGTTTGAACTACCCTTGCGGCAACTTTTGATGCAGCAACATCAGGTGTACAAAAAACAAAACTTTTTTCAGACTCTGCTGGATTAAAACCTTCACGTGTTAATGTTCCATCAATTAATTCGAGAGCCTTTTTTATAGGACCAACAAATTCTAAGGCTGCAGGTGTTGGTTGCATGCGATCACCTGATCGAAAGAAAAGATCATCCTTCATTGTATAACGCAATCTATTAAGAGCGTTACTTACAGCAGATTGAGACAAATTAAGTTTATCAGAAGCTTTTGTTATTGAGCCCTCATCAAAGACTGAATCAAAGACAACAAGCAGATTTAAATCAAGGTTATTAAAATTCATTTTATGAATACTCTACATTTTTATAATTCATTTGATAAATGTATAGGAGATCACTATATATAAGTCAATATTAATTCACTGACATAATTTTATAGGAGAAAAAATGTCAATACTTAAAAACATACTACTAGTGTTCTTATTTGCATCAGTGCTCATAGCAATACAACCTGTTTTTATATAGTTTCGACAATCAGTCAATATTGATTTAACTGATTTAACAAAATTTAGCTGAAAAGCAAACGGTATTGGGTAATCTTACCATCCTTCCCCCTCCCAACCCTTCAAGGTGGGATTACCCAAAAAAACTTTAGGAAAGAAAAATGAATTTAAATAAAGATATAGTAGATTTCAAAGAACCAGAGCTAAGAAAAAAAGTTGATAGAATCCAATATGAGAGAGAAATGACTTCAATTGCTATATTTTTGTTTATAGAAAAACTTTCAAAATTCTTCGGAATTTCACAATCTCAATTCAAACAATAATTTAAAACAATAACATTTTGTTCTATATTTTCTCTGTGATGAGAGAAAATAGAGTTGTAGTAGATGGTTTAACTTTTCCTGAAGGTCCAAGATGGTATAAGGATAAATTATATTTTTCAGATTTTTTTACGCATCAAGTTTACGCTACAGACCCCTTAGGGAACTGCGATAGTATACTTAAAGTACCTAACCAGCCATCTGGTTTAGGTTGGTTGCCTGATGGAACTCTTCTTGTTGTTTCTATGATTGATCAAAAAGTTTTAGCATATAAAGATAATACATTAACAGAATATGCAGACTGTTCTGAATATGCCAATTTTCATTGTAATGATATGATAGTGAATACTAATGGGAA
This sequence comes from OCS116 cluster bacterium AG-430-B22, assembly GCA_003209955.1. GTDB lineage: Bacteria > Pseudomonadota > Alphaproteobacteria > MED-G09 > MED-G09 > AG-430-B22. Next base: position 19,994 of record QCOD01000009.1, read on the forward strand.
TGCGTATATTGGGAATTTTGGTTTTAACAGTCGTAATAATGAAAGTATCAAATCAACAAATCTCATTCTTGTTCGGCCAAATGAGAAGCCTATAATAGCTGCAGATGATCTCTATTTCCCTAATGGAACAATCATAACAGAAGATAACAAAACTTTAATAATAGGTGAAACTTACGCGGCAAAATTAACTGCTTTTGATATTAATGATGATGGATCATTATCAAACAGAAGAGTATGGGCTGATTTAACAAATATAGAGAAAAACTATACACCAGTTCCTGATGGTATATGTCTTGATGAAGAAAATGCTATTTGGATGGCCTCTCCAAGTACAAATGAAGTCCTTCGAATAAAAGAAGGCGGCATCATAGTTGATAAAATAGGTGTTCAAACAAATGCCTATGCTTGTGTTTTAGGTGGAAAAGACAGAAAAACATTATTTGTTTGCACATCAGGGAGCTCGGATATGAAATCCTGTATTGAAAAAAAGGAAGGCAGAATAGAATCTTTTCAAGTTGAAGTACCTGGTATCGGTTTTCCATAAAAAAACCCCAGCTAAACTGGGGTTTTTCTTTTTTTTATTTAGTTAAATTTACCATTTAACTCCAGCCTCAATACCATAAGACATTGGTGGTCCGTATAATGTGAAGTTCCAAAGACCGGCAACATTATTAGATCCATCTCTGTACATTTCATCATTTAAATTCTGTCCCCACAATTTAACATAATATTGATCAGCAGCATCTCTCCAAGTTACATTAGCACTTATAATTGTTCTCTCTTCAAGTTGACTGTAAATCGGATTAGTAGGTTGCGTTTCAGCCTCATCTTGGAAATAAGTGTTAAGGTTATATGTTATCGAACCCATATCACCTAATTCCTGGTCATATGTGAAAGATAGATACCAACTTAATTCTGGTGAGAAAGGTAAACCAAATCCACTAAAATCAGTAGGATTGTCAATGCCATCATTTGGTGTTTCGTCCCAAACAAAGATATCATATTTGTGATCCATTACAGCTACATTACCATCAATACGAAGATTGTCTGTAGCGAGATAATTAAACTCTAGCTCAAAACCTTCGTTTGTAGATTTACCAGCATTAACCTTTACAGTTTCCTGATAAGGCGGAATTGGCAATGGAAGAACCTGATTTCTTTGTAGATCTTCAAACTCAGTATTAAAGATAGCTACATTTAGTCTTAAACGACCATCCATAAAGTCACCCTTCATACCAAGTTCAATATTCGTATTAGTTTCTGGATCATAAGGATAAGCGCAAGAATATGTCGTTGAGCAAGTTTCAGTGTAACCACCAGCCATAAATCCTGTTGCTAATGATGCGTAGAACATGACATCTTCATTCATTGTATAATCAACAACAAATCTGTATGTTGTTTCACTCCAATCGTCTTTGTTATCAACACAGATTGTTCTCAAATCACATGACAACCAGTCAGTATTGTATAAAGCAACATCATCATCACGAGTATATCCACCTGTGCTAATATTATTATTTGGTCTGCCTAAAGCATTATTACCAAGAGTTCCTGTTTCACGAACAAATTGCTTTTCATCCTCTGTTTCACGAATACCAGCAGAAATTCTCCAAGCCTCATTTAATTCATAAGTGAAATCAAAATAATACGCTTTACTTGTTCGATTTTGATGAGTAGCAGTTGATGAATAATCAGTATGTATCCATCCCGGTACACCAAGGAACCATTGAAGACCAACAGCAGCATAAGCCGCAAAGTTAAGATTGTCTTCAGCATAACTCAGTCCTGCTGTAAAATTAAAAGGACCATCATATTCACTTGTTAGACGAAATTCTTGTTGCATTTGGTCTCTCTCAGTGTTTCTAGAAGCATCATATAAACTTGCAAAAGCTTCACCAGTATAAGTACTAGCATTCCTCTCCTCATGATTTCTATAACCTGTTATTGATTTTAAAGTAAAGTTGTCACCAATTGCAAAAGTTTGGTTAAAATAAATACCCTTACTATCCATTCTATGACCCTTACAAATAGATATTACGGAATTACAATGGTAGCTCTCTCCAGTAGCATATGGATTATTCCATGTCTCTCCACCCCAATTAGGTGAAGGAGTTTGAATTCCTGGAAAACCTAATAAGCAGAATAACTGACCACCAGGACATTCTGTTTCATTAACTGTAGGAGGAGCACCTGAATCATCTTTACTTACTTCAAATATTAAATGACCAGAGTAACTTGCATTTGGTTCAAAGAGAAATTTAACTTTAGCTGCTAAAACATCTTTACCACCAAGATCTCCACCGTCACCAACATTCGATAAGCTTGTTCCATCATCCGGCCAAGCTGCGGTTGGATTAAGAACAATTGGTCCAGGAAAATCACCAGCCGGTTTAGAATTTGTATAAAAACCTTGGCTTTTATCCCAAATCGCAGCAACTCGCATAGCTACTTTTCCTTCAATGATTGGAGCATTAAGAGCAAGTTTAAATTTATTTATGCTTCCTTCATTCCAATCATATTGACCCGCCATTGCGCTAAATTCACCTGACCATTCGTCAAGAACAGGTTTTTTTGTAGTTACTGATATCACACCACCTGTAGCATTTTTACCAAACAGAGTTCCTTGAGGACCTCTATAAACCTCAATTTGTTCAATATCGAACATTTCAATAAATTGAGATTGCACGTGGTTAAGGCCAAAATCATCAACCAAAAATGCAACTGAAGGATCTTCAGTAACAAGAATTGATATACTTCCTGTGCCTCTAATTCCACCTGCTACAGCATTAAATGCTGGCTGAAGTGTTAAGGTTACATTTGGAACTAAACTTGCAATCGCCCTTGGGTCATTTGCATTTTGATTAGCAAATGCTTGTTCAGTAATAGCAGAAACTGCAATAGCAGCATCTTGCTGTCCAATATCTCTTTTTGTTCCTGTAACAATAATTTCTTCAATTTCTAATCTGCTACTTGCTCCTTCTTGAGCGAAAGATGTATTAAATAGAAATATCGATAGAAAAATTGATAAAGATAAAGTTAATCCTTTAAATAAGTTCATTGTGTTAACCTCCCCACAAAGTTATTTTATTATTTTATATCTTTTTAAGATAACAGATTCTCTTACATATATGTTTTAATTTCAACTTTTATTTTAGTAAAATTCTAATTTTCTACATATAGATTTATAAATTTGTGGATAACTATATGTAGTGGTTATAATTTAATCATATGCGATAAAAAGACCTAAAATTTGGATTTACTAGAATGTCTTTTAAATTTATTATCTCTTTATAATTAATAGGATTTGAAATGATTATTTTATTATCACCTGCTAAAACCTTAAATTACGAATCGTCTAAAAATTTAAGCGATTTTTCATCTCCTGTATTTCTTAATAGATCAAAAAAATTAATTGATGAACTGAAAAAAAAGAAACCTCGGGATATATCAAGTTTAATGAAAATAAGCGATAAGCTTACCTCTTTAAATGTTTCAAGGTATAAAAGCTGGAGTGCTCAAAAAAAGCCTTCAGAAAATGCAAAGCAGTCAATTTATGTTTTTAAAGGAGATGTATATCAGGGTTTAGACGCTAATAATCTAACAAAAAAAGATGTTAACTTTGCACAAAAACATTTGAGAATTCTTTCCGGATTATATGGAATTTTAAAACCATTAGATCTAATTGAGCCTTATAGGCTAGAAATGGGCACAAAACTTAAGACACAAGAAGGATCGGATTTATATGATTTTTGGGGAAAAGATATTTCAAAAATAATTGAAAAAGAACTTAATGATATGAACTCCAATCTATTAATCAATTTAGCATCTAACGAATATTATGACTCAGTTCAGTCTTTATCGGATGATATTAATGTTGTTTCCCCTGTTTTTAAAGATAAAGGGAAAGATGGAAAGTTTAAAATAATTAGCTTTTATGCAAAAAAAGCTAGAGGTTACATGGCATCTTGGTTAGTCAAAAATAAGATTAAAAAAGAGCATGACATCCATTCATTTTCTGAAGAAGGATACAGTTTTTCAATTGAGGAATCTAGTAATGGCGTCCCTGTTTTTTTAAGGGGTTAATTTTTTATTGAGATCATATCTTTGTTGATTTATAAAGGCATATTCAAATATGGGGCCATAGCTCAGTTGGGAGAGCGCCTGCTTTGCAAGCAGGAGGTCGTCGGTTCGATCCCGTCTGGCTCCACCATTAATTCCTAGAAATAAATGATAACCATAATGATTAAGCCTTAAACTTGACTTAATTGATATAAAACTAGATTAAAGAATAATGAAAATAGAAAGATCATATCCAAATACAAGGATGCGTAGAATTAGGAAAAATTCTGCCTTGAGAGAAATGCTTGCGGAAACAACGTTATCAAAAGCAGATCTCATACAACCTATATTTATAAAAGAAGATTTAGAGGGCAGAGAAGCCATTAAATCAATGCCTGGAATAAATCGTTTAGGTCTTGATATTTTGAATGACGAAATAGAGAAAATTATAGATTTAGGTATAAAATCAATAGCAGTTTTTCCAGTAATTAATGAAGAAAAAAAAGATGAAATAGGCTCGCAAGCAACAATCGAAAATAATTTTATTTGCGAGACTATATCTTCAATAAAAAAAAGTTATCCCGATTTGGTGGTTATAGCAGATGTAGCATTAGATCCCTACACTGATCATGGACATGACGGATTACTAAATGAGTCTGGTGATGTGGATAATGATTTAACACTCCCAGCTTTAAGAGAGCAGGCACTTGTCTTAGCTAAAGCAGGAACAGATATAATTGCTCCTTCAGATATGATGGATGGAAGAATTAAAGTAATTAGAGATGCACTAGAACAAAATGATTTTATAAATACACTTATACTTGCTTATTCAGCAAAATTTAGTTCAAAATTTTATGGGCCTTTTAAAGATGCAGTAGAATCAGCAAAATTTTTTGGTAACAAAACTAAAGACACATATCAAATGCCCGTTGGGAATATTAATGAGGCTTTACATGAAGTTGCTTTAGATATTCAAGAAGGTGCTGACATTGTTATGATTAAACCTGGAATGCCCTACCTAGATGTTATCAAGGCTGTCAAAGATGAATTTAAGGTTCCAACTTTTGCCTATCAAGTAAGTGGTGAATATTCAATGCTCAAAAATGCTGTAGACACAGAACTACTAAGTAATGATATCATCAGAGAGTCTCTCTTATCTTTTAAAAGAGCAGGTGCAGATTGTATCTTAACATACTTTGCTTCAAAGGTCGCTGAAAGTTTATCCTAACTTAAGCTTTGGCTTCCAGAACAATATTTGATTCAATATCAAGACATCTTCTTTCAATATTTACAAATCCAGCTTCATTGAGAACTGAGCGTAACCTTTTCTCTCCAGCTTGAGCACCAAGTTGTAATCCGACTTCTTGTGCTCTAGATGTTGGAACACATATCAAAGTTGAAAAAGAATAGTAAAGCCCAGATTGTGAATTAAGATTATCCTTCAATTCATCATTAGCGAAGGGTTCAACGAGCATAAAAGTTCCGTCATCATTAAGTGTGTTTAAAATGGCTTTCGATACTCCAACAGGGTCGCCCATATCGTGCAAAGCATCAAATATACATGCAAAATCATATCCTTTTTCTGGTATATTTTTTGCGTCAGAGACAGCAAATTCAATATTATCTACACCCTCTATCTGTGCCTTTTCTCTTGCTTTAATAATTGACGGTTCATGGAAATCATACCCATATATTTTAGAATTAGGAAAGGTTTTTGCCATAAGGATTGAAGAAGAACCCAAGCCACAACCTATATCAGCAACAGATGCTCCAGCTTCAAGTTTTTCTTTTACTCCATCAAGAGATGGTATCCAGTTTTCTAAAAGATTAGTCACATAAATAGGTCTAAAAAATCTATCAGTACCACAGAAGCAACATTCATGATGCTCTTCCCATGGTCTCCCTCTTCCAGTTTTAAAAACATCTAATGCAACGTCGTGAGTTGCGTATTGTGCGACTATACCCTGGAATAAACCCTGCATACATGTTGGCTCACCTTCATGAGCAAAAATAGCAGCTTGCTCTGGAGTTAAACTAAACTCATGACTATTCTCATCGTAGGTGATGTAACCCATAGCAGCATTGGCTGATAACCATTCTATTAAGTATCTTTCATCAAGTTTGGCTTTAGATGCCAGGACTTCAGAAGAGCATGGACCGTATTCATCTAGGGCAGAATATACTCCCGCTTGATCCCCAATATATGCAATTAATAAACTCCCTGCTGCGGAAACATTTTCAAAAACTTTTCCAGTTAACTCCATCAACTTTTCTTCATCAATTTGTGACATTATCTATTTCTCCGAATGAATAAATTTTAATAATTAAAATGAATTTATTTCAAAAATCATCTAAGCAGAATTAATTATTATTTTCTAGTAAAGCTTTATTAAAAGTATTTCGGCCAAATAGAAATATGAGAAAAGATAATGGTCCAAAAATTAAAAAAGTTGCTCCAAGGGATAAATTAATCAAATTATCATTCTTAAAAATGAATTCAGTAAAATAAGGTGTAATATTATATCCAAAAGTTAATCCAAATATATTCATTACAAAAACATATATCCCTGCAATCGAACCTCTAAATTGTGAAGGTGTAATTTTTTGTAGGGCTAAAGCAAATACTGACATAGGTAATGTAATAAAAAAACCTACAAAGAACATACATACAAGTACTAATGATAATGAAAAGAAATATACATCAGTTAAAAAGTAAAAAATCATAGGAGCAACAATTGCGAGAAAACCAGAGGATATTAGAAAAACAAATATCCAAGAATTAACAAAGCCTCTTTTTGCAAAGTATTTCTCTAAAATTGGACCAGATAAAACGCCTAAGCAACCTGACAAAATCGTTACAAGACCAAACTGATATCCAATTTTGGACAAATCCCACCCATGCACTCTATAAATATAAGTTGGAATCTGAAATTGATATGCATATAAAAGTATCACTATTAATGCAGCACCTATCAATAATGTAAAATAGGGAATAAAGTTATTTTTTATATAGTTCAAAACATCTTTAAATGTATAATTGGTGTTTATATTCTCTTCTTTATTTTGCCTTTTCGGGTCACGCATAAAAAATAAAATAATTGCAATAAAAATTCCTGGAATCGCAACCAATATAAAAGTCATTTGCCATGGTTGGAAAGTGATTCCCAGATAATGAACTGGCTCAACAAAAATTTGTGCTATGAATGCACCAAAGAATAATGCGATACCCTGCCCTACATAAGGTCCCATTAGATAGAAACTCATTGGGAATGCTCTATCTTCAGGTCTAAATAAATCAGCAATTATTGACCATGCAGCAGGCGTTACAGATGCCTCGCCTGCTCCAACACCAGACCTTGAAATAAATAAAGAATAATAATCTCTTGAAAAACCATGGGCGGCAGTTGCGAAGCTCCACAAAACTACTCCAAAAATTAAAACAAATATTCTATTAAATTTATCTACAATTCTGCCTACAGGTAAACTAAGCAAAATATAACTCAAAGCGAAAGCATAGCCCCCTATATAACCCATTTCAGTTTCTGATAAACCTAAGTCCTTTTTAATGGGATCATAAAGAAAATTTATTATCGCTCGATCAATAAATGAAACGGTATAAGTTATTAATAAAATAATCGTAACAAACCAAGCATATGATTTTTTTGGCCAGACAGTATTATTAGACAATTTTTTTCCCCAAAAAAAAACCCTACCAAGATAGTAGGGTTTTTTATAAAAGTTAAGTTTCTTTATTTAATTTATTTCTCCCAGCTCTTTACTAAATATATTAAAGAACGAGACATTACTTTTCTAAATTTATTAGCTCTTTGAAGATAGCTTTGACCTTCTGGTGTAGCTAATGAACTATCAAGATTAGACATAGCTTCTTCAAGAGAAGAACCATTAATAACAACATAATGAGTTCGATTATCAACACCTGTAAATGTATCTTCAAATACAGTAATACTTCCATTTGGGTTAGCACTATTTAGAAACTTACCAAGACTTTTGACAAATGCGGCATTATCTTTTGCTTTAATATCAATCAAAATTCCTACAGGCGCATTTGGATCTTGCTCTCCAGCAGAAAGAATGGGTGTTCCTGCCCCATTAAGTACCCAAGTAACATTTTGATTTAATAATGATAAAAGGGCTTGACCTTCTGTAGAGCCATTTACAATATTATTATTATTCTCAAATTGATCAGGTCCTGAATGTTCAGCAACCATACAGTGAGTGATGTTATTCTCTCCATTTAAAGGAAAAGCATAAAGCCTATGTGTTGACATACCTTCTGAAGAGTTTGAATTTAAAAAATTATCAAATGCATTTACAACATTATTAGCTGTTTCAAGAGCATTAAAACAATAATATGCATGTAAAGGTGCTGCCTTTACATTTCCTGTAAAAATAAAAAATGTTAAAGCAATAGTTAAAATATATTTCATTTTTTTCTCCTTTTAATTATTTGGATCATTTAATACGATATCAGAAAATAGTTCCTCACCTCTACAAGAGGCGAAATTTTCATTATAATCTACATAACCTTTCCAACCTCCAGAAGCGAAAGATTCTTTATATTCCATGTAAGACTCAATATCTTTAAATATAGCAATATGAGCAAAATCTCCTGGTGCATTTGCTGCACCAGTTTGAGGAGCCATAATTATCCATCCACTTAGCCCATTAGAATCTTTTTCTACTTCACTAACCATAATTTCATGTTGGGCTTGTAAATCTTCATATGAAACGCCCTCATTACGAGAACACCAGTTCCAACTAGCCACTCTATCATCATCATTCGCTAAAGCCTCTTGATCTACATACTGAGGATATGCATGACCCCACTTTACATAACATTCAGCATTTTTTTGCCAATTTTCTGCAAGTTTTTGTCCTTCTTTAGTTCCTCTCCATAAATCCCAAGCCTTACCGGTAACCTCATGAGATCCTGCTAGTATTTCTTGAAAATCAAAACCTCTATCGGAAGTAAAATTATCGTTAGGAAAAATTGGAGTTTGTCTTGCAACATAAACCTCTACATCATTTTCTTTTGACCATTCAATATAATCATTAACTGAATCACTATATTTATCAATTGAGGAGCCTTTATTTAATTTACATAAATTTACCTGAAAATTAAAATATTCTGGCTGCCCATGATCATCAGCAAAAATAAAACTAGTAGAAGCAAAAAAGGCTATGAAGCCTAGAGTTATATATTTTTTCATTATTTTTTCCTTTTAATTATTAGGGTTATTAATTACTTGCTCAATCATAAAAGCGTCACCACGACAAGTAGCAAAATCTTTTTGGTAATCTCTATAGTCTTTCCAGCCACCATCAGATTGTGCCTGCTGATAAATTTGAGCTGCCTCTACATCGGGATACACAACTATATGAGCAAAATCACCGGGTGCATCATCTGCGCCAATTCTTGGATAAATAGTTGCCCATCCAATAATGCCCAATGAATCTTCTTCAAGAACTTTAGCAGTTCTATCATGCTCAGCAAGAATATCTTCCCAAGTAACACCATCATTTAGTGAGCACCAATTCCATGCAACTATTCTATCGCTCTCTTTATTAATTTCTTCTTGATTTATATAATGTGTTAATGAAGCTGCTTGTTTAACTCTGCATTCAGCCATTTTTTGCCATCTCTCGTTTAACTTTTGTCCGTCATTGGTTCCTAACCATTTATCCCAACCTCTGCCACTTACAGCATGAGTAGAGTATAAAAGTTCCATAAAATCATATCCCGAATCAAACCAACTATTGTGAGGATAAAGAGGTGTTTGCCTTGCAAAATACAATTCTACATCATGTTTCTTAGACCACTTGACATAATCATCTATCATTTCATCATACTGCTTAATTGATGTATTTTCAGTTAAAGTACAAAGTTGAACCTGAAGATTAAAAACTTCTGTCTCGCTGGACTCATGGTCATCAGCAAAAACAAAATTAGTAAAACCAAAAAAAGCTAAAAAGCCTAAAGTTAGATATTTTTTCATAATAATATTTCCCTTAACTATTCATCGCCATTACGTAATAAATTTGTTATGTAAACTCTTGGGCTATCACAGTCTAAAACTGAACCCCAAGTATCCTGAAGAGCGGTATTACCAGTTTGATAACCAGCTTGCCTAGCTTTTCCCATTTCTTCATAATTAGACCAACCTGCGCCAACTTTAATATCCCAATCAATATCTAATTCATTACCAGCGTCAGGAACAAATATAGCAATAAGTGGATCAGCACCTGTTGTTTCAATATATTTATTGAACTCTCCTGCTGCTTTCATTAAATCAGCCATATTTTTACCGTCTCTAAATTTACAATTTGATAGTTGAAAAGGATTATTCTTAGTTGTGTCTTGATCCCAATCAACTTGTCTTGCTGGAATTACAGCAAATAAAGAACGTGGACTACATGTAGACACTTCATTAAATTTTTGTCCTATTGTTTGTTCACCCTCTTGAATCCAACCTTCAATATCTTTTCCCCAAGTTTCAAAATTTGGACTGAATCCAAACCATATATAATCAAAAGATAACATTGTTTGACTTACTGCAAATGGTGTCATTGACCAAGCAGAATATTTGTGGCCTTTCCTGTCAGCCCACTTATCCCAATCTTTAACAACTTTATTTAAATCACTAACGGTTTTTCCATCATTAAAATTGCATGCAAGCATTTCAACTGCAGCGGGGCCTACTGGCTGATGATCATCTGCATAAGTAAGATTAGTGGTTGATAAAAAAATTAGCGATAAAGCAAAAGTAAATATAGATTTATTCATTAGAAACTCCCATGTTAAAAACCCAAAAAAAAATTTCGCACTATTGAGAATCGTTATCAACGATTTTTTTTTATTTATTATTATTTTGTTACACACATTCAGTATAAAAAAATATTTTCTATACATAATAGTGTGGATAACTTTTATTTTTGATCTAAAGACCAATATTTTATTTCCTAAAGCATATTTTTTTATTTAAAATTCTATCATCAAAAAAAGGTATGAAAATGGAAAATCTCAGGAGAATTATTACTGGTCATAATGAAAAAGGAAGATCAATAATTTCTATTGATGGTCCTCCTGCAAGAATATTAGGTGAAGATGTTGGAGGATTATTTGAAATTTGGAATACTGATGGAGAACAAATAAACTCTTTAGATGATAAAGATAGAGCTGATATCGATGTTATTTTATCACCTCCTAAAAATGGAACAAAGTTTCGTTACTTTGCCATCAAACCAACACCTGAAGGTATACCAAGAGAAAAGCTAGAAGAAGCTACAGCTAGGGCATTTGAATTAATGGGCGCAGCGCATGAAAGAATTGATACATCAAGACACCCAGCAATGCATAAAACAAAAACTATTGATTACATAATTTTATTGAGCGGGGATGTAACTCTATTACTTGATGAAGATGAAGTAAGACTCAAACCATTTAATGTTGTTGTACAGAGAGGCACAAATCACGCGTGGGTTAATAATGGTGATGAGCCAGCATTGCTTATAGCGGTTTTAATAGACAGTGATTTGAAAGATAAAGCTTAAGAATTTTTAAAGGTACGATATTCCTCAAGCCTTTTTTTATTATCGTTCGGATGAGTCCATTCTTCAGTTATCTTAGGTTCAACTTTAAGATCATTAGGAATTCTATTTAAACCAATTATCTTATCTACCTGCTCATGCCAGTGATATATTCTTGCTTCTTGATAGCTTAAAGGGACGCCATCAAAAACATATGAATCAACGGCTTTTTGGATCCAACCACCAAAGTGAAGATCTTCATCAAGAACTTTATTGAAACCATCAATCGCAATATCCCAAATTTCTGGTCTTTTTCCTTTCCCCCAATGCGGAGCTACCCAAAAAACTTCAAAAATACATTCATCAATTGCCGTTGGCCACCATAATAAAATTGGAAAACCTTTTTCCGACATAGGAGATACAAAATTAGGAACTAAATTATAAGATTGAGTACATGTCCTTGCAATATAACCACATGTTTCGATTTCTGGTCTATTATCTTCAACTTTATAGGTTTGGTTTTTATAATATTTTGATGGTTTGCCTTTTTTTCCATTATCTTGTTTAAAGGCATCAGGATTTGCTTTTAAAGCAACCTCAGGAAGATCAGGAAAAGTTCTACTTGGAGCAACCATTCTACCGTGCCCATTTGGATAAAATGTGTTTACATTTCCAGTATAATCTAAGCCCGTGTGAACAGTTTCCGGATGTATAGACTGAACATGATAGACTTCCATGTTTGCTTCTAAAGCAATTTTCCAATTGCATTTTAGTTTATAAGTATAGTGATCAATGAGACTTAAATTCTCAAATTGAAATTCTTGAATTTCATCATATATAACACCAAGATTCTCTTTTAGACTTTCCGCATCTAAGTCAAAGTTCACAAAAATTAAATTCCCTAAAAGTTCAACCTTAACCTTGTGAAGACTTCTACATGAATCATCAAAATCAACGAAATCTTTTGGATCTCTTTTTCCTATCAAATTCCCATCATGATCATATGTCCAACCATGATACCCACAAACTAATTTATCTGATCGACCAAACTCATCTAGAACTATTGCTGCACCTCGATGTCTACACATATTATAAAATGCAGTTACATTTTCTTTACTTTTTCTTACCAAAATAACAGGTTGCCCTGCCTTATCCCATAATTTGTAACTTCCAACCTCAGGGATTTCATCAAGGTGTCCTGCAAGCAACCAACTTTGCTTCCATAAATACTCTTTTTCAAGATCAAAAAACTCTTTATCTGTGTAACGTTTACCAGGCAGATCAGGGAGCTTGGGGAAATCCTTTGGAGGAGATTTTCTTTTTCTCTCATAATCTATTAGATCTTTGAGTTGATCAATTTGTTCCTGATTCACATCTAACCCCCTAAAAATATATTGAATGTATTATAAAATTATCGTGTAGTAAAATATGATTTAGCAAAAATAAATCTATATATGGAGAAAAAATGATAAAAGGCGGTTGTTTATGCGGTAAAATTAGATACGAATTTAAAAAAGAGGATGTAATTTCAGCGGGAAATTGTCATTGCAAAGATTGTCAAAAAGCAACAGGTAGTGGAAAAGCTACAATTGTTTACATTCCATCAAAAAGTTTAAAAATAAATGAAGATTATAAAATTTATTCTGTAATTGGTCATGATGGTTCAAATGTTCATAGGGGATTTTGTCCAGATTGTGGATCGCCAATAATTAGCTATGTTTCAGAACAACCTGATATCAAATTTATAAAGGCTGGAAGTTTAGATGATTCTTCTTGGCTTAAAATTGAATCAAATTTTTGGAGTGATACCGCAAATCATTGGGATCCAGTAGATGAAAAACTACCAACATTTGAGAAAAATCCGCCACTTTAATATTGAAAGGAAACACTATGAACTTTGAAACAATATTATATGAAAAGAAAAATAATTCAGCTTTAATTACATTAAATAGACCTGAAAAATTAAATGCTTGGACTCCTTTTATGGCCGAAGAACTTGCTTCAGCTATAAATGAAGCTAATAAAGATAGTTCAGTTGGGGCGATAGTTATGACTGGCGCAGGAAAAGGTTTCTGCGCAGGTGCAGATATTGAAGAAACTTTTCAAACAAGAATAGATGGAAAAGATCCAGGTAATGATACTCAATCAGGTAGTGGAGGCATGCCCAAGCATGTAAATTGGGTCAAATTAATTAGAGAGTCAAAACCTATGATTGCTGCAGTGAATGGTGCTGCTGTTGGTATAGGAATTACAATGGTTTTACCTTTTGATATTATTATGGCATCTGAAAAGGCAAAGTTTGGAATGTTCTTTATTCAAATGGGTTTGGTGCCTGAATTAGCAAGTAGCCATTTCTTAGTACAAAGAATGGGTTTTGGTAAAGCTAGTGAAATGTGTTTATCTGGTAGATTGGTAAAAGCTGAAGAAGCTAAAGAATCTAATTTAATTGATTTTATAACATCAGAGGATGAACTTTTACCAGAAGCAATGAGTAAAGCTGATGAAATAGGAACTAATCCTAATCCTCAGCTAAAAATGGTTAAAGAACTATTAAGCCTTAATGGAAGTGAGGTTGATTTAGAAAAAGCACAGGAGCGTGAAAGTGCATTATTAAGGGAATGCTGGAAAACTGAAGAGCATAAAGAAGCGGTAAAAAAGTTTTTAGAAAAAACAAAATAACATGTTCAGTTCAAACAAACCTATTATACAAATTGCTTATGGGGTGGAAGATATTGTTTTAGAAGCAAAAAAATGGTCAAAAAGATTTAATATTGGACCTTTTTACTACAATAAGCACATAGAAGTTTCCGAATCCAAAATTAATGGTATTGAAAAAAAATTTGATCACTCATCTGCATATGGATGGAAGGAAAACCTTATGATCGAACTTATAAATGATCACTCAAAAGTAAATTCATATAATAATGGAATTCATCATATTGCTTGGATTGCTGATGACTTTGTTCAAGAAAGTGAAGAATTGAAAAAACAGGATTGTAAAGAAGTTCTTTTTGCTAGAGCAGGTGATAGGAATGGAATGAGATTTTCTTGGTTTGATCCAGGAAAAGAAATTGGTCATTTTTATGAAATTTACGAAAATAATGATTCACTAAAAAATTTTTATTCATATATTTACAAAGCGTCATTAGAATGGGATGGTACAAATCCCGTAAGACATATTTCAGAAATAGGTTAGGAGGAAATTATGGCATTAGTTACTGTATTAAGCGCAAGTGGAAGACCAGGTCTAGCTCAGGTTCGACAACTTATAAAAGCTGGATATGAAGTAAGAGGAACAACAAGAAATCCTGAAAGATTAAGTCAATTTGATGATATTGAAGTGGTTAGCGCTGACTACAATGATCCGGACTCAGTTTATGAAGCATGTTTAGGGGCTGATTCAGTATTTTATACTAGACCTTCATTTGAAGAGTCACATAAAGCTCTTGATTTCGCAGCCACAGTAGGTTCTGCAGCAAAAAGGGCTAATGTAAGAAGACTTATTTATAATACTTGCTGCTGGGGTCCTCCTGAAGAATTAGGTGATGTAGGACAAGTTGGCTATGATAGCGTTAAATTAATGATTAATACTTTAAAACAAGCAGGAGTTCAAACTACTACATTTCAACCAGTTCTATTTATGGATAATCTTTTAACTGATTGGGCTAGAGAAGATATAATGAATAACAATTTATATACATATCCTCACAACCCTAATCTTGAAGCAAGTTGGATATGTCTTGATGATGTAGCAAAATTTATGATTGCTGCTATTGATAGAGATGACTTAATTGGTAGAAATATAAATATTGGTGGACCTGAAGTATTTACTCCTCCGAGAGTTGCAGATCTTCTATCAGGTCACTTTGGCAAGCCTATCAAATATGAAGAGTTAAGTTTAGTTGATTTCTCTAATAGACTCTATGATATCTTTTTTTCAGATATTGATGAAGATATGAGAGGTGGTCGATCTGAAAATAGAGACGCTTTTATTGAAAGTATGTCAGACTTTTATAAATTTAATAATGTGTCTGAACACAAACCTTTCAAAGTTGATATGGCGCCTGTTTTGAAAGAAATACCAATTGAACTTACACCTTTTAGTGAATGGATAAGCCAACAAGATTGGAATGAAAAAGTTGATACGAAAGCAGGCTAAGAAAAGCTCTTATTAACTTGTCGAAGCTTTTTAAGACCTGGGGAAAGATCTTTTTTCTTAAGCTGGTTTAGAGGTTTTTCAGTTGTAAGAAGGGTATCGTGAAGATCTTCTTCGTTTTGATCTAGATATATTAACCCGGTAATAATTTCTCCTTTGTCACGTGAGTCATTAATCTTACCAATTGCTTTTCTTCTGCTACCTGGATCATAGCTCTTGTTTAATTTATGAAGCAACATCTTTGATCCATCATGAACATTAACTTCAATTGATTTGCCTTCTGCATAGTTAACAGAAATTTCTTCATTTTCAGGAATAACATCAAGGAAACCAACAGCTTCGTTATGCTCTCTGAAATATTCATAACTCTTAGTTGACTGAGCATGATTATTAAATGTAACACAAGGTGAAATTACATCTATAAATGCAAAACCTTTATAACTAAGTGCTGCCCTAATTAAGGGTATCAATTGATCTTTATCTCCAGAAAAACTACGTGCAACAAATCCTGCACCTAATTGAATAGCAAGAGCAGCTAGATCAATTGATTCAAACATATTATCTACGCCTTTTCTACTCTTTGATTCTTTATCATTAGTGGCTGAAAATTGACCTTTAGTTAAACCATATGTTCCATTATTTTCACATATATAAACCATATTTAATCGTCTACGCATAATATGACAAAATTGACCTAATCCTATTGATGCCGTATCACCATCGCCAGATACACCTAGATAGTATAAATCTCTATTAGCTAGATTAGCTCCAGTAGCAACTGATGGCATTCTTCCATGCACAGAGTTAAAACCATGAGATTTATTCAAGAAGTATGTAGGTGTTTTCGAAGAGCATCCAATGCCAGAGAGTTTCGCTAACCTGTGAGCAGGTATAGATAATTGAAAACATGCTTCAATAATAGCAGAAGATACTGAGTCATGACCGCATCCTGCACATAAAGTAGATAAAGCCCCCTCATAATCCCTTCTTGTTAAACCAAGTTTATTTTTTGGTAAATTGGGGTGTCTAGCATTTGGTTTTTTTATGAAACTCATTTTTTACGCCGCTGTTCTTGATTTTTTAACTTTTGCTATAATTTTTTTATTGTTCTTAACTTTTGATTTAAATTCATCAACAATAAATTTTGCAGTTAATGGACTTCCATCAAAATTTAAAATGGAAACAAATTGATTTATATCTACTTCTAATTCATTTGAAATTAAAAATTTCATTTGTGCATCCCTATTTTGTTCAAGAATAAATAAGTGATCATTTTCACTGATAAAATTTTCAAGAGTCTTATCAAATGGAAAAGAGCGAATACGAATCTTATTTATATCGTAACCTTCCTCACTTAAGTAATCTATTGCTTCATCAACGGCAGGGGTTGTAGAACCAAAATAAATTAACCCAACATCGGTTTTATTTTTTGCATTTCTTCTAATTGATTTAGGTAAATATTTTGTCGATTTGTTGAATTTTTTTGTAATTCTCAAAAGATTTTCAGCATTAATTCTTCCATCTTCAGTATATCCAGCAAAAGCGTCATGGGAAGTACCTCTAGTAAAAAAAGATCCTTTACTTGGGTGTGTCCCTGGAATAGTTCTATACGGAATTCCATCACCATCAATATCTAAATATCTTCCCCACATTTCAATTGAATCAAGATCTTTAGCCGATAAGACCTTACCTCTATCAAAATTATGCTTATCATCATAAGTTAATTCATCAACCACCCAATCATTCATACCAATATCCAAATCACTCATAAATATTACAGGAGTTTGAAGTCTTTCAGCTATATCAAAGGCATCCACAGACATTTCAAAACATTCTTTAGGGTCAGAAGGAAAAAGGAGTATTTGTGTAGTATCACCATGAGAAGCATATGCTGAAGATAAAATATCTGACTGTTGCGTTCTAGTTGGCATACCAGTTGATGGCCCCCCTCTTTGAATATTAAAAAGAACCAGAGGGATTTCAGCAAAATATGCTAGACCAAGAAATTCAGACATAAGAGATACACCTGGTCCTGAAGTAGCGGTAAATGCTCTTGCGCCATTCCAATTAGCTCCTATAGCCATACCTATTGCCGATAGCTCATCTTCAGCCTGAACAACAGCACCTTTAATATTACCTTTTGAATCGGATCTAAACATATGAAGATATTTTTCAAAGGCCTCAGCCAATGATGTTGATGGAGTAATTGGATACCATGAAGCAACAGTAGCGCCTGCAAAAATACAACCGAGTCCAGAAGCTTCATTACCCTGTATCATAATTTTCTTACTTTTTTGTTTCATCAATTTTAATTGCAAACCAAAATCAGAAGATAAATTCTCTTGCGCATATTTTCGGCCTAAACCAAGTGCATGTAAATTTGGTTCAATTAATTTAGGTTTTTTTTGAAACTCTTCTTTTATCAAACCCTTTAAAACAGAAATATCTATTTTAAAAAGAACAGATAAGGCACCTAAACAAATAATGTTTTTAAATAATTGCCTTTGTCTTGGATCATCATAATGTTCAGCACAAATACTGGCCATTGGTATTCCAATAACATTAATATCTTTTCTAGGAAATTTCCTTTCCATGGTACTATCGTAAATAAGGTAGCCACCTTTAACTAATTCCTTAAGATCAGATTGATATGTTTGCGGGTTTAGAGCTATTAGACAATCTACACCATCTCTTCTTGCTATATAGCCATCTTTATTCACTCGAATTTCATACCATGTTGGTAGTCCTTGAATATTTGATGGGAAAATATTTTTTGGGCTAACAGGTATCCCCATTCTAAAAATAGTTTTAGCAAACATTAAGTTTGCACTGGCAGATCCTGAACCATTAACATTCGCAAACTTAATTACAAAATCATTCACTTTTGTCATTTCTTGCACCCATCATGGGACTGAGCTCCAAAATAAAAGAATTTTTGCATATCCCAAGCACCAGTTGGACATCTCTCAGCACACAAGCCGCAGTGCAAGCAAAGATCTTCGTCTTTAACCATAACCCTCTTCGTAGGTAATTTTCCGGAAACATATAAATCTTGAGCAAGATTAAGAGCTGGTACCCTAATATTTTCTCTTAACTCTTGTTCATCAGCATTTTGAATAAAATTAATACAATCTTCTGGGCATATATCGACACACGCATCACATTCAATACATCTTTTTTCTTCAAAAACTGTTTGAACATCACAATTTAGACATCTAGCAGCCTCTTCAAATGCCATTCTATCATCATAACCTAATTCAACTTCAACTTTTCTATCAGCTAATGTAACTTTAGGATCAGCATGAGGAACTGCTAATCTATCTACTTCAGCATAACCATTATCGTAAGACCATTCATGCAAACCCATTTTTGTTGATTCAAGAAAAACATGGGGCTCAGGTCTTTTTTTAAGACTCTTATTATTACAAAATAAATCAATTGAAATTGCAGCTTGATGAGCATGTGCAACAGCCGTTATTATGTTCTCTGGTCCCCAAGCAGCATCTCCTCCAAAGAAAACTCTAGGTAAAGTTGATTGCATTGTTGTTCTATCAACTATCGGCATATCCCATTCGCCAAACTCAATACCAATATCTTTTTCAATCCACTCAAAAGCGTTATCCTGACCAATAGCCATTAGAACATCATCACACTCAACAATTTCAATAGGCTCTCCTGTTGGTATGAGCTTTCTTCTTCCATCTTTATACTCAGCTTTTACTTTTTCAAACGCAACAGCTTTAAGCTTACCATTTTTATGAATAAATTCTTTTGGAACATGGTTTTCATAAATGGGAATATTCTCCATTTCAGCTTCTTCAATTTCCCAATCTGAAGCTTTCATATCTACTTTTGGAGATCTAACATAAACTCTAACATCTTTACCTCCAAGTCTTATAGCGGTTCTGCAACAATCCATTGCAGTATTTCCACCTCCAAGAACAATAACTTTCTTACCAATTTTTTTTACATGTTCAAATGCAACAGATGCTAGGAAGTCAATACCAATATGAATGTTCTTATCGCATTCTTCTCGACCAGGTATATTTAGATCTTTTCCTTTTGGCGCTCCTGTTCCAACAAAAACTGCATCAAAGTCTTCCTTTAAAAATTCTTTTAGACTTTTAATTTCTTTATTATATTGAACTTCAACTCCCATATTAATAATACGATCACACTCTTCATTTAGAACCTCTTCAGGAAGTCTAAATGATGGAATATTTGTTCGCATCAATCCGCCAGGAACGGGATCTCTTTCAAAGATTTTACATTCATAACCTAAGGGCATTAAGTCTCGCGCAACTGCAAGAGAAACGGGTCCAGCACCTAATAAAGCTATTTTTTTTCCGTTTTTCTGCTCTGGTGCAGTAGGTATTAAATCATCTATTTCACCCTTATAATCAGCAGCTACTCTTTTCAATCGACATATAGCAACGGGTTCGTCCTCTACTCGAACCCTTCTGCACGCCGGCTCACAAGGTCGATCACATGTCCTTCCGAGGATTCCAGGAAATACATTTGACTCCCAGTTAATCATATATGCATCTGTATATCTTCCAGCCGCAATTAACCGAATATATTCCGGAACGGGTGTGTGGGCAGGACAAGCCCATTGACAATCAACTACCTTATGAAAGTATTCTGGATTCGATATTTTAGTCGGCTTCATTCAATAATCCCCCTGACAATTGAGCAAACCGAATCAATTTCAAAAATTGATTTTCTAACTAATAAAATTGACTTTATCTCTAGTCAATCAAAATACGATTTTAAAGTAGCCAATAATTGTGGCAATATAATGTTTTTTTATTGAATTATTCTTTATAAAGATTGGCTGGATTTTCTATCTCATTCTTTATGTGAACAAGAAATGAAACAGCCTCTTTTCCATCAATAATTCTATGATCATAACTTAGAGCAAGATACATCATTGGTCTTATTTCAATTTTACCCTCCACAGCGATAGGCCTATCTTGGATCTTATGCATTCCGAGAATAGCTGTTTGGGGTGCATTCAATATCGGTGTTGATAGAAGCGATCCAAAAACCCCTCCGTTGGAAATAGTGAATGTACCACCTTGCATCTCCTCAATAGTGAGTTTACCTTTCCGAGCTTTTTCAGAGTATTTTAATGTTAATTTTTCTATATCACTAATCTTCAACAAATCTGCATCTTTGATAATTGGAACAGTTAATCCTCTATCAGTGGAAACAGCCACTCCAATATCTTTAAAACCATGGAAAACAATTTCTTCACCATCAATACTTGCATTAACTTGAGGGTATTCATTCAAAGCACTAACTGCAGCAGATACAAAAAAGCCCATATATCCTAATTTTATTTGATTTTTT
This sequence comes from OCS116 cluster bacterium AG-430-B22, assembly GCA_003209955.1. Classification (GTDB taxonomy): domain Bacteria; phylum Pseudomonadota; class Alphaproteobacteria; order MED-G09; family MED-G09; genus AG-430-B22. The sequence goes on from QCOD01000009.1 coordinate 41,109, forward strand.
TTAAAGAAGTCTTCACCTTTCTGTTCTCTTATTTTCATTATTTCAGTCATATCAACTTCATTAAAAGTTGTAAGCATGGCAGTTTCCCTTTGAACATTTACCAAACGTTCGGCAACTGTTTTTCTTAATCTGCTCATGGGGACCCTTTTGGTCTCTCTGACTACTGCTTCTTTTATTATCCGCTCATTATTAGAAATATAATTTATTAAATCTTGTTTAATAATCCGGCCTGATTTACCAGTACCTTTTACAAGGCTTAAGTCTATCGCATTATCTTTAGCAAATTTATTTACTGAATTACTAATTAACGGTTCTTTATTTTCTATTTTAGGTGTTTCATATTTTTTAGATTTTTTTCCTTTAATTAATTCTCTTTCACCAACCTCATATTCACCAATAACTTCTCCACTGTTAACTACCTCACCCTCAGCTTTAAGAATTTTAGTCATAACGCCATCATTAGCTGCCACTACTTCAATAACAACTTTATCAGTTTCAATTTCTGCTAAAACTTCATCTTGAATAATCATTTCACCTTCTAATTTTTTCCAATTAGCTATCACTCCTTCTTCAACAGATTCAGGATATGTTGGTGATAAAATCTTTTCCTTCATTTTTAATCCTTACCTAGAGTTAAATCGATTAATTTTTTTTGTTGTTCTATATGTATTTTCATTTGTCCTACAGCTGGAGCAGATGATGGTGGCCTACTTATCAATCTAAATTCTTTCTTTAAACCAATATTTTTTAGGACTCTATTTAATCGATGTCTTTGACCATACCATGCTCCTTGATTTCTTGGCTCCTCTTGGCACCAAATAAATTCTGAAGCATTTTTATATTTACTTAATATTTTTTCAGTTTCTTCATAAGGAAATGGGTATAATTGTTCTAACCGGATAATTGCTATATCACTTTGATTATTTTCATCTTTTTGTTTTTTAAGATCGTGGTATATTTTTCCACTACAAAGAATTACCTTACTTAGTTTTTTTGTTAAGTTTGATTCATCATCAAAAATATTTTCAAATTTTCCTAATGTAAGTTTATCAATAGTTGAAGATGCATATTTATTTCTTAGCAAACTTTTAGGGGTAATAACGATAAGGGGAGTTCTATTATTTCTAATAGCTTGCCTTCTTAGAAGATGAAACATTTGGGCTGCCGTACTAGGCATACATATTTGTATATTTTGTTCAGCACATAATTGAAGAAACCTCTCTATACGAGCACTACTATGCTCAGGCCCCATACCTTCATATCCATGGGGCAATAAAAGGACTAAACCTGATAATCTTTCCCACTTATGTTGTGCGCTAGCAATAAATTGGTCTATTACCACTTGAGCTCCATTAGAAAAATCACCAAATTGAGCTTCCCAAATAACTAGGCCTGTTGGCCATGTTGCCGAATACCCATACTCAAACCCTAGAACTGCCTCCTCTGATAATATTGAGTCATAAATTCCAATATTTGTATTTCCTTTTTCAGCAAATTTATTCAATGGATAGTAAGTTCTCCCATCTTCTTGATCAAACATCACAGCATGTCTGTGATCAAAAGTTCCTCTCCTTATATCTTGTCCACTAAATCTAATTGGGTAGCCCTCACGTAAAAGACTCGAATATGCTGCAATCTCAGCAAATCCCCAATTAAATTCACATTTTCCTTCAGCCATATCTATTCTTTGCTTAATTATATTTTTGACTTTTTTCTGTAAAACAAAACCACTTGGAATATCAGCGATTGTTCGAGCATCATCAATTAGTTGATCTTGTTTTACAGTTGTATCATTATTTTCATCCCACCTAGCATCAATGAACTGATCCCATTCAAACCATAAGTCATCATTCTTTATTTTTGATAAGTTAAGGGCGACGCTTTCATCTTTTTCAATTGATGATCTGTAAGATTTTTTAAATTCATCAAATTCTTCCGAAGTAATGTCATTATTTTGCATTAATTTATCCTTATATGATTTCAATACGGAAGGATGTTGTTTAATTTTTTTATACATTACGGGTTGTGTTGACGATGGATCATCTGCTTCATTATGGCCACTCCTTCGATAACCAATTAAATCAATAACAATATCCTTTTTAAATTCTTCACGATAATCTGAAGCCAATTTAGATATATAAATTACTGCTTCGGGATCATCAGCATTTACATGAAATATTGGTGCTTCAATAAACTTTGCTATATCTGTCGAATATCTTGTTGAACGTGAGTCCTTTGGATTATCCGTTGTGAAACCTATTTGATTATTTATGATGACATGAATAGTGCCTCCAACTCCATATCCTCTAGTTTGAGACATTTGAAGCGTTTCCATGACAACTCCCTGTCCACTAAATGAAGCATCACCATGAATTAGGATTGGTACAACTTTATTTCTTTCTCTATCATTTAATCTATCTTGCCTTGCTCGAACAGACCCAATTACAACGGGGTCTACTATTTCTAAATGTGATGGATTATTAATGAGTGAGACATGAACATCACCATTATTTGTATGTATATTTGATGAGAATCCTAAATGATATTTAACATCACCAGTGCTAGAGCCCTTCAGGTCATAGTTTTCTTCAAATTCAGCAAATAAATCTTTTGGCTTTTTACCTAAAACATTTATCAGTAAATTTAATCTCCCTCTATGAGCCATTCCAAAACAAATTTGTTCA
>QCOD01000010.1 GCA_003209955.1 OCS116 cluster bacterium AG-430-B22
TTGTGCCCATGTTAAAACAGTTCTTGGACTCATAACCGTTGATATATCTCCATTAACAAAACTATTTCTTGTTAGTTCAGCAACTCTTATCATTTTTGATATAATTTCTTTACCATCCTTATTATTAAAAGATTTTGCTTTAGTTGAAACTATTCCTAGTTCATCTTCGTGGGGTAAATAATTTAATGCACTTACAATTGACCATCGATCCATCTGGCCTTGGTTAATTTGTTGAGTACCGTGATATAGACCAGTTGTATCACCTAGACCAACTGTATTTGTAGTTGCAAAAAGTCTAAAAAATGGATGTGGTTTAATTATTCTATTTTGATCTAATAATGTTAATTTACCGGAGATTTCTAAAATTCTTTGAATTACAAACATGACATCTGGTCTTCCAGCATCATATTCATCAAAAACAAGAGCAACTGGGTTTTGTATGGCCCATGGTAATAAACCCTCACGAAATTCTGTTACTTGTTTTCCATCTTTTAAAACAATCATATCTTTACCTACTAAATCAATTCTACTTATGTGACTGTCTAAATTTATTCTTACACAAGGCCAATTTAGTTTTGCTGCAACTTGTTCAATATGTGTTGATTTACCAGTTCCATGATATCCTTGTATCATGACACGTCGATCATGTTTAAATCCTGCTAAAATCGCTAAAGTTGTATCTTTATTAAAAAGATAATCTTTATCAATTTCGGGAACATAATCATTTGTTTTTTTATATGCAGGTATAGTTAAATCCGAATCAATACCGAACATTTTTTTCACTGAAACTTCCGTATCAGGACTGCCTATATCTATTTCTTTATTTGTATCAGTACTCATTACTATTTCCTTTAAACTAAATTATATGATGTTTTATCAGAATTAAAAAAAAAGTTAACATAAACCTGAAGTTTTTAATTGATTATAAGCATTAATAACAACTTTAAGTTTTTCTTCGTTTTTCTTATTTTTCCCATTGATATCAGGATGAAGTGATTTAACTATCTCTTTAAATTTATCTTGTATTTCTTTTTTTGATGGTTTTCCTTTTAGACCTAATTCCTTTAAAGCCAAGCTCATTCCAGTTTTTCCTTTACCATATGGTTTATTATTTTTATTTTTTTCTTCTTCAAAAAATCCAAAAGGATCATCAAAATTACTATCTGAATAAAATTCAAAAAAATCTTTTTTTGATGCATTATGGTTTGAGCCCATCTTCCATGTTGGTCTATGTCCGGTAATTGATGATATTTGGAAATCAATAATTTCATCCTCAGTCATATCTGAAAAGAAATTATAATTTTTATTATGGAGCCTAATATGTTCAATACAATAAAAGTTTGTTTTACCATTCTTATTTTTAGCTATGTATTCTCCAGGCTCATTACAGCCTAAATTATCACAAGTTTTTGAATGATCCTTATTTTCTTGCCTTGACCTAATATTATCAAAATATTTTGAGTTTAATTTCATAAAATTTTCCAAAATTATAATTATAATATGTTAAAAATGTATTTTAATACAAATTTTAAACTAATATTTTATGACCAAAGTAGAAAAAAATATCTTGAGTAAACTTAAAAAACATTTAGAGCCAAGCTTTATTGAAGTTATTGATGAGTCACACTTGCATGCGAATCACAATCCTGATGCAAAAAATGGTGGCACTCACTTCAAAGTAAAAATAATTTCAAAAACTTTTCAAGATAAGTCGAATATTGAGAAACATAGGATAGTTTATGAAATACTAGATTCTGAATTAAAAAATGGAGTTCATGCTTTGACTCTTAATTTAAGTGATATAGAATAAAAATAATTAAAAATAAAAATAAATTAATACTTTTCGGGGAGATTTGTATGTCTAAATTCAATTACTTATTGTTGTTTCTTTTAATCATTTCTTTAAATAATGTTTTTGCTCAAGAAGTTGAGTCAGATAGCAGTATTGAAGAAATTGTTGTTACGGGTTCATATTTAAAAACGAGTCCAAGAGATGGCGCTTCACCTATTGATATAATTGATAGAGACGCGATAGAAAACTTTGGAGCAAATACTGTTGCTGACTTAGTCAGGAACTTAGCCTCAAATAGTGGTTCAGAAAATGTACCAGATTCATTTACATCCGGTTCAACGCAAGGAACCTCAAATATAAACTTACGCGGTTTAGGCCTATCTTCAACATTGGTATTAATTGATGGAAGAAGACAAACTGTTGCAGGAGCTACAGCTAATGATGGTAGTGTTTTTGTAAATACTTCAATTATTCCACTAATTGCTATTGAGAGAGTAGAAGTTTTAAAAGAGGGTGCAGCATCCGTATATGGTTCTGATGCTGTAGCTGGTGTTGTAAATTATATATTCAGAAGAGATTTTAGTGGTTTAGAAGTTAGCTACAATCATCAATTTACAGATATTGGTAGTCAAGAAGATGATAGGGTAAGCGTTATTTTCGGTGAAAAATTTGGAAATACAAATTTAGTAATTGCTGCTGACTTTCTTGAGCGTTCTCCTTTGTCTAGTGCGCTGAGACCAGAGTCAACTCAATTAGGTATAAGTGGATTAGGAAATAGTTTTTTATTATTTGGTCCATCAACAGTTGAGTCAGGCCCATATGCAGGAAGTTATTCTCCATTTACTAATGTTCCAGATGCAAATTGTGTAGAGAATAATGGCTTTATTATACCTCAAGCAAGCGGTTCTAGATGTGGTTTCTTATATGGTCCAAGATTTAATATAGTAAATGATGAAGAACATCAGAATGTTTATGGTTCTATCAAAAGTGATTTAGCTAATGGAATGGAATTTAATGCTGATGTTTTATTTTCAAGTATTAAGGTTAATGATAATCCTCAGTCACCTTCCTATCCTGCTCTATCTTATTTAAGTCCATCTAACGCGATATTACCTGGACAAGGCGGAAATCCATTCGGTGTTCCAGTTCTATGGCTTGGAAGACCTCTTGGTTCTGCATTTCCATCACCAAACGCGCCAAGAGATATTGATAATTTGAGATTTTCTGTAGGGTTAACTGGTGATCTTGGAGGTTTCGATTGGGACCTAAGATATACTCACAGTGAGACAGATCATTATTTTTATCAACCTGATACAAGTACAACAAGATTTAGTGCAGCTATTGCTGGACAGGGCGGTACAAGTGGAACAGAAAGTTGGAATTTATTCGATCCTTCTGCTAACTCGGCTTCATTAAGAGAATGGATTTCTACAGCTCAAGAAACATGGTCAGAAAATGAATTAGATGTAGTTGATCTTGTTTTTTCAGGAGAAATTGGATCTACTGCTGCAGGCAATATAGATATAGCTTTTGGTCTTCAGTATAGAGAGGAGGCTTTTGATCTTAAAAGAGATAAAGGCTCTATAGTAGAATTTGATTCTGAAGGAAACTTAGTTAAACCTGCTGACTTACTTTTCTTAGGTGGTGGCTCGGAGTCAAGCGCAAGTAGAGATGCAATTGCTCTATTTGCTGAAGTATCTGTTCCTGTAACAGATAAACTACAAGTTAATGGTGCGGTAAGATATGAGGAACTTGAGGATGATAGTACATTTGATCCTAAAATTTCACTACGCTACGAAGTGTCTGATAGTTTAATATTAAGGGCATCTGCAAGTACATCATTCAGAGAAGCATCCTTATCGCAACTTTATTCAAGTGGTGTTGGTTTACAAGGAATTCAGGATTTTACTACAGATGGAACTCCAAAAGGAGGGACAACCTTTATTCGTATAGCTCAAGATGGAAATCCTAATTTATCTCCAGAAGAGTCCGATAACTTGAATATAGGTGCTATATGGAGACCACAGTCAGATCTAGAAATAAAATTAGATTATTGGTCAATCGATTATAGTGATGTTATTACAATTGAAAGTGCTCAAGGCATTGTTGCGGCCACTCCTCTTGCTCCAGCAGTAAAGAGGACTATTGATGGAACACTAATAGGTGTAACAACAGGATACTTTAACGCTTCTAATGTGAAAACTGACGGCATTGATTTTGAGGTTAACTACTCTTTTGATACTAGTTTTGGTGATGTAGAGCTTGGTCTTAGTGGTTCTCATATGAATAAATATGAAATACCTAATGCTAAAGGCGAAACACAGGATGTTGTTGGATTATTTAACCACGATAATTTTGCCAGATCTCTACCAGAGACAAAAATGACTTTATCGGCTGTTCTTAACAGTGGACCTCATAAGTTAGCTTTATATGGCAAGCACATATCAGATTATAAAACTACAAGAGCATTATCTGATACGGCCAAATCAAGAGGATACACACAGAAAATTGATGAGTGGTTCAGTGTTGATCTTCAATACAATTATACTTTCGATATGGATGATAACCAAATTCGTTTAACTCTGGGTGGTATTAATATTCTTGATGAAGATGCTCCACTTGTATTTGATGCAGCTAACTTTAGTTATGATTCACGACAGCATGATATAAGAGGTAGAATAATGTATGTTGGGATTAAGCTAATTAGATAACAATTAGATTTCTTTCTGAATTCTAATAGATGTTATTTGATTTCTTTGTCTATCAAGAATCTTAAATCTAAAGCCGTGAAAGCTATATATATTTCCTTTTTTAGGTATTGATCTTGTTTCGTGGATAATAAGACCTGCAATTGTTGCTGCCTCATCATCTGGAAGTTTCCAACCGTATTCTCTATTTATATCGCGAATACTTGAGTCTCCATCAACCTTTATCATATTTGCTTGTTCAGGAAGAATATCCTCATCTTCATCATCATGTTCATCAGTAATTTGACCAACAATTTCTTCTAAAATATCTTCAAGGGTAATTAATCCCATAAGAGCTCCATATTCATCAACTACAAGAGCCATGTGTGTCTTTTTTTCTAAAAAGGCAGATAATTGTTCTTTCAGACTTGTTGTTTCAGGAACGAACCAAGGTTCAACAAGGATACTACTTATTTCAAATTCTTCTTTTGATATAGATTTTTTTAGAAGATCTTTGATATGTAAAATACCAATAAAGTTATCTTTATCTTTCTTCCAAATTGGGACTCTTGTATATGGATTTTCTAGCATTAAGGATAAGATTTTGTCATGATCAGTATCACAGTCAATTGTTAGAATATTTTTTCTATGTGTCATGACATCTTCAACTGTAACATCTGGTAGATCAAGTATTCCACCTAACATATCCTTATCACCTTTTTTAACAATTCCATCCTCGTGGTGTATATTGATTTGTCCGCGTATTTCATCATGTGGGTCTACAAGAAGAGATATTTCTTCGTTATCTCTTAAAAATAAATAAGATATTTTTGTGGCTATATTTGATATAGGCCCAAGAATTTTCATAGTTAATTCCATTGAGTAGGAAGATACAAGAACCCAATAGTCATTATATTTTAAAGCTAATAATTTTGGTAGAATCTCTCCGAAAATAACAACTAAAGTTGTCATAAGAATTGTTGAAACAATAATCCCAAAGTCACCAAAAATTGTTATGAAAAGACTTGTTGCTAGAGCAGAAGCTAAAATATTTATAAGATTACTCGCTAATAGCATTGTGCTAATTAAATCAGCTTTTTGATCTATTAATTTTTCAACTATTTCTGCCCTTTTATCACCATTTTCTGATAGATGTTTCATCCTTGCTTCAGATACAGCTGTCATAGCGGTTTCAGAACCAGAAAAAAAAGCTGAAAGAATTATTAAACCTATTATTGAGCCTATGAGAATACTTATCGATATAAGCATTATTGGATGTTCTCCGTATTAAAGAAATCTATTATTTCTTTATCTGAAATATTATTATTGATAAAAGCTTCACCAATTCTATTCAATAAAATTAGTGTATTTTTTTGGTTTACTCTTTTTTTGTCAAACATCATTAAATTTAATATTTCTTCTTTAGTGATCTCACCTTTTATGTCATTTATAGATATAGGTAAACCTATATCGGATATAAGATTTATAATCTCTTCACATTCATTTTTTTTAAGGACACCAATATTTGAAGAAAACTTTGAAGCATATGACATTCCTATAGCTACAGCCTCTCCATGCAAAAGTACCTCATTTTTTGTAAAGTGTTTTTCAAGAGCATGTCCAAATGTATGACCAAAATTTAGTAAGGCTCTATCACCTTCTTCTTTTTCATCTTTTTGAACTATATTTGCCTTCATTGAGCAAGATTTTTCAATTGCATAGATTAGACAATCCTGATCTAGTTTGGTTAGGTTGTCGACATTTTCTTTTAACCAATAAAAAAAATCTCTATCACCAATGACTCCATATTTAATAATTTCTGATAATCCACATTTGATTTCTCTTTCTGAAAGAGATGATAAAAAACTTATATCAATTATTACTGCTTTAGGTTGATAAAATGATCCAATTAAATTTTTACCTTGTTTAACATTTATTGCTGTTTTACCTCCTACAGAAGAGTCAACTTGCGCTAATAGAGTTGTTGGTACTTGGATAAAATTTATACCTCTATAAATTATCGAACTTATAAATCCTGTTAAATCACCAATTACTCCTCCACCTATAGCAATTACTGTGTCGTTTCTTTCAATTCCATTATCTAAAAGCTCTGATATTGTAAATTCCAAACTTTCAAAACTTTTACTTTTCTCACCGGATTGCACAAAAGATACAAATACTTCGAACCCCGCCTCGATAAAAGAATTTTTAATTTCTGGTAGTATTATTGATCCAAGACTTTCATCGGAAATTATGAAGATTTTATTCCTTTTCACAAAGGGTGAAATAATTTTAGGTATTTCATTAGCTAAATTTTCACCTATATGGATATCATATGAATTTTTATCTAAATTAATTGTTATGGTTTTTGTTTTTGTCATAATTTAATATTTTTTATTAAGGATATTATTTCTTCAACTACAGCTTCAATATCATTTACATTATTCTCAATAATTATATCGCTTTCAGAATAGAGTTTTTCCCTATCTTTTAGAATACTACTAATTTTTTTCTTTAAATTTGATCCTTTCAATAAAGGTCTTGATTTATCGTTTTTTAGTCTTTCAAACAAGATATTTTCATTTGTTTTTAAATATATTAGTAGGGTATTTTTTTCGATATGATCTTTAATTAATTTATTTGTTATTGCGCCACCTCCTAAGGCCAAAACAAATTCTTCCTTTTTAAGGATATCATTACATATTTTTTCTTCTTGTTCTCTAAACCAACTTTCACCATATGTTGAAAATATTTCTGAGATTTTTAAATCTATCTTATTTTCAATGCATTTATCAGAATCATAAAACGGTAAATTTAATTTTTTTGCCAATATTTTTCCAATACTGGTTTTTCCAGAAGCCATCATACCAGTAAGAGAAATTTTTGTTAATTTATTAATCATTATAAATTTTTACTACATAAAAATACTAATTTACTATTTTTATACTAAATTTAGGCTTAAAATATATATAATTAAAACATTAGGTATATTATGAGAAAATTTATTACCCTTTTTTTAATTATACTAGGCCTTTATTTAGCAATATCTTTTACTAATAATAATGGAAATCCGGAGATTAAAGAAATAAAGAAAGTTATTACTGAAGAGGATTTATTTATTAATTAAAGGATTAATTAAAATTGTTATGATAAATTCAGACTGGAAAAAATTCTGGAAAGACCAAAATAGAACTTTAGAAATTTTCTTTGATTTTTTAATTGTTGAAAAAGGATTAAGTCAAAATACTATTTTTTCCTATAAAAGGGACTTCAAACTTTTATGTATGTATATTTTTAATTCTACTTGGTTTGAAAAGAATGTATTACCAAAAAGGAAAAAAAATTTAAATTTATCAATTGACGATAAAACTAACAAAAAGAGATTAATTTCTTTAAGAAAATTAAATCATGATATTTTAAAGAATTTTTTTTACCAATTAGAAAAAAATGGTTTCAAAAGTACTTCAAGAGCAAGATTTCATTCTACTTTAAAACAGTTTTATGCTTTTGAGGTTAAACAAAAAAATATAAGCGAAAATCCTATCGAATTTATTGATAAACCAAATGTTAGAAGAAGCTTACCAAAAATATTAACCACAACTGATATAGAGTCATTGTTAAATTATATCAGAAAAAATCCCTCAAAAAATGATAGCAAAGCTAAACTTAAAAAGAAGAAAAAAATAAAATGTCTTATTGAAATTCTTTATTCAACTGGTCTGAGAGTTAGTGAATTGATTAATTTAAAAATTGCAGATATTGATCTTAATAGGAGAACCTTAGTTATATTTGGAAAGGGTGGAAAAGAAAGAAATGCTTATTTTACAGCTAAAGCTTCTAAAGCCATAAAGGAATGGATTGATATTATTCCTCAATCAGCCGAATTCTTATTTCCTTCTCACAGCGTATCAGGTCATATTACAAGAGATTCTGTAAATAAGATATTGTCTGAAATATCTAATGAATTAGGATTTGATAGCAATCAATTAACGCCCCACAAGTTAAGGCATGCTTTTGCTACTCATTTGCTTAATAAAGGTGCTGATTTAAGGGTTATTCAACAACTTCTTGGTCATTCAAATGTTTCGACTACAGAAATTTATACACACATTTTAGACTCAGAGACAGTTGAGACGGTTTTAAGAAACCATCCTTTAGGGAAATCTCTTAGTTGACTTATGGTGATTTCAGTTGCAATTTACCTTTTTGTTGTAGGTATATAAATGGTTAGTTATTTAGATTTTGAGAAATCTTTATCTGAAATTGAAGGAAAAATTCGTGAATTAAATGAAATCAGGCTGAGCTCAGATAATAATATTTCAATGGATGATATATCCAAGCTTGAAAAGAGATCCCAAGATTGGCTTGAAGAAAAATATTCTAATTTAACAACTTGGGAGAAGACACAAGTTGCTCGACATCCAAATAGACCTCATTTTTCAAATTATGCAGAAGTCATGCTTGATAATTTTGTTATTCTTTCTGGAGATAGGCTATTTGGGGAAGATAAAGCTATAATTGGCGGTTTAGGAAAAATTGATAACTATTCTGTTATGCTTATTGGGCATGAAAAAGGAAATGATACCGAAACAAGGCTAAAGCATAATTTTGGAATGGCTCATCCAGAAGGATATAGAAAATCAATTAGATTAATGCGGTTAGCTGAACAATTTAATATTCCTGTAATTACTTTTGTTGATACGCCCGGTGCTTACCCAGGTATTGGTGCTGAAGAGAGAGGTCAATCAGAAGCTATTGCGCGTTCAACAGATTGTACACTTTCTTTAAAAGTCCCTGTAATATCAATTATTATTGGTGAAGGTGGGTCTGGTGGTGCTATCGCTTTAGCAGCTGCAAATAAAGTTTTTATGCTTGAACATTCTATATACACTGTTGCATCTCCTGAGGCCTCGGCATCAATATTATGGAGAAGCCCAGAAAGAGCAAAAGATGCAGCAGAGTCTATGAAAATTACTGCAAAAGATTTGTTGAAATTGGGTATTATTGATAAAATAATAGATGAGCCTTTAGGTGGAGCACATCGTGAATCTATTCAAATGATATCTCAAGTTAAATCACATTTAAAAGATACGCTAGCCGAATTAAATCAACTAACTGAAGTAGAATTAATTCAAAGAAGAAGAGATAAATTTTTAAAAATTGGTCATAACTTATAACTACCTACCATGACAATGCTTGTATTTTTTTCCTGACCCACATGGGCAAAGATCATTCCTTCCAACTTTACCCCATGTAGAGGGATCATTTGGATCAATTGGTTGATTATTTTTTCTTATTGTCACAGTTTTGTTAACCTTTCTTTCATCAATATTCCCTGGTTTTTGCTCTTTTAAAGCTTTTTGATTAATAGTGTTTTCCTTATTTATTTTGTTAAGGCCTTCATTCGACGCCATTCTAATATGAAATAATATTCTAGTAACATCTTCTCGAAAGTTATCTAATAGCTCTTCAAATAAAGAAAAAGATTCTGATTTATACTCACTCAAAGGGTCTCTTTGTCCATACCCCCTTAAACCAACAATTTGCCTAAGATTTTCAAGCTGTCCTAGATGGTCTTTCCAATTTTGATCAATAGATTGTAGTACGATAGTTTTTTCAAGATTTTTGATTAAATCTTTTCCAAATTCACTAGATTTTTTATCATATTCATCTTCTATTTCTTGTGAGATTTTTTCCCTAATATACTCTGAATCAACACCATCTTCTTCTATCCAATTTTTAATTGGTAATTTTACTGTGAAAATTCTGTTTATATCTTTTTCAAGTTTATCACCATCCCAATCGTCAACAAAAGTTTTTTCAGGTATTGAATAATTTAAGAGGTTAAAAAGTACTTCTTGACGCATATCTTTTACAGTTTCTGTAAGATCTTCCTGCTCTAAAATCTCCAACCTTTGATCAAAAATTACTTTTCTTTGATCATTCATAACATTATCAAATTTTAATAGATTTTTTCTGATATCAAAATTTCTTGATTCAACCTTTTTCTGTGCTCTTTCAAGTGCAGTATTTATCCATGGATGAACAATTGCTTCGCCATCATCTAAGCCTAGTCTTTGAAGTATATTATCAAGTCTATCTGATCCAAATATTCTCATTAAGTCATCCTCTAGACTTAGATAGAATTTAGATTCACCAGGATCACCTTGTCTTCCAGATCTTCCCCTTAATTGATTATCTATCCTTCTGCTCTCGTGTCTTTCTGTTCCAATAACAAAAAGACCTCCAGAATCAATGACTTGTTTTTTTAAATCTAATTGATCATTGGTAAGTTGAGTTGTATCTTCTATATTCCCTCCTAGTTGAATATCAGTACCTCTTCCTGCCATATTTGTAGCAATTGTTACAGCACCTGGTTTGCCTGCTTGTGCGATAATATCTGCTTCTTTTTCATGATATCGAGCATTCAAAACATTGTGGTTAATTTTTTTAGATTTTAATAGTTTTGATAAAATTTCGGATTTTTCAATGCTGACAGTACCTACTAGAACTGGTTGATTGCGACTATTGCATTCAATAACATTATTTATTATGGCTTCATATTTTTCTTCTGAAGTTCGATAAATTTCATCATCAGAGTCAACTCTTGTTATAGGCATATTTGTTGGAACCGATATTACTCCCAAGCCATATATATCCATGAACTCCTCTGCTTCTGTTAAAGCAGTTCCAGTCATACCAGATAATTTATTATATAAACGGAAGTAGTTCTGAAAGGTTATTGAAGCTAAAGTCTGATTCTCAGGTTGGATAGTTACTTTTTCTTTTGCTTCTAATGCTTGATGAAGACCATCAGAAAATCTTCGTCCTTCCATCATACGGCCAGTGAATTCGTCTATTATTATTACTTGGTTATCTTTTACTAGATAGTCTGTATCTTTGTGAAAGAGCTTATGAGCCTTTAATGCTTGGTTGATATGATGAACAAGAGATACATTTTCAATATCATAAATAGATGCTTTTTCATTAATAAAGCCCTCTTTAATAAGAATTTTGTCTAAAGATTCATTTCCGCTTTCGGTCAAATTTATTGATTTAGATTTTTCATCAATATCAATATCTTTATCTTCAATTTTAGGGATTAATTTATCGATTTTAACATATAGATCAGATTTATCTTCAATCATTCCAGATATTATTAAAGGTGTTCTAGCTTCATCAATCAATATTGAGTCAACCTCATCTACGATTGCAAAATTTCGTTTTTTTTGAAACATTTGATCAGTAGAATGTTTCATATTATCTCTTAAATAATCAAAACCAAATTCATTATTTGTTCCATAAGTTATATCAGCACTATATGCTTCTTGTTTTTCCTCATCATTTTGACCTGAATAAATCACACCAACTTTAAGGCCAAGAAACTTGAAAATTTCTCCCATCCATTCAGAGTCTCTTTTAGCAAGATAATCATTTACCGTAACTATATGAACACCGTTACCTGTTAAAGAATTTAAATAAGCTGGTAGAGTTGAGACCAAAGTTTTACCTTCACCTGTTTTCATCTCAGTTATTTTTCCATCATTAAGTATTAACCCGCCAATTATCTGAACATCAAAATGTCTTTGTCCAAGCGTTCTTTTACTTGCTTCTCTTACTACAGCAAAAGCATCATTCAGGATTTCATCTAAAGAAGTGTCATTTTTTAACTTTTCTTTAAAAAAATTAGTTTTATTTACTAACTCTTGATCAGTAAGTTTTTCATAAACAGTTTCAAGAGCATTGATTTCTTCTAAGCGTTTTTTAAATTTTCTTAAATTACGATCATTACTTGATCCAAATATTTTATTTAGAAATCTGTTCAAACTAGCCATATTCTTACATTACTCTCTTATAAAACTATTATTCATTTAGGAATTCAATTCATGATTGTCAACTAAACAAAAAAATCATGTTTATCTATAATTTAGTTTAGTTTATTAAATCATTAATTAGTATTTATTATAAGGTTAAAAATGAAATTAAAAAAATCACCATTGGCGCCTAAAAAGTTTCCAACTTTACCTTCTGTAAAAGGTATAAATATTGGTACTTCTGTATCGAATTCTAAATACAAAAGAAGACAGGACATTTTAACCATTACATTTGATAGTCCTGCATCTGTTGCAGGTGTGTTTACATTATCACAAATGCCTGCTGCACCAGTTCAATTTTGTAAAAAAAATATAGTAAATGGATATGCAAATGGCCTAGTTGTAAATGCAGGAATAGCAAATAGTTTTACAGGTAAAAAAGGAATAGAAAATAATAGATTGATTGCTAGTTACTTCTCTAAGTTAATAAACTCTAGACAAAAAGATGTTTATATTTGCTCTACTGGAGTTATTGGAGAACAACTTCCAGTTGCCAAAATAAAAAAGGCTTTAAAGAATTCTTTTCTCGGAAGAAAGAAAGATTTTAAAAGTGCAGCAAAAGCTATTATGACAACTGATACATTTCCTAAAGCAAGTGGAAAAACTATTAAAATAGGTGATGAAGAAATCACTATTGTTGGAATATCAAAGGGATCAGGAATGATAGCACCAAATATGGCAACTATGCTTGCCTTTATTTTTACTGATGCACTTATAGAGCCAAAACTCTTTCAAGCGCTTTTAAACTTGGGTGTAAGAGATAGTTTTAATTCAATTAGTGTTGATAGTGATACATCAACTAATGATACAGTTTTGGGTTTTGCTACTGGAAAAGCAATGGTTGGTAAGAATGTTAAACCTATGAATAATATTGGCGATAAACGACTTGCTAAATTTAGAGAAGCTCTAGAAGATGTTATGAAGGACCTCGCTATTCAGATTGTTAAAGATGGAGAGGGAGCCACAAAGTTAATTCAAATTAATGTTAATAATGCAAGTAGTATATCATCAGCTAAGAAAGTAGCTATCTCTATTGCGAATTCACCACTTATTAAAACAGCTATTGCAGGCTCGGATCCAAATTGGGGAAGAATAATAATGGCTATTGGAAAAACTAAAGAAAATTTTTCCCATGAAAATTTACAAATAAAAATTGGCAATAATATTGTTGTTAAAAATGGTGAATTAGCCAAAAGATATTCTGAGAGAAAAACAAAAAAATATATGAAAAATGAAAGAATATTAATAGATGTTGATTTAGGAATAGGGACTGGCTCTTCTTCTTTTTGGACATGCGACCTTACTGAAGAATATGTGAGAATAAATACTGATTATAGGTCTTAAATGTCAGAAAATGATTTAACAATTGTATCCGCTCTTGTTTTAGCAGACCAGGATGGAAGAGTTCTGATCTGTGAAAGGCCCAAAGGTAAGTTTATGGAAGGTTTTTGGGAATTTCCTGGAGGAAAGCTTGAGAAAAATGAAACACCTGAAAACTGTTTAATTAGAGAAATTAAGGAAGAAATTGGAGTTAATCTAGAGAATTTTTGTTTTTCTCCATTAACTTTTTCTCTCAACAAATATGAAAATTTCAATATTTTGCTGCTTTTATATATTTGCCAAGAGTATGTAGGTGTAGTCTCACCAAACGAAAATCAAAATATGAAATGGCTATATGTTAAGGATTTATATGATTGCAATCTTTTGCCAGCCGATCGTGAATTAATTCCTTATATAAGAGATTCAGTAAATAATTGATTAATATTATTATTTATTTCAATTTTTTTTATTATTTATTAGGATAGTCTTTGATGTACAACTTATTTAAAGCTTTCTTATTTCTTTTTGATCCTGAGGTAATTCATAGATTAACAATTTTATTTTTAAAGTTTATTCCATTAAATAAAGCTTTTATTCCCAAAGAATTAAATACAAAAATCTTTGGTATGAATTTTTCAAGCCCTATAGGCCTTGCTGCAGGATTTGATAAAAATGCTGAGGTTTATAGTAAAATGTTTAATCTTGGTTTTGGTTTTATTGAAGTTGGCACTGTTACACCTAAGCCTCAGGAGGGTAACCCAAGGCCCAGGATTCATAGAATTAAGAAAGAAAAAGCAATAATTAATAGCCTTGGCTTCAATAGTATTGGTTTTGAAAAGGTAAAAGTTAATCTATTGAATAAAAAAACTGAAGGTATTATTGGCGTTAATATAGGTGCGAATAAAGATAGTAAAATTTTTATAGATGATTATATTTCTGGGATAAAATTTTTTTCAAATCATGTTTCATATATAACTATCAATATTTCTTCGCCAAATACACCTGGTTTAAGAGAATTACATATAGAAAAAAATTTGAAAGATTTGCTAGAAAAAATTAAAAATCTAAAAACAAATAACGAAGTAGCAGAAGTTCCTCTATTAATAAAAATATCACCAGATGTAAATGATGATGATCTTAGTATTATGTGTGATATATTTTTAGAATTTAATGTCGATGGAATTATAATATCCAATACCACTATTGAAAGGCCTTTTAAGGGTTTTGGTACAAATTTGAATGGAGGTTTATCGGGAGAATTATTGTACCAAATCTCTACTAATCAATTAAAGAAAGTATATGAGTATACGAAAGGACAAATTCCTTTAATCGGGGTTGGCGGTATTAGCTCTGCTAAGGATGCTTATAATAAAATAAGAAATGGCGCTAGTTTAGTTCAGTTATACACTGGGATAGTTTATCATGGACCAGGCCTCATTAAAAAAATGAATAGTGAAATAAGTACCCTTTTAAAAAATGACGGTTTTGATAGTATAAGTGATGCTGTAGGAGTAGATGCGGAGATAAAAAATGGGACTTAAAATTCTTCACAATCCAAGATGTTCAAAATCAAGACAAACTCTAGCCATATTAAGTGAAAATGGAATTGATGTTGATATTATTGAATATCTTAAAGATGTACCAAGTAAGGAAACTCTGAAACAAATAATTAATATTTTAGGCATTAAACCAAGAGATCTTTTAAGAAAAGGGGAAGGTGTTTATAAAGAAAACAATCTAAGAAGAGAAGGTTTGACAGACGATGATCTCATTCAATTCATGATAGATAACCCAATTTTAATAGAAAGACCGATTGTATATGATGCCAATAGGGCAGTAATTGGCCGGCCTCCAGACAATGTATTAAAATTGATAAAATGAATACAAAAGATAAAAAATTAAGTAAAAGAGAAAAAAATAAAGAAAATAATAGATCAATTATTATCAAGGCGGGTATTCATACTTTTTTAAAAAAAGGAATCAGCCAAGCTACTGTTAGAGATATTATAAGAAATACAGACCTTGCTTCTGGTACCTTTTATAATTATTTCAAATCTAAGGAAGAAGTTTTAATTGCTGCTTTAGATGAATCAGCTATTGAAATTGGTCAAGAATTAAGATCTCGAAGAAAAAATGCAAAAAATCTAGAAGAATTTATTTATTCTCAGATCAATCCCTTTTTTGAATTTGCTAGGGACCATTCTGAACTCTTTATGATTATGAGTAGCAATTTAAATGATGTTAAAGCATTTTCCGTTGAAACACCGATGATGACATTAGAGTTAGAGTCTTTAAAAGAAGATATTATTATTGGAATAAATGAAGGAATACTTCCTGATGTTGATCCAGATTATTTTTGCTCTGTTATACAATCTGTTTCCGAAGGTATAGCTTTTACCTTTGTTAAAGGAGGAATGTCAGACGAAGATATTAGTGCTGCTGTTAAATTTTGTACCAATTTTATCGTAAATGGAATTAAGGCAGTATAAAATGTTTAAAGCTGCAATTGTAAACTCTCTAACTAATGATTTATCTTCTATTGAAGTTGTTGAGCTCAAAAGAAAACCACTTAAACATAACGAAGTTCGTATCAAAATAAAGGCTGCGGCTGTTAATTTTCCTGATTTATTAATGACTGAAGGTTTATACCAATATAAACCTGAACCACCATTCACTCTTGGCATGGAGTCCTCGGGTATAGTTATTGAGGTTGGAGATGATGTAAAATCATTTTCAATTGATGATAATGTTATTGTCGGTGGAAAAACAGGTTCTTTCGCTGAAGAAATTGTTGTGACTGAGGATCTATTGAGATTTAAACCTAATACCTTAAATTGGGAACAAGCAGCATCTTTCACTGTTGCTTATCTTACCGCTTATGTTGCTCTTGTTTGTAGAGGAAATATAGAAAGTGGGGAAAGTCTTTTAGTACATGGAGCTGCAGGTGGTGTTGGCTTAGCAGCTGTTGATCTTGGAATGCACTATGAGGCAAAAGTTATTGCTACATCTGCATCTTCCAGTAAACGTGAATTTTTATCTTCTTATGGAGCGCATCATGTCTTACCGGATAGTGGATTCAAGGATAAAGTTAAAGAGCTTACTCCTAATAACGGTGCAGATATTATTTATGACCCTGTCGGAGGAGATGTATTTGATGAGTCTGTTCGATGCATTGCTTGGAATGGTCGTTTATTGGTCATTGGGTTTACTTCTGGACGAATTCCAACCATTGGCGCGAACATGCCTCTCATAAAGGGTTTCTCTGTCGTTGGGGTAAGAGGCGGTGAATATGGAAGAAGAGATCCAGAAATGGGAAAGAAAAATCTAGAAGCAATCGATAACTTAGCTTCTGAAGGAAAGTTAAATCCTCATATACATAAAACATATTCTCTTGAAAACACGATTGATGCCTTAAATGAATTAAGGAATAGAACGGTTATAGGGAAAGTTTGCATTAAACCCTAAGCTTATTAGTTAGTATTTTTTTATTGAATAATTATTTGAATAGTGTACATTATTCAAAATAATCTAATTATTTATAAAAGGAGAGAAGTGGCATTGCCAAGAGGAGGAGCAAGAACTGGAGCAGGTAGGCCTAAGGGACAAGGCAAATTTGGAGAAAAAACTAAACCAATACGTATTCCTATTAGCAAAATCGAAAGTGTTATGAATTTTATTAACAACAGCAATATATCTCTTCCGTTATATAGCAGTAAGGTTCCAGCAGGGTTTCCTTCTCCTGCTGATGATCATATGGAGGGTAAACTAGACTTAAATACACACCTTGTGAAACACCCTACAGCAACATTTTTTGTAAAAGCATCTGGCGATTCTATGTTGGGGGCAGGTATACATGATGGAGACATCCTTGTTGTTGATCGTAGTCTTGAGCCACGAAAAGGAAAGGTTGTGATTGCAGCTGTTGATGGGCAATTAACAGTGAAACGTCTACAAAAAAAGGGATCAAAAACTTTTCTAGTTCCAGAAAATAAAAAATTTCGTTCGATAGAGTTAAACGAGAATAATGATGTGAAGATTTGGGGTGTTGTGACTAATGTCATCCACAAAGTCTAACGATAAAAATATTTTTGCTTTGGTGGACTGTAATAATTTTTATGTTTCATGTGAGCGCGTTTTTAATCCATTTTTAGTAAATCAACCAATTGTTGTATTATCAAATAATGATGGGTGTATAATTGCTAGGTCAAATGAAGTAAAAGCTTTAGGAATTCCTATGGGTGCGCCGTTTCATCATTATCAACACACATTATTACAAAAAGGTGTTCAAATATTTTCTTCGAACTATCAACTATATGGCGACATGTCAGGAAGAGTAATGGACTCTCTAAAAATATTTAGTCCAGATGTTGAGGTCTATTCAATTGATGAAGCATTCGTAAAATTCAAATATTCTAATAGAAGAAATTATTATGAATATCTGAAAACTATCAAAAATAGTATTTTTAAATGGACTGGTATCCCAGTCTCAGTCGGTTTAGGGCCAACAAAGACATTGGCTAAGATAGCTAATTCTTTAGCCAAAAAATCAAAAATTGAACATATTTACGATCTTAGTTCCCCATCAACCCAGATTGAGGTACTTGAAAATATTCAGGTGGAGAATATTTGGGGTATATCAAAGAGATGGGGGGCTAAGTTAAGACTTATAGGTATAGGTAATGCTTTGCAATTACGAAATGCCTCGCCTCAAAAGATTCGGAAATATTTAGGCGTAGTTTTGGAAAGGATTGTTTACGAATTAAGGGGTGTACCTTGTTTAGACCTTGAACAAATACAGTCACGCAAAAACATAATGGTTTCTAGAAGTTTTGGAAATCCCATTAACAATTTAACTGATCTAGAGCAGGCTATATCACTTTATGTGTCCAGGGCTTGTGAGAAAATGCGTTCACAAAATAGTAGAGCTCAAACAATTTATACTTTTTTAAGGACAAATAGCTTTTCTAAAAAAAATAAACAATATAGTGCCGGTATTATGTCGGGTTTTAGTAACCCTTGCAGTGATACAGGGCATATTCTTAATCTGGTGAAGAAGAATTTATCGCAGATTTATAAAGAAGGGTACTTATATCATAAAGGAGGAGTAATGCTGGTTGATTTAGTTCCAAATAATATTCATCAAAGAAATTTATTTGAAAAATATGATTATCAAAGATCAGACTCCCGTATGATTGCGGTGGATAGGATAAATCAAAAATTTGGACCTGGAACGCTCTTTTACGCTGCAGCAGGTTTGAAAAAGGATGGTGATTGGCAATCAAGAACGCATTACTTGTCACCTAGATATACCACTAAGTGGGGCGAATTGCCTCATGCATATTGATAATTTGTTTTTTAGACCGATATCTAATAGGAATACCCAAATGCTAAAAAAGATTAACAATATAATAAGAAATAATCTAATAAGAAAAGGAATAAAATAATGATTACTTTTAGTATAGCTACACTTTCTGTCATGATTTTTTACTCGGCAATAATAGCGGTTAATGTGCATAAAACTCTTGATAAGGAAAATGCAGGTAAACTACTAAGAGTTTTATTTCCATCATACTTTTTAACAACAGCAATTCTTTCATTAATTGCATTAATCTTTTCACTAACTGAGAGAGAATTCATAGTTGCTGTATTTCTATTTCTAGTTTTTTTGGGTTCTATAATTTCGAGGCAATATCTTGTGCCAAGAATAAATTCAGAAAGAGATTTACAATTATCTGGAGATGCAAATTCGAAAAAGAATTTTGCAAAATTACATAGTTTAAGTGTCTCAATAAATTTAGCTCAGATTTTAATATTAATAATTATAGTTATAGCTAATTAAAGATAAAAAAATGACTACACAAAATTATTCAGAACAAGACGATATTATAGTACCAACAAATGATAAGTTTACTTATAGGGGTTTAGATGGAAACGATACCTACATTTTAAGTTCAAAAAGCGATACATCAATCGATATAATTGATACAAGCGGATCAAATACAATTCAATTACCAGAATGGTCAAAAATTAAATCTATAATTTTCACAAGTGATGCCGTGCGTATAACTTGCGATGACATGACAACATTCACTATTAATGGTGCAGATAAATTTACCTATGATATTGGAGGAAATGAGACAAATAATGAAATTGGAAAAATTTCAACATTTTCAGAATTTGCTGATTTATTTGGTGTCGAGATTCCATCAAGTGGCCAAGTAAAAGTTGAAGATGATAAAATTGTTTATAATGATAAGCTAGCAGAATTGTATTCTGTTGAGGTTAAGAAGGAAGTGAATGGTAATAAGTTTTATATCAATGGTGAGCTTTCTCCAGATTTAGAACTTTCATCGAATAAAACCTATGTCTTTGACCAAAATGACTCATCTACAAGCAATCATCCCTTGGCAATTTCAACAACTAAAAACGGAACTCACGATGGCGGAGCAACTGTTAATAATATAAAGTTTTTTGTGAACGGTTATAACCAAACTGAAAATGAATACTCCAATATTTTTTCAAATGACACTATATTTGATAATGCATTTGTAGTTTTCTCGCCAACTTCAGATGATACACAACTCTATTATTACTGCCTCTTCCACTCAGGTATGGCTAGTGATGCTAAAATACTGATAGACGGTTTTAAAGAAGAGATTGTAACAGCAACTTTAAACATTACTAACAATGGTGCCTCAGATTATGTCATCTCTAATAAAAATGATCCCACATTGACATTAGAAAGAGGGAAAACTTATGAGTTTAATATAGATGCTTCCGGTCATCCTTTTTGGATAAAAACAATAAGTTCCGCAGGTACAGGAAATAGTTATTCTGATGGTATAACTAATAATGGTACTTCGAATGGCATTATTGTATTTAAGGTACCAGACGATGCGCCTGATCAACTATATTATAATTGCCAGATCCACTCTTCTATGAATGGTATCATCAAAATTGTCGACACTAATCCAAGTGGGGTAATAGTCGAAGACTCGACATCGACTTCAAACACTGGAGGTGGCGGTTATGGGTACAGCTTTGAATTAATAATAAATGATAGCTTCAATGACATACCTGTAATATCTTACGATATTTAATTAGACGCTTCTTTTTGCTTTATCGGCATCATTTGAAGATCTTATCATATCTCTAATCCCATCCCAATCGTCATCACTAAGTCTGTCTAGGCTTTGATAAAAATTTCCTCCTGATGCAAGATGGATTGCACCATCGATAGCAATAGTTTGTCCAGTTAAATAATCACAACCATCAGCCATTAAAAATGTAGCCAAGTTTCTTAATTCTTGCATTTCTCCATTTCTACCCATTGGGTTACCTGAACTGGTTGCGCTATCATCAGCATCTTGACCAGGACTTAATCTCTCCCAAGCTCCCTTTGTTGGAAATGGGCCAGGTGCAATTGCATTTAATCTTATTCCATATTTTCCCCACTCAGCTGCAAGTGATTTTGTCATAATGTTTACTCCAGCTTTTGACATTGCTGAAGGTACAGTGAAAGGACCCCCATTCCAAATCCATGTTGTTAAAATTGATATAACTGAACCCTTGATATCTTCTTTGATCCAACGCGTTCCGCAAGCATGAGTTATATAAAAAGACCCTCTAAAAACAATATTAGAAATTGCCTCAAATCCCTTAGGAGTAAGATCTTTTGTAGGTGAAATAAAATTTCCTGCAGCGTTATTTACTAAACCAGTAAGTGCACCACCATCAGCCCAAATCTCATCAATCATATCGTTTATAGCTTCTGAAACTCTAATATCACAGGCATGTGCCTTAGCTTTTCCCCCTGAATCAGTAATTTCCTTAACTGTGTCATCAAGAACGGATTTTCTTCTTCCACAAATGTATACTTCTGCACCAAGTTTAGCATATTCACTAGCCATTTCTTTTCCTAAACCAGAACCACCACCAGTTACTAAAATTCTTTTTCCTTCTAAAAGTGTGTCTTTGAACATATGTTTCTCCTAAGATATTTTAAGACGTCTAAAGATGGTTGAAATTAACCACCCCAATGAACCTGATAAGATTACCGCAAGAATTCCATAAAGCAACGGAAAATTTATTGCTGTGAGCCATATTGCTCTACTAAAACCTGCTTGCTTTAAATCAATCTTATTTTCTGCATAAGATATAAATTCACCATTTTGGAAAATGAAATATCTTACAAAATATTTTCCTTGATAAGAATTTGAAGGTAACAAAAACTCTGCAGAAAAAATTCCTACTTTCCCTGGGCCTGATTTAACAGCGATTTTATTTTCACCAATTTTAAATTGACCTTTATCTAACATATATTTTTTTAAATTCTTATTAAAAATATTTTGGTTAGTTTTGGTATTCGAAATTTTTGCATTACCAAGTGGTAGGTTGATAACTCCTAGGCGTAACTTATCAAAAACACTTTGATCAGCAATTTCACTAAGCTTTCTTGAGCTCATAATATTATAATAACTTGGTACTTGAAAATATTCTGCTCTACCCAAACCAAGCCAAAAACCATAAACCCTTCTTTTTTCTTCTAAACTTATATTTCTTGCAGGACCAACAACCTCAATAATAATATCTTTTTTCCCTGATGGCATGGCTCCATACAATACGACTTCTGTTCCAGCAATATTTGGTTTAATTCTGATATCTTTCTCATTTTCATCAATAATGATATTTGGAGGCATTTGACCCATTAAGATAAAAATACTGAATAAAGGTATGAGTAATTTTTTAATCACTATAAATTACTCCCGGAAATAATTTTAATTACATTATCAGGTTTAATAATTAATTCAGAGGCCATAATCAATCCAACAGCTAAAACCAGTATTGAAAGGGCTATTCTAAGCCAAGCACCATTCAGTTTACCACTTAACCTAACGCCGATTTGTGCCCCAATAGCTCCGCCTAATAGCAAGATTAATGCAAGAATTATATCAACGGATTTATTGGTTGAAGCATGCAAAATAGTAACAAAAGATGTTATAAATATTATTTGATAAAGTGATGTACCAACAACAACATTAGTTGGCATTCTTAGTATATAAATCATTGCTGGAATTATAATAAAGCCTCCACCAACACCCATTATTGATGAGAAAATACCTACTACAAAACCAATAATATATGGAGGTATAAGCGATATATATAAACCTGATCTTCTAAATCTTATTTTGAGAGGTAGACCCATTATCCATGAATGATGGTAATATTTTGATCTTTTCTTATGCCCAAAGTAACCTAAACTATCTAAACTTTCATAAAGCATAAAAAATCCAATAGCCGTTAAAAATAAAAAGTAAGATGCAGTAATAAGTAGGTCTACAAGTCCAACCTGTTTAAGAGAATTAAAAATATAAATTCCAAGAAATGATCCTAATATTCCTCCAGCAAGCAATACATTCCCCATTCTGATATCAACTGCTTTGCGCCTAAGATGTCCAATTGTTCCAGATAATGATGACCCAACAATATGATTTGCTTCTGATGCCACAGCAATTGCAGGGGGTATGCCTAAGAAAATTAGTAATGGCGTCATTAAGAAACCACCTCCAACTCCAAATGTTCCTGATAATGTACCAACAATTATTCCTAAAACAAGGAAGCCTATTGGATTGATAGACATTTCAGCAATTGGTAAATAAAATTCCATTAATTTCTTTCTTATAATTATTATTTAAAGCCTACAATATGAAGAAAATATGGCAAACTAATTATTTATAGACTAAATAATTGTTTTCTATATTGTATTGATGTTTTTTTAAATATTTGAAAAAAGGGGAGTAATATGACTGAAGCATGGATTATTGACGGATGTAGAACGCCAAGAGGAATAGGAAAACCAGGAAAGGGTGCTTTGTCTGGAATTCATCCTCAACACCTTGGTGCTACTGTTTTAAAAGCTCTTGCTGAAAGAAATGACCTTAATACTGCAGAAGTTGATGATATTATTTGGGGGACAAGCTCTCAAAGAGGTCAACAAGGTGGGGATTTAGGGAGAATGGCTGCTCTTGATGCAGGATATGACATTAAAGCTAGCGCAGTAACTTTAGATAGATTTTGTGGTTCGGGTATTACTAGTGTCAATATTGCTGCTAGTAGTGTTATGTCTGGTATGGAAGATCTTGTTATTGCTGGCGGCACTGAAATGATGTCTACATATGGTCAGGGAGGAAGTAATTCATCACCTTTTATGGATAGTGGAAATGAAAGATTACGAAGCGTTCATCCTCAGCCTCATCAGGGAGTTTGTGCTGACGCTATAGCAACTTTAGAAAATATAAGTCGTGAAGATGTTGATAAGCTAGCGCTAGTTAGTCAAGCGAATGCTGCGAAAGCATTAGAAGGCGGACATTTTGATAAATCTCTTGTACCTGTTTACAAAGAAGATGGATCTTTAGCTTTAGATCATGAAGAATTTCCAAGACCAAATACAACTCTTGAAGGGTTATCAGAGTTGAAGGCTTCTTTCGAATCTCTTGCTGATTATCCTCTTGATGAAGATGGTACGACTTTTAGAAAACTTGTTTTACAAAAATATCCTGATTTAGAAATTAATCATGTTCATCATGCAGGTAATAGTTCTGGTGTAGTAGATGGAGCAGCTGCTCTTCTTTTAACATCTCCTGATTATGCTAAAGCAAATGGTATGAAACCTCGTGCAAAAGTGAGAGCAATGGCTAATATGGGGGATTCACCAACTCTAATGTTAAATGCACCTGTACCTGCTGCTAAGAAGGTTTTAGATAAAGCTGGCTTAACTCTAGAAGACATAGACCTTTTTGAAGTGAATGAAGCTTTTTCTGTTGTTACTGAAAAATTCATTAGAGATTTGGATGTTGATAGAGAAAAGATTAATGTTAATGGTGGAGCAATGGCTCTTGGTCATCCTATTGGCGCTACAGGATCAATTCTGGTTAATACAATTGTTGATGAACTTGAGAGAAGAGATGCGCAGTTTGGTCTAGTTACAATGTGCGCTGCAGGCGGTATGGCACCAGCAATAATTATTGAAAGAATGTAATTACTTATAAATTAAATATTTATGTCTGAAACCTTAGATCAAAAGCCTACAATTGGACCAAGGGATCAAATAGGCCTTATAGGTTTGTTATTATCTGCATTTAGTGCACCCTTCACGATGGCTTTTCTTATTGGCGCTGTTGCAGATGAATTTGTTAACTCAACAAGGGGAGAAATTGGTACCATTGCAACACTTGAGTTATTTTCTATTTCAATTGTTTCTATTATAATTTCTCGTAATACTCATCGAATAAATCGACGTTTAGTTTTTACTTTGGCTGCTATTATTGTTGCCATTGGTCATTCACTCACAATTTATGCGCCAGATTTAAATACAGTATTTATAGCAAGGATTATTTCTGGAATCGGTTCTGGAGCAATAGTTGCTACCATTATGGCTACCATAGCTAAAGCTCAAAATGCTCAAATGACATTTGCTCTTCTGAATTCAGGTGTAGGAGCAGCTGGGGTATTATTGAGTTTGGTTATTCCAAGGATAATTTCTACCTATGGGATGGATGGAGCATATTTTATTCATTTGGCTTTTTCCTTACTTGCGTTTTTATTTATTTTATTAATTTCATTTGAAGAGGATTCAGCTGAAGAAAAGACTTCACTTAAGCCTTATAAAGGAAAACTTGGATGGATAGCTATGTTCGGAGTAGCCTTTGCATTTTTCGCTCATGGAGGATTACTGACTTTTTCTGAAAGAATTGGTGCAGGTATAGATATATCAGTAATTACTATGGGCAATGTTTTCGCCTTAGGAGGCTTATTAACTATAATCGGCCCGCTGATAGCGGGTTTTATGGGTAGTAGGTTTGGGAGTATGAAACCTAGTATTTTCTTCCTTGTGTTAATGGTAATAGGGTCATTTTTTGTTGCTAACGCATGGAGTCCTCTTATTTTTTATATATTTGTACCAATATTTGGATTATTGCCAATTATGTGGACCCCATTTTTTCTTGGCGGAATGGCAAATTTGGATTCAACAGGAAGATTAGCTGCAGCGCATCCAGCTTTTGTCACAATGGGTGGAGCTATTGGTCCTATGGTAATGGGTTATATTTCAGATTTTGGAGGTTTCTCTCTCGTTGGATGGGTTGCGATGGTAATTATTATCATTAGTATACCAATGGTGATATCTGGAACAAAAGAAGCTGATCAAAAATTATAAATTTTATAGATAATTGTAAAAACTCGGATATGATAATCTTGTTAGGAGAAAACAAATGCCAAGAATCAAAAAACTTGAATTAGATGAATGGGATAATGACCTTAGAGAAATGACAGCTGCAGATAGTGGCACAGCATTAGAGCAAGGTATTATGAGAATGTTTGCACATACTCCAGAAATTTCAAAAGGTTTAGTTGCATTTGGTGGAGCCATAAAATCTCATAGATCATTACCTGATAGATTGGTTGAGTTAGTTAGATTAAGAGTAGCTTTTCATAACCAATGCAGAAGTTGTATGGCTATCCGATATCAGGATGGTGTTGATGCTGGCATTGATGAAGATCTAGTGTGTTCATTAGAAAAGCCTCAGGAAGCTAATGATTTAAGTGATGCTGAGAAAGCGGCAATAGAATACGGAGAACTCTTTGCAACTAATCATTTAGCTATTGATGACTCTATTTACGATAATTTACGAAAGCATTTTTCTGAAGCAGAAATAGTAGAGTTATCAATTACTGTAGCTTGGTTTGTTGGTTTTGGCAGGCTTGCGGCAACTTATCATATGGTTGAAGAATTACCTGAAGCTTTTCAAAATGAAAATTCTGAGAAATTAACACCCTGGGATGAGGATTCAATTGTTGTCCGTTAAAGGGTTTTGTAATTCTTATTTGACCATACCCCTCTTATAGACATTACTATCCAAAATAAACATGCCATACTCAATATGTGTAGACCTGCAGCATATTGAGCTATGAAAGCACATATATTTCCAATAATCATGATATTAAACCCTATGAATCTAAACTTCATTGATGGCGATGATAATAATGGTGCTGGCAATAATGTTCCTGTTAATAGAGCCAAAATCTCTAAATAATTCGGTATATCCATTTTCTTTTCCCTAATTAAATCTTGAGTACAAATAGTTAATAGTTTTTAATAAATAATAAACTTAATGAGGGGGAAATGGCAAAAGTAAAAAGTGTAAATGATTTATTGGCTGAGCAAGCCGTTAGAAAAGCTGCAACATGTTATTCTAGGGGCGTTGATAGATCAGATTTGGAATTGTTAAAGTCGGCTTTCCATGATGATGCCGAAGTAAGATATGGAAGTTATGACGGTCACTACGAAGAATTCTGTAAAACTGTTGTAGATGGTCAAGCTGGTATGGATTATACAACTCATACAGTAGTTAATGAGTATTATGATATAGACTCTAACAATAACAAAGGAAAAGGTGAAATCTATGTTCTTGCTTTTTTATCGATGGCAGGCTCAGAGTACTTAGTAGCAGGTCGTTACATTGATCATTATGAATGTAGAGATGGTGATTGGCGAATAACTCTCAGACAATATATTTATGATTGGAGTAGAACTGGTGACTTTAGTGGTTCAGATCCAAATGGATTATTTGAAAGCCTAACCTATAGAGGTAAACATACTATGGACGATTTATCTTATGAGGTTTTAGAAGAGTAAATTTAGAATTAACGAGTTGTCCAACCGCCATCGACAACATACTCACTTCCTGTAACATATGATGATTCATCTGAGGCTAAATATAAAGCACAATTAGCGATATCTTCTGCAGTACCCATAGATTTTAGAGGAATTGTTTCAATAATTGCTTCAAAATCTCTACCGCGTTCTTTAATTTTTTTTGGGTCATTCATATTTGTGGCCATAAAACCAGGATGAATAGAATTACATCTTATTTTGTTGGGCCCATATTCAATCGCGATTGATTTGGTTAGTAACCTAACCCCTCCTTTACTCGCATTATAAGCTGCACACCCTTGAAGACCTACTAAACCAGCTATTGATGAAAGATTGATTATTGAGCCCGAGTTATTTTTTTTCATCTCAGGTATAACAGCCTTGCAACCAAGAAAAACAGATTTCAAATTCACATTGATTTGTTGATCCCATTGATCTTCAGAAAATTCTTCGAAAGGCCCTATTAACGCTATTCCAGCATTATTGACCAGTATATCAATTTTACTAAATTCTGATATTGAAGCATCTACAACATTTTTCCAATCATCTGTTGAAACAACATCTTGTTTTATAAAAATGGCTTCACCACCTTTTTCTTTAACCTCAGAAACTGTTTTTTCACCACCTTCAACATCAATATCTGTCACAACAATTTTTGCACCTTCTTCTGCAAACTTATGAATTGTTGAGTGTCCAAGACCTGGGTTTGATGCACCACCTGTGACGATAGCTACTTTATCTTTTAATCGATTCATTTTTATTCTAAGTAATAATCTTTAATTTTATTGATATCCTCTTCAGTGAGATTTAGACCTTCAGAAATATATTGGTCCATTCCTCCCCAGTGGCTATCTATAGTATCGAATGCAGCTTGTATGTATCTTTCTTCTACTAGATTTATTTTTCTTAAATTATCACTATCAGCTCTAAAAAAAGTTTTAAGTTCAGTTTCAAGCAATTTTCTATCAACATGATCACTAACATATGTATTCGTTAATAAATAATCTTCAATAATTTTTTCTCTAGGAACACCTAAAACTGTTAAAATCATAGCACTTCCAAAGCCAGCTCTGTCTTTTCCAGCAGTGCAATGTAAGACAAAAGGTTCTCCGCCATTATCGACTATATGACGAAAAAATTCTCTATATTCTTCAGTAAATTCTTTAACCAATATAATATTAAAGTCTCGCAATAAATTTGAAGAATCGAGGTCTCCAAAAGTTAAATCCCTCATCAAAGTTTCTGTTACTCCTTCTGGCTCAAACTTTATTGGTAATAAAATTGGATTCATATCAGGAGTTAATCTATCAGGTTCCTCATCTCTTTCTTCATCAGAACGGAAATCAACTACAGACTTTAGATTTAACCTTTCCATATATAACAAATCTTCATCAGTAAGTGAATGGAGATTATCTGATCGATAAACTTTTCCCCATTTCACAGTTTTTCCATCAGAGGTTTTATAACCACCCAGGTCTCTAAAATTATGAGCACCTGTAAAAGGAAGTTTTCTATTATCTTCTCTTAAGTTTTCTGAAAGATTAGCAGGGATAGGCCTTTCTAAAGGGGCTATTTCTTTTCCACCTGATATGAAAAATATAACGCCAACTAGGACAACAATCGCAATTAAGTATTTTGATATTTTCATAATTACCTCGCTTAAAATTTGTAAAATAAAACCCCTATAAAATCAACAAATAGGGGTTTTAATAAGAGTTTTGTAATATTTAGAATGAGTAACGCAGTCCTGCAGTAAACGCTCTTCCAAAAGACTCCACTTGGTTAACATTCCAGGGAGCAGAGGTATAACGCATATCTGATTCATCTGAGATATTATTAAAATCAACAAAGATAGATGCTTTTTGACCAGTCAATTCCTCTAAATCATATCTTATTGATGCATCAAGACGCATTTGAGGTGCCCAATAAACACCTCCATCAAGACCAAATACAGCCCCTGTTTCTGTTTCATCTAACCATTCACTTCTATAACGGTAAGTTATTCGAGCAGAGAAACCCCTATCTTCATAGAATATTGAGGCGTTATAATTTGTATCAGATTGACCCGGCAGATTAAAGGTTAAGCCTTCAGGTGTTGTATATTCTGAATCAATTATACCTATATTTAAGGACGCTCCAAATCCTGAGAAGAACCCGTCAATATAATTATCCAATCTTCCAACAAAAGAAACTTCTAGTCCTTGAAGCTGACCGTCTTTCCCATTCCCAAAAGCTGCTAGATCCCATAATTCACCAGGCTCAGCAGTATCGTCATAAAGGGTTCCTTCAACTTTTTCATTAGACTCAGATATCACATTATCAATTTCGCGGTGAAATACTGTAATAGAGAATAGGCTTGCATCTGCGTAATACCATTCAAAAGAAGCATCTAATCCCCATGACTCTTCTTCTTTAAGGAATGGATTACCACCTGCAATTGATTGGCTTATTGAATTTATAGAAGCTGCAGCTCTTGATTCAATATATGATGGACGGCTAATACCAGTTGAATATGATAGACGAAGTTTCTTATCCTCAGCTAAATCATAATTTAAGTGTACGCTAGGCAGATAATTTGTATATGTTCTTTTTACATTTAATTCTTCTTTAGCTCCTGCTGCAATATTTTCATAACCGATATCACCACTCACAGTCGCTAACCTAAAACCTACAGTTTGGTATTCTGTATCTTCAATACGGAGTCCTGCAATAATACTGCCCCATTCCATATCAAAAGTTTGCATAATGTATGCTGCCATTAAAGTTTCCTCAATATTAATTTTCTCATCATCTGGAAAATCTGAACGAGGAGGGCGAACAGTATTTAAACATTCATTTAATGCAGGGTTATCAGTATAAAAAGCACCAACATCATTATTTCTAGGAGTAGCAAAATCACCAAGCCTGTAATCTTTAGGATTACATACATCGATTGGATATCCGCCTGAAACCGAAATTGTAGCTAGAGTTGCTCCACCACCTGTAGCCACTCTATCATCATACTGAAAACCAAATTTCAATTGACCTCTATTATTATCTCTACTTATGTCTATTTTAAATTGATCGGTTTCGGTATAAAGACCACCAATTGCATCAACAAGCAGCGGAACACCATAATCAACATCACGATATGTTCCATCAAAATTAACAATAGGATTTTGTGGATCAGAAATATCATAAGAAAGATTGGTCAACTGGCCACCGCCAATAAAATAACCGATTGGCATATAAGTATCAAAAGTAGTATCAATTTTACTTACTTGAGCTTCAACATCCCACTCACCAACTGGTGTTTCAATGCCTAATGTTAGCATTTCTGTTTTATTTATATATGTAGCGTCATTAAAAAGTCGTCTTGCACTACCTGTAAAACCTGAGCCAGTTGTTGGAGTACCATCTTTGACATATACGCGGAAATCGTTTCTTTCTTCATTATCTGTAAACTCAGTGTTAAGAGATGTTAAAAATATTCTGCCGCCATTTTGAAGATATTTTTCAAATGTTCCACCAAAAGCTTCGCTCTCTCTTTCAACCTTATAACTCCTATAATCTATCCTATCCGGAGTTTGGGCGCCTTCCGTTCCGCCATAAGTAGGTTCACGATTATCAGTGATTTGATTAATATTACTGCTAGAGCCATAAACTACAAAACCAAAATCATCGTTAGAGTAGGAAGTTCTTAGATTTTCTTTACTAATATCACCACTACCCTGATCTTGTTCACCTCTTCCAATTTCAGCCGCAAAAGACCAGCCATCTATATCTGAAGGTTTGAATGTTTTAATATTAATAAATCCAGAAATTGATTCTCCAGGCATATCAGAGGTAATAGCTTTATTAGCTACTACTTGAGAAGTAATCACAGTAGGGTAAGAGTCAAATCTAGGGATTCGACCATTTTCAACACCGGGAATATTAATGCCATTAAAGGCAGTTGTAGTATATCTTTTTGGTGTTCCCCGAAAGCTGACATATCTAGCTTGTCCTTGATCTCTTTCAATTGATATTCCCGGTAGTCGACCAAGTGAGTCAGATAAATTTACATCTGGAAACCTTCCTATTGCATCAGCCGAAATAACTTCAGCTAAATTTGGAGCAGACCGTTTAGCTTCGATCGCAGCTTGTTGGCTTTCTTTAATTGCTTTTCCATAAACTATTACTTCTTCAATATCTTGGTCTTGCGACTGAACAGGATAAGAAAAAAATAATGGGATTATTGGTATTATAACGATAAATAATTTTGAGAATTTCATTAACTTCCCCCCTTTTTTTTAATAAAAAAAAGAGAGATCTTTATTTCTTTTTTTTATTATTATTATTATTAAAATGTTCTCCTTAAAAAAGTTTACTGATAAAGTGTAAGTTACACAAGAAATTTAGATTACATTTAAAATAATTTTTTCTATATAAAGTATTAAGACACTGTTTTCATTGGAGATAAGATGCATTTTTGCAAAAATTTATTAATATCTTTTATTCTTGTTTTTCAGTTTTTTCTTGCACCACAGTCATTTTCTGACTGGAGAAGTGATATTAAAGAATTTAAAATTGGATTATCTGGAGGCGAAAATGAGGCTGATAGATTAAAAAATTATGAATGTTGGAGAGCGTATTTAGAAAATAAATTAAATATTCCAGTGAAATTTTATCCAGCATCAGATGTTGCAGGAATTATTC
The DNA here is from genome assembly GCA_003209955.1 of OCS116 cluster bacterium AG-430-B22. GTDB lineage: Bacteria > Pseudomonadota > Alphaproteobacteria > MED-G09 > MED-G09 > AG-430-B22. Next base: position 32,062 of record QCOD01000010.1, read on the forward strand.
ATGGCTTACTAGGAAAAACAATTGACTATGCTAGTGTTGGACCTTCAGCATATGCTGCAATGTTTATTGATGATCCTGATGCAATCGAGCCAGTAATAACAGTCAAAGAAAGCGATGGATCTGAAGGCTATAAGTCAGCTATTTATGTGAGATCAGATTCAGATATTTATTCGATAGAAGATTTAAAAGGAAAAGCCATGGCTTGGTCAGATCCAAACACAACTTCAGGTTATCTAGTTCCAACTTTTGAGTTGTATCAAATGGGAATTAATCCTTCAGAATTTTTCAGTCGTACAGGCTTTGCTGGTGGACATGAGCAAGCCGTTATTTCTGTTTTGAATAATCAATATGATGCAGGGGCTACATGGGTTTCTGGTCAAGGTGATGTTAAAGAGGGCTATTCGCGAGGTATGTTGAGGAATATGATCAAAAAAGGCTTACTTGACATGAGCGAGTTAAGAGTTATTTGGCTATCAAATCAAATTATGAATGGTCCGCATGTCATCAGAAAAGATTTACCAGAAGATCTCAAAGAAGAAGTAATTCGACATAACCTGAACCTTCAAAAAGAAGACCAAAAATGTTTTAAAGAAATAACTATGGGTGAAAGCCAAGGGTTTATAAGAGTAAGTCATGAAAATTATATCAATGTTGTTGATATACGTAGATTTATAAAAAATCAGAGAAGAAGATGATGAACAAAGAAATAATTGAAAAAATAAGAGAAAAAGATAGCCTTGAATTAGCGTTAGACACTGCCATGAACAAATTACAAAGGGCGGTTAAAAAAAGAAATGATGATCTTCATCTTTTAAATTTTGTTACTGTTGATGAGAAGAATAGGCCAAATACACGAAATGTTGTTTTAAGAGATTTTTCCTTAAAAAATCTGACCATTCGTTTTCATACTGACAAAAGGTCATCAAAAATTAAAGATATCAAAGCAAATAAAAATGTTTGTCTTATTGGATATGATAAAAGAGCTAAGTTACAGATAAGGATTTCTGCAGAAGCGTCTCCTATTAATGATGAAGAAATTCTGATGGATATATGGCAGAAAATGTATCCTATGAGTCGTGAGTGTTATCGTGTCACAAAATCCCCTGGTGATAAAATTAAGTCATTAAGTGAAATAAAATTTGATGAAGGGGATGAAAGTAATTTAATTGGATATGATAATTTTGTAGCAATACAATGCGATATTAAGTCTTTAGAAATTTTATATTTAGGTCATGCAGGCCATATTCGTGCAAGATATATTAATAGCAATGGTAGTTTAAATGGTGAATGGATTGTTCCATAAATATTATGGCTCTTAACTACAGTAACGGAAATGATATTATTGTAAACTCATCCACTGAAACCTATAGAGGTTTAGGCGGAGATGATACTTATATAATTTCAAAAGGTTTATATAAAAATTCTGATATCACAATAATTGATACTAACGGTAAAAACACAATTCAACTTATTGATGATATTAATTTAACACAAACAAAAATTTCTAATGATGCTATCCAGTTTGTTCTCTCAAATAATGCAATAATTACAATTAATGGCGCGGATAAATTTCAATACGAATTAAGCGGTAATTTAACAAGTGGAGAAAAGGGAAAAATTTATAATTTTGACAAATTATCTTTTCTTCTTGGTAAAGACAGCAATTTTAATGAAGATATTTTTTCTACAAATGTAAATTTTGTTATAACTCAGGGTGGTCTTGAATTAAGAAATATTAAGTTTCAGTGGAACATAAAAGATCCAGAGGAAGTTGGTATTGACCCATCTGAAGTTGAAAAACTAATTGAGTTTATAACTGAGCCATCACTTAATACACAAGCGGCAATATTAATTCAGAACAATAATATAATCTCTGAATATTATGCAGATGGTTATAATAAAGATGATCTTGTAACAAGTTGGTCAGTAGCGAAAAGTTTTTCCTCAACAATTATTGGAATTGCAGTTGATGAAGGTTATATAAAATCAGTTAATGATTCTCTCGCTAATTATATACCTGAGTGGGTTGGTAAACCTCAAGAAAATATTAGCTTGAAATATCTTTTAGGAATGAGATCGGGAATGGATGATCATCTTGGTATAGGTGTCTATTTTCAATATGATATGGTTAGTTATTCTCTTGATAGAGAAATATCAAGGGAACCAGGAATTGTATTTAGCTACTCTAATGAAGACTCTATGTTATTAGGTAGAATTATAGAAAATGCTACCGGTATAGATTTTCAAGAATATGCCGATACTAGACTTTTTAATAAACTTGGAATTAAAGAGACTTGGTGGACCGATAAAGAAGGCAATACATTGACATATGCTGGCCTAGATATGACGGCAAGAGATTTTGCTAAATTTGGTCTAATGATTGCACAGGAGGGTAGATGGCTTGATCAACAAATAGTCTCAGAGTCTTGGATTAATGAGGCAACTAAAGAATTTGATAATCTAGCCTCTTATGGCTATCAATGGTGGACATCAACAATTTCAGAGAGTGGTTTAGGAAATGTAAGAAAAGATGATTATCCTTTTTTTTCAGCCTTGGGTTTAGATGGACAATACATATATATATGGCCAGAAAAAGATCTTGTACTTGTAAGATTTACAAAATATCAACATCAAGGGAATACTGACTCATCAATAGTTGATATTGTAAACGGTACTTATCATGGAACTGAGTCTGGAAATATGATAATTACTGAATTTGAAAATTTATTTTACGCTGTAGGAGATAATTTAGAAGATCAAATTATTCCTTCATATTCGGATTTTGGATAAATAATGTTTGATATTGAAGAGTATTCAGAGAAAATGAAAAACGCTGAACTATTTCAGGGTATGGGTTTTAATAGGATCTTAGAATTCAAGGACGATATTGTTCGTTTTGAGTTCATTGTTGAGTCTAGGCATTGTCATTCGGGAAATATTGCACAAGGTGGATATGTTACAGGTTGGATCGATACAACTATGGCACATTTAGCAATGGTTTCATCAGAGTTTTCAATCAACCCTCTGACGCTTGAGTTAAAAGTCAGCTTTTTTAAGCCTGCTAATCCTGGAATTGTTACAACCTCTGCAAAAATTATAAAAATGGGAAAATCGACCGCCTTCATTGAGGGAAGTTTGTTTGATAATGAAGGAAATATTTTGGCAAAAGGATCTTCTTCAAATAGATTAATTCCAAATGAAAAATTTCCTGAAAGGAATTATAAATAAAGTGCGAAACATAACTTTAATTACTTTTTTATTTCTTTTTTTGTCACCTTTAGTTAATAGTGAAGTCATGAAAAATCCTTTTTTTACAGAATACGAAACAAATTTTAAGATACCTCCATTTTCACAAATTAATGAAGAACACTTTATGCCGGCATTCATTAAGGGTATGGAAGTGCATAATGAAGAAATTAATGATATTATAGAAAATAAAGAGGAACCATCATTTGAAAATATTATCGTTGCAATGGAACGATCAGGTTCGCTTTTAAGTAGAGTAAGTGCTGTATTTTTTAATTTATCTGGATCAACTACTAATCCTAAAATACAAGAAATAGAAAAAGAAATTTCTCCAAAGCTTTCAAGTCATTACGACTCCATTAGTTTGAATCCTGAAATATTTAAAAAAGTTAAAATTTTATGGGAAAGTATAGATAACTATGATTTATCCTTAGAAGAAAGAAAAATTCTCGAGGAAACTTATAAAAGATTTGTAAGAAGTGGAGCTCTTTTAGAAGGTTCCGATAAAAAAAGATATGCGGAACTTAATCAGGATATCACAAAACTATCAGTTCAGTTTTCACAAAATCTTTTAGCTGAAACAAATGATTTTGAAATAATACTAGATCAAGCTGATCTAGCAGGTCTTCCTAGTGATATTGTTGATTTAGCTAAACTTGAAGCAGAGAATAAATTTAATAAAAATAAAGATGATAAATATAAGGACAAATATGTTTTCACAGTACAAAGAAGTAGCATGTATCCTTTTCTTACATACTCAACACGCCGTGACTTAAGAGAAAAATTATACAAAGGTTATATCCAAAGAGGGGATAATAATAACGAGTATGATAATAAAAAAATTACATCAAAAATTGCCTCTCTCAGAGTTGAAAAAGCTAATATTTTAGGTTTTGAATCTCACGCACATTATGTGCTTGATAATACAATGGCAAAAACCCCTCAGGCAGTTTATGGGTTGCTCAATCAACTATGGGCACCTGCTCTTAAAAGAGCAAAAAATGAATTAAGGGAGATGCAAATCCTTGCAAATGAAGAGGGTAATAATTTTGAGATTGCTTCCTGGGATTGGTGGCATTATGCGGAAAAGGTTCGAAAAGATAAATACGACTTAGATGAAGAAGAAATTAAAGAATATTTTACTTTAGACAACACAATTGATGGAATCTTCAAAACATCAAATAAATTATTTGGACTAACCTTTGAAGAAAAGTTTGATCTTGATCTCTATCATCCAGATGCACGAGTTTGGGAAGTAAAAGATAAAGATGGTTCTCATATAGGACTTTACATTGGCGATTATTATACGCGTTCGAGTAAAAGAGGTGGAGCTTGGATGAGTTCATTTAAAAGCCAATCAAATTTTGATGGAAAAGAAAGACCAATTATAGTTAATGTTTGTAATTTTCCACCGCCATCTAAAGACAAGCCATCCCTTTTAAGTTTTGAACATGTAACAACACTTTTTCATGAATTTGGTCATGGGCTACATGGTTTATTAACAAATACAAATTATAAAAGTTTGTCAGGAACAGCTGTATCGAGAGACTTTGTTGAGTTCCCTTCTCAGGTTCTTGAGCACTGGGCAAGCGAGCCAGAATTACTTAAGTCATACGCTAAGCACTATGAAACTGGTGAAGTTATCAGCGATGAACTAATTGAAAAAATGCAAAACGCAAGTAAGTTCAATCAAGGTTTTGCAAATACAGAATATCTTGCTGCTTCTTTTTTAGATATGGATTGGCATACTCTTACAACAACTGAATTACAGGACACAAATTCTTTTGAAGAAAAATCTTTAAAAAAGATTGGTTTAATCGACGAAATAGTATCTCGTTATAGAACAACATATTTCCAGCATATATTCACACATTCATATTCTGCAGGTTATTACAGTTATATCTGGGCTGCTGTACTTGATTCTGACGCCTTTGCTGCTTTTAAAGACTCAGGAGATGTATTTAACGAAGACTTAGCTAATAAATATAGAGAGTTTATTTTAGAAAAAGGTGGCACAGAAGATCCTATGGAACTTTATAGATCATTTAAGGGAGACGATCCTGATATTTCTGCTCTTTTAGAAGATAGAGGTTTGGACTAATTTGTTTTAAAATGAGATTAGTATGACTTATATAATAGAAACTTTAAAATCATGTTGGCTTTTACTTCTTTGTCTTATTGTAGCTCGTTTAATAGGCTTTCCAGCTAATTTCACGCCAATACTAGCCTGTGCAGTATTTTTGCCCTTTATGACGGATAATAAATATATTCAGATGTTTTTACCTGTTAGTATTTTGATAGTTACTGATCCATTTCTTGGATTATATTCTGCAATGCCAGTTGTATATTTGTGTATTGTATTTGCAAGTGTAATTTCATCTCTATTTAAGAATTACAATTATAAAAATATGATCCTTTCAGGACTAATCAGTGTTGGTATATGGCATATTCTAGTTAATTTTGCTGTATGGATTTCTGGTATACAGGCATTGCCTTTAAGCGCGGTATATTTGGCAGCTATTCCTTTTGATTTTAGATTACTTGCTAGCACTATAATTTTTTCTAGCCTCTTTTTTGGGTTTCGATCTGTATTTTTAGGATGGTACAGCCGCCTAGATTCGAACTAGGGACCTCCTGATCCACAATCAGGCGCTCTAACCGACTGAGCTACGGCTGCACATAAAAATTTCATATCATAATAACTAATAACTATGAAGTTTTCTTTTAATTTCAGTCTTAAACATATTATTTACTATTTAGGTTAAAAAATATAGATTTCGTCAATGAACAAGAAGTACTTAGGGATACATTGTGAAGGATGGAAGTTTTTTATCATTTTTATCCTAATTTCTTTTTTTATTTTTTTTATAGCTAAAATTATATTCTTAATTCTTCTCTTTCTTTCAATATTTATTCTCTGGTTTTTTCGTGACCCTGAAAGATATTTTGACTCTCAGGATAATCAGGTATTAAGTGCCGCAGATGGTAAAATCTGTTTTATTGGAGAAGACACTGCACCAATAGAAACAGGTATTAATCAGAAAATGAATAAAGTAAGTATCTTTATGAATGTTTTCAATGTGCATGTAAATAGAAGTCCTGTTAGCGGAGAGATTGAGAAAATTATTTATAAAAATGGAAAATTCTTCAATGCAAGCCTTGATAAAGCAAGTGAACATAATGAAAGAAATTCAATAATTATTAAAAATAATGATGAAAAGATAATTGTTGTCCAAATCGCGGGTTTAATAGCTAGAAGAATATTAAGTTTTATTTCAGAAAATGATATTATGACAAAGGGAGAGAGGATTGGGCTAATTCGCTTTGGTTCTAGAGTAGATATATATTTACCATTAAATTATCAAATCAAAGTACATCAAAATGATATTGTTACTGCTGGTAAAACAATTATTGCTGAAAGATAGTTTATGAGAAAAATAAAAAAAATAGACTTT
>QCOD01000011.1 GCA_003209955.1 OCS116 cluster bacterium AG-430-B22
GCTGCAACTCAGTTCTTATTTAAAAGAAATGCTTTTATGACAGAGGTTTCCTCATTCAGTGATAATGATACTAAAAAGTTTTTCAGTAGGATTGCTTTTGAGAATGAAGATGGTTCAGGTTTTAATATTAATGATTTGGAAAAAGAATTTTCTATAGAATTAAAAGAATTTAATATTGAAGGAAGATTTTTCGATGCTGAACAGCCATGTAAAGCAATTATTGCAGTGAGCAAGGTTGGTCATTGCTTAAATGATCTTCTTCATAGGTGGAAAATTGGATCTCTTCCTATAGATATTAAAGGTGTAATATCTAATCATGAAACTTCTAAAGATATTGTTGAATGGAACAATATTCCCTTTCATTATTTACCAATTTCACCAGATACTAAATCAGAACAAGAGCAATTATTTAAAGAAATATATCAAAATAGTGGTTCAGAATTATTAGTTTTGGCGCGTTACATGCAAATCTTATCTTCAGACTTTCTAAATGAATTGGATGGTCAGTGCATTAATATTCACCATTCTTTTTTACCGGGGTTTAAAGGCGCAAAACCCTATCATCAAGCACATGAAAGAGGTGTGAAAATAATTGGTGCAACAGCCCATTATGTTACAGATGATTTAGATGAAGGCCCTATTATTGAGCAAGATATTTTGAGAGTAGATCACGGAGCATCCCCTGAAAGTATGCAAGAGAGTGGATATGATATTGAATCTGCTGTTTTATTGAGGGCTGTAAGACTATATGCTGAAAGAAGAATTCTTCTTAATGGATTAAAGACAGTGGTATTTAGCTAATAATGAGTAAAGAACCTGAAATAATTTCCCAAAACTCTTCTCAAAGTGTCCTTAAAATGCATGAGCATCAATATGGTCAGACACTTCTTGATTTGACATTTCTTAATATTGATGAAGGCACAATAGAATTTACTACTCTTGTTCAAGACGGAACAACTTATAGTTATGGAAATGAAGAGCAATACAAAAGATTTTCTGCAGATAAGGACTCTCTTAGATTACAAGAAGACTCTGTGTTCGTTGGAAGAGATGTCTCTTTTACTTATGTTCCAGATGACGGAGATCCTTTTACAACCAATGCCTATATAACATCCTTTTCCTTTATATATAAATCTAATGGGACAGAAAAAGAACATACTGTAATAATTGATGAAATTATAGACGATATCGACCGATCTGGTTCATTTGCTGAGAATAAATATACTATCGACATCTATGGAAAAGAAATAAGTAAATTAAGTGATGAAACAAAAACTCTTATTTTAGATAACACTGAGTATGTTATTAAAGATTTATCCACCAAAATGTCCTGGAAAGGCACAATGGATTTTGGAATTAATGTAAATACAGATTCCAATAAACCTACAGGAGTTGTTAGTGCTATTGCATTTAATATGGCAACAAATTCATCTGGAGAAAGAGTTCATTCAGCAACGCATGAACAAGAAACTGGAGAAGATTTAAATGGTATAACAGTCGATTTGGGTATGAATATTTCCCTGCAAGACAGTTATGATCCTGAAATTGGGCAATTAACGGTTTATAGCGCTAATCTATGGTTTGATCCAAATCCAAATCCTAATTCTTTTTCCAATAAACCTAGTAATGATGGATCGACTGATTCACCCATTGATTATTTTGATTTTATTTCTATTGTCTATCATGAAGTTTTTCATTCTATGGGGATTGCTTATGATCCAAACAATTCAAACAATTCAAATAGATATTCAGATAATGTTTTACCCGCTGACTCGGAAGGAAATATTTATTACTCGTCCGATAGAGCTAATGCAATTCTAGAGGGCGGCATTCTTCTTGATGATGAATTATTAGATCATTGGGATTTAGGACCACCTGTTAATGGCAAGGTAGTGACAATTATGAATAGTGCTGGTTATTATGATTTTAGCTGGAGAGAACCAGCTGATATTGATTGGGCTGTAATTCAAGATATTGGTTGGATAAAGAAAAATGAGGGAATTTTATCGAAGACTATCGATCCTAATAAAAATACTTTAGAGGCATTCTCTGAGTCATCAAAGGCAGGTACTTTAAATTTTTCTTCGGGTAATAATATTATTGTTGCTGATGGTCAGGCTAAAACATTAAGAGGTTTGGATGGAGATGATACCTATTTCATTTCTAATCTTCTTTCTAAAGACAGTTCTATAGAAATAATTGATACAAGCGGTATAAATACTATTCAAATTGCTGCAAATACTAAAGTTATTAAAACATTATGGACACAAGATGCTGCTCGCCTGACTTTTGAGGATGATAGAGTAATAACAATTAATGGCGCAGATAAGTTCACCTTTAATTTGGGTGGAAATATTACTAATGGAGAAGAAGGTTTAGATGTAACTTTTTCAGAATTTGCATTTTATTTTGGTATTAATGACATCACCAGTATATCTGGCGCAGAGACTAGCGTTGTTACAGATTTGTATATTGTATAAAGATTATTTACTTTTTTTTATAATAGTATAATTTCAAATACATTCATAATTTAAGAGGTTAATGATGGATAAACAAGTTCAAGAAGTATATGCAAATGATGATGTTAGAAATATTCCACTTTTAGACAGAGTTAATGAACTCAAAGAAGATATTTTAGCGGGTGGAGATGAAGCTCAAAATCTTAGAAGATTACCTGATGAAACGGTTAAAACCCTTGTAGATAAAGGATTATTTCGATTTGCTCTTCCAAAAGAATTAGGTGGAGATGACGCAACTATTTGTGAGACTATTGAAGTATTAGAAGCTGTTGCAGCAATAGATGGATCTGTTGCTTGGAATGTTATGATTGGTTCAGAAATTAACGCAATGGTTGCAGGTGGTATGGATCCAGAACTTGCAAAAGAAGTTTATCTTGAAAATCCCGGTGTAATTATGTGTGGCGGTGGCGGTCCAGGAAGTACTCCACCAAAAGCTGTTAAGCAAGACGATGGAAGTTATAGAATTTGGGGCGAAACTACCTTTCAAAGTGGATGTCATCAGGCTGAATGGTGTTTAATGGCTGCGCCAATTTATGAAAATGATGAACCAGTTTTAGATGAAAATGGAATACCTAATGTTCGTTTATGGTTTCTAAATAAAAGTGAATGGACGATAAGAGATACTTGGGATGTTGCTGGTATGAGAGGTTCAGGAAGTCACAATGTAGTAGCAGAGGGTGCTCTTGTGCCTGAGAGATTTGTTCCTGTGCAACTTTTAACAATGCCTGCACATTATCCGAATCCTGTTTACAGAGTTCCTACTGCTTTAAGGTTGGCCTATAATAAAGCAGCTGTTGCAATAGGAGTTGCAAGGGGTGCAATTGATACTTTTGTTGATTTAGCTCAGAATAAAATTCCAATGCTCTCTGTAACAACAACTCGCGAGAAACCAATCGCACAATATCGTATTGGTGAAGCTGAAGCTAAATTAAGAGCTGCAAGAGCTTTTCTAATGGAGTCTATGCGAGCCGTTGAAGACGAACTTGAAACAGGTCTAGAAAAACCTTCACCATCTGTAACTCATATAGGAAGACTTGCATGTACATATGCTGCAAATGCATCAATGGAAGTTACTGATGCTATTCATATAACTGCTGGAACTAGTGGTATGCGTATGCACAGTCCTTTAGAAAGAAAATTAAGAGACTCGCATGCATGTGCTACACATCGTTGGGTTGCACATCCTTTATATGAAGATCTCGGTAAGATTTTCTTAGGTGTTGAAGCTTCTCCTGAATTTACTGGTGAAGACTAAAAGCTAAATAACTAACTTATTTACCTATATTTTTTTCGATTATGTTGGTCTTTAAGCCATCTAGTGATTTTGTATTGCTTGATTCCCAATATGCTCTAATACCTTTTTCTCCTGCAACCTTATTTGATTTATCTAAGATATCTCTTTCTTTTTTAAATTCATATTCAGGAACAGCCCATCCGCAAGATGTTTGAACTAGCTCTATAGAGAGATCAAATATTTGTCTTGATCCTTCAGAGTAAGGAAATAAATTAATAAATTCTCTCCATTCTTGATCTAAGTGATGAATAACTTTTGCTTGCCCATAAATTCTAAGAATTAGTGGTTTACCTTCAAAAGCATTCATCATGAGTGTCATTCTTGGGTTTTCTTGAACATGTGCTGCTGTTTCATTACCGCTACCAGTTAGATTCATCCATAAAATTCTATCGCTTTCAATAACTCTCAAGCTATCTAATCCTTTAGGCGAAAGATTTATAGTGCCTTCTGCAACTCCAGTAGCAACAAAAAATACTTTCTGATCTTTAATAAAATCTATGTGTTCTTCAGTTAATTTATCAAATAATTCCATAAATTTTAATCCGGATAAGTATTAGGAGCTTGAAATTTATAACCTTCTTGCTCCAGTAATTTTGCAAGCCCAATAGTTTTAAGATCTCCATATTGAGGACCTATTATTTGAATTCCAATTGGTAGTCCTTTTTCACTTAAGCCAGTTGGAATAATCGTTGAGGGAAGGTAACTTGCTATAGCTAAACCGGCCCAGAAAATTTGTTCAAAATATGGTCTTTCATCATTATCTACCATTACTGTTCTATCACCGAAGGCACCATGATCATGTTCTATGGCATCTGTAGCCATTATAGGCGCAATAATTGCATCATATTCTTTGAAAAACTCATGCCAAGCCCATCTCAAATGCGTCCTTTTTTCATTGGCAATATTATAATCGCGAAGAGAAGAAAGCTGTTTTTTTAATGTATAGGCAGATTGACTATCATGGGTTGGATCTAATGTTGTTGATTTATTATTGTCAGAAGAGTCTAACTCTTCAAATTTATCTAGTAATTTTTGATAATCTTCTTCTGAGCTTCTTGAGGCCATAGTAGGGTGAAGAAGTGATGCATAAGTATCCATAGATTCTACAATATCAAAATCAGGTTTGGCTTCAAAATCTACGATACCTTTATTAGATGTTATTGTTTCTGCTACATTAGTTACACGATTTTGAGTTTCTTGATTTACAGGAGCAAAATCTTCATTAACCCACGCTGCAATTTTATATTCTTTTAAAGATGTTTTATTAGGTTTCTCTAAATCCATTTTTAAGCCAGCTCCATCAATTTCATCTGGACCACCCATAACTAGAACGCCTGTTTCAAGATCTTGAGCGCTTCTACCCAAGGGGCCAATAACAGTTAAATCAGATTGAGCTAAAACATTTGGTGCCGCATGCCCTCTTGGTGGTAAGAGACCCCATGTTGGTTTATGGCCAAAGACTCCACAAAAATGTGCAGGATTTCTTATTGATCCTCCAATATCAGAACCCGTCTCATAACCCGTCATTCCTGATGCTAATGCAGCCGCAGATCCACCAGATGATCCTCCAGGGCTTCTAGTTAAATCCCAAGGGTTATTTGTAGTACCATAAATTTCATTATAACTTTGAAAATCTGCGAGATTGTAAGGAACATTTGTTTTTCCAAAAATAACTGCACCCGCATTTTTTAGTCTTTCTACAGATAGAGCATCTTTGCTTGCAACATTATCTTTTAAGGCTGGATTACCTCTTGATGTAACTGTTCCAGCAAGATCATAAGAATCTTTAATTGTCATTGGAACGCCATGTAATGGACCTAAAGTATTACCCTTACTTAGTTCTTCATCAGCTTTTAAAGCTGCTTTCTTAGCTTTCTCATAATCTTTGACAATAATAGCATTAATATCTGAATTATATTTTTCAACTCGTGAAATATAATAATCCAATAACTCAACACAGCTTATTTCTTTATCTTTAATTAGCTTTGCTAGCTGATCTGCTGATTTATACGCTATCATCAAACTCTCCAGTATTTACTATAGTGAAAATAGCAAGCATCAGAAAGTAAATATTATGATTAAATTTGAAGGTCTTCTTTAGATATAATTATTCCGTCTTCATCGGCATATATATAATCACCTTCAGATATATCCGTATCAGCGAAATTGAGATCAACACCGAATTCACCACCATCATTTTTATTTGATTTTTTTGGATTTGAATTCAGGGCTTTTACACCAATTTTTTCTTCTTTAATTTCAAGTTGATCTCTAATGCAGCCGTTTACAATTATTCCTGACCAGTTATTCTGACTAGCTAATGCTGCTAGGTTTCCACCCAGTAAAGCACAATTAAGAGATGCTTGACCATCAATAACCAGAACATCGCCATTGCCTTCAGATTCTAATGCTGATCTAACTTTAGTGTTATCATCTAAGGTTTTAATGGTCTTTACTTTGCCACTAAAAGACTTAACACCACCATAATCTCTAAAAAGAGGTTTTAGAATTCTTATTGAGTCAGAATATTTATCACTTATATCAGCTGTTGGTAGCATAAATGCTAATTATTCAGCTGCATCAAACTGATCTGCTTCTGTTGAGTCACCTAGTGCAGTTGTTGAAGACTCACCACCTGCTGAAGCTTCCGAAACTAGGTCAAAATAACCTGTACCAACTTCTCTTTGATGCCTTGTAGCTGTGTAACCATCTTTTTCTGCAGCAAATTCAGCTTGTTGAAGTTCACTATAAGCACCCATACCTCTATCTCTAAAGTCAGAGGCCAATTGGAACATTCCATAGTTAAGTTGATGAAAACCAGCTAATGTCACAAATTGATATTTGAAACCCATTTTACCAATTTCTTCTCTAAATTTAGCTATCGTTCCAAGATCTAAATTCGCATTCCAATTGAAACTAGGTGAACAATTATAAGCTAACATTTGATCAGGGAATTCTTTTTTTACTGCATCAGAAAATGCTTTTGCTACTTCGAGGCTAGGTATTGATGTTTCCATCCATATTAAATCTGCATAAGGTGCGTAAGCAATAGCCCTCTTAACACAGTTATCAAATCCACTGTCATCTTTTAATCTATAAAAACCTTCAGGAGTTCTGTCATCATAATCTATAAATTCATGATCTCTTTCATCAGCGTCTGAAGTAATAAGTTTAGCGCTCTCTGCATCTGTTCTTGCAACAATTAATGTTGGAACTCCACATACATCAGCAGCTAATCTTGCTGCATTTAAATTTCTCACATGTTGTTTTGTTGGAATTAAAACTTTACCTCCCATGTGACCACATTTTTTCTCAGATGCGAGCTGGTCTTCATAGTGAACACCTGATGCGCCAGCTTCAATATATGCTCTCATAATTTCGAAACAGTTTAATGGACCTCCAAAACCAGCCTCAGCGTCTGCCACAATTGGAGCAAACCATTCTCTTTGGGCACCGCCTTCAGAATGTTCAATTTGATCGGCTCTTTGCAAAGTTCTATTGATTTTTCTTGCTAATTCTGGACCAGAGTTAGCAGGATATAAGCTTTGGTCAGGATAAGTAGAACCAGCTGTGTTATTATCTGCAGCTACCTGCCATCCAGACAGATATATGGCCTTAAGACCTGCTTTAACCATCTGCATTGCCTGGTTACCTGAAAGTGCACCTAAAGAAGAAACCTGGTCCTCTGAATGAAGTAAATCCCATAATCTGTTTGCACCTCTTGTAGCTAGAGTATATTCGATAGGAAAGGAACCCCTTAATTGTTTAACATCATCTATTGAATAAGGTCTTTCAATACCATCATAACGACCTTTTGGTGCTGATGGGACTAAATCATAGAAACTTTTTGTCATATTTTTTCCTTTCAAAAAATGCTAAGAAGACACTATTTCTTCATAAGCAGGAAGTGTCAAGAATTCTTCGCAAACTGGAGATATAGACATTTTTTCAAATATTTCAACAGCTTTTTCATATTTACCTTTTGCCCAGACATCATCGCCAATGACATTTTTTAAATTATCTATTTCACTAGTTAAAATATCTTTAAATAATTCCTCATTAACCGTTCTTCCGTCATCAAGTTTTGTTGCATGTTTCAACCATTGCCATATTTGTGCTCTTGATATTTCTGCTGTCGCTGCGTCTTCCATTAAGTTATACAAAGGTACAGCTCCACGACCCGCTAACCACGCTTCGATATATTGAACGCCGACCTTAATACATTCACGCATTCCTTCTTCAGTTCTTTGACCTTTATGCACTTCTAGTAAATCGTCTTGAGTAATTGTTACATTATCAAGAGAAACATCTAACTGATTATCACCAGATAATTGATTATCAAAAATTTCCATTGCCACAGGAACTAATCCTGGATGTGCTACCCATGTCCCGTCATGACCATTATTAACTTCTCGTTCCTTATCATTTCTTACTTTTTCAAATGCTTTGTCATTTTCTTCATCATTATTTTTTACAGGTATTTGAGCAGCCATACCTCCCATAGCGAAGGCACCTCTTTTGTGACAAGTTTTTATTAATAGTAACGAATAGGAGTTTAAAAAAGCATCCCCCATGATAACTTGTGAGCGGTCTGGGAGAATATAGTTCGGATTTAAAGCTAATCTCTTAATATAGCTAAATATATAATCCCAACGACCACAGTTTAAGCCAACTATGTGATCTTTTAACTCATATAATATCTCATCCATTTGAAATGCTGCAGGTAATGTCTCAATTAAAATTGTTGCTTTACATGTGCCATTTTCAATACCTAGTTTTTCCTGAGCATATACAAACACTTCATTCCATAATCTTGCTTCTAGATATGTTTCCATTTTTGGTAGATAGAAATAAGGACCTGTTCCATTCTCTTTTAATTTTTCATGATTATGAAAAAGGTAAACAGCAAAATCAAATATACCACCTGAAATTCTTACGCCATCAATTTCAATATGAGCTTCCTCAAGATGCCAACCCCTTGGTCTGACAATTAATACAGCAGGATCTGGATTCAATTTATATTCTTTTCCATTATTTGGATCGAGAAAATCAATTTGACCTCTCCAACGATCATATAGATTAATTTGGCCATTAATAACATTATTCCAAGTTGGCGACATAGAGTCTTCAAAATCAGTCATAAAGGTCTTTGCGCCTGAATTAAGAGCGTTAATAACCATTTTACGATCAACTGGTCCTGTAATTTCTACTCTTCTATCCTGTAAATCCTTTGGTATTGGCGCTACTTTCCAATCTGAATTTCTTACTTCCTCAGTTTCAGAAGGAAAATCAGGTAATTTTCCAGCATCATATTCTTTTTGTTTTTCATCTCTTATTTTGAGTAATTCTTTTCTTTTGTGACCAAAGTTTTTTTCTAAATCATAAATAAATTCAAGGCATTCTTCTGTAAGAACTTTTTCAATTCCAGTTACGCTGGTATCAAGAATTTCCATGCCTTCAGGTGTATTAATCATATTCTTTTCCTTAATTTTTCCTATAGATTATATAACATAGATAATTTGATGATGTTATATTAATGAATCTATTTATAAAGGTATAGTGATGACTTCAGATAATAAAAAAAAGATAAAAGCTGAACGTCCTAGAGGATTTGAAGATCTTTCTGGAGAAGATCTTTTATTACTAGAAAAAATCACATCGACAATTGAGAAAACATATAAATTTTATGGATTTGAAAAATTAGAAACTAGTATTGTTGAACTTTCAAATGTCATTGGCTCTTTTTTACCTGATCAGGATAGACCTAATGAAGGTGTTTTTTCTTTGGAGGATGATGATAGCAGATGGCTATCACTAAGGTATGATTTAACATCTGGTTTAGCTCGCTATGTGGCTGAAAATTATGATTCCTTGCCTAAACCTTATAGAAGATATCAATCTGGTTGGGTTTTTAGAAATGAAAAACCAGGTCCAGGTAGATTCCGTCAATTCATGCAAGTGGATGCTGATACAGTAGGAAGCAAAAACCCATTAGCAGATGCTGAAATGTGCATGATGTTTTCAGATGTTTTTGAAAATATAGGAATTGAAAGAAATGACTATTTAATAAGATTGAATAATAGAAACTTGCTGGACGCTCTATTAGATCAACTTGGATTAAATTCTATAAATGACTCTGATCAGTATTTAACTGTTATGCGTTCAATAGATAAACTTGATAGATTAGGCTTTTCTGCTGTTACAGAGCTACTTGGTAAGGGCAGAAAGGATAAATCAGGCGATTTCACAAAAGGCGCAGAGCTTAAGACTGAACAAATAGATAAAATAATTAATTTCTTAAAGCAGGGCGATAAGAGTCAAAAGACAGATAGAAAATCTGCATTAGAAAAATTAGAAAAGGATTTTTGTGATAGTGATAAATTCTCTGATGCAGTTATTGAGCTATTGGCTATTTCAGATATCTTAGATGGCGCAGGGTACAATGAAGATAGAGTTGCTATAGACCCATCAGTAGTAAGAGGATTAGGATATTACACAGGGCCAGTTTATGAAGCAGATCTTATTTTCCCAAAAAATAATGATTTACAAAACTTTGGTGCTGTTGGAGGGGGAGGTCGTTACGACAGTCTCGTAGAAAGACTGAAAGGAGTAAAAGTTCCAGCTACAGGAATTTCAATAGGTGTGAGTAGATTAATGACAGCCCTAAAACTTTTGGATCAAAAAGTTAATAACAAAAGTGATATTGATGTTGTTGTTTTGTTAATGAACAAAGATGATCAAGTTTATTATTTTAACTTAGCATCAAAACTTAGAGATGAAGGTTTATTAGCAGATTTATATGTTGGCGATGGAAGTATGAAAGCCCAATTAAAATATGCTGATAAAAGAAATGCCAAAATTGCTTTAATTATAGGTGATGATGAAATAGAGAATAACACCGTAACAATAAAAGATTTAAATAAAGGCTCAGAATTATCTAAAGATATTAGTAAAAATGAAGAATGGCGATCAAACAAAGAAACTCAAGTGAATGTCCCTCAATCTGAAATGATTAAGATGATAAAATCTATTTTATCTAAAAGTTCATAAAATATGAAATAAAATATTGATTTAATAAAATATTCATATTATATGAATAATTCTTATGAATAAGTCTGTAAATAACATAATTAATGCACTTGGAGGAACTACCAAACTAGCGAATTTACTTGGAGTTAATCCATCTGCTGTCTCTAATTATAGGCAAAAAGGTTTTCCTGCTAGATTGCATCTTAAAATCATTGCTTTATGTGAAGAATTTTCTATACCGATTGATAATGATTTCATTGATAAATCTAAAATACCTCTCAAAGTTATAAAATCTAATTCCAATGAATTTCTTACCCATAAGTCAAATTCAATTATGTCATCGCTTTCCTCAGATGGATATCAATTAATTGATCCACCTATATTGGTTCCTGCAGATAAAGTTATCGATAGGCTTGGTGAAACTATTGTTGATAGGTTGTTTATCTTTTCTCAAAAAGATGGAATTAGATTATGCTTACGGCCTGATTTAACGATACCTACTTGTCTCTATTATTTGGATCAAGGTTTTGGTGGAGAAAAAAAACTATACTCATACTTTGGTAAAGTATTTCAATTTTACGATGAAGAAGAAAATGAACCTACTGAATTTACCCAAACAGGAATTGAGTCTATTGGTGATCAAGATTTGCTAAATGCTGATGTTGAAGTTTTTGTTAAAATTTATAATGCTTTAAAGAAAGAGGGCATAAGTAATTTTAAAACATACTTTGGAGATGTTTCACTATTTCAAGAATTTATAAATGTTTTGGACATTCCTGAATTATGGAAAAAAAGCTTATTAGAAAAGTTCTGGAATGAAGATGAATTTAAAATTTTATTAGATGAGATAAGTAAAAAAAATATCAATAACGATAAATTTGCTGAAAGAGTATACTCCCTCGATATAGAGTCCGCATTAGAGTTGGTGAGAGGCACTATTAATTCATCAGATGGAAGTTTTTTTGCGGGACGAAGTTTAGAGGAAATAACAGATCGGTTAAGGAAAAAAGGTGAGTCATATTCTCTTAAGCCCCTCTCAGATTCAACAAAGAAATTAATAACTGAATTTCTCTCAATAAAAGATACACCTTCATTGGCAATTAGTGGATTAAGAAAATTATGTAAATCTCTAGATGAATCATTATTAAGTAAGATTGATGAAGCAGAGAAAAGATTTGAAATAATCGACAGTAATGGAGTTGATTTTAATAATGCTATTTTTGGTGCAGAAAAGGGTCGAGATGTAGAATATTACTCTGGTTTTTTATATGATTTTGCTTGGAGTAATAATAATGAGAGCATCTATATTGGGGGAGGCGGAAGATATGATGACTTAATAAAGTTATTAGGGTCAGAAAATAGAATTCCAGCAGTTGGTGCAGCCCTAAATCTAAAAAAAGTTGAACGGATTTCACAAATAGAGAGTTTATAATGTCCAAAATCAAACTTGGTTTACCCTCAAAAGGAAGAATACAGGAAGAAATGAATAATTTTCTTACCTCTGCCGGTATTGATGTTAAGAAAGATGGAGGTCAAAGAACATATATAGGTAGTTTTAGTAATTTTGAAGGCTTTGAAATAAGGTTTCTATCGGCAAATGAAATCGCAAAAGAGTTAAATAGTGGTAATCTTCATCTTGGTTTAACCGGCTTAGATCTCATAAGAGAATTAGATAGTAAAGATTCTAGTAATGTAATCCCTCTTCTTGAATTAGGGTTTAGTAGAGCTGATGTCATTGCAGCAGTTCCTAATTCATGGATTGATGTATCAAATATGAAGGATCTTGCCGAGGTATCTAGGGACTTTGTAAGACTTCATGACAGAAGATTGAGAGTGGCTACAAAATTTCAAAATTTAACGAGAAACTTCTTTATTAAAAATAATGTAAATAACTTTAGAATATTAGAAAGCATTGGATCAACAGAAGGATCACCATCTGCAGGAACTGCGGAAATGATTACCGATATTACCTCAAGCGGAAAGACCCTTGAGGAAAATAATTTAAAAATACTGGATGATGGAATTATCCTTAAAAGCGAAGCATGCATATTTGCTTCCATAAATGAAAAATGGAATGAAATAGAATTAGAAAATATTCAAAAATTCTTGCGAGTTTTATCAGCAAAATCTATGGCGATTTCTCATAAAGAACTTACTTTTAATTGCCACAAAAAAATTGATAATCTTGAATTAAATATATTCCGAGAATATAAGGGATTTTTTCTTAACAACTTCTTTGAAGCTGGCGATAATTTATCTTTGATAGTTCCTAATAATAACTCTTCATTGTGTTCTGAGTATTTAATTTCACTTGGGTATGGGCCAATTAAGATAAATAAGCCTGAATTCATCTATCAAAATAATAATGATGCTTGGAACAGACTTGCTTCAGTAATTTTTTAATCAAAAAAAAGGCCACCAATATGGCGGCCTTTAATCATAATATTTGTTATGTAATTACATCATGCCGCCCATGCCGCCCATGCCGCCCATGCCGCCCATGTCTGGCATTGCTGGTGCAGCTGCACCTTTTGGCTCAGGCTTATCTGCAACCATTGCTTCTGTTGTAATTAGCAAGCTAGCAATAGAGGAAGCATCTTGTAATGCTGTTCTAACAACCTTGGTTGGATCAACGATACCTGCAGCAACCATATCTAAATATTTTTCATTTTGTGCGTCAAAACCATGGTTAGCTTTAGTTGATCCTAATACTTTTGAAACTACAATTGATCCTTCAACTCCAGCATTTTCAGCAATCTGTCTGATAGGAGCTTCTAGAGCACGTCTAACAATTCGTATACCGGCGTTTTCATCTTCATTTGTAGTTTTCATTTTATCAAGAGCTTTAGTTGCTAAAAGAAGAGCTGTACCACCACCAGGAACTATACCTTCCTCAACAGCGGCTCTTGTAGCGTTAAGAGCATCATCTACTCTATCTTTTCTTTCTTTCACTTCAACTTCAGTTGCTCCGCCAACTTTTAAAACTGCAACACCGCCGGCAAGCTTAGCTAATCTCTCTTGAAGTTTTTCTTTATCGTAATCAGATGTAGTTTCATCAATTTGTCTTCTAATTTGATTAACTCTGGCCTGGATATCTTTAGTTTTCCCAGAACCGTCAACGATAGTAGTATCATCTTTTGTAATACCTACTCTTTTAGCTGTTCCAAGCATATCTACAGTTACATTTTCAAGTTTAATACCAAGATCTTCTGATATAACCTGTCCACCAGTTAAAATCGCAATGTCTTCAAGCATAGCTTTTCTTCTATCTCCAAATCCAGGAGCTTTAACGGCCGCAACTTTTAGACCACCTCTTAATCTGTTCACAACAAGAGTAGCAAGAGCTTCTCCTTCTATGTCCTCAGCAATAATTAACAATGCTCTACTAGATTGAGCTACTGATTCAAGGATCGGAAGCATGGATTGTAAATTAGATAATTTTGACTCATGAAGTAAAATTAATGGATCTTCTAATTCTGTAATCATCTTGTCTGCATTAGTTATAAAGTAAGGTGATAAATAACCTCTGTCGAATTGCATTCCTTCAACAACTTCAAGTTCAGAGTCTAAACTTTTTGCTTCTTCAACAGTTATTACACCCTCGTTACCTACTTTTTGCATAGCTTCGGCAATCATATTTCCAATTTCAGCTTCACCGTTAGCGGATATTGTCCCTACTTGAGCAACTTCCTCATTTGATTTCACTTTTTTTGATCTTTTAGTTAAATTTTCTATAGCTGTTTTTACTGCTGCATCAATTCCTCTTTTAACATCCATTGGATTCATACCTGCTGCAACAGCTTTTGAACCCTCTCTAACTATTGATTGAGTTAAAACTGTAGCGGTTGTTGTTCCGTCACCAGCTTCATCATTTGTTTTAGAAGCTACTTCACGCACCATTTGAGCTCCCATATTTTCAAACTTATCCTCTAATTCAATTTCTTTTGCTACAGTTACCCCATCTTTAGTAGATCTTGGTGCACCGAAAGATTTATCAATTACTACATTTCTTCCTTTAGGTCCTAATGTAACTTTAACTGCATCAGCCAGAATATCGACACCGTTTAACATCTTTGTTCTTGCTTCGCTTCCAAAAATTACTTCTTTTGACATTTTTTTTCCTCCAAAAATATTTTTAAATTAGCCGATTATTCCTAAAATATCGGACTCTTTCATGATTATTAAATCGTCACCATCAACTGTAACTTCAGTTCCTGACCATTTACCAAATAGAATTTTATCACCTTTTTTAACATCAAGAGCAGTTACCTTGCCATCTTCAGATTTAGTTCCACTACCAACAGCAACAACTTTTCCTTCAGAAGGTTTTTCTTTTGCAGTATCAGGTATAATGATACCTCCAGGTGATTTCTCATCTTCATCTAATCTCTTAACTAATACACGATCGTGTAATGGACGAAATTTCATATTTTTTCTCCTAAATAAAAATAATTAAGTTTAAAACTCCCCCCAATTTTATTTCAAAACTTTATTAGGTTTAAATTGGGTATAGCTTAGATAGTTATGATGATGACAAGTGTCAAGTACTCATATAAGAAAAACACAAATTTTTGATATTTTTTGATGAAATTTGATAAAAAAATACATAATTTTCATAGAATTTGTATAAAATATGGTAAAAAATCGATAAATTTTGTGAAATTTTGTATAAAATAGAAAAATATAGACGAATATACTAATACTTGTTAGTTATTCTTATGTTCTTTTACATTTCAATAATTATTGGGATTATTTTACTTTCTTTTGGAGGTGATTACCTAGTCAAAGGTTCTAGTGGTTTAGCAAGAAAGCTTAATATCTCTCCTATGATAATTGGAATAGTCATAATAGGTTTTGGGACTTCAGTCCCTGAAATCTTTGTTGCATCTAATGCTGTAATAAATAATTCATCGGATATAGCTCTTGGCAGTGTAGTAGGATCAAATATTGCTAATATACTTTTAGTTTTTAGTTTTGGTCTTCTCATAGCAAAGGACAATATACTAAAAGTTGTTTCGATAGGTGATATGTTTGTTATGTTGGCAGTAACTTTGTTGCTTTCAATATTTTTAATCATAGGTTCAATTAAGACACCTTTATCTTTCCTTATGATTTTATTGCTACCAATATATTTTTATTGTTCTTATAATTTTTTCAATAAAAACATTGAAATAGATGAAATTGATACCAGCGATAATTACTTAAAATTATCGATAAGTATTTTTGTTGGTTTTTTTCTTTTGTTCTTAGGCTCAGATATTTTTATAAAAGGCCTAAAAGATTTTGCTACTTATTATAATATTCCAGAAGCAGTTTTAGGGCTGACCCTTGCTGCAATTGGAACATCACTTCCAGAGTTAGCCGTTACTTTCGCTTCTGTTAAAAATAAAGCAGAAAAAGTTTTGTTAGGTAATATTTTGGGATCAAATATTATAAATGTTCTAGGCGCATTAGGAATCTCCTCTTTATTTGGTGCGATCATTGTTCCTGAGAATTTTTCTTTTATAAGTTTATACTACTTAATTTTTTCAGCACTGTGGCTCTACTTACTAACAAGAATTCAAACCAAGAAAATTTACCTTGGATCATTTGGGTTAGCTTTATATTTAATTTATATTATTTCTTTATATTAGAAAGGTTCATAAGGAAATACAGTTACAGTAGCGCCTAAATCCTGACCGACTGACTCAAATGCAGGAAATGCAGAATCAAGAAGTTTTTTAGGTGTCCATCCTTCCTTATCAACTAGACTTTTTATTGGCCTTGGTTGATTAAACAGAACTACTTCATTTCCTCTAACAGATAAAATTTGGCCTGTTAATTTACAATCAGGAGAACAGAGAGCGACAACAGTTTGAGCAACTTGATCAGCGCGCATAGCATTTTTCATTCTTTCAACTCTTTCCTTAGATGCCTCATCTTTGATTGGGATAGTTGCAATCATCCTTGTCCAAGCAAAAGGGGCAATAATATTTGACCTAACATTTTTTATTTCATTCTCCATGGCTATAATTCTAGATAATCCTGCAATACCTAGTTTTGCAGCTGCATAATTGGCTTGACCAATATTTCCAATTAATCCAGTAGTTGATGTAAATAATACAAAATTTCCTTCTTCATTATCTCTAAAATAATTAATAGCAGCTCTACAAATATTATAACTTCCGTTTAGATGAACATCTATTACAGCATCCCAGTCTTGATCATCCATTTTATGAAACATTTTATCTCTAAGAATTCCAGCAGGATTAACAATAGAATGAAGGTTCCCATAAGTATCTAAAGCTTGCTGAATCATAAATTCAGTACCTTTTTTAGAGGTAACTGAGTCAGAATTAGTAACGACTTCACCTCCAATTTTTTTAATTTCTTCAGCAACAAGTTCTATAGGGTTTTTATCGCCTTCATCTCCTCCGGCAACTGATCCCCCTAAATCATTTATAACTAAACTAGCTCCTTCTTTTGAAGCTAGAAGAGCGGTTTCTTTACCAATTCCATTAGCAGCACCAGTTACTAAAACAACTTTTCCGTCTAAAACACCCATTGAAAAACCTCATAAAATAAAAAAATTAATAAAATATGGATAAGAAATCATATATATATCATCTTACTATGTCAGATTTAAGTAAAATTATTAAATTTGCAACTGAACTGAATGAGAAAAGCACAGATGGCCTTCCTCCAGTTGATCAATGGAATCCAGAGTATTGCGGTGATATCGGTATGGAAATTAAAAGAGATGGTACTTGGTATTATATGGGCACCCCAATAGGTAGAAAAAGGATTGTAAAACTTTTTTCAAGAATTTTAAGAAAAGAAGATGATAACACTTATGTTTTAGTGACACCGGTAGAAAAAGTTTTAATAAATGTTGAGGATGCTCCTTTTATTGCAACATATGTTGAAATTATGGGAGAAGGTAAGGAATTAAATCTTAAATTTAATACTAATGTAGACGATACAATTGTTGCTTCAAAAGATTATCCTATAAGAGTTGTTATAAATAAAAAAACAAATGAACCTTCGCCATATATTTTAATTAGAAGAAATCTTGAAGCAAAAATATCAAGATCTGTCTTTTATGAATTAATCGAAATTGCTGAACATTTTAATAATAAGTTTGGTGTTTGGTCAGGCGGGACCTTTTTTCCTTTTTCTAATTCAAAGGATGTTATTATTGATGAATAAGAAAATATGGAAAAAAAATATTACTAACGCAATTGATCTTTTACCTCCATCAAAAGAAGAATTAAATTTCTATCCCGGCAAAAAAAGTGATTTCGATCTAATTGAAGAGCCAAACGATAGATTGGATCCAAAAAACTTGCGATTGGCATCAGTGTTAATTGCTATTACAAACACAGATAACCCCAGGGTTGTACTTACTAAGCGTTCAATTCATTTAGAGCAACATTCTGGTCAAATTGCTTTTCCAGGAGGAAAGGTTGAGAAAGATGAAACTGTTACTGAGGCAGCAATAAGGGAAGCAGAAGAAGAGATAGGTATTTTAAGTAATGAGATTGAGGTTTGCGGATACTTAGATACTTATGAAACTGGTACAGGTTATAGAATTTTACCAGTTGTAGCATTTGTAAAAGAAAAATTTACAGTAAATATCAATAAAAAAGAAGTAGATGAGTTATTTGAAGTCCCTTTAGAGTTTATTTTAGATTCAAAAAACCATGTTCTTAAAAGTGGTTTTTGGAATGGTGCTGTTAGACATTATTATACAATTAATTATTCTGATTATAATATTTGGGGAGCAACCGCAGGTATGTTAGTTAATCTTTTTGAGAGAATAAAAGCCAATGCTTAAAATTTTATATCATTTATTATATTTTCTTACCCCATTTCTTGTTTACTTTTTATGGGTGATTTTATCAAATAGTAATTTTACAAATAAAAAAACTTTTTGGGTTACATTATTAGCAATTTTAATGTTTTTAATGAGTTTAGTTTTTTTTCGTCTTTCGGATACATCATCCAAAAATTTAGACTATATTCCACCGCAAGTTATTGATGGTGAATTGAATGATGGATATTTTAAGGAAATCGATAATTAATATGGATTTATCTAATTTCTATCAAAACAAAGATTGTCAAAAGATCCTTAAGATTCTTAATAATAATAATGAAACATCAAGGATAGTGGGGGGTTATGTTAGAGATTATCTTAGAAATATCGAAACTAAAGATATTGATATTGCTACAAAATTAAATCCTGATGAAGTCGTTAAACTACTTTCTAAAGAAAAAATTAAAACTGTCCCTACTGGTTTATCGCATGGAACAGTTAGTGCTTTTATAAATGATCAAATATTTGAAATTACCACTCTAAGAAAAGACAGCAATCATGATGGACGTCATGCAAATATAGAATTTACAGAAGATTGGGAAGAAGATGCATCAAGAAGAGATTTTACCATTAATGCTATATACATGGATTACAATGGTGAAATATATGATCCTTTTGACGGCATATCAGATTTAAGTAATGGTGTTGTAAAGTTTATTGGAGATCCAGAAAAGAGAATTAAAGAGGATTACTTAAGAATACTAAGATATTACAGATTTTTAACGATTTATAATTCTTCAATCGATAATAATACAAGAAAGTTAATACAAAAAAATGCAGATAAAATAATCAATTTATCTTCTGAAAGAGTTCATCAGGAATTTTTAAAGATTTTATCCAATGACCACTCTGGAAAAATAATAAATTTAATGAAAGATGACGGAATACTTGAGTTAATCTTTTCTAACTCAGTCAATTTAAAAACTTATAATCGAATTATTGATATTGATAATGAACTCTTCTTTGATCAAGATATTATAATCAAATTTGCTTCATTAGTTCCCAAAAAAATTCAAAAGATTAAGGATTTAAAGTTTTTTGCTTTTTCAAACAAAGAAAAGAAAATAATTGACCTGTTGATTAATCCCAATAATGAAATCAAAAGTTATCAATCTGTAAAAGAGGTCAGAGCAATTTTATATAATTTTGGAATTGATAATTTTACAAGGTTGACTCGACTATACTGGGCAAAAGATAAGAAAATTTCTAATATTTCCCAATGGAGAGCTCTCCTTGCAATGGGGCAGTCTTGGAAAGCACCTAAATTTCCTGTAAGTGCAAAAGATATTTTACTTCTTGGCGTACCTGAAGGCCCATTAGTAGGAGAAATTTTAAGCGAAGTAGAGGATTGGTGGATAGAGTCAGATTTTATAGATGATAAAGCTTCTTTATTTGAAAGAATCAAGGCAATTGTAGGTGCTAAAATTTGATGTTAAAAATGTCGCACTTCTCAATATTTTCTTTACTTTCTTGTTGAGATATTAGATACATCAAACATCATTTATTTAAGGGGCCCTTTATGTCTGATACTTTAGACGATGATAAACCAACTAGACGCGATTTTTTGTACATAACTACCGGCGCTTTTGGCGTAGTTGGTGCTGCTTCTGTTGCATGGCCTTTAATTGATCAGCTAAATCCAGATGCCTCTGTTAAAGCTGTTTCAACGGTCGAAGTTGATATATCATCTATTGAGCCAGGCAGCTTTCTTAAAGTAGCCTGGAGAGGTAAACCTATATACATCAGAAGAAGAACTAATGAAGAGATTGCTGACGCAGAAAAAGATGACAATTTGAATTTACCGGATCCTCAAAAAGATATAGATAGAGTTCAAAAAAAGGAGTGGTTAGTTGTTGTAGGAGTTTGCACTCATTTGGGGTGTATACCTATAGCTAACCAAGGAGAATATGAAGGGTGGTTCTGCCCCTGTCATGGGTCTCATTACGATATTTCTGGTAGAATTAGGAAGGGCCCGGCTCCTACTAATCTTGAGGTTCCTCCTTACGAATTTGTGAGTGATAGCTTAATAAAAATAGGATAATTATGGATACTGATTACAAATATGAACCTAAAAATGGACTAACAAGATGGCTTGACTCAAGACTGCCTTTAATGCGTTTTACGAGTGAGCATGTTCTCCAATTTCCGACGCCTAAAAACTTAAATTATTTTTGGACTTTTGGATTTATTCTTACGATGTGTCTTGTAACTCAGATTATCACAGGCATTATATTAGCGATGCACTATGCCCCATCTACACTTCTTGCTTTTGATAGTGTTGAACATATTATGCGTAATGTTAATTATGGATGGCTAATTAGATATATTCATTCTAATGGAGCATCTATGTTTTTCTTAGCGGTTTTCATTCATATGTTTAGAGGTCTTTATTATGGTTCATATAAAGAACCAAGAGAAGTTATATGGATACTAGGGTGTATTATATATCTTCTTATGATTGTAACCGCCTTTATGGGTTATGTGCTTCCTTGGGGACAAATGAGTTTTTGGGGAGCAACAGTGATTATTAATCTTGTAGGAACCTTACCATTGATAGGTGAATCACTTACCCAAATGTTACTTGGTGGTTTTGCTGTAGATAATCCTACTTTGAATAGATTTTTTAGCCTTCATTATCTTCTACCTTTTATAATTTTTGGAGTAGTTCTGCTTCACATATGGGCTCTTCATGTTCCAGGCAATAACAACCCTGTAGGACTTTCAGTTCAAGGAAAACAAGATACTGTAGCTTTTCATCCTTATTATACTGTAAAAGATTTTTTTGCTTATACAGTTTTCTTACTGCTATTTTGTTATTTCATATTTTATAATCCTAATGCATTAGGCCATGCTGATAATTATATTGAAGCTGATGCAATGGTAACTCCCGCTCATATCGTACCAGAATGGTATTTATTACCTTTTTACGCAATTTTAAGAGCAGTTCCCGATAAATTGGCAGGAGTCCTTTTGATGTTTGGTGCTATAGCAGTTTTATTTTTCCTTCCTTGGCTAGATACTGCAAAAGTTAGATCAGGAAGATACCGCCCTATATTTAGATATTTTTATGTTCTTTTTGTTATTGATTGCCTGATCTTAGGGTATCTTGGAGCACAAGTTCCTGAAGGAATATATCTTTTCCTATCAAGGGTCACTACAATTTATTATTTCGCTTTCTTTTTATTAGTACTTCCTATTTTAGGTAGAATTGAGAAAATGAAGCCAATGCCCATTGGTATATCTAATTCAGAATTAAGTAGAGACATGGTAGCAGCGGAGTAGGGAGATAAATTGTTAAAGCTTATAAAAATAAAATCCTTAATCTTAATATTTTCAGTTTTTTTTGTATTAAGTAATGAAGCTTACAGTGCTGGTAGTGAGGCCTATGATTTAATTAAACCTGGATTTTCATTTGAAGGTCCTACAGGCACTTATGATAGAGCGCAATTACGAAGAGGGTATCAAGTGTATAGGGAAGTTTGTGCGTCTTGTCATAGCATGAAACAATTGGCTTTCCGTAATTTAAATCAAAAAGGTGGCCCTGAATATACAGAAGAAGATGCAAAACTATTTGCTTCAGAATATACAGTAATTGATGGATTTGACGATTATGGAGATCCAGTTGAAAGAACTAGAATTTTAAGCGATCGTTTCCCTAATCCATATGACAGCAAAGAAGCTGCAAAAGCTTCTAATAATGGCGCTTATCCTCCAGATTTATCATTGATAACTAAAGCTAGATCGGGTGGGTACAATTACATTTATTCTCTTCTTCAAGGATATGGTAAAGAAATTCCTGAGGGTATAGAAATAAGCGATACTCTTAGCTATAATCCTTGGTTTCCTGGTAATGGCATTGCAATGTATCAGCCTTTATATGAAGAATCTGTAGAATATGAAGATGGAACCTTTGCTTCTATAGAACAAATGTCTGCAGATGTAACAGCTTTTCTCGCTTGGTCTGCTGAGCCAGAGATGGAAGAAAGAAAAAGGCTAGGATTTATTGTTATGAGTTTTTTAATTATATTTGTTTTATTGATGTTCTTTACGACGACAAGATTGTGGAAAGATGTTCACTAATTAGACATTGAATCTAAAGTCCATAATGTCGCCATCCTTTACAATGTATTCCTTACCTTCAGCTCTGAGTTTACCACTATCCTTTGCTTCAATGAAGTTACCAATTGAATTTAATTCATTGTAGCTGATTGTTTCGGCTCTAATGAATCCCTTTTCAAAGTCAGTATGAATTTTACCTGCCGCTTGTGGTGCAAGAGAGCCCTTTTTAATTGTCCAAGCTTTTGTTTCTTTTGGTCCAGAAGTAAAAAAAGTTATTAATTTAAGCGCTTTATAACCCTCAATAATAAGTTTATTTAAGCCAGGTTCTTCTAGCCCTATAGTGCTTAAAAATTCTTTTTGTTCTGATATTTCAAGAAGTGATAATTGACTTTCAATATCAGCAGAAATATTTATTTTTTTTAAGCCTTTATCTTTTAGGTAGCTTCCAACTAAATCAATATAACTATTTTGCTGAGTTATAGATTCTTCATCTGTATTACAAACATAAATTGTTTCTTTATTAGTTAATAATTGGAATTCTCTTATATATTTCACCTCATCTTCATCAAATTCAGTTTCCTTAATTAAATTACCTAAATTTAAATTTTTAATAAGAGCATCAATTAATTTTAGTTTTTTTGAAGCATCCTTATCTCCACCTCGCTCTTTTTTTTCTAGATTAGCAATCCTGTTTTCTAAACTTTCTATATCAGATAAAAGTAATTCTGTATTTATTGTCTCTATATCTCTTATTGGATCGATACTTCCGTTTACATGTGTAATATTTTGGTCATCAAAACATCTAATGATATGCGCTAAAGCATCAACCTCTCTTATATTTCCTAAAAACTGATTACCTAGTCCCTCTCCCTTAGATGCGCCTTCAACTAATCCAGCTATATCAACAAAAGTGATCCTTGTTGGGATAGTTTTATCTGATGAACTTATTTCAGTGAGTTTTGATAATCGTTCGTCAGGTACATCTACTTCTCCAACATTAGGTTCAATTGTGCAAAATGGATAATTCTCTGCTTGTGCCTGCGATGTTTGTGTTAGAGCATTAAATAAGGTAGATTTGCCGACATTTGGAAGGCCGATTATACCACACTTAAAGCCCATTTATTTCATGTTTGACTGAAATTTTTTGATATTAGTATCAATAAGAAAATCGAAATTCTTAACAATTTTCTTTAATATCTTTTCAAAATCTTCATTTTCTTCTTTTGAGAAATCTCCAAGAACATGCCCGGTAACTTTTTCTTTATCACCTGGGTGATTAATTCCAATTCTTAAACGTATATAGTTGTTTCCAATATTTTCATCTATGGAGGCTAAGCCATTATGGCCCGCGTTACTTCCTCCTTTTTTTAGCTTTATATCACCAAAAGATAGATCGATGTCGTCATGAAAAACAAAAATTCTTTCAGGGTTTATTTTATAAAAATTAGAAGCTTCTCTAACTGCTCTTCCAGATTCATTCATAAAAGTTTGAGGTTTAAAAGAGATAAGTTTAATATCTTCGTAGGATCCCATCGATGTTCTCCCTAGGAATTTTGTTCTACTTCTTCCAAATTTTAACTGATTAGTAATATAGTCTAGAACCATGAAACCAACATTATGACGATTATTTTTATACTTTTCACCAGGATTTCCTAGTCCTACAAGCAGCAATGTTTCCTCGGGCATAGACAAAATTTATCCTATTCTTTGCTTTCTTCTGTTGAGTCTTCTGATGATTCTTCTGATATTTCCTTTCCATCAGTGGTTTGAGCTTCTTCTCCATCTGCTAATTCTTCACTATCTTCTTCAGAGGTTTCTTCTATAATCTCTTCTTCAATTTCTTCAACTGGAGCTGTAACACTGGCAATAGTTATATCTCTGTCAGTAATAACGGGATTAACATCTTCTGGTAGCGAAACATCAGATAATTTAACACTTTCACCCATTTCAAGCTTAGATATATCAACATTTATTGTTTCAGGAATATTCAAGGCCGGGCAATCTAATTCTACAGTATAACGAGTTACAGTTAATACTCCACCTGATTTAATTCCCGGTGAATCATTTTCACCAACAAAATTTACTTGAATTTCAACTGAGACTCTTGAGTCACCAGATAGCCTTAGAAGATCAATATGAATTATGCTATCTTTTACTGGATCAATTTGAATATCTTTAGGAATAACTTTCATTTTTTCACCATTTGATAATTCTAAATCAAGTAAAGTTGTTAGCATTCTACCTGTATTATATAACTTTAAAGCTGATATAGAATTAATATTAACTGGAATTGGATCTTTCTTATCACCATAAACTATACAAGGAATATTTCCTTCTTTTCGAGCTGATTTAGTGAATGATTTACCCGTATTTTCCCTTAATTCGCCTTTAAAAATATTAGCTTCAGACATAATCTTTTATACCTTTTAAATAAACTTCATTGGGCTTATACCCTCACTTTAACTTCAAAGCAAGTTAATCAAACAAACTTGATACAGATCTTTCTTCAGAAATTCTTCTAATTGCTTCCCCAAGAAGGTGAACAACGCTTACTGTTTCTATTTTATTAGAGTTTTTAATATCATCAGTTTCATTAATGGTGTCTGTAATTACCAATTTTGTGAGGGAAGAGTTATTAACTCTTTTTATGGCCTCCCCAGATAAAACTCCATGTGTTACATGTGCGTAAACTTCTTTTGCCCCTGCGTTTAATAATGCTTCTGCGGCGTTACATAAAGTTCCAGCTGAGTCAACAATATCATCAATCATAAAACAGCTTCTATTAGATACATCGCCTATAATATTCATCACTTCAGATTCACCTGCTTTTTCACGTCTTTTATCAACAATTGCTAGATCAGAATTTATTCTGCTTGCAATTAATCTTGCTCTTACAACGCCTCCTACATCAGGAGATACCACAATAGCACTATTCGAACCTATCTTTTTTTCAACATCAGATAAAAGAACCGGTGCGGCAAACAGATTATCTGTTGGTATATCAAAAAAGCCTTGAATCTGACCAGCGTGTAAATCAATACTCAATACTCTGTCCGCTCCAGATTTGGCAATAAGGTTAGCTACTAGTTTAGCTGTTATTGGAGTTCGTGGACCAGGTTTTCTGTCTTGTCTAGCATATCCGTAATAGGGAATAACAGCTGTAATTCTTTTTGCTGAAGCTCTTCTTAAAGTATCAATTAAAATAAGAAGTTCCATTAAATTATCATTTGCAGGAAATGATGTTGACTGAATAATAAAAACATCTTCACCTCTACAATTTTCATTCATTTCAACAAAAATTTCCTTATCAGAGAATTTTTTGACAGTACAATTTGCTAGTGGTGTATTTAAATACTTACCAATGTTCTCAGCTAGATCTCTATTTGAATTTCCAGATACTAATTTCATTTTAAACTTCCCTTGGCTTTATTTAGCAGGGGATTAGATACTAATCAAATCCTTCTGGAATTAATTTTGTTTTTGGCGATATCGCACATACTTTAAAAAGCTCTCCCATTTGAGAATTTTCAATAATCCTATTTAAACCTTTTTCTAAATCCTTTTTAATTTTTTCAGAATTTGTTGATTTTTTTAATATTTTTAATCTCTCTAGAGCACCCAATTTAATTAGAAAATTTCTTTGAGTAGTTGGTCCAAAAAAATTCATTCCTAAATTTTTTGTTTCATTAATTATATGAGAGAAATTAATGTGCGATGTTAAATCTGAAACGCCAGGAAAGCTCAAGGGGTTAACATATTTATGATTTTTTATTGCTTGTAAGGTATTTCCATAACCATCAGAATACCCGTAATCTATGAAAAGACATATTCCATTATTTCTTTTTAAAAAAAATGAAATATCAGTGATAACTTTCTTTATCATAGTATTCACTTCAAAAAAATCTACCTCATCAGGAAAATTCCTCTTATGTTCTTCAAATAGTATTTTATCTTCAATATTATTATAGCAATAATGAAGTCGATTATTACTAGTTGTTATAAATACTTCTTGCCAGATTTTATTAATTTTTATGTATTGATTTATTGGAAAAACATCTAAAAATTCATTTCCGATAAATATTGTTGGTGAGTTTGGAATATCTGAAATATTTTTATAATGACTTGCTTCAGGTAAAGCCTCCTTTTGATTAATCATTAGGTTTTTATTTATCTCAAGAAAACCAAAAGAAATATTATCATTTTTAATTACTCTCTTGATATCTTTTAAAAGAGTTCCTCTGCCACCACCTAAATCAATAATTTGGAAAAGTGATTTAGACTTAATTTTATTTATAATATCTGCTGACCAAGCGCCGATAACTTCTCCAAATATTTGAGTCATATCTGGTGCAGTAATAAAATCGCCAGCCTTACCAAGTGGTTTTTGATTAACATAATAACCCTCTTTTGGGTCGGATAAACTTATTTCCATAAATCTGGAAATTGAGATATAACCTTTTTTTCTTATTTCTTCATTTAATATTGTTTTAATTTTTTCCATTTATTTTTAAGGCATAAAACATTAAACACATACCGGCAATCATGAATGGAAATGATAATATCATACCTATTGTTATGAAATTATATATATATCCAATATGCATGTCTGGTTCTCTGAAATTTTCTACAAAAATTCTAAATAAACCATAAAGAAATAGAAAAGAACCACTTATAAAGCCATTATAATAAAGTAAGTTCTTTTTTATCATTACAAATAATAATATGAAAATCACTAAGCCCTCTAAAATTGCTTCATATAGTTGACTTGGGTGTCTAGCTAAGTTACCTGCATTAGGAAAAATAACACCCCAGGATACTGTAGTGACTTTTCCCCATAACTCCGAATTTATATAATTTGCAACTCTACCAAAAAATAATCCAATTGGAACAACTGAGCAAATAATATCTCCTAATTGTAATAATGATATTTTTTTTGCTAATGAGTAAAATGTAATTGCTAAAATAACTCCAGACGCACCACCATGAAATGACATACCTCCTTGCCATATAGCAAATATATTTAGTGGATTTTGTATCAAGGATGATGGATTATAAAAAATTAAATAGCCAATTTTTGCACCAAATATTATTCCCAGAACCACCCATATAAATATCTCATCAATATTATTAGTTGATATTGATAATTTATTTTTTTCCTTATAATTTCTTATAATCCATTTTGCGTAATTTAGACCCAAAAGGATTCCAGCAAGATATGCTAAACCATACCACCTTACCTCTAGCGGACCAATTTTAAAAGCTACTGGATCTATACTTAGTAAAAATTCTAACACACCGTATTTATAGCAAATTTTTTATTTATTTTATGTTTTTATATATAAAAATTACACTAATTGTAGTATATTATTTTAATATAACCACTATATATAGATATTATGAGTTTATTAGCCAAAAAAGATTTTTTAGATGATCCCTTAGATAATGTTGAAATAGCGGCCAGCATTCAAAATTGGACTTTTGATAGATCTGATAACGAAGTTTCAATTATAGCAAACGGTAAATATAATAATTACCAATTATCTGTTTCTCTTCGTAATGACTCACAAGGTATAGATGTTGTTTGCGGATTTGATTTAAGATTTAATAAAAAAAATAAATTTCAAATATTAAAATTAGTTTCTTCAATTAATGCTCAAATTTGGTTAGGTCATTTTGATGTATGGGATAAAGAAGGACTTATTGTTTATCGTAATAGTTCAATTATTGATAGAAGTAATCTTAATTTTGAAACTATAGAAACCTTATTGATGAATGCTGTAAGCTCTATAGATTTATATTTTCCAGCTTTTCAATATATCTTATGGGCAGGAAAAACTAGTGATGAAGCTCTAAGCACCGTTTTATTTGAAACTAGAGGTGAAGCTTAAATTTATATCATGAAAGAACTAAAAATCTTATTAATAGGCTGCGGAAAGATGGGGAGTGGTCTCTTAAAAGGTATAGTTAAATCTGAAAAGTTTGAAAGTATAATCGATGTAATTGAGCCTAATTTAAAAGATTTTTCTAAAGAAGACATTAAGGAAAAAAAAGTTAATTTTTATTCTGATATTAGAGAAAAAAAAGACATTATAAATTACAATCTAATTATTGTAGCGACAAAGCCAAATATATGTGAAGAAATCTTTAATGATTTAAAAAATAATTCAATTATTAATGATAAAACCTTAATTATTTCAATTTTAGCTGGAATTAGAATTGGTAAAATTGAAGAGATAATAGGTTCTGTTTCAATTATTAGAGCTATGCCAAATATAGCTTCTTCAGTATTAGAGGGTATGACAGCCTTAATTGGAAATAAAACTATATCCCCTAATGATATTATGTTAGCTGATTTAATCTTTGAGTCTATAGGTGAAAAGATATGGTTAGAAAATGAAACACAAATGGATTCATTCACAGCAATTTCAGGTTCCGGACCTGCTTATTTTTTCTATTTTACAGAATGTATAAAAAATATAGCTATTGAAGAGGGTTTTACAGAGGAAGTATCCAGTAAAATTTCAAAGCAAATAATAATCGGATCTGGAAAATTAATAAAAGAATCAGGTATTGATCCAAGTCAATTGAAAGAAAATGTTACTTCTCCAAATGGTACAACTGAAGCCGGTCTAAGGATCTTAGTTGATAATGAAACAGGTTTATTAAAAAAATTAAGACAAACAATTTTAGAAGCAAAGAAGAGAAGCATTGAAATATCGGATAATAATTAAGTAGAAAACTTTAATTGTACCTTAAGGCCCCCTAAATTACTTTTAGACATAATTAATTTTCCGCCATGGTTGCTTGTGATATCTTGCGAGATAGATAATCCCAAACCTGAACCAGGAATATTTTGATTTCTTGATGAGTCAAGTCTTATAAAAGGTTTTATTGCTTTATCATAATCAGACTTATCAATGCCAGGGCCATTATCTTCAATTGAAATATCTATTGCATCTTTTTTTTTCTCTAAAGCTATTCTAATCCTATCTCCATATGAACAAGCATTATTTAAAAGATTGGTAATACATCTTTTCATAGCTATTGTTCTGCATTCAAAAAATATTGGTTCGTCATTTTTTATATTAAATTCAATAGTTTTGCTTTTAGACGACTCAGAATCAATGATTTCATTTATCATTTTCTTTAGATCGGTTTTTGTTGCTTTCTCTCTTGTTACATCCTCTGCAAAATCAAGATAATTTTCCAGCATTTTTTGCATTTCATTTACATCAGATAACAACTCAATATTTGTCTTATCATCTGATAGCATTTCTATTTGTAATTTTAATCTTGTTAGAGGTGTTCTTAAATCATGACTTACACCAGCCAACATTAATGTCCTTTGTTCAATAAATCTCTCTATTCTCTCCTGCATTTTTAAGTAAGCTTCCGCAGCCCTTCTTACCTCGGTTGCTCCTGAAGGCTTGAAGTTCTCCATCTTTTTACCTAATCCAAATTGTTGCGCAGCTTTTGATAACTTTTCTATGGGTTTTATTTGTTGTCGCATAAATATGACTGCAACAGAAACTAATAAAAGTGAAGAAATTACCATCCATACAAGAAAAATGTGACTATTTGTTGCATAAACATTTCTTCTAGGAATAATAAATTCATAAATTCCTTCTTTTTTTTCTATTTGGACTATAACTCTTTTTTCATATGTATGAGCATCAACCCAAAAACTATTATTCATATTTTTAGAAAGCTCCTTGCTTAGAGTATTTTCAACAAGATTTATAGGTTTTGGAGGATTGCTAATAATTTTTTTATTTGGTATGTAATTTACTTCTGCGTCATAAAATCTTTCAGATAGTTCAATAACTTTATTTAGACCTAAAGACGGAACAACATCAATAAATGTTGCAATCTCAGAAGCAACTGCAGATGACAATTTCCTTGTTACTAATTGCCAATGTCTATCTAAAAAAACAAAAGTTAATATTCCTTGAAGAACTACAACAGGGATAATTATTATTAGTAATGATCTAGAATATAGACCTTTAGGTAAAACATCCTTAAATTTTCTTAAATTCTTCTTGAAAAACATTATTTATCAGGCCTTAAAATATATCCTTCACCTCTAACAGTTTGTAACCAGAGAGGCATTCTAGGGTCTTTCTCAATTTTTCTTCTAAGTCTATTAATCCCAACATCTACTGATCTTCCGGGCTCATCAATTCCAGCAAGTTTTTCTCTATTTAATGGTTGTCCAGGACTTTTTGCTAAGGCAATTAATAGATTCATTTCTCTATCGGTTAAATAAACTCTATCCTCTGCTTTTGTTAGTTCTCTTTTCTCAATATTAAGAATAAAGTCTCCAAAAAATATTTCATTATCAATACTATCCTCACTTTTCGATCTTTTTAAAATAGATAAAATTCTTAATAATAATTCTTTAGGGTTAAATGGTTTTGTTAGATAATCATCAGCTCCAATCTCTAGGCCTTCAATTTTTGAATCCATTCCAGATTTAGCAGTTAATAATATAATTGGAATATCTGAATTATTTCTAATTTCTTTTGTGAGGGTTAATCCATCATCTCCTGGCATCATAATATCTAATATTATTAAATCAAATTTAATTAATTGAATCTTTTTTCTAGCTTCTTCTGCACCACTTGCAGTAGATACAATAAAGCCTTCTTTTATTAGATATTGACTTAATAAGTTTCTTATTCTCTCATCATCATCTACTACAAGTAAATTATATGTTATTTCAGACACTTTTTTTTTCCTTTTTATTATTTTAATATACAAATGCAATCTATCAAATAATTATGTTTACTTAATTTAGGCTATTGTATTAATTATGTGAGTTAATATTTGCTATTTGCAGTTACCTTTTTTGGAGATAATTTTGGATATAGAATCAATGGAGAATAAAGAAGGTTTAATTTGGTATAATGGAAACCTCATAGATTGGAAAGATGCTAAGTTACATGTACTGACTCATGGACTACATTATGCCAGCTCTGTTTTCGAAGGAGAAAGATCATACTCTGGTCGAATTTTTAAACTTCATGAACATACCC
This sequence comes from OCS116 cluster bacterium AG-430-B22, assembly GCA_003209955.1. Taxonomy (GTDB): domain Bacteria; phylum Pseudomonadota; class Alphaproteobacteria; order MED-G09; family MED-G09; genus AG-430-B22. Next base: position 31,792 of record QCOD01000011.1, read on the forward strand.
AAAGATTATTTTTTTCTGCAAGTGAATTAGATTTTGAGATTCCATATACTATAGACGAAATAAAAGAGGCTTGTTATTTGACTTTAGAAAAAAATAATCTAGTTGATGCTTACATTCGTCCCATTGCTTGGAGGGGAGCAGAAACAGTAGGTGTTTCTGCACAATCTACAAAAATACATTGTGCAATTGCAGTTTGGGAATGGCCCTCTTACTTCAGCCCAGAAGATAAATTGAAGGGCATAAGACTTACTCTGTCAAATTGGAAAAGACCTTCACCAGATACTATACCCTGTAAAGCTAAGGCTGCAGGCCTTTATATGATTTGTACGTTAGCCAAACATAAAGCAGAATCTCAGGGTTATGCTGATGCATTAATGCTTGATACAGATGATAAAGTTGCTGAGGCTACGGGTGCAAATATTTTCTTTATCTCTGGTAAAGAAATTCATACACCAGTACCTGATAGTTTTTTAGATGGAATTACAAGAAGAACTGTTATTGGCCTTGCAAAGGATCACGGCTTAAAAATTATTGAAAGAAAAATTGAGTTAGATGAATTATCGAGCTTTGAGCAATGTTTTATAACTGGAACAGCTGCAGAGGTAACCCCAGTATCAGAAATAGATAATTTTAAATTTAGAGTTGGGGAAGAAATTAAAATTCTATCCGAGTCTTATATCAATTTAGTTAACAACTGGAAGGGTGATTAAAGAGTTTGTTCAACCCATTTTGATTTATTTTCAAAAATTTCTTTTTTCCAAAATGGCGCATTAATTTTTAGCCAATCAATTATATATTGGTTTGCAGCGTATGCTTCTTTTCTATGTTTTGAACAAGTTATTACCATTACTATGGACTCACCAGCCTTTAATGTTCCATATCTGTGTATTATATAACAATAATCAAGATTCCATTTTTTTTCAGCATTTAAAGCGGTTTTATAAATAATTCTTTCAGCCATATTTTTGTAGTGTTCTATAAAAAGTTTTTTTACCTTACCGTTATTCGTTTCCTCCCTTACTGAACCGATAAAAGAAACTAAAGCGCCATATCTCTTGTCTTTTTCAGCACTTTTAAGAATCTTCTGAGGGCTGAATTTTTCCTTTTGAATTTTTACTGTAATCATTATCCGCCTGTAACTGGAGGAAATATAGCTATTTCTTTAGTGTTTTTTAAAATAAAATCTTTATCTACATGATTTTCATCACAAGCAATATGAATTGTTTCTTTATTGCTTAAAGCTAAATCATATTTATTTTCTTTCGAAATAAGATAGTCCAAAAAATCTTCAACGGTTTGTACATTTGAAGGTAAGTCTATATTTTCCTCAGGTAAACCAATAATTTCTCTCACTTTAGCAAAATATAGTACTCTCATCTTCTATCCTTTTCTTTCATAAAATTCTTAATTAACTTCGCATATTCAAAGGCTGAAAGAATAGAAAGTAAAGAAGCAATTAGAATTAATAAATTACCAAATAAATATGAATATGTGTAAACCCACTGAGGAAATATTAATTCTTCGTATGAATTACTATAGGTTGAGATATTTAAAAGTAATAAAATAATTGAAGTTAATTGAGCTGCAGTTTTCCATTTTGATAATATAGTAACATTTAATGTTAGGCCACTTGATTTGGTAATTTCTCTTAGTCCAGAAATTAAGATCTCTCTGGAAATGATTACAATTGAAGAGAAAAATATTATTGGGTTTCCAGGGAATGATATTAATAAAATAATAAGCGATATTATTACTAGTAGTTTATCTGCGATAGGATCAAGTATTTTTCCAGTAACACTCTCTTGATTATACTTTCTAGCAATAAATCCATCAAAGAAGTCTGAAACTGAGGCTAAAACAAATAAAATTAATAATAATAAAAAAAACTTTTCCTCATTATGCTTTGAAGCGAAATTAATTACTAACCAAAAACCTATAGGTATAATTAAAGAAATAATAATTCTTAAAAATGTCAAAATATTTGCCATAATTACTATTAGTTTAATTTAATTCATTAAACCAGTTATAAATATTTTGAGCTAAATTTTTTGAAATACCATTAACCTCACTTAATTCTCTAATTTTTGCTTTGCTTACGCTTTTAGCTGAACCAAAGGCATTTAATAAATCTTTTTTTCTTTTTGAACCAATACCAGGTATTTCATCTAAGGGGTTAAAGTGAATGTTTTTATCTCTTTTTTGTCTATGTGAGCCAATAGCAAATCTATGCGCTTCGTCTCTAAGTCGTTGAAGAAAAAATAATGAAGGGTCTGATTTTCTTAATACAATGCTTTCTTTACTTAATGTATGAATAATTTCGTTTCCGTCATTCCGGTTTTCCCCTTTTGAAATACTAATAATTTCAATATTACTAATATTTGTTTTTTTCATAGCTTTAACCGCCATTGATAATTGCCCTTTTCCGCCATCAATAATAATTAAATCAGGAAAATTTTCATCATTTTTGGATTTATTTTTCAGTCTTACGAACCGTCTATATAATACTTCATACATCATACCAAAATCATCATTAGTTTTTGCTTCTTTAATATTAAACTTTCTATACTGATTTTTTATGAATCCTTCAGCTCCAGATACAATCATGGCTCCTGTAGAAAAAGCACCCTGTATATGACTGTTATCAAAAACTTCAATTCTTTGGGGGATTTGATTAAGTTGAAGTGTTTTTTGAAGATTCTTTAGGTTTATTTTTTTACTCAACATATCTCTTGTGTATTTCTTTAAGGCATCTCTTGAGTTCTCAATTGCATGCTCAATAATTTCTTTTTTTTCTCCCCTCGAAGGAGTCATTATTTTAACTTTTATCTTATTTTGTGAGGCTAAAAGATTTTGAATTATCTCTTTTTCATTAATTCTATTACTCGTAAGTATTAATTTTGGAGATGGTCGGTTGCTGTAAAATTGAGGTATAAATGACTCTAATATCTCTAACTCATTTAAACCTCTAATATTATTAATGAAAAAAGGTTTATTACCTAGATTTTTTCTTGATCGAAAAAAGAAGACCTGTATACATGCATATTTTTCATTTTTTGAAATAGAAAACACATCTGCATCAATTAAATTTTTTGGATTTATACTAAATGAGTTTGTTAAATTTGAAAGTGACTTAATTCTATCACGATAATAAGCTGCTTCTTCATATTTTTGATTTTTAGATGCCGCTTCCATTTTTTTTGCAAATTGTGATTTTATTTGTTTAGAATCGCCTTTAAAAATCTTTTTTACATCATTTACAAGTTTACCATATTCTTCTTTACTAATTTTACCACCACAAGGACCACTGCAACGCTTAAGATGATAATTAAAGCATGGTTTATTTCCAGCTTCGACCTCTTTATCACTACAAGTACGTAATAGAAATGCTTTTTGAATAGTTTTTATCGTCCTGTTTATAGCGCCTGCATTTGGAAAGGGACCATAGTAATCTCCAGGTCTTTTTCTTGCGCCTCGATGCTTTTCAAGGCGCGGAAAATCATGATCGTTTGAAATGAAAATATAAGGAAAAGATTTATCATCCCTCATTAATATATTGTATTTTGGTTTATGAAGTTTAATTAAATTTACTTCAAGTAAAAGAGCATTTTCTTCACTATCTGTTGTTGTAAATTCTATCTCATGAATCAAATTCACCATTTTTTCTATACGTTTGTTTTCAATATTTTTACTTGAGTAGCTTTTCACTCTTTTAGATAAGTTTTTTGCCTTTCCCACATAGATAATATTTTTATTTTTATCCAGCATTCGATATACACCTGGCTTATTCGGAATGGTTTTTACTGTATCTTTTATTATTTCTTTGCCAGTTTTCATGTGTTTATATTTTAATATTAAATTATATAATTTTATTACAAAAAAATGCTATTTAAAACCTGTGGATAACTTTGTTGAAAAGTAATGTTTTATCAAAATAAAATTACAAAAATTATACATAATATATATTTATTAATTTATCATATCCTATAAGTATTTGAATCTATTATATTAAAGAATAATTTATTTATACTATATAAATTTTTAATACAAGATTAAGCAATCAAGATCAAAAAAAATATGTTGTGAACAAATTAAAATTTTTTAGATAATATTCTTAAGTTACTGATTCAACTTATTTTTACTACTCAACGAATTTTTTATCCTTAGATTCTTCCCATTTAAGATGCTCTCCACCATCAAGAACTATCATTTGTCCAGTAAAAGAATTATTTTTGATAATAAAATTAATTGCATTATTAATTTCCTCTAAATCAGGCCCAATTCCTAATAGTGTAACTTTTTTTTGAGTTTCAAAATCTTTTTTTGTTTGTCTTTTCCCCTGCAATGTTGGTCCTGGTCCAATAGCGCATACTCTAATACGAGGGCTTAATGCTTGAGCTAATGATCTTGTAAGATACCATAATGAATTTTTTGAGACAGAATATGCGATAAAGTTCGGTCTATATGTTAATACGCTTTGATCGAGAAAGTTTATAATAATTCCACCTTTCCTTTTTGAAAACTGGTTTGCAAAATCTTTTGATAAAAATAAAGGGGCCTTAAGATTTACATCTATATGTTTATCCCATAATTCAGACGAAATCGATTTGATGTTATCTTTTTCAAAAATTGATGCATTATTAATTAGCATTGATAGTTGACCATATTTTTTGTTAATTTTTGGAATTAAATTTCTAACCTGAATGGTTGAAGATAAATCTGCTTTAATTAAATTAGCTTTTCCATTGCTTTTTATAATTTCCTTAAGGGTTCTCTCAGCCTCTAATTTGCTGTTATTGTAATGAATAATAACATGATAACCTTGAAGCGCTAAAAATTTACAGATGAAAGAGCCTACTCTTTTTCCTGCCCCCGTCACTAACGCATATTTTTTTTTCATTTCCTACCTTTTCCTATTTTTTCTTAATTTTTTTTGTTTAAACATTGGATCATCTGCATACTTAAGACTTGTTTCCTCAAGTCTTCGGATTTCATCTCTAATTTTTGCTGCATTTTCAAAATCTAAATCTTCAGCAAATTTTAGCATTTTCTTATTAAGATCTTTTAAGTGTTTTTCAAAATTATCTCCAAACAAAACTCCATTCTCAAAAAATTCCGGGGCTTCTATTTCAAGATGATCTCTTTCGTAGATACTTCCAAGAATATCTTTGATATTTTTTTTGATGCTTTCAGGTGTAATTCCATTTTCCTTATTATATTTTTTTTGTTTTTCTCTTCTTCGTTCGGTTTCTCCTATAGCTCTATCCATAGAGCCCGTAATTTTATCGGCATATAAGATAACTTTTCCATCAACATTTCTAGCGGCTCTTCCAATAGTTTGAATTAGAGATGTTTCTGATCTTAAAAAACCTTCTTTATCAGCATCTAAAATCGCAACAAGGGAACACTCAGGTATATCTAATCCTTCTCTAAGAAGGTTAATACCGACCAAGACATCGAATAATCCGGTTCTAAGATCTTTTAAAATTTCAATTCTTTCTAAAGTATCAATATCTGAATGAAGATATCTAACTTTAATTCCTTGTTCATTCATATATTCTGTTAAATCTTCGGCCATCTTCTTTGTTAAAACAGTTACAAGGACTCTTTGGTTTTTTTTAGCTATTTTCTTACATTCATATATAAGGTCATCAACTTGGCTTTTTGACGGCCTTACTTCACAAACTGGATCAATCAGACCAGTCGGACGAATGATTTGCTCAACAAATACTCCATTTGTTTCACTAATCTCCCAATTTCCCGGAGTTGCTGAAACAAATACACTTAAAGGCCTCATAGAGTCCCATTCTTCAAATTTTAGTGGCCTGTTATCTATGCATGAAGGTAATCGAAACCCATGCTCTGCTAATGTTGATTTTCTATTGAAATCTCCTCGATACATACCGCCTAATTGAGGAACAGTTACATGACTTTCATCGATAAAAACCAAGGCCTCACTGGGTAAATATTCAAATAGTGTTGGAGGTGGTTCACCAGGTTTCCTACCCGTTAAATATCTAGAATAATTTTCAATTCCTGCGCATATTCCTGTAACTTCCATCATT
>QCOD01000012.1 GCA_003209955.1 OCS116 cluster bacterium AG-430-B22
AATTTATTTATAGTTTTATAAAGTAAATCTCCAGCGTAATCCCCAGTAAAAGGTCTCCCAGTTTTATTTGCGCCCTGTAAGCCTGGCGCAAGACCAACAATTAATAAACTTGAAGATAATTCACCAAATGTAGGAACTGGGGCATTGAACCAATCCGGGTTATTAGACTGATTTTTTTTTCTAAAATTATATAATCTTCTGCACTTAGAACAATTTTTATTAGGTTCTATTAATTTATTCATGATTGTTTTATATTATTAATTCAGGTTAAATTGTATAAAATAATAAAACTTAAAACTTGAATTTTGTGTTCTTTAATGATTAAAAGACTTTTTTAAGGAAAAATAATGGCAAGAGTTACCGTAGAAGATTGTGTAGATAAGGTTGAAAGTAGATTTGATCTTGTTCTTTATTCAGCTTTTAGATCAAGAGAAATTGCTGAGGGAGCTGAACTCCAAGTTGACAGAGAAAATGATAAGAATCCAGTTGTTGCTTTAAGAGAGATAGCTGAAGATAAATTAAATTCTGAAACTCTTGAAGAAGAACTTATTGAAAGCCTTCAAACCCAAATTGATGTTGATGAGGCGGATGAAGATTACATTCCTTTAATTCAACAAGAATCAAATACATCTGATCAAAACTCATTAAGTGATGAAGAAGTAAGTCAAGAATCTGAAGAACCTGAACAAAAACAAATGACTGAAGAAGAATTGTTAAAGGCTATTGAAGATAATCTTAATGATAAAAAAAATACAAGGCGCTCATTTTAATTTAGGCTGGATAAATGCGTGAAACTGATTTAGTTGATCGTATTCTGTCATACAATCCCAAAGTTGATACTAGGATAATAAGAAAAGCATTTCATTTCGGAATGTTAATGCATGGATCTCAACTTAGAGAAAGCGGTGATCCGTATTTTTCTCATCCAATAGAAGTAGCAAATATATTAGCTGAGCTAAATCTTGATACATCATCTCTGGTATGTGCTCTTCTTCATGATACGATTGAAGATACAAAAGCAACCATAAAAGATGTAAAAGAAAATTTTGGTAAAGAAATAGCCAAACTTGTTGATGGCGTTACAAAATTAAATAAACTAGAAAGCAGACCCGATCAATCAAAAGCTGCTGAGGATTTTCGGAAATTAATTTTAGCTAGTTCATCAGATATAAGGGTTCTTCTTATTAAGTTGGCTGACAGGCTGCACAATATGAGAACTTTGAAACATCTAAAAAATAAAGACAGAAGGCAAAGAATTGCTAAAGAAACTCTTGATATATATGCTCCTCTTGCCTCAAGAATAGGAATGCATGAAATTAGAGAGGAACTAGAAGATCTTGCTTTTTCAGAAACAGAACCAGAAATTAGAGCAATTCTTATAGAAAGAATAAAAGATTCAAAAAAGAAAAATAATAAAATAGTAAAAGATATTTCTGATGAATTATCAAAGGTTTTAAAATCAAATAAACTAAAGGCATTTGTATCTGGAAGAGAAAAATCGATTTATTCTGTTTGGTTGAAAATTGAAAATCAAAATAAATCCTTAGAGCAATTATCTGATCTATTTGGTTTTCGAATACATGTAGATAAAATTGAAGAATGTTACTCTGTTTTAGGCGTGCTTCATCAAAATTGGCAAGCAGTTCCAGGCCTTTTTAAGGATTATATTTCAACCCCAAAAAAGAATGGATATCAGTCAATTCATACAACGCTAGTAGGACCAAATAATCATCGTGTTGAAATTCAAATAAGAACGAATAAAATGCATGAGATTAATGAGAGAGGAGTAGCAGCTCATTGGGCTTACAAAGAAAAAGATTCATCAAATGGTGAATACTTAAGCTCTATTGCTTGGATGGCTGACTTAATTGACATCCTTCAAAAGGATGGTGCTACAGATGAGTTTCTTGAAAACACAAGATTAGAACTGTCCCATGATCAAGTTTATTGTTTTACACCTAAGGGTCGTTTAATTGCCTTACCCCAAGATTCAACTGCATTAGACTTCGCTTTTGCCTTACATACAGATTTAGGTTTATTTTGTTCAGGAGTTAAGATTAATGGAGAAAAAAAACCTAGAAGAACAAAATTAAAGAATGGTGATGAGGTTGAAATAATTAAATCTAAATCTGAAGTGCCTTTGGACTCTTATGAAGATCTTGTAACTACAGGTAGATCAAAATCTTCAATAAGGCGAGCTATTAAAGAAAACACGATAAAGAACCAAAGACTTTTAGGAAAAGAAATTATAAAAAGTGTTTTTTCTTCTCATAGAAAAAAACCGACAAGAGATATTTTGGAAAGATCATTTGGACCATTGAATGTTAAATCCTTAATGGATCTCTATCAATTAGTAGGTTCAGGAAAATCATCTGGTTCTGAAGTTTATGATCATGTTTATCCAAAAACCAAAAGAAAGACAAAGAGAAAAAGATATTACAGTAAAAATATTTCTTTACAGATTTCCGGATTACTTCCTGATATGGATGTGAGCTTTCAAAAAAATTCCTTGCTTGTTCCTGGGGATAATATAATCGGAATAACTGTCCCAGGTAAGGGAATTACAATCTATCATGCTAAAGATGAAGAGCTTCATAAACATGAAAACAGTCCTGAAAGATGGTTAAGACTTCAATGGAAAAAAGAAATTGATGTAACATTTACTGCTAGAATTATGTTAAGCATTATTAATGAGGTTGGTTCCTTAGGTATTATCAGTGCTGCAATTGCGGATTATGGTGGAAATATAACAAATTTAAATTTAACAGAAAAAGATACTGACTTTTACAACTTAAGGATTGATATTGATGTTGATGATAAAGGTCATATTGATAATATAGTTAAATCTTTGAAGGGCCTTCCAGAGGTTAATTCAGTTGAGAGGTTAATACATTAATGAATGAAAAAGAATTAATTGAAGATTTTAAAAACTGTGGTGCCTTATTAGAAGGTCATTTCATATTATCTTCAGGATTACATTCAACTAAATATCTTCAGTGTGCTTTAGCCCTATCAAACCCAATATTAGCAAAGAAAATTACAAAAGCTCTTGGTGAAAAGATAATTAAAGAGTTTAATAAAAAAATTGATTATGTAATTGCCCCGGCAATGGGAGGTCTGATTATTGGTCATGAAATTGCTATGTTTTTAAATTTACCTTTTATGTTTCTAGAAAGGGTTAATGGTGAATTTGAATTAAGAAGAGGCTTTTCTTTTGAAAAAAATTCAAATTTTCTAATGATTGAAGATGTTGTTACTACAGGTCTATCCTCTATGGAAGCAATTAAGGTTGTTAATGATATGGGTGGAAATGTAATAGGTGAAGCTGCAATAATAGATCGTTCAGGAGGTGAGGTTGATATTGGTATAGATTTAGTAACCTTACTATCTCTCAATATTCCTACATTTGACAAAAATAATATTCCAGATGATTTAAAATCAATCGAAGCTGAGAAACCAGGTAGTAGAAGTTTATAATCAATGGAAAATAAAAAAAAATTAAGAAAAATTAATTTTTCAAAATTAATTAGAATTTCTGATACCCCACATTCTATTTCATTGGGTTTTTCTATTGGTGTATTTGCTTCTTTTACTCCTTTAATTGGAGTACATATTATTCTTGCAATCCTTTTATCATGGATTCTAAAAGCTAATTATTTTTCTTCTGTTTTAGGAACATTTATTGGAACACCGCTAACTTACCCTTTTATTTGGTTCTCCTCTCTTTATGTCGGTAATATCTTTATTCCTATCGAAGATTTTAATTTAATAGAGTTAGGGAATTCTTCTTTTTATTCATTAGAGATTTTATCAAATATAAAACCTCTAATACCCTCTTTTTTAATTGGCGCTTTAATGGTAGGTCTAGCGTCTGCATTTTTATCATATTTTTTTGTTAAGAAATCGATTATTTTTTATCGAAACAAGAAAAGATTAAGAAAAGGAATTTCTAATGACTGAAACTCTAGATATAAAGTTAGGTGTTAATATTGATCATATAGCAACACTTAGAAATGCCAGAGGAGAGAAGTTCCCTGATCCTATAAAAGCAGCTGAGATAGCTCTAAATTCAGGCGCTGACTCAATAACAGCTCATTTACGTGAAGACAGAAGGCATATTAAAGATGAAGATGTTAGCAATATTATAAAAAAATTTCCCGGCAAATTAAATCTTGAGATTGCTGCAAATGAAGAGATGAAAAATATTGCTTTGGAAGTTAACCCTTTTTCTTGTTGTATTGTCCCAGAAAGAAGAGAAGAGGTAACAACCGAGGGCGGCTTAGATGTCTTGAGTAATTCAAATTATTATAAAAATTTAAATAATATTCTTAGAGAGCAGGGCATAAGAACATCTTTTTTTATTGATCCTGTTGTTGATCAAGTAAAATCTTCTATTGATTGTGGCGTTGAATGTGTAGAGTTTCATATGGGAAAATACTGTAAATTATTTTATGAAGATAAAGCTCAAGCTGAAATAGAGTTTAAAAAAATACATGATTTATCTATTTTTACTTATGAATCAGGTCTTGAGGTCCATCTTGGTCATGGTTTAGATTTTGATACTACAAAAAAAGTTACAGATATACCTTGTCTTCAAGAAGTAAATATTGGCTTTTTTCTTATCGCTGACTCAATTTTTTCAGGATTAGAAAATTCTATTAGAAAAATGAAAGACATTTGTAATCGTGATTTTTAACTGGAGGTGTAATTGATTATCGGTATAGGCAATGATCTTATCAATATTAATAGAATTGAGAACACTCTTTCAAAATTTGGCGATAGATTTATTAAAAGAGTATTTAATGATATTGAAATCAAAAAATCAGAAGGTAGATTAAAAAAATCATCTTCATATGCAAAAAGATTTGCAGCTAAAGAAGCTGTTACAAAAGCTCTTGGCACAGGGTTAAGTAGTGGCGTATTTTTTAAAGATATAGGCGTAGAAAATGATGAATACGGTAAGCCTTCAATTGTACTAACTGGCGGAGCTAAATTAAGACTTGAGAATATTATTCCGAAAAATCATAAGGCTAAGATAAATTTAACAATCACAGATGATTTTCCTTGGGCTCAAGCAATAGTAATTATTGAAGCAATAACCGAATAACCATAGATTATATTTTAATGGCTAAAGCAAAGAAAAAAGAAAATTTTATTTCATCATTTTTATGGATACTTTTACTTGCCTTACTTTTTCGATCATTTCTTTTTACTAGTTATAATATTCCAACTGGTTCGATGATTAATACCCTTAAAATAGGAGATTATATTTTTGCATCAAAATGGACTTATGGCTATTCAAAACATTCATTACCATTCAGTCTGCCATTAATTCCTCATAGATTTTTTTCCTCTTCACCCGAAAGAGGTGATGTAATTATTTTTAAACTACCTTCAGATAATTCTACAGATTATGTAAAGCGTGTTATAGGTGTTCCTGGTGATAATATTCAAATTGTAAATGGCAAAGTATCGCTAAATGGTAAATTATTATCTTATGATGTTATTGGAAAAAATATCAATAATCGCTTCATAAATCCCAACAATCGATCTTTAGGTTGTTATAATCAAGAATCGATTTTACTAAAAGAAACTCTTCCAAATGGAAAATCTTATGAAATTCTTGATACTTATCAAAATTTGCCTCAAGATAATTCTCAAATATACAGAGTTCCACCTAATCATTATTTTGTGATGGGTGATAACAGAGATAACTCTCAAGATAGTAGATTTCTTAATAAAGTTGGTTTTATACCGCACGATAATCTTGTTGGTAAAGCAGAGGTAAAGTTTTTTTCATGGCATTGGAGAAAGCTTGGCAAAAAAAATTGTGACGCAAGCGTAAGATGGAAAAGAATATTTAGACCAATTCATTAAATGAAAAGTAAATTAAAATATATAAATACCTTAGAACAAAAAATTAATTATAATTTTAATAATAAAGATTTGTTAGAAGAAGCATTAACCCATTCAAGCTTCAAAAATAAATCTAATTCAAATCAAGAAAGACTTGAATTCTTAGGTGACAGAGTTTTAGGTCTTGTTATTGCGGAATTCCTGTTTCAAAGTTTTTTAAGTGAAAGAGAAGGTGTTTTGACTAATAAGTTTCGTTACTTAATCCAAAATAAACAATGCACAAAGATTGCAGAAAAATTAGATATTGCTAATTATCTTCAGGTTGGTAATTCTGAAAAAAACAAAATAACTAATTCAATTTTAGCAGATTCCATAGAGGCTCTTTTAGGAGCTATTTATTTGGATGGGGGATATGATGAGTCTAAAAAAGTAATCTTATCTTTATGGGATGAATATTTGAATAATGATGAAATGCTTAATGCAACTGTGAGTTCAAAAAATATCTTACAAGAGTATTTGCATGCTAATAGTTTAACAGAAGCCACTTATTTAGTTATTTCTAAAGATGGAGAAGATCATAATCCTAACTTTCTAGTTGAGGTCTCTGTAGATAAGGTTGGAAAAGCAGATGCTTTTGGAAAATCTATAAAAGAGGCAGAAATTAATGCTGCTAAAAAATTTATTGATGAGTTTGAAATTGGATAAAATAAGCAAATCAAATATTGTTGTTAGTATTATTGGTCCCAGTAATTCAGGAAAATCAACATTATTGAACAAAGTTTTAGATGAAAAAGTTTCTATTGTAAGTCGAAAAGTTCAAACTACTAGAATGGGATTAAGAGGAATACTCAACAATAATGAAACTCAAATTATTTTCATTGATACCCCTGGTTTGTTTGAAGCTAAAACTATTTTTGAAAAAGCGATGGTCGAAAATGCATTTGCTAATTTGAATGATGCCGATCTTGTTTATTTTTTAATAGATGGATCAAGAAAGTTAAGTAATTTTGATAAAAAGGTTTTAAAATATTTTAAAAACTTTAAAAAGGAAGCTTTTTTAATAATCAATAAAATTGATCTTATTGAAAAAAAACAATTACTTGAAATCACAAATATTATTAATTCATATTTTCCATTTAAAAAAACATTCTATATTTCTGCAAAAAACAAAAAAGGCATAAATGACCTACTGTTAGAAACAAATCATGAAGCTAATTCTGAAGGATGGTTGTATCCAGAGGATCAATATACAAATCTCCAAAGCGCCATTCTATGTGAAGAAATAACTAGAGAGAAAATATTTAATCATGTACATGAGGAGGTTCCTTATGGCTCAATAGTAAAAACTGATAGCTGGTCAGATAAGAAAAAAGTTTTAAAGATAGGTCAAACTATCTATGTAAAAAAAAATAATCACAAAGGAATTATTCTTGGAAAAGAAGGTTCAAAAATAAAAGAAATAGGTACTGCCTCAAGAATTGATTTAGAAAAAATATTCAATAAAAAGATATTTTTAAGTTTAGATGTAAAAGTAGATAAAAATTGGGATAAAGATCCAAAATATTTTAATAGGTTAGGTCTTGAGGTGAAGAAAAGATAAGATGCAATTAAATGATACTGCAATAGTCTTAAATACTAGAAAATACAATGATAGCTCGATAATAATGAAAGTTATTACTGAAAATAACGGTATTTATTCTGGTTTAGTTAGAATAAAAAAAAATCAAGGTGGTTTCGGAGTAAATATAACCGGAAATAAACTAAATTTAATGTGGAGAGCTAGGTTATCTGAGCATTTAGGTTTTTTTACAACTGAATTAAACAAATCCAGAGCTCATGAAATCATGAAAGATCAAATTTTCTTATCTGGCATTAATTTAATTTGTTCTCATCTCGATCTTTACCCTGAAAGGGAGCCTTGCCAAAATATTTATATTGAATTTGATAATTTAATTGATAATTTTAATAAAAAAGAGAAGATTTGGATAAAGAAACTTATTGAATTTGAATTTAATTACCTAGAATTTATGGGTTTTGGAATTGATTTATCAGAATGTGCTCTAACGGGAACAACAGATTCATTGGAATGGGTTTCACCAAAATCTGGTCGAGCTGTAAATTCTAAAGCTGGAAAAAAATGGTCAAAAAAGCTGCTTAAACTCCCTCCCTTCCTCTTAGACAAAAAAATAGATGCAGATAAAAATGATCTCATTGATGGATTAAATTTAACTGGTCATTTTTTGAAAAAACAAATTTATTCTGATTTAAATAAAGACTTGCCCTCTTCAAGAAAAAAAATAATTGATTCACTAAAAAATTAGGAATCTATGTATAAAATTTTTATTACAAATGAATTTAATAGATCAATATAAAGATATAGAAATAGTTGATGCCCTTGAAGAAAGGTACTTAGCTTATGCATTAACAACGATAATGGATAGAGCTCTTCCCGATGTAAAAGATGGCCTAAAACCAGTACACAGAAGACTTCTTTTTGCAATGAGACAACTAAATTTATCTCCTAATTCTTCATTTAAAAAATCCGCAAGAATAGTAGGGGAGGTAATGGGAAGATTCCATCCCCACGGTGATCAAGCAATTTATGATACATTGGTAAGATTAGCTCAAGATTTTTCTGTAAGATGGCCATTAATTAATGGGCAGGGGAATTTTGGGAATATTGATGGCGATAATGCTGCTGCAATGCGTTATACAGAATCCAAATTAACTACAATTTCTGAATTATTATTATCTGGAATTGATGAAGAGTGTGTTGATTTTAGATTAACATATGATGAAGTTGATAAAGAGCCTATTGTTTTACCTGCAAATTTCCCTAATCTTCTTGCAAATGGATCATCAGGAATTGCTGTTGGTATGGCAACATCGATACCTCCGCACAATGTTGAAGAGATATGTAATGCATCACTTCATCTTATAAAACATAGAAATATGCATTTTGATAAACTAATTGATTTTATTCCTGGGCCTGATTTTCCTACTGGAGGAGAAATTTTTGAATCTAAAGATTCAATCCTTAATATTTATAAAACAGGGAAAGGAAATATAAGGATAAGAGCTAAGTGGGAAATTGAAAAAGAAAAAAGAGGGGTGTGGAAGATTGTTGTTAATGAAATACCATACCAAGTTAATAAGGGTAAATTAATTGAAAAAATAGCTCAACTTATTATAGATAAAAAAATACCCATACTTGACGATATTCGTGATGAATCTGATGAAAGTATTAGATTAATTTTAGTTCCCAGAAATAGAGATGTGGATCCCGAGCAATTAATGGAAGCTTTATTTAGTCTAACAGATTTAGAAACTAGGTTTTCAGTTAATTTAAATGCAATAAACAATAATATACCTAAGGTACACAATCTTCGTGATTTACTTCTTGCCTGGATTGATCACAGAAGGGATGTGCTTGTAAGAAGAAGTACATTTAAGTTAAATCAAATTAAAACCCGAATGGAAATATTAAGTGGCTATTTAATTGTTTATGTAAATCTTGATGAGGTTATCAAAATTATTAGAGAAGAAGATGAGCCAAAAATTAAATTAAAAAAGAAATTTGATTTAAATGAAAATCAAGCCAATTCAATTTTAAATATGCGTCTTAGGTCATTAAGGAAGTTAGAAGAACTAAAAATTAAAGAAGATTATGACTCATTAAAAATAGAGAAATCAATTTTAGTTAAACTAATTAAATCAGAAGATATTCAATGGAAGGAGGTATCAAAAGAAATTAAAGAAATAAAAAAAGATTTTTCTAAAAAAACAGACTTAGGAAAAAGAAGAACAAAAATTAACTATAATGCAGAAATTTTAGATATTGATCTTAATTTTTCTGAACCTGCAGAACCTATTACTGTTGTCTTATCAAAAGAGGGTTGGATCAAGACACTAAAAGGCCTTGATCATGATGTTGCAGAAATTAAATTTAAAGATGGAGATGACTTACTTTTTATTCATGAAACAATGAGTGATGAAAAGCTTTTAATTTTTTCTTCAAATGGAAAATTTTATACAATTGATGCAAGTCAACTTCCTTCTGGAAGAGGGTATGGAGATCCGTTAAAGCTCTTAATTGATCTACAAGATGATGATAAAATTATTTCCTTATATACATTTTCTCAAGCTGGAGAGCTAGTTATAGCTTCAAAATTTGGATATGGTTTTATAGTATCTTTTGAGGATTTGATTTCAAATAGAAAAGCTGGAAAACAAATATTAAACTTATCAAGCGATGATGAGGCTATTAGTTCAGATTATTTAAAAGGAACCAATATAGCGGTTATTGGTGAAAATAAAAAAATGCTATTATTTAATCAAGAAGAACTCCCTAGGATGTCAAAAGGCAAAGGAGTTAGACTTCAGAAATATAAAGAAGGAAATCTTAAATCGATTATAAGTTTTAATTATAGCGAAGGATTAAATATTGTTGATAATAATGGAAGAAATAGAAATTTTGATGATATTGAAAATTGGCTAGGAAAAAGAGGCCAAGCAGGAAAAAAAGTTCCTAAGGGCTTTCCTAGAAACTTCTAATTAAATATATAACTTGGTAACCATGTTGCTATCCCTGGGAATACTGATAACAAAATTAGCATCATCATTTGTATGAGAATAAACGGGATTACTCCTTTATATATATCTGAAGTTTTTACTGAGTCTGGTGCAACTCCTCTTAAATAAAAGAGAGCAAATCCAAATGGGGGCGTTAAGAAACTTGTCTGAAGATTAATAGCCATCATTACACCTAGCCAAACTGGGTCTATACCCATTTGAAGAATGATTGGAGCTACTATAGGTACCACAACAAAAGTTATCTCAATAAAATCTAAGAAGAAACCAAGTAAGAACATTGATATCATCACTATAAGTATTGCACTAAAAGTTCCTCCAGGAAGACTCGTAAGAAAATGCTCTATAGTTTCATCTCCACCCAAACCCCTAAAAACAAGACTAAAGAATGTTGCTCCAATTAATATAATAAAGACCATAGAAGTAATTTTGGTAGATGATCTTGCTGCATCAATTAAAACACCACTTAAATACAACTTATATATACTTAAAAGTGTAGAGATTAAGAAGATAACAAAAATTGTTACTGCTAAAAATATATTAAAAGTTTCATAAAGATTTAAATCGACTCTATTAAGCCTTAAATCAAATAAAAAATTAAGAACCAAAAGAGCGATAAATGAAAATGTTGATACTAATGTCCAAAAATTTTCTTTAGCTATCCTATTTGCAGCCAATAAAATTGAACCAATTGCTCCAACTGAAGCTGCTTCAGTAGGCGTTGCAAAACCTGTTAATATTGATCCTAGAACAGCAATGATTAATGCCAGAGGAGGAAATAAGGTTTTGAATAGCTCTTTATAACTTATTTCATTTTCTTCAATGAGAATTTCAGGGGTAGAATTAGGATCAAATAGTGCTTTAAAAAATTGATAAAAAATATAGAGAGAAACGAGTAACAATCCTGGAAAAAGTGACCCTGCAAATAAATCACCTACAGAAACTGTATCTGGTGAAAAAATTCCCATTTGTAATTGTGATTGCTGATAAGCATTTGAAATAACATCACCAAGAAGAATTAATACAATTGAGGGTGGAATTATTTGTCCTAATGTTCCTGCTGCAGTTATTACTCCAGTAGCTAATTTTGGGCTATAGCCATTTTTTAACATTGTAGGTAATGATAAAAGTCCCATTGTTACTACTGTTGCACCCACAATTCCAGTTGAAGCAGCTAATAATGCTCCTACAAGGGTAACTGAGATACCAAGCCCACCCCTTACATGTCTTAATAATTTACTCATATTTTCAAGTAAATCTTCAGCCACCTTGGATTTTTCTAAAATTGTTCCCATGAAAATAAATAAAGGAACGGCCATTAAGACTTCATTTGTCATTGTTCCAAAAATTCTTTGTGGAATAGCTTTTAAGAATTGTATTGGAAAAACACCAAAATAGTCCCCAACTAAAGCAAAAATAATTGCAATACCTGCTAAAGAGAATGCTACTGGAAAACCTAAAAGAAGGACCAAAATTGCTACAGCAAACATCAATAAATCTAAATATTCTATCATTTTTTTGTTTTTAAATTATTAATTGAGCTGAATAAAATAACTAGGGCTTGAATAAATAGTAGAATTGGAAAAATTATCAAAGTAGTTTTATATATATATGTAGCATTTAAACCGCTTGTTTCAGGCGATCCTTCCAAAATTTTCCAAGATCTAATAACATATGGGTAACTCATGAAAAACGTAACTATTATAAATGGCATAAGAAGAGTTAATGTTCCGATTAAATTGACAACATTTTTAAATTTTTTAGATGACTCTCTATAAAATGAATCAACTCTTACATGTTCATCATATAATAATGTATAACCTGCAGCTACAGTAAATAATGTTCCATGCATATATATCATTAATTCTTGAAGTTTGATAAACCCTAATCCAAATACATATCTTGAAAGTACGGTTACAATTTGTACAATAACCATTATAATTATTAGCCAAGAAATATAACGACCAATATATTCGTTAATTGATTTTAGGATATGCATCAGTCTTCTCTTGAGGCCATATAAGCCAATTCAGAATGTTTGGACCAGTTTCTTAATCTTTTTAGATTATCCATAAAAGATAAATAGATTTCATTTGAAATTGGATCTTTTGTTGCTACATCTTCAAGTACTTCACTAGACTTTAATTTTAACTCATCCATGATTTCTTTTGAAAAACTCCTCATTTGAACGCCATGTTTATTAATTAAAGTATTTAAAGCAATTGAGTTATGATGATTAAATTCTGCTAATGTATATGTATTTTCATGAGAGAATACGTTCTTAAATATTTCTCTTTGTGTATTTGTTAATGAATTCCAGGTATCAAGATTTACACCTGTAGCTAAACCAGCTCCTGGTTCATGAAAACCTGGCCAGTAATAGAATTTAGCAACTTGATAAAAGGCAAATGCTAGGTCATTCCATGGTCCCACCCATTCAGTTGCATCAATAGCACCTGATTGAAGAGCTGGATAAATTTCACCTCCAGGAATGGCAACTGCAGCTGATCCTACTCTTCTTAGAACCTCTCCTCCCAGTCCGGGCATCCTAATTTTGAGGCCTTTTAAATCATCTATATTAGTTATTTCTTTATTAAACCATCCCCCCATTTGTACTCCGGTATTAGCGGATTGAAATGAAATCACATTAAACTGAGCGCTTAACTTGTTCCAAAGTTCTTTTCCACCCCCATGATCAATCCATGCATTTAATTCATTTGCTGTCATACCAAATGGAACTGATGTAAAAAAATTAAAACCTATATTTTTACCTTGAAAGTAATATTCGGCACCATTGTACATGTCAGCAACCCCTATTGAGGCAGCATCTAGGGCTTCAAAAGCTGGGACTAACTCTCCTGCAGCGAAAACCTTTATCTCAATCTCACCATCAGTTGCTTGATTTATATGTTTAGCTATTCTTTCAGGTGATGTGCCTAGGCCAGGAAAATTTTTAGGCCAAGTGTGAGTCATAGTTAATCTTCTAATACCTTTTGAAATTGCAGGTTTTGCTAGAGCACTGGATAACAATATTGATGAAGCTCCACCAATTAAAGCATTTCTTCTGCTAATCTTAATATTTCTTTTATTTTTTATTTTCTTTTTCATAGCTTATCCACTCACCATTCATAAGGATTTCAGAAGATATAAAATCTTTTTTATATTCCATTTCCTTACAGCCGCTTATCCAATAACCCAAGTATATTAATTCTTTGTTATATTTCTCACTAAATGCAATATGATCAAGAATCATGAATTTACCTAAAGAATATTTTTTTAAATAAGGACTATAAAAAGAATATACCATTGATAATGCATCATCTAAAAAATCAGTTATACAGGAAGAAATTAGAATATTATTTAATCTATATTCAATAATTTTTGTATCTATGCCAGAATTTTTGATCATTGAATAATAATCAGCAAAAATCATATCATTCATTTCGCTATCAGGATGCTTATAATTTAAATATTCTTTAAATAAGTAGAATTGTTCATAAGTAGCTTTTTCCGTAATATTTCTCTGAAAAATTTTTCCTTTACTTAAAATTCTTTTTTGGTTTTTTTTTGCTTTGAAATTATTAGTTTTTATTCTAATTGGTATACATTTATTGCAGCCTTCGCATACTTGATTATAAAGGATATTTTGACTTCTTCTAAAACCTCTTGAAATTAAAAGATTATAAAAATCTTTATCCTTAGATCCCTTAATAAATGTAAATAATTTTCTTTCCTTTTGATCAGGCTGATAAACACATTCAGTTGAGTCTGAGATATAAAAATCTTCTTTATGAGTATTTTCTAATTTATTCAATTTAGTAACCAAAAAAACTAATCATAACTGTATAGCTTAACCACATTAATAAAACTAGTGGGATTCCTGAAGTAAGATAATCTTTAAATTGATAATTTCCTGGACCCATAACCAAGAGATTTGTTTTGTATCCAATGGGTGTAGCAAAAGAGCAATTAGCCGCAAAAATTAAACAGTAAATAAATGGTTCAGGTTGAATATTGAAATCACTAGCAAGATTAATTGCTATTGGAGCAAATAATACTGCAGTTGCGTTATTACTTAAGAAATTTGTAATTACCGCAATAAAAATAAAAAACAATGATAATACTGTTATCATATCAAAGTTTATTAAAAGATTTTTTAAAAAATCGGCAATGTAGAGGGCTCCGCCTGTTTCCTGAAGTGCCGTAGACAGCATTATTGATGAAGCTACTAATAAAAATATCTTTGTATCGAGGGCAGATACAGCATCCCTTATAGTAAGTACATTTGTTAATAACATTAAAATTACACCAAGTAATGCTGCTACTGTAATGTTTAACAGACCAGTTGCAGCAGATAAAATTGTAACAGCAAAAATGATTCTGGATCGAAGAATAAATTGTTTAGCTGGTAGGTATATAGCAGACCATTCAATTGGAAAAATTTCTTTTTTCCCTCTTAAATTTTTAATATCCTCTTCCTCTCCTTTTATTAATAATATATGTCCTGCTTCCATTTTTTGATATCGAGGTAAATTTCTTAAGAATTTTTTATCATTTTTAATTCCAATGATTTTACAATTCGTTTCTGCTTCAAAATTAGTTTCTGTTAAATTTCTTCCAATAAAAAACGATCTAGGTGTAACTGAGGCTTCGATTAAAACTCCTCTTTCTGATGAAAAATTATTATCGTCTATAGAATTAAAAACATTGTCGTTAGATCTTATTTTTTCAGTTAGTTGATTTTTTGTAATCTCAAGAACTAACTTATCACCAATTTTTATTTCAATATCCTCAAATGGGGGCAGAATTTTTTCACCATCTCTTAATATTACATTTACTGCTGTATCTTTGATGTCAGATAGGATGCCAGAGGTAAATTTTTTACCAACTAAGGGGTTTTCTTGATCGACTGCGATTTCTACCAAATAAATTCTACCACTTTCAAAATTTTCTTTGTCATCTTCAACAACACCTTTATTCTTTTTTTCAAGTATTCTAGGTAAAATAAAAATTGCATATATAAAACCTACCGAAGCTAATATTATTCCTTGATTTGTGAACTCAAAAAAACCTAATTCACGTCCAATCAGATTAGAGGTAGTTCCTGAAACCAGTAAATTTGTGGATGACCCTATTAATGTTGTCATACCACCCAATATTGAGACATAGGAAAGCGGAATTAAAATTGATCGTGAAGATACATCCATTTGCTTACTAATTGCTATTATGATTGGTATAAACATTATAATAATAGGCGTATTATTTAATGTTGCACTTAAAATAAAGACCAAGACCATAATTCCATAAAATTTATAAATTGTATTCTTGTCTCTATCCCCCGATAGCCAAACCGCTATATCTTCAAGAGCGCCCGTAACAAGTAAACCATGCCCAATAACCAATAAACTCATTAAAGCTATTAGTGCTGGATTAGCAAAACCTTGTAATAATAAATTAATATTTATTGGTCCTCCTGAAGAAAGCCCTAAAATAGGACTGTTTTGGAAAACTAATAAAAGAACAACGATTGAAAAAAGAGAAATTATCTCCATTCTTATTTTATCTAATGAATACAATACCATAGTTAGTAATGTTAATCCAAATACTATCCACATATAAAATTCTTGCGACATTAAGAAATTTCTCCTAAATCTTTAAAACGAACCTTATAAAGTAAATCATGAATACAGGCTCTTTTGTCATTTAATAAAGGGTAAATAAAGTAAGTTAAAGTAATTACTCCGAGAGGAAGAATTGCAAAGAAAAGGATAGAGTGGATAAAAGCATGTTTTTTTGTGAAATTACCTCCTTTTTTAAGAAGTAACTTGAAATTCATTATCATCATCCCATGTGTTGCTTGTTTTTTTCCACCTAAAGTTAAAATAAAATATGATGAAATAACCACAGGAACGATAAAATAATATGAAGTGTAAAATAAATTAAAGATAATTAAATTAATTATTTTAATAGACAAAAAGACTAGCAAAGATAGATTTAGAACAATAACTATATCTATTATTGATGCTATAAACCTTCTAATTAGTTGCCTATCATATCCTGTTATTTTCATAGGTATAATTTTAATTAAATTAAAATATAATTAATAGTATAAGTTTTAGTTGATTTTTTATAAGGCATTAAAAATGCATATATCTTTTAATAAAAGTAAATTTATGGCTTTTGCTCATCGAGGCGGTACCGAATTTGCACCAGAAAATACTTACGAAGCTTTTTCTGCTGCTGTAGAAACTGGTTACAAATATCTTGAAACAGATGTTCACCCTAATGCAGATGAAAAGCTAATGGCATTTCATGATCCCACCTTAGATAGAGTAACAAATTATATAGGAAAAATTCGAGATTTTACTTCGCAAGAATTAAAAAAAATTAGAGTTAATGATAAATTCCAGATACCTTTTTTAGAAGATCTATTAGATTCTTTTTCTCAAAATTATTTTTCAATAGACATGAAATCAGATGAAAGTGTAAGACCTTTAATAAAACTAGTTAGAAAAATGAATGCCATTGATAGGGTATGTTTTGCATCATTTAATCAACAGAGATTGAATTATGTCCGTGAAGAATTTAATAATAAGTGCATTACATCTATGGGACCAAAAGAAATAGTAAAAACCAAATTATGTTCAATATTTAATATAAAGCATAATGTTGTACCGCTGATATCCTCACTCCCAATTAAAAGATATAAAATTGAATTGTTAAATAAAAAACATGTAGATTTTTTAAAATCATTAAATATTAAAGTAATTGCATGGACAATAAATGATGCAAACGAAATTATTAGACTTATAGACCTAGGGGTAGATGGAATAATGACTGACAAAATTTCTGTTTTAAAAGAAATTTTAATTAAAAAAAATCTTTGGCAACATTAAAAATATTTGTGTTATTTCATAAACCGATATACAAAATATTGTATTTATTTAGAAAGATTATCCAAAATTATGTCAGAAACAACAAAAACAGCACAATATGAAGATTTTGAAGATTTCTTTTCAAGAAGCTTAAAAGAAGCTGATCCAAAATTGTACGAATCTTTGTCTCAGGAATTTGAGAGGCAACAAGAGCATATTGAATTAATAGCATCAGAAAATATTGTTTCTAGATCTGTTTTAGATGCCCAAGGCTCCATTATGACAAATAAATATGCTGAAGGATATTCAGGCAGAAGATATTATGGAGGATGTGAATATGTTGATCTAGCAGAGGATCTTGCTATTTCAAGAGCATGTGAATTATTTGATTCAAAATACGCCAATGTTCAACCTCATTCAGGATCACAAGCTAATCAAGCTGTTTTTCAAGCCCTTCTAAAGCCCGGAGATACAATTTTAGGTATGAGCTTAGATGCTGGAGGTCACTTAACTCATGGTGCTAAACCCAATCAATCAGGCAAGTTATTTAATGCGATTCAATATGGTGTAAAAAAAGAAGACAGCCTAATAGATTTTAATGAAGTAGAGTCGCTTGCAAATCAGCATAAACCAAAACTAATTATTGCTGGAGGATCTGCTTATCCAAGAGTAATAGATTTTACAAAATTTAGAGAAATAGCAAACAATATAAATGCTTATCTTTTAGTTGATATGGCTCATTTTGCAGGTCTTGTAGCTTCCAAAACCTACCCATCACCAATACCTATTGCTGATATTGTTACCACAACCACACATAAAACTTTGAGAGGCCCAAGGGGTGGATTAATTCTCACTAATTATGAGGATATTTCTAAAAAAATAAACTCAGCGATTTTTCCTGGAATACAAGGTGGTCCACTCATGCATACAATTTTAGCGAAGGCTGTAGCTTTTGGTGAAGCATTGAGACCAGAATTTGTAAATTATTCACAAAATGTAATAGACAATGCAAAAATATTATCACAAACACTTCTTGAGGATGGTTTTGATATAGTTTCTGGAGGTACAGACAGTCACCTTGTTCTTCTAGATCTTAGACCAAAAGGAATCAAAGGTAATGAAGCTGAGGATGTATTAGGAAAAGCAAATATAACTTGCAATAAAAACGGCGTCCCGTTTGATCCTGAAAAACCAACTATAACATCAGGTATAAGACTAGGAACTCCTGCAGGTACAACTAGAGGGTTTGGACAGGCGGAGTTTCATAAAGTTGGATCCTATATTTGTGAAGTCCTAAATGGATTTCAATCAGATGGTGTTGATACAAAAGCTATTTTAGAAGTTCAGAAAAAAGTAATACATCTTTGCAGCAAATTCCCTATTTATGGAGGAAATTTATGAGGTGTCCTTTCTGTGGAAATGAAGATACTCAAGTAAGGGATTCTCGTCCGACAGAGGAGGCGTCATCAATAAGAAGAAGAAGACAATGCCTTGCATGTGGTGGAAGATTCACAACTTTTGAAAGAATACAGATGAGAGATTTAACTGTTGTCAAAAGATCAGGAAGAAGAACCCCTTTTGACAGAGATAAATTGATGAGATCTGTTCAAATTGCCATTAGAAAAAGGGATATAGATCCTGAAAAAATTGAAAGAATGGTAACAGGTATTATTCGTCAATTAGAAAGCACAGGTGAGTCAGATATACCCTCTAACTTAATTGGAAGTTTAATTATGGCAGCACTAAGAGAATTAGATATGGTTGCATATGTAAGATTTGCTTCAGTTTATAAAAATTTTAGAGCGGTTGGAGATTTTGAGGATTTTGTTGGCGAACTTGATAATCCTCCAAGTAAAATTGATGATTGAATTGCTCTGTAATCTATTTTAAGAAATAAATACTATGAAAATAATAAGGAATGATAATTTCTTTATGAATCTAGCTATTAATATAGCTAAGAGGAATAGAGGAATGACAGGAGTTAACCCTTCAGTAGGATGTGTTGTTGTCTCAAAGAATAAGACTATCATTTCTACTGGAAGTACCGGGACAAATGGATCACCTCATGCTGAAAAAGTAGCACTGAATGGTATAAATATTGAAGCTGGTTCAACATTGTATACAACATTAGAACCATGCTTTCATTCAGGTAAAAACCCTCCCTGTGTTAATGAAATAATTAAAAGCGGAATCAAAAGAGTTGTTGTTGCTTCTTTAGATAAAAATCCATTAGTTAATGGAAAAGGTATCAAGAAATTAAAAAATTGTGGAATAACTGTTTTACAAGGTGTTTTAAAAGAGGAAACGGAGGATCTTTATAATGAGTTTTTTAATAGAGTTAGTTATGGTGTTCCAGGAATAAATATTAAGATAGCAAGTTCAGCCGATGGAAAAACAGCATTAAAAAATGGTAAATCAAAGTGGATTACCAATACATTATCAAGAAATTATGGTCATAAATTAAGATTATTTAATGATGGCATAATGGTTGGAATAAATACAATCTTAAAAGATAACCCATCATTAACTTGTAGGTTACCAGGGCTTACAAATTTTTCACCTTCAAGAATAGTTATGGATACAAATCTTAAAGTTCCAATTAATTCTAAAATTATTAATACAGCAGAAAAAAATGAAACGATTATTTTTACTTCAAAATTTTCATCTGAAAGAAAAATTAAAATTTTAAAAAATAAAGGCGTTAAAGTAATAAGAATACCAAAAACAAAAAAAGGATTATCACTTAATAGTGCATTAAAATTTCTTGGTAAAAAAGAATACAACAGTCTCTTAATTGAGGGAGGAAATAAACTAATAGCTTCTGCAATTACTTCTTCTTATTTAAATAAAATTTTCTGGTTTTCATCGGAAAAAATTATAGGTGAAGAGGGAAAACCAAGCATTGGTAAACTTAACATTAATAATCTCGACAATAGCCCAAATTTGTTTCTTCAAAATATGATTAATTTGGATAATAATTATCTTAAGGTTTATAGGGTAAGAAAATAATGTTTACTGGAATAATTACTGATATAGGGAAAATTATTGATATTAAGGATAATGATCATCGATTAATTAAAGTTGCTTGTTCATATGAAAGTAAAGAAATTGATATTGGTGCTTCGATATCTTGTTCAGGAGTATGCTTAACAGTTATTAATAAGGGGCTTGAGCAAAGTCAAAATTTTTTCGAAGTTGAAGTATCAAAAGAAACTGATGATAAAACAACTACAAAATTTTGGAGAGAGGGAACTAAAATAAATTTAGAGAAAAGCTTAAAGGTAGGTGATGAGGTAGGTGGTCATTTCGTATATGGCCATGTTGATTGTTTAGGTGAATTATCTGAAATTCATGAAGATAAAAACAGCAATATATATATAGTAAAGTATCCAAAAAAATTCAGTAAATTTATTGTTGAAAAAGGTTCTGTTTCTCTAGATGGAATTTCATTAACAGTTAATCAAGTAAATGATAATGAGGAACCAAATTTTTCAGTAAATATTATCCCACATACTAAGGAGTTTACCACATGGTCTGATATTGCTATAAACTCGAAAATTAATTTAGAAGTAGACTCCATTGCAAGGTATGTTTTGAAAAGTAAGTAATATGAAAAATTATCTATCACCTATTGAAGATATTATTAAGGAAGCAAAAACAGGAAAAATGTTTATTCTTGTTGACGCTGAAGATAGAGAAAATGAGGGTGATTTAGTAATTCCTGCAGTTGATGCTACTCCTGATATGGTAAATTTTATGGCAAAATATGGTCGAGGCCTCGTCTGTCTTCCTCTTTCAGAGGAAAAAGCGGATCACTTAAATCTTAAATTGATGTCTGATGATAATAAATCAAGACATAAAACACCATTTACAGTGTCTATTGAGGCTAAAGAAGGCATATCAACTGGTATTTCGGCTAAAGATAGATCAACAACTATACAGACAGCAATTAACCCCAAAGCTCGAGAAGAAGACATTGTAACTCCTGGTCATATTTTTCCTTTAAAGGCAAAAGATGGTGGTGTTCTTGTTAGAGCCGGACATACAGAAGCAGCAGTAGATATTAGTAGATTAGCTGGAAAAGATCCATCGGCAGTTATATGTGAAATAATGAATGATGATGGAACAATGGCTAGATTACCTGAATTAATCGAGTTTGCAAAAATTCACGACTTAAAAATTGGCACTATTGCTGACTTAATAAATTACAGAATTAGAAACGACCATATAATTTCAAAAGTTTTAACAAAAGAGATAGATATTCCTAAGTTTGGAACATGGAATTGTTCAGTTTATAAAAATAATATTGATAAATCAGAACATATTGCTTTTGTAAAAGGCGATATTGCTCAAAGTAAAATTACACCTGTAAGAGTCCATGTCGTAAATGTTTTTCAAGATTTAGTGGGTATAGAATCTTCAAGAGAAAATCTTATTAATAAGGGTTTTAAGAAAATTAATGATATAGGTTTTGGTGTTTTCATTTTTATAAGGGATACAAACCAAAATGTTATATCCAATAATTTAAAAAAAATTAACAATAATGATCCTTCAAAAGAGATTGAGTTAAGAGAGTATGGGGTAGGTGCTCAAATTTTATTAGATATAGGTGTAAGGAATATTAAATTAATTTCAGATTCAAAAAGTACTTTATTAAATATTGAAGGATATAATCTTGAAATTAATGAAAGAGTAACTTTGGTTGATTAGATAATGACAAAAAAAATATATATAATTAATGCAAATTATTATGAAGAAATAAGTGATAGATTAATTGGCGGAGCTAAAAATTTTTTAAATGAAAATGATATTGATCACGAAATATTAAATGTTCCAGGCGCACTAGAGATTCCAACAGCTATTAATTTAATTCATGATAAAATAAATTCTGACAATCTTGACATTGGTTTTATTGCTATTGGTTGTGTAATTAGAGGAGAAACATCTCATTATGATATAGTAGTTAATGAATCTGCCTCTGGAATAACTCAATTATCAATTTCAAATAATATCATAATAACAAATTCAATATTAACTGTTGAGAACAAAAAACAAGCTTTAGACAGAAGTCTAAATGATACAACCAATAAAGGATATCATGCCGCGTATGCGTGTAAATTATTAATAGATATTAAGAATGGGAAATTCTAGTAAAAGCTCATCAAGATTATTTGCCGTCCAAATTCTCTATGAGATGGAATTAAACGGAAAGTCATTTGAAATTATTCAGAAGCGTTTTTCTGATGATTCTTTTATAGAATTAGAAAAAATAAATAATCAAGGCAAACCAAATAAGATTTATATTGAAAAACTTGTAAAAGGTGCTTCAAAAAATCAAAAAAAGATTGATGACCTTATTAATAAAAATCTAAAAAATTGGAAATTATCTAGAATAGAGTCAATTGTTAGAGCTATTTTAAGAATATCTGTATATGAATTAATTCATGAGGAAAATATTCCAAAAAAAGTAATTTTTAATGAGTACATTGAGATTGCCAAATTCTTTTTTGATGGAGATGAGCCGTCTTTAATTAATGCTGTATTAGATGCAGTTTCAAAAAATGCAATTAAATATTAGATTTTATCATGCTTAAAGAAACAGAGTTTATAAAAAATTATATAAAAAATGGTACGAAACAAACTAAACATTCATTAAATTTTGAAGATGATGTAGCTGTCGTTAATAACTTTGCATATTCAACAGATACCATTTCAGAAGATATACATTTCTTTAGCGATGATGACCCTAAAACAATAGCTAAGAAACTAATACGAGTTAACATCAGTGACTTAATCTCTAAGGGCGTTAAACCAAAGTTTTGTTTATTAAATTTTTCCTCTGGGAAATCAATTAATAAAAGGTGGTTGGATTCTTTTTTTAGATCTTTTCATCAAGATCTACAGGATTATAACCTTAATCTTATTGGCGGTGATACTATTTCAACAAAAAATAAGACTATTTTAAGTCTTACAATATTTGGTCCAGTTAAATCAAAAAGAATTATAAAAAGATCATCAGCAAAGCTTTCAGATTTGATTTATGTAAGCGGAACAATTGGTGATGCCTTTATTGGGATGAGTATTAAAAAGAAACAAATTAAGTTTGATAAAAGGGCAAAAGAAAAATTGATATTAAAATATCTTGTGCCTCAACCGCAAACAAACTTAATCAATTTAATTAGAAATAAAGCAAATGCCTCCACTGATATTTCCGATGGATTACTAAATGATTTAAATAATATTTGTACAATGAGTAAACTAGGGGCTGAAATTCAATTTTCATCAATTCCAAAATCAAACGAAGTTATTAAATTTTTAAATTCATATAAAGGATATGAAAAATTAATTCTAATAGGTGGCGATGATTATCAAATTTTATTTACAGGGCCAAAAGGATTAGATAAGCACAAAAATATTACAAAGATAGGTCGAATGACAAGAAAAAAAGGGATAAAAATTATTGATAAAGATTTCAATAATTTGTTAGGGGGCTTTACTCATTCATTATATTAAGCTTTAGCTTGATATTTATATTAACTTTTGGCATGTTCGCTCAGTATTTATATAAGGATTCGGAGGACTAAATGGAAATCATTCACTTAATAATAGGGGCAGGTGTTTTAGCTGTAGTCTATGGTATTGTTACATCGATTTCAGTGCTTTCAGCGGATACTGGAAATGAAAAAATGCAGGAAATTGCTAGCGCTATCCAAGAGGGTGCAAGTGCGTATTTATCAAGGCAATACTCTACTATTGCTATAGTTGGTTTAGTAATATTGGTAATTTCATATTTTCTGCTTGGATTAGAGGTTTCTATAGGTTTTCTAATTGGAGCGGTGCTATCTGGAATTGCTGGATACATTGGAATGCTTGTATCAGTTAGAGCAAATGTAAGAACAACTCAAGCGGCCTCAAACAGTTTGGCTGAAGGCTTAAGTATTGCATTCAAATCAGGAGCCGTAACGGGTATGCTTGTTGCGGGTTTAGCATTACTTGCCGTTGCCGTTTATTATTATGTTTTAACAAATATATGGATTCCTCAAAATGACAGAATAGTTATAGATGCTCTAGTAGCTTTAGGTTTCGGTTCTTCTTTAATTTCTATTTTTGCTAGACTTGGAGGTGGTATTTTTACAAAAGGTGCTGATGTTGGAGGTGATTTAGTTGGGAAGGTTGAGGCCGGAATACCCGAAGATGATCCTAGAAATCCTGCAACAATTGCTGATAATGTTGGTGATAATGTTGGCGATTGTGCTGGTATGGCAGCTGATTTATTTGAAACTTATGCTGTAACGGTTGTTGCCACAATGGTTTTGGCATCAATATTTTTTGCAGGAAATGAAACCATGATGATTTATCCTTTATCAATATGTGGAGCTTGTGTAATTACATCTATTCTTGGAACATATTTTGTTAAATTAGGAAAAAGCAACTCTATTATGGGTGCTCTTTATAAAGGATTTATTGCAACTGCAATTCTTTCATTAATTGTTCTTTATTTTGTTACTGATTTAGTTGTTGGTTTTGGAACCTCTCTCACTATATCAGGAAAAAGTTTTAATGGTTTAGATTTATACATATGTGGTGTAACAGGATTGGCAATAACAGGTTTAATCATTTGGATTACAGAATATTATACAGGCGTAGACTATAGACCAGTTAAATCAATTGCAAAATCTTCTGAAACAGGACATGGAACAAATGTCATTCAGGGCTTAGCAATTTCAATGGAATCAACAGCTCTTCCTGCTTTAGTAATTGTTTTTGGAATTATTATTACTTATTCATTAGCGGGTCTTTTCGGTATCGCTGTTGCGGTAACTACAATGCTGGCGCTTGCAGGTATGGTTGTTGCTTTAGATGCTTTTGGTCCCGTTACAGATAATGCAGGCGGAATAGCCGAAATGTCTGAACTTCCTGAAGAAGTTAGAAACACAACTGATTCTTTGGATGCTGTTGGCAATACCACAAAAGCAGTTACAAAAGGTTATGCAATTGGATCAGCTGGTTTAGGTGCATTAGTTCTTTTTGGTGCTTACACTGCAGACTTAGAATATTTCTCATCTAATGCTGCTGAGGGAAGTTATTTCTTTGGAGTGAATCCTGACTTTTCTCTTTCTAACCCTTATGTTGTTGTTGGCTTATTAGTTGGTGGTATGCTTCCTTACTTATTCGCAGCATTAGGAATGACAGCGGTTGGGCGTGCAGGCTCAGCTATTGTTGAGGAAGTAAGAAAGCAGTTTAAGGAAAAACCAGGAATTATGACTGGAGAAGATAAACCTGATTATAGTTCAGCTGTTGATCTACTAACAAAATCTGCAATTAAAGAGATGATTGTGCCATCTTTATTACCTTTATTATCACCGATAGTCCTTTTTTATACTGTTAATTTTATTGCTACAAAAAGTGATGCATTTTCAGCTCTTGGAGCAATGCTTCTAGGCGTTATTGTTACAGGATTATTTGTTGCCCTTTCTATGACTGCCGGAGGAGGCGCATGGGATAATGCAAAAAAATATATTGAAGATGGTAATTATGGTGGAAAAGGTTCTGAGGCTCATAAAGCTGCAGTAACGGGTGATACTGTTGGTGACCCTTATAAGGACACCGCGGGACCAGCTGTTAACCCTATGATTAAGATAACTAATATTGTAGCTTTATTATTATTGGCAGTTTTAGCGCATTAAGTGCTTAATAAAATTTTATAATTATACTAAGTATATCTATTAATGATTCTTTTTGTTAATGGATATACTCGTGTATAAAAAAGCTAAATATGCAACTGATTTTCATAATAGCAGGGGAAGATTTTACTCTGAGTCAGAAAGCGAACATCGAAATCCCTTTCACAGGGATAAGGATAGAGTTATTCACTCAGAACATTTTCGTTTACTAAAACATAAAACTCAGGTTTTTATCGCTCATACTGAAGATTACTATAGAACCAGATTAACTCATTCAATTGAAGTTAGCCAAATAGCCCGAACTATTGCTCGTATTTTGAGACTAGACGAAGATTTATCAGAGGTATTGGCCTTGTCCCATGATTTAGGACATCCACCTTTTTCACATTCAGGTGAGGAAGCATTAGATGAATGTATGAAAGATTTTGGAGGGTTTGATCATAACGTTCAAACACTTAAAATTGTTACTGGATTGGAAAAAAGATATCCTGATTTTGGCGGATTAAATCTTTCTTGGGAAACATTAGAAGGAATATTAAAGCATAATGGCCCAATTAAAAATTATAAAAATAAATCTCCAATAGGGTTTTTTGTGAAAGATTTTATTTCAAATTATGATCTAGAGATTTCTACTTTTGCAAGTTTAGAGGCACAGATTTCTTCTTTGTCAGATGATATAGCATATAATAATCATGATATTGATGACGGCTTTAGAGCAAAGAAATTCAAAATAAAAGATATATGTGAAATTGAATTAATTGATACGATTTATAAGGATATAATAAAGGAATATACTGGTCTGGATGATTTTATGATAATTCAAGAATTAGTCCGTAGACTAATCGGTTTTATGGTTAATGATTTATTAGCGCAAACAAACAAGAATTTAGGAACATTAAAACCGCAAAGTGTCGAAGATATTAGATGTCATGATTATCCCATTGCAGCATTTTCTAATAAAATGAAAAAGCAAGACAAGGAGCTAAGAAAATTTTTACATGAAAGAGTTTATTCGCACTCTTCAATGGATAATGATAGGAATAATGGACGCAAAATAATAAAAGAGCTTTTTGATAAATTATTAACTAACAATGACCTTCTTCCTTTAAAAATCAAACAAGACTGTGATGATCAAAATCTATCTAAAAAAGCAATTATTGTATGTGATTTTATAGCGTCTATGACTGATCGATCTGCAACTGCGAATCATGCAAAGGTTATTGAGCAAAAGAACTTATAGATGGATATACTAGAAAAATATAAGAATATTTTAATTACAAAGCTTAATAAATCTTATTCAAAGGAAGATTTATCAAATATATCTTTTGAATTTCCAAGAGATAGCTCACACGGGGATTTTTCAACAAATGCGGCACTTATTTTATCAAAAAAATTAAAAATAAACTTAGATCAGATATTCCTGGAAGTTAAAAAGTTTTTTGAAGATAGTGGCGATTTCAAAGATATTGTATTAGCAAAGTCAGGTTTTATTAATTTTTTCGTTAAAGATTATATTTTACATGATTTTATTCGAGAGGTTTTAAAAAATAGAGAAAATTTTGGAAAAAAAGAACTTGGAAAAGGAGAAAAGATTAACATTGAGTATGTTTCAGCTAACCCCACAGGACCTTTGCATGTTGGACATACAAGGGGAGCAGTTTTTGGTGATACACTAGCTAATATATTTGATTTTGTGGGTTTTGATGTTTGTAGAGAATATTATATTAATGATTCAGGCGAGCAAATAAGAAATTTAGCAAAATCTGTTTATTTAAGATATTTACAAAATTTTTCAGATAAAGAAATTGTGATACCAGATAACCTTTATCCTGGAGAGTATTTAATTCCTATAGCAAAAAAAATCAGCGATGAGCATGGAGAAAAATTTCTAGATAAAGATGAAAGTGAATGGCTAGATTTTTTTATGAAAGAATCGATATCTAGTATAATGGATATTATTAAAAACGACCTTAAATCTCTTGAAATAAAACATGATTTATTTGTCTCAGAAAAAGCTTTATTGGAAGAAGGTGATGTAAATAAAGCTTATAAAAATCTAGAGGATAAAAAACTACTTTATAAGGGCAATACAAACCCACCTAAAGGCAGTAAAAAAGATGAATGGAGAGAAAAGAAGCATATTCTTTTTAAATCAAAAAATTTTGGAGATGATGAGGATAGAGTTGTAAAAAAACATGATGGTCAATGGACTTATTTTATGCCAGATATTGCCTATCATTTAAATAAATATGAAAGAGGATTTATTAGGATGATAAATATCTTTGGGGCTGATCATTCAGGATATATAGCTAGAATGAAGGCGGCTGTTAAAGCTGTAACTAATGAAAAGGCAAATCTCGAAATAAAAACTTGTCAATTGGTTCGTTTGTCTAGAGGTGGAAAGCCTATTAAGATGTCAAAAAGGGCAGGAAGCTTCATTACATTAAAAGAAATTGTTAATGAGGTTGGTAAGGATGCAGTTAGATTTATGATGGTTTCAAGAAAAAATGATGCCCAATTAGATTTTGATTTCGAAGTTTTTAAAAATGAAAACAATGATAACCCTATCTTTTATATACAATATGCAAATGCAAGAATATCTTCGCTAATTAGAAATTCGAAAGAAAAACTTGGAAGAGATATTAAAGATAATGATTTGATAAATGCCGATTTAGCTTTTTTGCAAAATGAAAACGAAAAAAAGATAATATTTCAAATAGCTAATTTTCCAAAAGTAATTGAGCAATCAGTTACATTTATGGAGCCTCATAGGTTATCTTACTATTTAAGAGATCTTGCTTCTTCTTTTCATCAATATTGGAATTTAAAAATAGATAACAAACGTATTCATATTTTAGATAAAAGTGAAATCGAACTATCATTGGCTAGGGTAGCTCTGCTTTTTGCTGTTTCAATCACAATCCAAACTGGTTTAGGATTACTTGGAATTGAAGCAATAGAGGAATTGTAAATGAATTTAATAAAATACACTAAATATGTTCTTTTAATATTCATAATTTTTGTATTTATTTTAATTTATAAGATATTGTTCGATGAGAAAGAGGTTTTAATTTTAACAAATAATGATCCAATAAAAGAACAACCCATTAATCCTCCTGAAATGAAAGATCCAGAAATAATTCCATGTGTATATTCTCTTTGGAATGAAAATACCCCATGTCAAAGTACTGAAAATTTATTAAATGTAAGAAAAGAAAAAAAAGGATTTTTTACGATTAGGTATGCAACTTTTGAAAATTATAAAGATGCTGAATTACATATAAAAAAGCTAAAAACATTAAATGAGATTAATAAACTTAGGTTGGAAATTGAAACAATTCAGCAGGAAAAGAGTATAAGAGTTAAACAAGGTGATACATTATCAAGAATTGCCGCATTATATGGAGTTTCTATCGATGATTTAGCGCGTTTTAATTCAATAAAAGATCCAGGCAGAATAACCTTGAATCAAAAGCTATTAATACCCATGAAAGAAAAATACCGAATCATATCAATTAATATTGATGGTTATAAAGAAGCAAAGAAGATTTGTGATATCCTTATTGATAATCAATTTACATGTTTAATCAAATCTCAATAAGTAAAATATAATTTAATTTATTACTTTTTTATTGTAAAGCATTGATAATAATGTATTAATTATATTTAAAATAAGATTTTTCTAGATACTCTTTTCTAAAATAGTATTTAATTAGTGTTTTTAGTAATTATAGGCGCTATATATAGTATATGGATAGTGATGGCCAATTAAGTTTTTTTTGTTGATTTGGATGGTTTCGAGGGACCATTAGATCTTCTTTTATCTTTAGCTAAAGAACAAAAGGTTGATTTACTAGAAATTTCAATTTTGGAATTAGCAAGTCAGTATTTAGATTTTGTTACTGAAATGCATTCCCGTGATATTGAACTTGCCGCTGATTATTTAGTCATGGCCTCATGGCTGGCCTATCTTAAATCCAAGCTATTACTTCCTATTGAAGAAATAGAACCTGGCGCAGAAGAAATGGCTGCAATTTTAGCCTTCAGATTAAGGCGATTAGAAGCAATGCGAAATGCTGGTAATAACCTTATGAATAGAAATCGTATTGGTGAAAGATTGTTTAGAAGGGGAATGCCTGAAATAATTAAGACTATAAAAACATATTCACAAAAAGATACCATGTTTGATATTTTGAAATCATATAGTGAAGTCAGAAATAGAAATTATGTAGTAAATTGGTCACCAAAACCATTACCAATTCTTTCAATAGAGGATGCTCGGAAAAGATTAGAAGCAATGTTGGGTGTATCAATTGAATGGATAAATTTTTTAGATTTTATACCATCATCTAAAGACACCGGTGAAAGAGCAACCTCATATAGAAGAAGTTCAGCTGCATCAATTTTTAATGTAAGTTTAGAAATGTCAAAAAAAGGATTAATAGAAATAAGCCAAAATAAGAATTTTGGCACTATAAGATTTAAGAATTTAGATAAGGAAGAAAGTAAAAATAAAGAGGAGATAAGGGCCTGATGAAAGAAAATAATTTTGATAATAGTAAAGCGTCAATAAGCCAGAATGATCAATTAAGAATAGTTGAGGCGTTATTATTTGCCTCATCTGATCCTTTAGATAAGAAAACTTTATCTGAAAAATTACCTAAAAATTCAAATATAGATGAAATAATTAATAGACTTGAAGATATTTATCAAAACAGAGGATTAGAATTAAAAAAAGTTGGTAATAAGTTTATGTTTAAAACAGCTGAAGATTTATCTTTTATAATGCAAAGAGAAGCTAAGGCCCAAAAAAAACTATCTAAAGCTGCTATAGAAACATTATCTATAATTGCATATCATCAACCAGTAACTAGAGCAGAAATAGAGGATATAAGAGGCGTTAATGTTTCACCTGGAACGATTGACACACTTCTGCAAATGAATTGGGTTAAAATTAAAGGTAGAAGAAAAGTTCTAGGTAATCCAATTGTATATGGAACAACAGATGAATTTTTGGTTCATTTTGATCTTGAGAGCATTAAAGACCTTCCAGATATGAAAGAATTAAAATCAATGGGTCTTTTAGATAATAATCTTCCTCCAGATTTATATCCTGAAAATGAAATAAATGATAACGATATAGAAGAAATTGATGCTATAAATTCAAATGAAGTTGATGGAGAAATTTAATGTTTCCAAGTTGGTTACAGATTTTACTTGTTGTAATGTTGGCGCTTATATTTTTTGGTAGAGGTAAGATTTCAGATTTTATGACAGATTTGGCTAGTGGTATTAAAAGTTTTAGAAAAGGCATGTCTGATGATGATGATAATACTGCTATCGAGGATAATGAAGATAAAGAATAATTTCCGTTATGTTTGATTTTGGATTTAACGAGTTATTACTTTTAAGCATTTTGATAATTGTTTTTTTTGGACCTAAAGAATTACCAGTTGTTTTAAAGGCCATACACAATTTTTTTTCAAAATTATGGGTCTACTCAAAGGAAATAAGAACCTCTGTCGAATCTCTTGTTGATGATATAGATATCTCAAATAAAAAAGAACTTAAAGATGTCGAAAAAGAAATCAATAGCATTACCGAGGATATCGAGAATAAAAATAAAGAGTAATAGTTTATGAATGAAGAAAGTATAGAAGCTTCTAAAGCACCCTTAATCGATCACTTTATCGAGCTAAGAACTAGAATATTAAGATCAATTTTTATTTTATCAGTAACATTTATATTTGCCTTTATTTTTTCAGAAAATATTTATCTATTTTTGGTTAATCCATATGAAGAAATAATGGGATCAAATAGTCAAATGATATACACAGCACCTCAAGAATTTTTAATGGTAAAGTTAAAAATTGCTTTGTTTGGAGGTTTATTGATTACCTTTCCTTATTTTTGTCTGGAAATATATTCTTTTATATCTCCAGGGCTTTATAAAAAAGAAAAGATTGCGATGGCGCCATATTTTATTTTTTCACCAATATTATTTTTAATTGGCGCTGTCACTGTTCAATTTTTTATTATGTCATTAGCTCTCAATTTTTTTTCTGATATGCAAATAAAAGACTCAGATAGTATATCAGTATTAATGATGCCAAAGGTAAGTGAATATCTAAATCTAATTACATCACTTATAATTGCTTTTGGTTTGTGTTTTCAATTACCAGTTTTACTATCATTACTT
>QCOD01000013.1 GCA_003209955.1 OCS116 cluster bacterium AG-430-B22
CGGAATTTTCGTTTAGAAAAAAAGTTATGCTGATTGTCATTAAAGTCAGAACTAAAGGAATAGATATATTTCTTACTAATTGTTTAATGCTATTCTGATGCCAGGCGAGAATTGGTCCTAAAGCTGAAAATAATGCAAGAAGTATTGCAAAAGGAATTACAGTAATGTTGTAAAAAGGTGGGCCAACAGAAATTCTATTATTATTTATCGTTTCAACAATTAGAGGATAAATTGTTCCAAGAAAAACTGTAAAAGCAATAACTGATAATAATAAATTATTTATTATTAAAAATGTCTCTTTACTAAAGAAATTTAACTCAACATTTGGTTGTTTTTTCAAGTATTTTTTTGCAAAGATCGATAAACTTAAGAGTGTTACAAGAAATAATAGCAAAATGATAAATATTCCCCTTGTTGGATCTGAAGCAAAAGCATGCACAGAGGTAATTAACCCCGACCTAACAATAAATGTTCCAATTATTGATAAAATAAAACCTAATAAAGAGAGCAAAACACTCCAATTAATTAGGATTTCTTTCTTTTCTAAAGCTAATAAATTATGAATTAAAGCTGTTGCAATGATCCATGGGATTAATGATACATTTTCAACGGGGTCCCAAAACCAATATCCGCCCCATCCTAATTCATAATAAGCCCACCAAGATCCTAGAGAAATACCTACAGTTAGAAAAACCCAAGAAGTTAAAGCCCAAACCCTTATATTTCTCGCCCATTCTTTATTAATAGAATTTCTTATTAAACCTGCTAAAGCAAATGACCAAACAATTGATAAGCCAACATAACCTAAATATAAAAAAGGAGGGTGAAATGCTAGTCCAGGGTCTTGAAGTAGAGGATTTAAACCGTATCCTTCTTCAACTATTATGTTACTGCTCTCCAGGGGATTTGATAAAAAATACAAATAAAAAACAAAACCAAAAGATAAAAAACCTTGAAATAGTAATACTAAACTTTTAGTTTCCTTTATAAGTGATTGTTTATTTATAGATATTAGAAAGCCATATAAAGCCATTACCCAACACCAAAGTAGCATTGATCCTTCATGACTGCCCCAAGAAGCTGAAACTTTATAAATCATAGGCTTTAATGAATGACTATTTTCAAGAACATTCTGGATTGTAAAATCGGATATAATAAAGCCATATATTAATAATAAAAATGCTAATGAAATTGATAAAAAATGAATAATAGTCATATAGGAAATGACTAAAGCATACCTAATATAACCTTTATTAAAAATAACAGTAAATAATTGAATAAATGATGCTGATAAAGCTAAAGCTATAAAAAAATTACCTAATTGAGTAAGCACTATTTATCTCCATAGTCTTTTTTTAAGGTATCCTGAACTTCAGGAGGCATATAATTTTCATCATGCTTAGCTAAAATTGAATTAGCAATAAACATGCCTTCATTATTTATTGAACCCTCTGCAATAACACCTTGTTGTTCTTTAAATAAATCAGGAATAATGCCTTTATAAAAAACAACCATTTCTCTGTCAAAATCGGTAATTATAAAATTTATAGATCCATCATTAAGTTTCTCTATTGATGATTCTTTAACCATGCCTCCTAATCTAAGTTTAGACATTTCATCAATTTCTTTAAGGCTTATTTTTTGTTGTATTTCTGAAGGAGAATAGAAAAAAACAATATTATCTCTTAAGGCCCACAAAATTAAATAAATAGATGTAGCAATTGTTATAAAAAATAAAGATATTAGATAAATTCTTTTTTTTCTTTTAATCATTTTTTTCTTTAATTTTTTCAATGAGTTTTGAATTTTTCTGTGACAACAGGGTTGATGAAAAAAATAAAATTAGAATAGCTAAAAATGCAAAAAAATATGCAAGAAAAACATATACTGTATGACTTGTAAACATGACCTTATCTTAACTATTTAGAACTTAATGTATATGCAACATAACGTCTTAGGTTTAACTCACTAAAAAACCTTATAGAAAAAATATATAAAAACAAAAATATAAATGAAGCAAACATTACCAAAAGAGGTATTAGCATATCTATGTGTATTGAAGGTGTATCAAGTTTTGAGATAGTTGCTGGTTGATGAAGTGTTGTCCAAATATCTACTGAAAATTTAATAATAGGAATGTTAATAAAGCCAATAATTACAAAAATAGAAGAAATCTTATCTCCTTTTAAAGGATCATTAAAAGATTTTGATACAATGATAAACCCTAAATAAATAAATAATAAAATAAACATTGATGTTAATCTTGCATCCCAAACCCACCATGTGCCCCACATTGGTTTTCCCCATAATGAACCAGTGACTAAGCAAATGAGAGTAAAAACTGCACCTATCGGAGCAACAGATTTAGTATATATGAAAGCTACAAGATGACCATAAATTAGGCCAATTAGACTAGCTATAGCCATGGATGAATAAATGAATAAAGCCATCCATGCAGAGGGAACATGAACATACATAATTCTCACAGTCTCACCTTGAAGATAATCAGGTGGCGAATTGAAGATAGCAAACCATAATCCAATAATTAATGAACTTATAAAAGCTACACAAAACCATGGTGACATAGTTTTAATATATCTCTCTAAAATACCTGGATTGACTAATTGTAATTTCAATTCATTTCCTTTGTTGATCATTAAAGTAGTATTTTATATAAACAATTTCTATAAATTGTAATTATTTTCTTTTGGATAAAAAAATATAGTAGTATCGAAAAAAAATGAAAAATGACTATCAAAAATATTTAGAAACTCAAAGCAAAAATCTTGATGATTGGGAAAATATTGCAAATCAATCATTAAAAGAAAAAACAATTGATAGCCTTAAAAAAGAATTTGATGGAAATTTAGAAAAAAAAATTCTTTATACAGAAAATGATATCACTCTAGAAAACAATCACGCATATGCAAGAGGCTTAAAAGAAGAAGTAAATGAATTTCTTCCCTGGCATATTTGTTCAATGGTTGATTCATCAAGTGATAGTAAATTATACAACTCAAGAATTCTAAATGAATTAGAACGCGGAGCGTCATCTATTGAAATTAATTATATTCACGACCAAGAAGATAAAGAAATTCTGAAAGGTATTGATCTTTCTATAGCCCCTATTTTTTATAGAGATACATCAGATCCATTAGAAGGATCCTCAAAGTTTTTAAATTTAGTAAGTAATTGGGAAAATAAGAACAAAAAAACTCCATTAGGTGGATTAGAAATTGACCCCATAGCTATAAGCTTTTCTAAATTTGAAAGGAATAATGAATTTAATCATGCTGAGTTGATTAATGTTTTAAATAAAATTATCAAAGACAATAAAAATAAGAATATTAATTTAATAAATTTTGATGGAGCAATCTGGAATAGCATAGGTGCATCATTAAATGAAGAAATAGCATTAATGTGTCTGAGTTTTATTGAAATGTTAAGAAATAATATTATTGATGATGAATCACAAATTAACTTCACAATTGCTCTAGACACTGATTTTTTCTTAAATATAGCTAAGATTAGGTCCCTAAGAATTATTATAAATAATCTCTATGACCATTTTGGTATTAATCCAATTTTCAAAATTAATGGTCGTACATCTGATGAAATTATTTTTAAAGAAAGCCCTTGGGTTAATCAATTAAGAATTACAAATGCTGCCCTTTCTGCAGCAATAGCAAATATAGATAGGCTAACATGTCATCATATTACAAATCCTCTAGGGCAAGCACCCGAATTTGTTAGAAGATTAACCAGAAATACTCATATAATTCTTCAAGAAGAATCAAATATTGGAAAAATTCAAGATGCCGCTGGTGGGTCTTACTATATTGAAAGCATTACAAAATCGATTGCGGATAAGTCATTTGATTTTATTAAATATGTTGAAAAAAATGGTGGTATACTTAGTTTACTTAAAAATAGAGAATTTGTTAATAAGCTCTCAGAAAACAAAAATAATAAAGATAAAATGCTTGAAGAAAAAAATATAAAAAGAATTGGTGTGAATTTATACCCCGATAAAGAAATAAGAGAAATTAATATAAAACCTTACGAAAAAATTAACAGTTATGAAAAATAAATTTAAAGAAATTGAAAATATTGATCTTGATTACGAGAATGAAAGTAATCCAAATAATTTTGAAGCAAAAGAAGATATATTTACTACTCCTGAAGGCATTAATTTGAAATCATTCTACACCAAAGATGATATAAAAGCCTTTGATCATCAAAATACCTACCCAGGAATAGATCCATTTGTTCGTGGTCCATACCCAACCATGTACACGAATAAACCTTGGACTATTAGACAATATGCTGGTTTTTCAACAGCGGAGGAATCTAATGCTTTTTACAGAAGAAATCTTGAAGCAGGTCAAATGGGTTTATCTATTGCTTTTGATTTAGCTACTCATAGGGGATATGACTCTGATAACCCTATTGTATCAGATGATGTTGGAATGGCAGGTGTTGCAATAGACTCAATATTAGATATGAGAATTTTATTTAAAGATATTCCTTTAGATAAAATGTCCGTATCGATGACCATGAATGGTGCAGTAATTCCTATAATGGCTTTATTCATAGTTGCTGCCGAGGAGCAAGGGGTTGAACCAGATCAACTCAAAGGCACCATACAAAATGATGTTTTGAAAGAATTTATGGTTAGAAATACATATATATATCCACCAAAACCATCAATGAGAATAATTTCAGATATTTTTGAATATACTTCAAAAAATATGCCAAAATTTAATTCAATTTCAATTTCTGGTTATCATATGCAAGAAGCCGGGGCTTCTGCAGATCTTGAATTAGCCTATACTCTAGCAGATGGTTTAGAATATATAAAAGCAGGTATTAATGCTGGATTAGATATTGATGCATTTGCGCCAAGATTATCATTCTTTTGGGCAATAGGAATGGATTATTTTATGGAAATAGCAAAGCTTAGAGCTGCTAGATTGTTATGGGCAAACATTGTAAGAGATTTTAATCCATCAGACTCACGATCACTTGCATTAAGAACACATTGTCAGACCTCAGGTTATTCTTTAACATCTCAAGACCCTTTCAATAATATTACTAGAACTTGTATAGAAGCATTATCAGCTGTTCATGGCCATACTCAGTCACTTCACACAAATAGCTTTGATGAAGCAATTGCACTGCCAACAGATTTTTCAGCTCAAATAGCTAGAAATACCCAACTATTTATCCAACACGAAACAGGAACATCAGATGTTATTGATCCATGGGGAGGATCATTTTTTGTAGAAAAACTTACTCATGAACTTGCTAAAAAAGCTTTGAAACATATGGAAGAAATTGAAAGTTACGGTGGTATGACAGAAGCACTTGAAAAAGGAATACCAAAAATGCGTATTGAGGAATCTGCTACTAAAGCACAATCAAAAATCGACTCGGGCGAAAACACAGTTGTAGGAGTTAATAAATATACTTTATCTTCTAATGAAGAAGAAAAAATTGAATATTTAAAAGTAGATAATTCAATGGTTAAGAAAAATCAGCTCGATAGGTTAGCTGAGATCAAAAAATCAAGAAATAATTCTAAAGTCAAAAAAATGCTTAATGAATTAACTGATGGTGCATCTAAAAACAGAAATGTACTGGAACTTGCAATAAATGCAGCAAGAGAAGGTGCAACTGTCGGAGAAATCTCATCAGCAATGGAAAAGGTATGGAAAAGACATAAGGCTAAGATCAACTTGGTTAAAGATATTTATGGTGAAAATTTTGAATCAGAAACAATAAATGTAGTTAGAAAAAAAGTTAAAGATTTTGAGATTCGTGAAAATAGAAAACCATCAGTCTATATTGTTAAACTTGGTCAAGATGGTCATGACAGAGGTCAAAAAGTTGTAGGAAGCGCTCTCACTGATATGGGTTTTGATGTAAATGTGGGGCCTTTATTTCAAACGCCATCTGAGGCTGCTGAAGAAGCAATTAAATTAAATGTTGATATTATTGCTGCTTCATCTCTAGCTGCTGGTCATCTTACGTTAGTTCCAAAATTAAGAAATGAACTTGATAACAGAGGGCATGATGAAATTCATGTAATTGTTGGTGGAGTTATTCCAAAAGAAGATTTTTCAACCTTAATTGACATAGGGGCCTCTGCTATTTTTGCTACAGGAACAAATATTATTAATTCAGCAATGGAAATGTTACAAATTATTGA
This sequence comes from OCS116 cluster bacterium AG-430-B22, assembly GCA_003209955.1. Lineage (GTDB taxonomy): Bacteria > Pseudomonadota > Alphaproteobacteria > MED-G09 > MED-G09 > AG-430-B22. The sequence continues at coordinate 6,212 of QCOD01000013.1, forward strand.
ATCTTCTAATTCTTAGTAAATCTAATGAGCCCTTCTTGAGCAACAGAAGCTATTAAATTACCATCTAAGTCAAATATTGATCCTCTATTAAAGCCTCTTGCTCCTGATGCTGAGGGACTATCTTGATGATATAATAACCACTCATCTGCTTTGAAAGGTCTATGAAACCACATAGCATGATCAAGACTCGCCGAATGAAGGTTAGGATTCATAAAATTCACACCATGAGGATTTGTACATGTATCTAAAAGCGTCATATCTGACATATAAGCAAGAACACATTGATGAAGGGAAACATTATCAGGCAATGATGATCTAGCCTTAAACCATATGTAGTTTTGTGGTTCTTTAGGCTCAGGGCTCATTAATTCGACAGGGTCAATTGGTCTAACCTCTACAGGCCATTCCTTATTAAAACTATCCTTGTATTCATCAGGAAGTTTATCAATAATTTTTTTTCTTAATTGATGCTCTGATGGCAAATCTTCAAAACTTTTAACCTTAGGCATTGGGTCTTGGTGATTTAACCCTTCCTCTTCAATTTGAAATGAAGCAGACATATTAAATATTTTTTTACCATGCTGGACTGCTACTACCCTTCTAGAAGTAAAAGATCTTCCGTCTCTTGCTCTATCTACCTCATATAAGATTGGTACTTTGGGATCTCCAGCCCTTAAAAAATATGCATGTAAAGAGTGACATATTCTATTTTCTACAGTTCTACTTGCAGCGACTAAAGCCTGACCAATAACTTGACCACCAAAAACTCTTTGCCACCTATCACTTGGGCTCTCACCTCTAAAAAGATTTTTTTCAATTCTTTCTATATCTAAAAGATTAATTAAATCTTCAAGTTTATCATTCATAGTTTATCTAGCCTTTTGATTGAAAAGTAATGATCTAGCCTTTTTTGCTTCTTTTGTTTTTTCAGAAAGACCTGATCTAGAGGCTTTTGCTAACATTCTCATAACTTTACCAACATCCAAACCTTTTTGCACAGCCGGTCTCGCTCCAACCTTTTCAAACCATTTAAATAAATGAGGAAACTCTTTTAACTTTTGTCCTTGCATTTTAGTTGAAATTTTTGATGGCAAAACCCAACCCCAACAAGCCATATCAGCTATTGAGTATCTACCTGCTAAATAATCATTTTTTCTTAATTGTTTATTCATGACACCATATAGTCTATTTACTTCATTAGTGTATCTTTTTTTTGAATAAGTTAGTTTTTCTTTTGTAAATTGTGGGGCATACATTCTAAAATGATGAGCTTGTCCAGCCATCGGACCTAAACCGCCCATTTGCCAAAAAAGCCATTGATCAACATTTGATCTTTCTCTTTCATTTTTTGGGTAAAATTTTCCTGATTTTCTACCTAAATATTGAAGGATGGCTCCTGATTCAAAAACAGATATTGGTTTACCTCCTGGGCCATTAGGATCTATTATCGCAGGAATTCTATTGTTTGGAGATATCTTTAAAAACGAAGGTTTAAATTGATCTCCTTTTCCAATATTTACCGGTATTATTTTATAAGGTATCTTGCATTCCTCAAGCATAATAGAAACTTTCCAGCCATTTGGAGTATCAGCAAAATATAATTCAATTGGTTTTTTTGTCATAACTTTACCCTCTCTTACTAATTAAGTTTATCATTTAGTAAATCATTGACAAGTTTTGGATTAGCTTTTCCATTAGTTTCTTTCATAACTTGACCAACAAACCATCCTATTAATTTTGGTTTTAACTTAACTGCCTCAACTTGATCAGGATTATTGGCAATTATATTATCAATTATCTTTTCTAGCTCTCCTGAATCAGAGACTTGCTTCAAACCTTCTCTTTCAACAATCTCTTCAGGGTCCTCATTATTTTCAAGCATTATCTCAAAAACATCTTTAGCAATCCTTGTTGAAATAACATTTTCTTCTATTAATTTAATTAATTTTGAGAGATTATCTATAGTTATTGGACTATCAGCAATGTTGAAGCCTAGTTTATTCATAGCAGCAAAGAATTCGCCTGTTATCCAATTAGCTGCAATTTTTGGATCCCTTCCTTTTGTAACTGCCTCAAAAAAATCTGCGATTTCAATTTCTGAAACCAGTATATTTGAATCATAAGGAGATAAAGAATATTCTTTTTGAAATCTTTCTTTTTTATCATCTGGTAACTCAGGAAGTTCTGATTTAATTTCTTCTATAATATTTTCTGAAAAAGATAACGGTAGAAGATCCGGATCAGGAAAATATCTGTAGTCATGCGCTTCTTCTTTGCTTCTCATTGATCTTGTTTCACCTTTTTTAGGATCAAATAATCTTGTCTCTTGATCAATTTCTTTAGAATCTTCAATAAGCTCAATCTGTCTTCTTGCTTCATAATCAATTGCTTGACCTATAAATTTTATTGAATTAACATTTTTAATTTCACATCTAGTTCCTAGTTCATCGCCTGGCTTTCTAACAGAAACATTAATATCAGCTCTTAAAGACCCCTCTTCCATATTGCCATCGCAAGTTCCTAAATACCTCATAATGCTTCTTAACTTCTTTATATATGACTGAGCCTCATCTGCTGAACTTATATCAGGCATTGATACAATTTCCATAAGTGCAACTCCAGACCTATTTAGATCAACAAATGAAAATTCTGGATGTTGATCGTGAAGTGATTTTCCTGCATCTTGCTCGAGATGCAATCTTTCAATTCTTATTGTCTTACTTTTCTTATCATCTATATCTATTGTAACAGAGCCCTCACCAACTATAGGTTGTTTAAATTGTGAAATTTGATAACCCTGTGGTAAATCAGGATAAAAATAATTTTTTCTATCAAAAATTGAATAGTTATTTATTTTAGCATTTAAGCCTAAACCGGTTCTGATTGCTTGTTCGACGCACACCCAATTGATGACCGGAAGCATCCCAGGCATACCCGCATCAACAAAGCTAACTTGTGTATTGTGTTCTCCACCAAATTTAGTAGATGCTGATGAAAAAAGTTTCGAGTTAGAAACTATTTGAGCATGAACCTCAATTCCAATAACAACTTCCCAATCACCAGTTTCTCCTTTAATTAATTTATTCATTTATCCACCATCTATTTGGATTTAAATCAAATTTTGCAGATTTTTCAATACATGAAGCAATAGAAAGTATTGATTCCTCATCAAATGAATTTCCTATCAATTGCATTCCTACAGGAAGATTCTCCTTATCCAAACCCACAGGTACGGACATTGCTGGAAGACCTGCTAAATTTACAGGTACTGTAAAAACATCATTTAAATACATTTCAAGAGGATCTTTTTTCTTATCCCCCAATTCAAAAGCTGTTGACGGAGTGGAGGGTCCATAAATTGCATCTACTTTTGAAAAAACTTCCTTAAAGTCTCTAGATATCATTGCCCTTACCTTTTGAGCTTTTAAATAGTAAGCATCATAATAACCTGAAGAGAGTACATAGGTTCCTATCATAATTCTTCTTTTTACTTCGTCACCAAAACCTTGTGATCGAGTTTCTTCATACATATCAATAATATTTTCTGCATCGACTCTATGAGTAAATTTAACACCATCATATCTTGCAAGATTCGAGGAGGCCTCAGCAGGGGCAATAATATAATAACATGGAAGAGCATATTTAATGTGAGGAAGAGAAATCTCAACAATTTCAGCTCCTGATTCTTTAAGCCATTCTTTTCCTTTTTCTAAATATTCAGCAATATCCTCTGAAATTCCATCTGTCTCATACTCTTTAGGAATACCAATTTTCATACCTTTTATGCTTTCATCAGTTGATTTTTCAAAGTCTGGTATTTTCTTTTGTGAGCTTGTTGAATCTTTAGAGTCATAACTACAAATTGAATTTAATAATAATGCACAATCTTTTACTGTCCTGGTAATCGGTCCTGCTTGGTCTAAAGATGATGCAAATGCTATAATACCCCATCTTGAACATCTTCCATAAGTTGGCTTTAATCCAACAGTACCAGTAAATGATGCGGGCTGTCTTATTGAGCCGCCTGTATCTGTTCCTAATGACGCTAAACCCATACCAGCAGCAACAGAAGCGGCTGAACCGCCAGATGAGCCGCCTGGAACAGTAAAGTTATCTTTAGTGTTTTTCCAAGGATTTTTAACTTCTCCAAAAAAACTAGTTTCATTTGATGAACCCATAGCAAATTCATCATTATTTAATTTTCCTAAAAGTATTGCTCCATCATTCCATAGATTTTGCGTAACAGTTGATTCATATGGAGGAATAAAGTTTTCAAGCATTTTACTTGAGGCTGTTGTTTTAACGCCTTTTGTACAAAACATATCTTTTATGCCTAAAGGTATACCTTCAAGAGGTTTCTCTTCTCCTTTTAAATAATTCTGATTACAGTCTAACGCTTTTTTTCTAGCAATATCTGCTGTTTCCGTAATAAATGCATTTAATTCTCTTCCACTCTCCATTGATGAAATATGAGAATCAACTAATTCGGATACACTAAAATCTTTATTCTTTAGTGATGAAATGGTTTCTTTAATTGATAAAGTTGAAAATTCTGTCATTAATCAACTACCTTTGGAACAAGAAAAAATCCATCTTCAGATAGTGGTGCATTAGAAATTATATCTTCACGATATCCACCATCATTTATTTCGTCATTTCTGTATTTAGTTTCCTCCTCATCAAAAGAAGAGAAAACAGGATTAATTCCTTCAGTATCTAGCTCAGATAATTGCTCAATCCAATTTAAAATATTATCTAATTCAGATGAAAGATTTTTTATTTCTGACTCTGTCAGTGAAATTCTTGATAACTTAGCAATTCTTTCAACTAATTTACTATCTATAGCCATTATCCTAAACTCCTTACAATCACTAAATACCAAAGTCCTTGATGCATAGCAAATAACAATTTAATTTGGTTACATGTATACTGATGACCCACAAGAATTCTACAATAATTTAAATAAAGAATTACCTCTGCTTGGCATTGATCCAGGAACAAAAAATATAGGCCTAGCTATTTCAGATATTAATAAAACGATTGCAACACCTTTAGATGTATTAATAAATAAAAAATATAAAGATTTACTTAATTATATAAAAGAAATTCAACTTAATCATGGACTTAGCGGTATAGTAATTGGATATCCGATAAATATGGATGGAACAATTGGTCCGAAAGCTCAGTCAAGTAACTCTTTAGCAGATAATCTGAATAAAGATACTGGTTTACCTATTCTTTTATGGGATGAAAGACTTTCAACTACTGTAGTTGAAAAAATGTTAATATTTGCAGATATTTCTAGAAACAAACGAAAGAAAAATATCGATAAACTTGCCGCAAGCTATATTTTGCAGGGTTTTCTTGATCTTTCATTAAAACTTAAAGAGTCATAAAAGAGTCATAATAGATTCATTAAATATTGATTTTTAATCATATGAATCAGTATATTAGATTAATTTCCTAATTCTTAAAGGAGATTAAGAAATGTTTAAGATGAATAAATTATTTAAAAAATTTAATTATAAAAAGAAACATCAAAGAAATAAAAATTTAAATAGAAGAAAAACAATACCTTGGTCTATATACTTATTTAAAAATTAATTCAGGATTATTTTTTCTAATAGAGCCATTCTACACCATAAGCCATTTCGCATTTGTTCAAAATATTTTGCTCTTTTATCTTTATCAAATTCTTTTGGTATTTCATTAACCCTTGGAAGTGGATGCATGACTATAGCTTTATCATTTAATTTACTTAGAGTTTCTTCAGTTAAAGCATAATTATGATCACTGCCCCTTTCTTTTTGAACTCTTGTTACATACAGAACATCAGTCTTGCTTATTACATCTTCAATTTTATCACTTTCAAAATTATTAATTGGTAAAATATCAGATGGATATCTTAAATTATCAGGACTTATAAAATTAAAATTATTATTTTTATACCTACTCAAAAGCTTAACAAGACTCTTAACGGTTCTTCCATTTTTTAAGTCACCTATAAAAGTAACATTAAGATTATCAAGATTATTATTATTATTTGAATATATTGTCAGGCCATCAAGAAGAGTTTGGGTTGGATGTTCGCCATCACCATCGCCTCCATTAATTATTGGTACTGGACTTACTTTTGCAGCCCTTTCTGCAGAACCAACTTCAGGGTGCCGTAAAACAATACAATCACTCATTGTGCTCATAGTTATAATGGTATCTTCTAGAGTTTCACCTTTTGTAACACTAGAAAACTTTACATTATTAATAGGAATAACAGACCCACCTTTTTTAGTCATAGCGCTGTAAAATGAAGATGAGGTCCTTGTAGAAGGTTCATAAAATAAATTTGTTAAAATCTTACCAGTTAAAGAAGTAGAATTTGTATCTTTATTTTTCAATGCATTTGTCCAAATCTCAAGAATGAAATCTTCGGACATATCGTCTACTGATAGAAGATGTTGCACATATTTTCCTTTCAGATTATTTATATACATCAAAATGGAATTTTTTAACTCAATAATTTTTTATTTTTTATTTATTTTATTATCCTATTTATTGGGATCTGTGCCATTTGGATATTTGTTTTCAAAGTATGTTTCTAAAATTGATATAAGAGAAATAGGTTCAGGAAATATAGGAACAACTAATGTTCTTAGAACAGGAAATAAGTTAACAGCTATATTAACTCTTTTCTTTGACACCCTTAAAGGATTTATTCCAGTATGGATGTCATTACAATTTTCTTCTGTGTTATTCATCTATGTCGCAATTTTCACTCTTTTAGGCCATATGTACCCTATTTGGCTAAAATTTAAGGGTGGTAAAGGTGTAGCAACATTTTTAGGGCTCATATTTGCTATTTCAATTTATTCTGGTTTTTTATTTATTTTAAGCTGGATAATAATTACACTAATTTTTAAAAAATCGTCAGTAAGTTCATTGTCAGCAACTTTATTTTCTTCGCTTTACATTGTTTTTTATAATTTAAATTTATTGCTTTTATTAATAATAATGTTAGGGCTCATAACAATAAAACATAAAGAAAATATAATAAGAATATACAAAAATACTGAACCAAATATTAAAATTTAAACTCCCTATATTTTAAAAAAAAAAATTACTTATTTGACTTATTAACCAAAAAATGAAAATTCTTACTTTTTTAAGTGGAGGATTTTGTGCATTTAGTAGTTGTTGAATCACCAGCAAAAGCAAAAACGATTGAAGGTTATTTGGGGTCTGACTATAAAGTAATAGCCTCATTAGGTCATATTAGAGACCTTCCATCAAGTGAAGGGTCAGTAAAGCCCGATGAAGATTTCAAGATGATTTGGGAATTAGGTGATAAAGGGAAAAAACAAGCAAAAACACTTAATGAAGCTGTTAAAAATTCTGAAAGTCTTATATTGGCTACAGACCCTGACAGAGAAGGAGAGGCTATCGCATGGCATGTTTTAGAGGTTCTTCAAGAAAAAGGTAGTTTGGCTGATAAAAAGATCTCAAGAGTTACCTTTAACGCAATTACAAAAAAAGAAATTAATGAGGCAATAAATAATCCAAGAGAAATCGATACAGAAATGGTACAGGCTTACTTAGCAAGAAGGGCTTTGGACTATCTTGTTGGATTTACATTATCTCCTGTTTTATGGAGGAAACTTCCTGGTGCTCGCTCAGCGGGACGTGTCCAATCTGTAGCATTAAGATTAATATGTGAAAGGGAAATAGAGATTGAGTCTTTTATTCCTCAAGAATATTGGTCTGTTAATAGTCATTTCTCATACGAAGATAACGATCCTTTTGAAGCAAAACTAACTCATTTTGATAGTAAAAAATTAGAACAATTTGATATTAATAATGTGGATAGGTCTGAAGAAATTAAATTAGCTATTCAAAAAGCAAATTTTAAAATAACTGATATACAAGAAAAAAATGTATCAAGAAAACCATCGCCACCCTTTATTACATCCACATTACAAATGGAAGCCTCAAGAAAACTTAATATGACAGCGAAAGTAACAATGATGACAGCACAAAAACTTTATGAAGCTGGCCTAATAACATATATGCGAACTGACGGTGTTCAAATTGGTAAAGAAAGCATAGAAGAAATCAGATCTAGTATTGGCGCAATTTACGGGGAAGATTTTCTTCCAAATGAATTAAGAGATTACCAAGGAAATATTGCAAATGCACAAGAAGCTCACGAAGCTATAAGACCGACAGACCCGAAAAAAACACCAGATATTGTAAAAAATGAACTTAATGACGATCAATATGGATTGTATTCACTTATATGGAAAAGAACATTAGCAAGCCAAATGGAAAATTGGCGTGGAATGAGAACAACTGTTTTAATAGATAATGAAGATGGTGATATTAGTTTTAGGGCCTCAGGAACTGTAACTGTATTTGAAGGCTTTAGAGCCTTATATGAGGAAGGAAGAGCTGAAGATAAAGAGGAATTACAAAATTTACCTAAATTAGTTAAAGATAGCTCTCTTGCAAACATTAAAACCAATACTAACCAGCACTTTACAAAACCGCCACCAAGGTTTTCAGAGCCGTCTCTTGTTAAATCTCTTGAAGAAAAAGGCATAGGAAGGCCGTCAACATATGCATCAATTATATCTGTTTTGCAGGACAGAAACTATGTAAGACTTGATAAAAGGTATTTCTATCCAGAAGATAAAGGTAGATTAGTCACATCTTTTTTAGAAAGTTTCTTTAGACAATATGTAGGTTATGACTTCACAGCCCAATTAGAAGAAAATCTTGATAAAGTTTCGAATGGTGAAATGAATTGGAAAGATTTTTTAAATAATTTCTGGGGAGAATTTAACTCATGCTCAGAGAAAGCTTTAGAATTAAGAACAAGAGATATTTTGGATCAACTCAATGAGAGTTTAGGAAATCATATATTTAGAGATGATAAAGGAGAAATTGATAGAAAGTGTCCCAAATGTGAAGAAGGTATACTAAGCCTTAAAACAAGTAGAAATGGTGCATTTATAGGTTGTTCTGCATATCCTGATTGTAAATATACAAGAACATTTGGATCAAATAGTAATGTTGAACCAAGAATTATAGGCGTTCACCCAGAAACAAATAAAGAGATTAATCTATTAATAGGTAGATATGGTCCTTATCTAGAAATACAAGCGGATGATCCAGATACAAAACCTAAAAGATCAACAATCCCTAAAACTATAGATCCAGATGAGGTAAATTTAGAATTAGCATTAAATCTTTTATCACTTCCTAAAATTATAGGAATACATCCAGAAGATGGTAACGAAATAAAAGCTGGTCTAGGTAGATTTGGTCCTTATGTCGTTCATGAAGGTATATTTGCGAGTTTAACAAATGTTGAGGAGTTATTTTCAATTGGATTAAACAGAGCTATTGATTTAATTGAAGAGAAAAAAGCAAACCCTGGAAGAGGAAGAGCAAGCAAAACAATTAAAGAGCTTGGAAAACACCCTAAAGACGAAAAAGATATAGTCTTAATGGAGGGACGATACGGTCCTTTTGTAAAACATGGAAAAGTAAATGCGTCTATACCAAAAGATATGAATTTAGATGATGTAAATCTAGACTTAGCAGTAGAGTTAATAAAAAATCGAAAAAAGAAAAAAAAGAAATAATGGTCAGACCTGTTAGACCAAAACCAGCTGCTAGCCTTGTTATAACAAAGCAAAAGAAAAATAATTTATATGTTTTAATGGGTCAAAGGCCAAAAAATTCTAGATTTGCACCTAATGTTTGGGTCTTTCCTGGCGGTAGAGTTGAAAAATCAGATATGCTTAATAAAAGCATAAAGCTAAGTAAAAAAAATTTAGATGATCTTTCAAAATTAAAATCAACAAAAACCTTATCTATTGGTCTTATATCTGCAGCAATAAGAGAAACTGAAGAAGAGACAAATCTAAAATTAATTGATAAGAAATTAAAAAATTTATGGGTTTTAGCAAGGGCAATAACTCCTGCAAATCAGAAAATTAGATTCGATACTAAATTTTTTGTTCTAGATGAAAAAAATTTTTCAAATAAAATTAAAGGAAATGGTGAATTAAACAACCTAGGCTTTTTAAATATAAAAGATGCTATTAAATTACCTTTATTTGATATTACTGAATTTTTATTAGAAGACTTAGCAAGATTTTATAAAAAGCAAATTAATTCAAAGTTTTTCCCTTTTTTCTGGAGATATAAGAAATCTACTCGAATGATATCTAGACCCAATAATACTTGACTAAAACCAAATTATACCTATTTTTGCTGAAAAGGTAGAATTATGGCTAAACAAACTTCAGTTAAAATTAAATTAGAAAGTACTGCTGGTACTGGCTACTATTATGTAACCAAGAAAAATTCAAGAACAATGACAGATAAAATGGTTGTAAAAAAATATGATCCTGTTGCCAGAAAGCATGTTGAATTTAAAGAAGGAAAAATAAAATAAGCCTCGAAGTCGAAACCTTAGATCAAATTAACTCATTAAAATTAGAAAAAGATATACCTATTTTAATTGCAGATGCAGATGAGGTGATATTTCTTTTTCTTGTAGGTTTAGAAAAATATTTAGAAAAAAAAGGTTTATTCCTAGATCTTAATGAGCCTAAAATAACTGGCAATATAAAATACATTGATACAATGAAGCCTATTGAAAATATGGATATGAGTAAAATTATGCCAGACTTCTTCTCCAGTGAAACAGCGAATCTTGAACTAGTAAAACACACAAAAAAAGTATTGCAGAGGTTATCCAAATTTCTACAAATAATTGTTTTAACAAATCTTCCTCACAAGGATAAAAGTAAAAGAGAAATTGCAATGACTAAAAACAATTTAAATTTTCCTGTTATCACAAATAGTGGGTCTAAGGGAGGAGCTGTAAAAAAAATACTCAAGAAAATAAATGCAGTTTCATTTTTTATTGATGATATGCCTTTAAATATTGATTCTGTATCAAAAGAATGCCCTGAAACACATTGCATTCATTTCCTTCAAGATAAAAGGATTAATAAATTGATGCCGTCACCTAAAAGTGCGACTATTAAGTTAAATAATTGGCTAGATGTTGAAAATTATATTATGAAAAATCTTGAAAAAGATATTGATAAAAAGAACTAAAAATACCGATACTCAATTCTGTAGAGATTGCCTACATCAAACAAAAAAATTAAGTGATTTATGCGGTAAATGTTTATCTCCAAGAGTTATTAATCATAAAGAATTAAAAAGTTTATCGATAGCTCATATAGATTGTGATGCTTTTTATGCTTCTGTAGAAAAAAGAGATAACGCTGATTTAAAAAACAAACCTCTGATCATAGGCGGAAATAATAGAGGTGTAGTTTCAACAGCTTGTTATATTGCGAGAACAAAAGGTATTCACTCTGCAATGCCTATCTTTAAAGCAAGAAAATTATGCCCAGAAGCAATAATATTAAGACCAAATATGAGTAAATATAAGAAAGTAAGCTATGAAATAAGAGATTTAATGAAAGAACTTACCCCGCTTGTTGAACCAATATCACTAGATGAGGCATTTCTAGATTTATCAAGAACATTTAAGTTACATCGGAAAATACCAGCTATATTGTTAGCCGAATTAGTTAATAAAATAAAAAAGGATATAGGAATTAATGTTTCAGTTGGATTATCATACAATAAATACTTAGCAAAAGTATGTTCGGATTTAGATAAACCAAAAGGGTTTTCCGTGATTGGGCAAGAAGAGTCAAAAGATTTTTTATCCAATAAACCTGTAAGTTTATTATGGGGTGTAGGTAAAAAATTCACAAATAAATTAAACTCAGATGGAATAATAAATATTGGCCAGATCCAAAAAATAGAAATAAAAGAATTAGTCAAAAGATATGGGATTATAGGTCTTCATATTCATCAATTATCAAATGGAAAAGATTCAAGATCAATAAGATCAAATCGACCTATTAAAAGCATAAGTCATGAGACAACATTCACAAAAAATATTAAAAATAGAAAAAAACTAGAAAACATTCTTAGCGATTTATCAAGAAAAGTTGCCTTTAGGGCAAAAAAGAATGGATTAGGTGGAAAAACAATAAATTTAAAATTAAAAACAAAAAACTTTAAATCAATTTCAAGATCTAAAACTATCAATAACCCTACTCAATTAGAAAGAAAAATATATAAAATTGCTAAAGATTTATTAACCAATATTAAAGATAATGAAGAATATAGATTAATAGGTGTAGGAATTTCAGAGCTTGTAGATGAAAACTTCTGTGATTTAGATAATTTAATTGATACAAATGAGAATAACGAAAAGAAACTAGATCAAGCTATAAATTCTTTAAGAGATAAATTTGGAAGCAATATAATAAATCACGGAAAAAACTATGAATAAAATTGATCAAAATTTATTAAAAAATAATATTATTTTACCAGAACCTGCATCACCAGTTGCAACATATGTTCCTTATAATATTTCTGGAAATTTGTTGTATATTTCAGGGCAAGGACCTTTTAATGGAAACAAATTGATAACAGGGAAAGTTGGTTCTGAATTGACTTTAGAGGAAGGTCAAGAAGCCGCTAGATTATGTGCAATAATGATTCTTTCTCAAGCAAAAAAAGCTTGTGGAAATCTCGAAATGATAAATAAATGTTTAAAGCTAGGCGGCTTTGTGAATACTGATGATCAATTTTCAGATCACGCATTAGTTATAGATGGCGCATCTAAGTTAATGATATCAATCCTTGAGGATAAAGGATGGCATGCAAGATTTGCTGTCGGGGCATCTTCTTTACCGTTAAACATGGCTGTTGAAGTTGATGCTATATTTGAATTACAAAATTAATGAGTGATCAAAGTCAAATTAGCATAAGCATTGAAAAATCAATAAAAAATATTGGTAAAAATAATTGGAATAAATGCGCTAATCATGATTCTTTAAATTACAATCCATTTGTAAGTTTTGAATTCTTAAATGCGCTAGAAGAAAGTAAATCTGTAAATGGTAATAGTGGATGGTATACATCTTATTTTGTCGCAAAAGATAAAGATAAAAATACTATTGGTTGCATTCCTTCTTATCTTAAAAATAATTCTTCAGGAGAGTATGTTTTTGATTATTCATGGGCGGAAGCCTATCAAAGGATAGGAAGGTCATATTATCCTAAACTTCAAATATCAATTCCCTTTACTCCAGTTTCTGCACCAAAATTACTAACTGCAAATAAAAATGATGTGAACACTAAAGTCGCCATGCTCCATGGTATAGAAGATTTTTGCTCAGAAAATTCAATTTCTTCCGCCCATTTAACTTTTTTAAATAAAAAAGAATTAAATATCACAAAAAAAATAAACTGGTTAATTAGAAATGATCAACAGTTTCATTGGTATAACAATAATTATAATAATTTTGATGATTTTTTAAACGCACTATCATCTAGAAAAAGAAAAAATATAAAAAAAGAGCGCGAGGAAGCAAATAAAAAAGGATTAGAGATAGAAATACTTAATGATAAAGAAATTTTAGAACATCATTGGGATGAATTTTACAAATTTTATATTGATACAAGTATGAGAAAATGGGGACAACCTTATCTTAATAGGAATTTTTTTAGTGTTATAGGCCAAACTCTATCATCAAAGATTCTTTTAATAATGGTTAAAAATAAAAACAGATATATTGCTGGAGCTTTGAATTTTTTAGGTGGTGACACAATTTATGGAAGGAACTGGGGATGTATAGAAGATCATAAAAACTTACATTTTGAAGTATGCTACTATAGAGCAATAGAGTATGCGATAAGCAAAAAATTTAGAAAAGTTGAGGCTGGAGCTCAAGGAGCTCATAAAATATCTCGAGGATACCAACCAGAAAAAACTTTTTCTGCGCATTGGATTAAAGATATTGATTTTTCTGAAGCAATATCAAATTATTTAAAAGACGAAAGATTGTATATTCAAGATAATATTGAAAAATTAAATGAATATATTCCTTTTAAAAAAAATAAGGAGAGCCAATGAATTATGACAAAAATAATATTTTTGCAAAAATACTAAGAAATGAAGCAGACTGCGTTAAAGTTTATGAAAATTCAAAAGTATTAGCTTTTATGGATGTTATGCCTCAAGCCCCAGGGCATACATTAGTAATACCAAAATTTGAAACAACAAATTTACTTAATCTCCCAGATGAATTTTTGGAACCGATTTTAAAAACCACTAAAAATATTGCGAATGCAATAAAAAAAGTTTATTCACCAACAGGCGTAATGATAATGCAGCTTAATGGAAAAGAAGCTGGTCAAACGGTTTTTCATCTTCATTTCCATATAATCCAAAGAAGCAGTGGATTAGAATATAAATTCCATTCTAGAGATGTAGAAGATTTTGATAAACTTGAAAACGAAGCTAGAAAAATACGTAAAGCTATAGCTATTTAACCTTTTGTTTATTTTTTTTAGGTGATTTTTTTAATGGAAGATACTCAAAAGTTAATTCGTTCTCTTTAAGATCTACTTTAATATTCCCACCTTTTAATAATTTTCCATAGAGTATTTGTTCTGCAATAGGTTTTTTAATTTTTTCTTGAATTAACCTACTGAGAGGCCTAGCTCCCATATTTTCATCGTAGCCCTCTTTTCCAATCCACATGGCAGCTTTTTCAGAAATCTGAATAAATACATTTTTATTGTCTAGTTGAGTTTCCAATTCCAGTATAAATTTTTCCACTACTCTTGCTATTACTTTATCAGGAAGAGAATTGAATGAAATAATTGCATCTAACCTATTTCTAAATTCAGGGTTAAATAATTTATCTATTGCTTCAACATCTTCGCCTTCTCTTTTGTCTCTATTAAAGCCTAGTGCAGGTTTAGCTAAATCAGAAGCACCTGCATTTGTAGTAAGTATTACGATAGTATTTCTAAAATCTACTTTTCTGCCATTTTGATCAGTTAATGTCCCATAGTCCATAATTTGAAGAAGAATATTAAAAATATCTGGATGAGCTTTTTCTATTTCATCTAATAAAACAACAGAATAAGGATTTTTATCGACACCATCAGTCAGTAAACCTCCCTGATCAAATCCAACATACCCTGGTGGCGCTCCTATTAATCTTGAAACAGTATGTCTTTCCATAAATTCAGTCATATCAAATCTTAATAATTCTACTCCAAGAGTAGATGATAGTTGTCTCGCAAGCTCAGTTTTTCCAACTCCAGTCGGACCAGTAAATAAATATGAGCCAATAGGCTTTTGATTGTCTCGAAGACCAGCTCTAGAAAGTCTTATAGATGTTGCAATTTCTTCTATCGCTTTATCTTGACCAAAAACCATTCTTTTAAGCGATTTATCTAGATCTTTTAACTTTTTCGTATCATCACGAGTGATATTTCGCGAAGGAATTTTAGCCATAATTGCTATTGTTTCTTCGATCTCTTTTTCACCAATAATTTTCTTTTTAGATGCTTTTAATTTCATCGCTGCACCAGTTTCATCAATTACATCTATAGCTTTATCAGGTAATTTCTTATCACTCATATATCTTGAAGATAGCTCTACAGCACAATCTATTGCTTCATCGGAATATTTAAGGCCATGGAAATCTTCAAAACGTGATTTAAGGCCTTTTAGAATCTTAATAGTGTCTTCATTATTTGGTTCATCGACATCAATTTTTTGAAATCTTCTTGAAAGAGCCCTATCCTTATCAAAAAATTGCCGAAATTCTTTATATGTTGTTGAGCCAACACATCTCATTCTTTCATTTTGTAAATATGGTTTTAATAAATTTGACGCATCCATTGCTCCGCCTGATGTGGCTCCAGCCCCTATAACAGTGTGAATTTCATCAATAAATAAAATAGAGTTATCGATCTTTTCAATCTCTTTAAGAACAGCTTTAATTCTTTCTTCAAAGTCTCCTCTATATCTAGTGCCAGCAAGTAATGCACCCATATCTAGAGAATAAATTTGAGATGATTTTATAACTGATGGCACTTCCTCAAAAACTATTCTGTAAGCCAAACCCTCAACTATTGCTGTTTTTCCAACTCCAGGGTCGCCAACTAATAATGGATTATTTTTTCTTCTTCTACACAATATCTGAATAAGCCTTAATACTTCTTCATCTCTCCCAATCAGAGGATCAATCATATTTTTTTTAGCCTTTTCATTTAAGTTTTCACAAAATGCCTCTAGAGCGCTCTTTTTGTTTGACTGTAATTCTTCTTGCTCATCATTAACTTCTTCTGAAACACTCATAGTTGTATAATCATCATCTTTTCTTATCCCATGGGAAATAAATTGAACAGCATCGTATCTTGTCATCTCTTGTTTTTCTAAAAGATATACTGAATAACTCTCTTGTTGGGAAAAAATAGCCACAATTACATTTGCACCATTGACTTCACTTTTCCCAGATTGCTGCACATGAATAGCTGCTCTTGTAATTACAGTTCTATATCCTGCAGTTGGTTCGGGTAATTGTTCGTTATTGGATAAAACAAGATACTTCTGTTCATCTATAAATTTAACTAAATCACTTTTTAGGAGTGACAAATTAATATTACAAGCCTTAAGAAGATTCATAGCATCAGTATCTTCGATTAAAGCTAAAAGTAGGTGCTCAACAGTAACATGTTCATGATTTTTTTTAGCAGCATAATCTATTGATCTCTGCAAAGACTCTTCTAAACTTTGAGCAAAACCTGCCACACCCTTAATCCTTTTCCATTGTGCATTGTAGGGGATGATCATTCTTCTTTGCAGTTTCAAGGACTTGAATTACTTTTGTTTCGGCAATCTCATATGGAAAAACCCCACAAACACCTACTCCATTTTGATGAACATGAAGCATAATCTTCGTAGCCTCATCGTTATTCTTATGAAAAAACTTTTTAAGAAGAAATACAACAAATTCCATTGGAGTATAATCATCATTTAAAAGTAAAACCTTGTATAAGGAAGGTTTCTGAAGTTTTTTCTTAGTTTCAACCTTAGTGGCCTCATCAAAATCTATATATTTATCGCCTTCGGCCATATTATAATTTAACTCCTATTTATTCTCTAACAAAACATCCCTAGCTTTGTTTATTTTTGCGCTTAAATAATCAGAACCGCCTTTATCTGGATGGTTTTTTTCAATTAATTTTTTATGCGCACTTATAATATCATCTCTTGAAGCGTTGAAATCAAGACCTAAAATTTCAAATGCTTCATTTTTATCCATTGAAATCTTATAATTATTTTTCTTAAAAAAAGAATTATAAAAATCATAAAATGTTTTTAATCTTGTTAACCACAAAGAAAGCACCAAAAGGGGTCCAGAAAAATAATACAAACCTCTGAAAAGAAGAACAAAAGATACAATGAGTAAAATTGCTCCAAGAATTATCTTTATTAGACTTTGTAATTTAGTAGAATTTATATTTGCTAGATATTTTACAATTAAAAGAATTATTATAAGACTTATAATTCCATAAAATAAAAAAACCATTAAACTAGACCTAATTTACTTAATTCAGATATTAATTCTTCGTTGGATTTATCATAGCTTAATGGATCATACAAAACATCGTCATTAGGAGTATCATTATTTTTTAAATATCTCCAGCCTTGGAAAGGTCTTGATTTCTTTGGGACGGTTAAAATAATTTCTTCTGATAAAAAAATCTTACATCTATTAATTTTATCTTCTCCAGTATATCTAATCATATCCAAGATATTTTGACGAGCTCTTATGTAACCTTTGAAAATCCAATAAATTGATCCACCATTAATTAATTCCTCATATCTCTTTGGATACATTCTGGTGATATGAATTGTTTCATTATATTTTTCTCTTATGAAAGTTTGCCTTCTATACAAATCGTCAACATCCTTTGCTCCAACACATAATTTTTTTAAATGTACGGTCATTTATCTATGTATATTTCTACAACATCAGTAGGAGAAAAAAGAGAAAAAAAACCTGGACTTATTGACCCACCAATTAAGTACCAATTTTCATTAATAAAAACTGAAGACATGCTGTGTCTAGGAGTTGGCATTGCTTCCTTTTTAACCCAATTATCTTTTTCGAAAGAATAATGCTCTTTGTAAGTTCTATTAGGATTAAGTGTTTTACCTCCTGAAACATGCAAATTATTTTTAATTTGCTGAACTGACGAAGAGGCAATACTTAGAGGATAATTAGTATTTTTTTTCCATTTATTTAATTTAGGATCAAAAATTTCAAACCTATTTGATATTTCAGAATTGGAAACCTCTATTCCTCCAATTATGGCTATATTTTCATTATAAACTCCAAATCCTGAGGCATATAAAGGATCATCGAAAATGGCATAGCTAGTACTCCACTTACCATAATTTAAATTGTAAGACATAACTTTTTCAGGACTTTCTCCAACACCACCTATAAAAAATACTTTGTTATTTATTTTTACCATTACATGATCAGCTCTTGCGTAAGGCATATCGCTTATTTGAGCCCAGTTAGATAAACTATGGTCATAAATCCAACAATTTCTTGTTGGTTTATTTTTGCTATACCCTCCACATAGTAATATTTTATTTTGAAAACTAATAATTCTAAATCCATGAAAATCTTTTGGAAATAAACTAATAGGTCTCCATGTTTTTCCATCAATATCAAAAATTTCTGATAAGGGATTATTTCCAACAATTCCCTTTCCTCCAACAACTATAATTTCATTATTAAGTATTGCTGCAGAAGTTCCGCTCTTTGCTACTGGAAGAGGTGTAGATTCAACCCATATTGAAAAAACTTTAGAGGGCAAGAAAATTACATTACAACAAATTAATAAGAGTAAATAAATTTTAATATTAATATTCAATTTTATACCTAAACAAGAAACCAAGCAGCAAGACCAAGAAAACTAAAAAACCCTACAACATCTGTAATTGTAGTTAAAAAAACAGTAGATGCCACTGCTGGATCAATTCCCACTCTATTTAAACCTAAAGGAATTAAAATTCCTGCTAATCCAGCGATTACCATATTTAAAATCATTGCAGTAGCTAGAACAATACCTAAAGAATAATTATCAAACCATAACCAGCCAAAAAAGCCTGTAATTATGGCGAAAAGCGCTCCATTATAAAAGCTTACAAGTATTTCTTTATTAATAATTCTTTTATAATTTAATGGAACTAAATCTCTTGTTGATAATGAACGAACTGCGATGGTTAATGTTTGTGTACCAGCATTACCTCCCATTGAAGCAACTATAGGCATTAAGATTGCTAGGGCTACCATTTCCTCAATCGTGGCATCAAAAAATCCTATAACTACAGACGCAAGAACAGCAGTTAATAGATTAATAAATAACCAAGAAAAACGTCCCCTTGAAACTCTAATAGCGCTATCAGTTATATTTTCGTCACCTACACCGCCAAGTAATTTTATATCTTCTCCAGCTTCATCTTGTATAACATCTACAATATCATCAGCTGTAATTACTCCAATTAGCCTTCCATTAATATCAACTACAGGGGCCGAAACAAGATCAAATCTTTCAAATTCTAAAGCGACTATTTCTTTATCTAAATCTGCATTAATTGTAACAAAATGATTTGATTTAATATCCTTTAGATCACTTTCACGTTTTGATCTTATTATATTTGATAAAGACAGTGTCCCTAAAGGTTTAAAGGAGGGATCAACAAGATAGATTTCATAGAATTCATTTGGTAATTTATAATTTTCTCTAAGAAAATCAATAGCTTGCCCTACATTCCAAAATGGTGGCATAGACACAAAATCTAGGCTCATCAATCTTCCCGCGCTGTCATCGGGATAATTTAGTGAGTTTTTTATTTCCTCTCTTTCACTTGAAGGAATTTTTTGAAGAATTAGGTTCTTTTCGTTATCTTCTAGGTCTTCAATTACATGAACTGCATCATCGGTTTCTAGCTTTGGTATCAGATCTGCTACATAGTTATATCCTAAATAATGAATTATTTCTTCTCTAACTAAGTCTTCAAGATCAGAGAGAATTTCAGGTTTAAATTCATTTTTAATTAAATCTATAAATGCTTCTCTTTCTGAAGATTTAAGTAAATTAATAATATCCGCAATATCAGACGATGGTAATTTATTAATAATATTTAAAACAGATTTTTTGTCAGCAGAATCAATTGATATTATGATTTTAGAAACTAGTGTCGGGTCAAATTGCTCTCTGAAAAATACAATACTATCTTCTGTTTTATTACTCATCATTAAATTCCTTATGGTGCGGCCGAGAAGACTTGAACTTCCACGGGTTTTATCCCACAGCGACCTCAACGCTGCGCGTCTACCAGTTCCGCCACGGCCGCAAATTACTTATTAATATATCAATACTTAATAATGATTTGTAAATTAATAAACAAATTTATAAATTAATAAAGTTATGAATGATAATGAAATTGAATATTTTCAAGAAGAAGGGGTTATTGATTATCCTTACTCTATAAAATTTATGGAGAAAAAGGTTGAAGAAATTTATAAAAATAATTGCAAAGAATTTTTATGGTTTTTAGAGCACGATAATATATATACAGCTGGAACTAGTGCAAAACCTGAGGACTTGATCGAAAGAAATAAATTCAAAGTATATGAATCAAGCAGAGGCGGACAATATACATATCATGGACCTGGGCAAAAAATAATTTACTTAATGCTAAACCTCAGGAAGAAAGGATATGATATAAGGAAATTTATCGCCTTAATTGAGGAATGGATAATTATTTCATTACATGACATAGGGGTAATAGGGATAAATGATAAAGATCATGTTGGTATTTGGGTGGAAGATAAGAATACTTTGAAAAAAATATCATCTATTGGTTTAAGGGTAAGAAAGGGCATTACATTTCATGGTGTTAGTATAAATATGAATCCAAATTTAGAAAATTTCAAAGGAATAAACCCCTGTGGCAATAACCCAAATAATGTAACAAGCCTTGAAGAATTAGGATTAAAAAAAGAAATAAAATATTTTGATGACATCCTAATAAGAAATTTCAATAAACTATTTAATGCAAAATTAATACTTAGGAAAATTCAAGAATAATTTCATCAGAAGCTAAGCTATCACCACCTTTACAGTGAATTTTTTTAATAGTGCCTGATACTTCAGATCTAATCACATTTTCCATTTTCATTGCTTCGATCGTACAAAGTTTATCACCAATATCTATTTCTTGTCCCTCATTAACATCAATTGAGACTACTAATCCAGGCATAGGACATTTGATAATTTTTTCATTTGATCGAACATCCTTTGCTATCATATGTTTTGATAATTCATAAGCTCTTTTAGACAAAATTTTGACATCTGAAGAAAAACCGTAACTACTGACATTGTAACCATTTATAATTTTTTCAATTTTAAAATGATATTCTTCGCCATTAATTGAAATGGATGCTAATGGTTTTCCTGGTTCATAAGAAGAATCAATTGTAATTACTTCATCATTATATTCTATTATAAGGTTATCTTTTCTATCATATGTCTTAAACTCAAAAACAGAATCCTCAATAACAGCAACTAAAGACTTTTCAAAAAATGAATTATTTTTATTTTGATTTCTCAATCTAAATTCGTTTATGGTATATAAATAAGTTCCGGCAATGGAAAATAATAAAGCAAATTTATCATCATTTATAAAAGATCTATAACCTTCAGGGTACTCAACATCAATAAATCCAGTGTTGATATCACCACTAATAAAATTCTCATTCCTGATGATTGCTGTTAAGAAATTTATATTATTTCTTATTCCATTAATATAATGATGATTTAATGCGATCTCCATCTTTAAAAGAGCCTCATTTCTATCTTTTCCATATGAGCACAGCTTGGAAATCATTGGATCATAATAGATTGATATTTCGCCTCCTTCATAAACCCCAGTATCGTTTCTTATATTATCTATATTAATAGGCGTAATGTATGAATTTAACCTGCCTGTTGAAGGCATAAAATTTCTTTCGGGATCTTCTGCGTAAATTCTGGATTCTATTGCCCATCCATTAAACTTAATATCATCTTGTCTTAATTTTAACTCTTCTCCAGAAGCTATTTTTATCATTTCTTCTACTAAATCAATTCCGGTAACCAATTCTGTAACTGGATGCTCAACTTGTAACCTTGTATTCATTTCTAAAAAGTAAAAATTTTTATCTTGGTCTACTATAAACTCTACTGTTCCAGCGCTTGCATAATTAATTGTTGACGCTAATCTTTTCGCTTGTTCTCCCATCTCATTTCTAAGCTTTTCATCAACAAATAGACTTGGTGACTCCTCTATAATTTTTTGATTTCTCCTTTGAATTGAACACTCTCTTTCACCTAAATGTATAACATTTCCATGATTATCAGCTAAAATTTGAATCTCTATATGCCTAGGTTTTTCAATAAATTTTTCTATAAATATTCTATCATCACCAAAACTTGATTTTGCTTCATTAACAGATGAATTAAATGCATCCTCAACATCTTCTTCAGCTTTAGCAATTCTCATACCTTTTCCACCTCCACCTGCCGAAGCTTTTATCATAACTGGGAAACCAATTTTTTTTGAAATTTCAAGAGCTTCTTCAGAATCTTTAATAATTTCTTGATGACCTGGAATTATATTTACATTTGATTTTTCAGCAAAAATCTTTGACTCAATTTTATCACCCATTACTCTTATTGGTTCTGATGGAGGCCCTATAAACGTAATTCCTTCCCTTTCAAGTTGATTAACGAAAGAAGCGTTTTCCGAGAGAAATCCATATCCAGGATGAACTGCATCTGCACCAGTGCTTTTACAGGCATTTATTATTTTTTCAATAACCAGGTAAGACTCAGATGATGGAGGTGAACCAATATTAACAGACTCTTTTGCTTTTATTACATGCAAAGCTCTACTGTCAGCTTCACTATAAACAGCTACAGTATCTATACCTAATTTATGGCATGTATCTATTACTCTACACGCAATTTCACCTCTATTAGCAATTAAAATCTTTCTAAACATAATCTTCTCATAAAGGTAGGTTGTCGTGTTTTTTCCAAGGATTTGATAATTTTTTATTTCTTAAAAGTTTTAACGCTTTTGCAATTCTTGGTCTAACATTTCTAGGCATAATTACATCATCAATGTAACCTCTTTCAGCAGCAACAAAAGGATTAAGAAACCTCTCCTCATACTCACTTGTATGTTTGTTAATTTTATCTTCATCACCAATATCTTTTCTATATAGTATTTCAACAGCTCCTTTTGCTCCCATAACAGCAATTTCAGCACTAGGAAGAGCATAGTTAATGTCACCCCTCAAATGTTTTGGAGCCATAACACAATAAGCCCCACCATATGCTTTTCTTGTTATAATTGTTACTTTTGGAACTGTTGCTTCAGCATAGGCATATAAAAGTTTGGCGCCATTCTTAATTAATCCACCATATTCTTGATCGGTTCCGGGGAGAAACCCTGGAACATCTACAAATGTTACAATCGGAATGGAAAAAGAGTCACAAAATCTTACAAATCTTGCAGCTTTTCTGCTTGCATCAGAATCTAATACACCAGCTAAATTAAGAGGTTGATTACCTACAAAACCCACTGTGTAACCTTCAATTCTTCCAAACCCAACAACAATATTTTTAGCAAAATTAGGTTGTATCTCAAAAAAATCACCTTCATCAATTGCTTTAATTATGAACTCTTTTATGTCGTAAGGAGTATTTGAATTTTCAGGTATGAGGTAGTCTAGACTTGTTTCTGATCTTGAGGCTTTATCAGAAGTTTCTTTTATTGGTGCAGATTGAATATTGCTTGAGGGAAGAAAATCAATAAATCTTCTAATATCTGAAAGCATATCAATATCGTTATTATAAGCACCATCAGCAACTGAAGATTTTGTTGTATGAACATCTGCTCCACCTAATTCATCAGCTGTAACCTCCTCATTGGTTACTGTTTTAACTACATCTGGGCCAGTTACAAACATATAAGATGTATCTCTCACCATAAAAATAAAGTCAGTTAATGCTGGAGAATAAACATCACCTCCAGCACAAGGTCCCATAATTAATGAAATTTGGGGAATTACACCTGAAGCAAGAACATTTCTTTGAAAAACTTCGGAATATCCTCCTAAAGAATCTATACCTTCTTGAATTCTTGCTCCCCCTGCATCAAGAACACCAATTAATGGAGCATTGTTTTTTAAAGCCATATCTTGTATTTTGTTAATTTTTTTTGAATGAGCTAATGATAAAGAACCGCCAAAAACTGTAAAATCTTTAACATACAAAAATACTAGTCTTCCGTTAATTTGCCCAGACCCTATAACTACCCCATCGCCAGGTATTTTATTTTTTTCCATACCAAAATCTGTACTGCTATGTTCAACAAACATATCATATTCTTCGAATGATCCTTCATCTAACAGAAGATCAATTCTCTCTCTTGCAGTAAGTTTTCCTTTTGAATGTTGTGCATTAATTCGGTCTTGTCCACCGCCAAGTTTTGCCTGCTCTCTTCTTTTTTCAAGCTCTTTTATGATATCTTCCATATGGTTCCCTTAAAAATTTAAATATTCACTTCATAAGGAAGATCATATTTTTTCCACTTTTCTTTCATATGTTTTGGAAGCTCAGCCTCAAAAAACATCTTGCTTCCGTTTGGATGATAAAACTCAACACTTCGACTATGAAGGTGTAATTTTTCATCATCTTCCACATTACCGTACCTTTTATCACCTAAAATTGGAATGCCCAATTCTTTCGAATGTATGCGAATTTGGTGATTTCTACCAGTGATAGGTTGAAAAACTAAAAAATTTAAATTATCTTTTATTATCATATAGTTATAATACTTTGTTAAAGCTTTGTCATAAGTTTTAGAATTTTTCTTTTTAATTTTTTTATTGATGACTCCTTTGCCTTTTTTTAATTTACCAACATTTAATGCCCAATAATTTTTGATTATTTTTTTTTCACGAAATAAATAAGACATATGATCAGCAATTTGTCTGTTTAGAGCAATTATCAATATTCCTGAAGTATCTTTATCAAGTCTATGAACCAATCTAGTTTTAACTG
>QCOD01000014.1 GCA_003209955.1 OCS116 cluster bacterium AG-430-B22
GGTGAACTTACCAATAAGTTAGAGAAGAGCGAATCATCTATCAAGGATGCTAAGAAGAATATTGATAGCTTGATTAACAAAATTAAAAATGGAAGATTTTAGATAATCAAAATGAGTAATGTAACAATAGATATAAAAAATCGTGAATTCTTGATTGCATGCGAAGATGGCAAAGAGGAAGAAGTTCTTGAATTAGCCAAAATTTTTTCTGAGCGAGTTACAAGTTTATCTGAAAGACTAAATGATCTTGATCATGAGAGATTGTTTTTATTAGCAGGTATTTTAGCTGAAGAAGATAATAAAAACTTACTTAAAGCCTCTGGTTTAGAAAAAGCAATGACGAAAATAAAAAAAATTGCTGATAAATTTGATGTTGTTGAGTAAAAAATTTTCCTAAATTTAAATGGATTTTGTTGATCAAAAAAAAATAATTAGAGAAGATTTTCTTTTAAAAAGAGAAAAGCTCAAAGAGAACTTTACTAATGAAAATAAAAATGAATTAATTTTAAATCTCGATAAATTTTTAAATAATACTAAATATTTCTCTATCGCAGGTTACTATCCAATTGGTTCAGAAATTGATTGTCTAGAAATCTTAGAAAATTTTCAAAAGAAGGGCATTCATACAGCCCTACCTTTTGTTAAAGATAACAAATTTATTGAATTTAGAGAATGGAGAAAACATGATATTTTAATTGAAGATATATTTAACATTCCTGCACCAAAGAAAAGATCTATCGTTATTCCAGATCTTATTATTATTCCTTTAATATCATTCGATAAAATGGGATTCAGACTTGGGTTTGGCTCTGGTATTTATGATAGATCATTACCAAATTTTCCTAAAAGTAAAAAAATTGGACTTGCTTTTTCTGGTCAACTTAATAAAAGAGAGTTACCTGTAAGTGAATTCGATTATAAACTTGATGCAGTGGTGACTGAAGAAGATATTTTTATATTTTAATGAGGATAGCAAATTGAGAATAATGTTTCTTGGAGATATTGTTGGTAGAGCAGCAAGAGAAAAGGTTGTTAGAGAGTTACCCCATATTAAGACTGAATATATGATAGATTTTGCTATTGTTAATGGTGAAAATTCTGCAGGAGGTTTTGGTATAACTGAGGATATTTGCAAAGACTTGTTCTCATCTGGGGTCGATTGCATAACAACAGGAAACCATCTATGGGATCAAAGAGAAATTCTTGATTTCATATCTAATGAAGATAGATTATTACGACCTGTAAATTTTCCAAGTCACACTCCAGGCTCAGGTTTTAATATATTTGAAACAGAAAAAGGGAAAATTTTGGTTATCAATGTTATGGGTAGATTGTTTATGGACCCCCTTGATGATCCCTTCAAAATTATTGATGAACTTTTGACTAACAACGAACTTGGTAAAGATATTGATGCTATAGTTATTGATGTTCATGCTGAAGCAACATCTGAGAAAGTTGCATTAGGGCATTACTGTGATGGCAGAGCTAGTTTAGTTGTTGGAACTCATACACATATACCAACAGCTGATCATCAAATTTTACAATTTGGCACTGGTTATCAAACTGATGCAGGTATGTGTGGAGATTATGACTCCGTAATTGGCATGGAAAAAACAGAACCTGTGAGAAGATTTGTTGAGAAAACACCTGGCAATAGATTTAGTCCTGCTCAAGGGGACGCAACAATTTGTGGAGTTATTATTGAAACAAATGATGATGGATTATGTGATAAAATCGAACCTTTACGATTAGGAGGCGTTCTTTCGAGCACATAAGATTATGGCAGGTCACTCCAAATTTAAGAATATTCAATACCGAAAAGGTGCGCAGGATAAAAAAAGAGCAAAATTATTTGCAAAAATTTCTAAAGAAATAACAGTAGCGGCAAAATTAGGAATGCCGGATCCTGCATCAAACCCAAGACTTCGTTCGGCAATATCTTTAGCTAGATCTCAAAATATGCCGAAAGATAATATTGAAAGAGCTGTAAAGAAGAGTAGTGACGAGAATTCAGAAACATATGAAGAGGTGAGGTATGAAGGATTTGGACCTTCTGGGGTTGGTATTATTGTTGAAACACTAACTGATAATAGAAATAGAACTGCTGGAGATATAAGGGCAATTTTTTCAAAATGCGGAGGAAATCTTGGTGAAAATGGATCAGTAAGTTTTATGTTTAATCATTATGGAAAAATTAATGTTCCAAAAAACATTATGGATTTTGAACAAATATTTGATATTGCTATTGAGTGTGGTGCTGAGGATTGTGATTTAAATGATGATTTCTATGAAATATCTTGCTCAACGGAAGAACTTCACAGTACTGCCAATCTTTTAGAATCTAAAATTAATGAAGATTTGGCTGCTCAATTAAGTTGGAAGCCAGTAAATGTTGTTAATGTTGATGAAGAATCAGCTCATAAGATTATTGATATGGTTAATTCTTTAGATGATCACGATGATGTACAAGAAGTTTTTTCTAATTTTGATATATCTGAGGAATTATTAGATAAATTATAAAATAGAAGAAAAATATGGCTTCACCCCAGAAAGTTAAAGGCAAATCTTATGAAAATGCCAAAGCTAAATTTCTAACCGACATATTTGGACAAACATTTATAAGAGTTCCAACATCTGGGGCCTTTTTAGGTGGTAAAAACTATGACAGAAGACTAGATATGTCTGACGGTCAAGTGATGGCTTTTAAAGGAGATATAATTCCTCCTGACGATTGGAAATTCTTTAATTGCGAATGTAAGTTTTATAAAGATTTTAAATTTCACCAATTATTTAATGAGTCAAAAGTTTTAGATTCTTGGATTGATGAAACAATCGATACCTCAAATCAAGATGACATGAATATAATTTTTATGAAATTCAATAATATTGGTGAATATGTTTGTTATGAAAAAAAAGAGAAATTTCGAGTAAAGCAATTCCTTAATTATTATCGTAATTGGTGTTTTACTTCTCATGAACAATTTTGGAATGAGTACAATATTGATAAAATTCGAAGTAGATGCACTGGGGATACAATCTTATGAAGATAAAAAGAAACAAAAATGCCTAGTGATTTATCTGGTTCAATCATTAAGCAAACTCATTATTTTAAAGTTAGAGTATATTATGAGGATACAGATTTTACAGGAATAGTTTACCACGCAAATTATTTAAAATTTGCTGAAAGAGGTAGGACAAATTTTTTAAGATTACTTGATATAAATCACTCTATGCTTATTGAATCAGACGATCCTTCATATTTTGTTGTTTATAAAATGGATTCAAGATTTTTAGGTACAGCAAAAATTGATGATATCTTAGAAGTGAGATCTTCCTTTAAAGGTATCAATGGTCCAAGACTTATAATTGATCAAGATATATTTAAGGATGAGAAAAAAGTTTTTTCTGCTAATATAGAATTTGCGCTTTTGGATAAGAAAGCAAAACCAAAAAGATTTCCTGATGATATAAAATCAAAAATTATGAAATATCTCAGTGAAAAATAATAATTGAGTTGATGATGCCTACTAAGTTAATAAAAGCTTTTGATTTATATGTTATGTCACCAAAAATAGCTATTGCTGTATCTGGTGGCCTTGACTCAATGGTTTTAATGAATTTGGCTAAAATTTCAAAAAAAATTAAGTCCAAGAATATTCATATTATCGTAATTGATCATAATCTAAGAAAGGGTTCAAAAGAAGAAGCGTTATTTGTAAAAGAAGAAGCTAGCAAATTAGGGCTTAGGTCAGTAATTTTAACTTGGAAAGGAAAAAAACCAAGTTCAAAAATCCAAGAAACAGCTAGAAAAGAAAGATACAATCTTCTTTTTGATTACTGTAAAGAGAATCAAATTTCAGATTTATTTATTGGTCATCATCTTGATGATCAAATTGAGAATTTTATTTTTAGGATGTTTAGAGGTTCAGGAATTGTTGGGCTAACATCCTTTTCAAATTTTTCTAAGAGAGACGGCATTAATTTAATTAGACCTTTAATAGAAATACCTAAATCTAACTTATTATTATTTGCAAAAAAACAAAAAATTAAATGGGTTGAAGACCCATCAAATTTAAACCTTAATTTTGATAGAATTAAGATCAGAAATACTCTTCAAAATTTTTATGATAGCGGTTTTGATAAAAAATTATTTTTGAAATCAATTAACAAATTAAAATCCGTCAATGAGGATATAGATTTCTTTGCTGAGAGTTATGTTTCAAAATACATAGAAATTCATGAAAATATTTTTGTAAGCATTAGAAAAGAATTTTTTATTAAAACACCAAATGAAATTCAAATGAGAATTATCAAAAACTGCATTAGATTATTTGCTCCTAACAACTTGTACTCTCCTAAGGATACGAAGATAAATAATTTATTGAAATGGATGAAAAATAATTCAAACATTAAAGCAAAAACACTTGGCGGAACTTTATTCAGGAAAAAAAATAGTGAGATTTTGTTATACAAAGAAGTTAAAAATTTAAATAATGTTAAACCGATTGATATCTCAAAATCAGAATTTAAATGTTGGGATAACAGATTTTTAATTAAAGCAAATAAAAATCTTAATGGAAAAATTTCTTATTTAGGTCCTGAAGGCGTAAAAGTTTTAAAGTCTAAGAAAATAGATATAAATAAAGCAAAAAAGAATGCTCCAATTGCTGCAGTTTACAGTTCTCCAGCTATTTGGGACAAAAAACGCCTTATTTCCGCCCCTATTTTTGATTATTATATTAATAATAAGGTAAATATTGAAATTAAAAAAATTGGATATATGCTCTAGTAATTCAGAAAAAAATACTTATTTATGTTAGCATATATAAGTAAAAATTTTTAGATAGGTGTAAATTGAATAACGGTAACTTAAAAAACTTTTTAGTTTGGGCAATTTTAGCTTTTTCATTATTGGGGTTATACAATTTGGTTCAAGGACCAATGACAGGACCAATACAATCAGAAATAAGTTTTTCCCAGTTACTTGCAGAAGTTGATAATGGCAATGTAACAGATGTTGAAATATCTGGTGACTCGATATCTGGTCATTTTTCTGATGGAAGAGGTTTTTCTACTTTTGCACCTTCTGATCCAACTTTAATACAAAGACTATATGACAAAGGTGTCGTAATAAACGCAAAACCAACCAAAGAAGGTGGCCCAACTTTATTAGGAGTTCTTATTTCATGGTTCCCAATGCTTCTTTTAATTGCAGTATGGATATTCTTTATGAGACAAATGCAAGGTGGTGGCGGAAAAGCAATGGGCTTTGGAAAATCAAAGGCAAAATTACTTAATGAAAAAAACGGTATTGTCACTTTTGATGATGTTGCAGGAGTTGAAGAGGCAAAGGATGATTTACAAGAAATTGTTGAGTTTTTAAAAGATCCATCTAAATTTCAAAGACTAGGCGGAAAAATTCCTAAGGGTGCGTTATTAGTTGGACCTCCAGGGACTGGAAAAACTCTTTTAGCTAGAGCAATTGCAGGTGAAGCAAATGTTCCCTTCTTTACAATATCAGGTTCTGATTTTGTCGAAATGTTTGTTGGTGTTGGAGCAAGTCGAGTTAGAGATATGTTTGAGCAGGCTAAAAAGAATGCTCCATGTATAATTTTTATTGATGAAATTGATGCTGTTGGTCGTCATAGAGGCGCTGGCTTAGGTGGTGGTAATGATGAGAGAGAGCAAACTCTTAATCAGCTTCTTGTTGAAATGGATGGCTTTGAAACAAATGAAGGCATTATTTTAATAGCAGCAACAAATAGACCTGATGTTTTAGATCCAGCTTTATTAAGGCCCGGTAGATTTGATAGACAAGTTGTTGTTCCAAATCCAGATATAATTGGCAGAGAAAAGATTTTAAAAGTACACACTAGAAAAGTACCAATGTCTTCTGATGTTGATATTAGAACTGTTGCTCGTGGTACACCAGGCTTCTCAGGAGCTGACTTAGCCAATATTGTTAATGAGGCTGCTCTTCTTGCTGCAAGAAGAGGAAAGAGAATGGTAACACATACTGAATTTGAAGACGCAAAAGATAAAGTAATGATGGGTCCTGAGAGAAGATCCATGGTTATGACTGATGATGATAAAAAATTAACAGCTTATCATGAAGCTGGACATGCCCTTGTATCTATAAATATAGAATCTTCTGATCCTATTCATAAGGCTACTATAATACCAAGAGGTAGAGCACTAGGAATGGTTATGCGTTTACCAGAAAGAGATCAAATTTCAATTACCCGTGAGAAAATGTATGCAAACCTCGCAGTTGCGATGGGCGGAAGAATCGCCGAAGAAATAATCTTTGGTCATGATAAAGTTACATCTGGTGCATCTTCAGACATTCAACAGGCAACGCAATTAGCTCGAGCAATGGTTATGCAATACGGTATGTCTGATAAATTAGGTTTCCTAACTTATGGTGACAATGAGGATGAGGTCTTTTTAGGCAGATCAGTTGCTAGACAACAAAATATGTCAGAAGAAATTCATAAATTAGTTGACTCAGAAGTAAGAACTATTGTTGATGAATCTTATGCAAAAGCTGAAAAAATCCTTAAAGATAAAGAAAAAGATCTTCACACAATTGCTCAAGGTCTACTTGAGTATGAAACACTAACTGGTGATGAAATAAATGCTTTATTAGGTGGGGTAAAGCCATCACGTAACGATGACTCAGATAAAAGTGATTCTGAGAACCTTTCTGGATCAGTACCAAAAACGGGTAAGAAAACTGATAGCAATTCTAAACCTGGCCTTCAAGGCGCATAGTAAATAGGCTTTCTGATGGCTAAAAGTTTTTTTGGCACAGATGGTATAAGAGGAACAGTAAATACTGAGAGTCTAAATTCAGAAATTGCACTTAAGCTGGGACTTGCGGCTGGTAAAGTTTTTACTCGTGGAAATCATAAACATAGAGTTTTAATTGGCAAAGATACTAGAATATCAGGTTATATGCTTGAATCAGCATTGGAGTCTGGATTCACATCTTCTGGAATGGATGTTTTTCTTACTGGGCCAATACCAACACCAGCCGTTGCACATTTAACTCAAGCATTAAGAGCTGATTTAGGAGTAATGATAACAGCTTCTCATAATACTTATGAAGATAATGGCTTTAAACTTTTTGGTCCAGATGGCTATAAGCTTACCGACGAAAAGCAAACAGAAATAAATGAGTTAATGAATAGATCAGATATAATGAGTCTGCAGGATAAAAACCAAATAGGCGCTGCAAGAAGAGTTGATGATGCATTGTCGCGTTATATTGAATTTGCAAAAGCAACTTTTCCAAATTCTATGCGGTTAGATCATCTTAAAATCGTTTTAGATTGCGCAAATGGCGCTGCTTATAAGGTTGCACCAATGATATTTTGGGAGCTAGGTGCTGATGTTATTGTTATAGGAGACAAACCTAACGGAAGAAATATAAATCAAGATTGTGGGTCTACTAAAACAAAAGCTTTGAGAAAAAAAGTAAAAGATGAAAATGCCGATTTAGGGATTGCATTTGATGGAGATGGCGACAGATTAGTGGTAATAGATGAAAATGGAGATCAAGTTAATGGAGATCATTTACTTGCTATGATTGCTTTATCACTTAAGAAAAAGAATTCACTAAAAAGCAATAAAATTGTTTCGACAATAATGGCTAATCTATCTTTAGAAAACTATCTTGATTCAATCGACCTAAAATTAATCAGAGCTAATGTTGGAGATAGATATGTCATTGAGGAAATGTTAAAAAGTGGTTCAAATTTTGGAGGTGAACCCTCAGGCCATTTAATAATAAATGATTTTTCAACTACTGGAGATGCTATTATTTCCTCATTGCAGGTTTTATCTTTAATGATTGAAGAAAATAAACCTATTTCAAATCTTGCAAATCTTTTTCCTATTATTTCTCAAAAACATTATGAGCATATATCTGATGATAAAAAAGATATTTTAAACTCTCATCTGGAAAATCTTTCAAAAGAAATGAAAGAAAAAATTGGAAATGAAGGAAGAGTTATCATTAGAAAGAGTGGAACAGAGCCATTAATTAGGGTAATGATTGAAACTAATAATCAAAATCTTAGTAACGAAATATTAGATGAAGTCAAAACATCTTTAACTCTTTAGTCATAAATTATTCTTTTGTTTTTAAAATATCATTGACTAATCTTATTATAAGTTATATCTGACTCTTGGGACACTCCTCCCCAACGAGGAGCAACTATCTGTAAGGGTAGATAAATGATAGAAAAACCGAAAAATAAGCCTGTGTGCTTAAATTTTTCTTCTGGACCATGTACTAAGAGACCAGGATGGTCAGTAGAAGTCTTAAAAAATGCATTATTAGGAAGAAGTCATCGATCCCCAGAAGGGAAGCTAAAGCTTAGTAACGCGATTGATGAAACTAAAAGATTATTATCCATTCCTGAGAGTTATAGCGTAGGAATTGTTCCTGCTTCCGATACTGGAGCAATTGAAATGGCTATGTGGAATCTTCTTGGTTCAAGACCTGTTGAAGTTTTGTCTTGGGAAGTTTTTGGAAAAGACTGGAAAAAAGATGTTGAAGAGCAACTAAAAATACCTGGATCTATTTATCATGATGTTGAATTTGGTTTATTGCCTGATTTAGAAAATGTTAATTTTGATAATGATGTCATTTTTACTTGGAATGGAACTACATCTGGAGCAAGAGTGCCGAATGCTGATTGGATTCCTGATAATAGACATGGCGTAACTTTATGTGATGCAACATCTGCTGTTTTTGCACAAGACTTAGATTGGTCTAAACTGGATGCAACAACATTTAGCTGGCAAAAAGTTTTAGGAGGTGAAGCTGCGCATGGTATGCTCATTTTAAGCCCAAAAGCTGTAAATCTTCTTGAAAGTTATACTCCTGATTGGCCAATTCCTAAAATATTTAGGTTAACAAAAAATCAGAAATTAATTGAAGGTGTTTTTAGAGGTGAAACATTAAACACACCATCAATGTTATGTGTTGAGGATTATTTAGATGTTCTTAAGTGGGTGGATAGCATAGGTGGATATAAAGGAACTATTGAAAGAGCCAATAATAATTTTTCAATTATTAAGGATTGGGTAGGCCAGAGTGATTGGTTAACTTTTCTATGCGATGATGAAGCAAATTTATCTAATACATCTGTATGTTTAAAATTTTCTAATGAATTATCTGAGCTTAGTGAAGATGATCAAAGAAGTTTTGCTAAATCTATCGGTAAAGCATTAGTTGATGAGGAAGTTGCATTTGATATTGTTAATCATCGAAGTGCTCCACCTGGCTTAAGAATATGGGCAGGTGCAACGGTTGAGTCTGAGGATATTTTAAGATTATTACCTTGGATCGATTGGGCACATCAAAAATTGGTAAATGAAACTGGAGATAAAAATGCCTAAGGTTTTAATTGCAGATAAAATGAGTAAAAAAGCTAAGAAAATTTTTTCTGAAAAAGGTTTAGATGTAGATGTCAAAACTGGTTTAGAGAAAGATGAGCTGCTTTCAATCATAGGAAAATACGATGGTGTGGTTGTAAGGTCATCTACTAAAATTACTGAAAAAATTTTAAAACAAGCAGAAAATTTGAAAATTGTTGGTAGAGCAGGAATAGGCGTTGATAATATTGATGTTGATTCTGCTACTGCTAACGGTGTTGTCGTTATGAATACACCTTTTGGAAACGCTATTACAACTGCGGAGCATGCTATCGCTCTAATGTTAGGTCTAATGAGAAACCTTCCTCAGGCAAATACATCCACTCATGATGGAAAGTGGGAGAAATCAAAATATATGGGCCAAGAAGTTACAGGTAAAGTTCTTGGAATTATTGGATGTGGAAATATTGGTTCAATAGTAGCTGATAGAGCTAAAGGCTTGCGTATGCGAGTAATATCTTATGATCCATTTTTGACTCCTGAAAGAGCAAATATTCTAGGGGTTAAAAAAGTTGAGTTAGACGAGCTTTTACAACAGGCTGATATTATTAGTCTTCATGTTCCAATGACTGAGCAAACTAAAAATATCTTAAATAAGAAAACTTTTGGTAAATGTAAAAAAGGTGTCAGAATTATTAATTGTGCAAGAGGAGGTTTAATTGATGAGAAAGCTCTTATTGATGCCATAGAAGATGGTATAGTTGATGGCGCAGCAATTGATGTTTATGAGGTTGAACCGGCTAAAGAGAGTATTTTATTTGGTAATGATAAAATAATTTGTACTCCACATTTGGGTGCTTCTACATTAGAGGCTCAAGAAAATGTTGCTATTCAAATAGCCGAGCAAATGTCCGATTATCTAATTGAAGGAGCAGTTACAAATGCTTTGAATATGCCATCTATCAGTGCTGATGAAGCGCCAATTTTAGGACCGTTCGTCAAACTTTCTGAACAACTTGGATTATTTGCGGGACAACTTATGCTGTCTAATTTTAATAAGATTGAAATTGAATATGTTGGAACAATTTCTGATTTTAATTGTGCACCGATAACATCTGCAGCTGTATCTGGAATTTTAAAGCCTTCTTTATCAGATATTAATATGGTTAACGCACCCTCAATTGCACGCGAGAAAGGCATTACAATAAGTGAAGTTAAAAAAGATGAGAGTAGTGCATATGAAAGCTATATTAAAGTTACTCTCCATACTAAAAAAGACAGTTTTTCTATCGGAGGAACTGTTTTCTCCGATGGCAATCCACGAATTGTACAAATAAATGGAATAAATTTGGAAGCTGAATTGAATAGAAATATGCTTTATGTAACCAATAAAGACCTTCCAGGTTTGATAGGTCATCTAGGCTCTATATTGGGTGATGAGGGAATAAATATAGCAAGTTTTAATCTAGGTAGAAACGCACCTTTGAAAGATGCTATGGCTTTAATAGGAGTTGACTCTGAAATTAATTCAAATGTTATGGAAAATGTAAAGAAACTTGAATCAATTGTGACAGTTAATAATTTAATTTTTAATATTAAATAAATATAGAGGATTATATGGCAAATGTAGTAGTCGTCGGATCTCAGTGGGGAGATGAAGGAAAAGGAAAGATAGTTGACTGGCTATCAAGTAGAGCAGATGTAGTGGTAAGATTTCAAGGAGGCCATAACGCAGGACATACATTAGTTATAGATGGTAAAACTTATAAACTATCATTATTTCCATCAGGTATCGTTAGGGAGGATAAAGTATCAATAATTGGTAATGGTGTAGTTGTAGATCCCTGGGCATTTGCTGAAGAACTAAAAATCCTTATTAATCAAGACGTTGAAATAAATTCAAAAAATTTAAAAATTGCTGAAAATGCTTCCTTAATACTTCCTGTTCATAAAAATCTTGATATTTTAAGAGAACATAGAAGCTCAAATGATTCAAAAATAGGAACTACCAAAAGAGGAATTGGCCCAGCATATGAAGATAAAGTCGGGAGACGATCTGTAAGGGTTGGTGATTTAAGGGATTTAAAAGCTTTAAAATTAAAAGTTAATAATCTTGTTGATCATCATAATATCATTCTTAGAGGTATGAATGAAGAAGAGATAAACCCAGATACTATCTATGATGACTTAATTGAAGTTTCAGAAATTATTAAGCCGTTTATTTCTAGAACCCAAGAATTTCTTATTCGAGCAAGAAAAGATAGAAAGCGAATTTTGTATGAAGGTGCCCAAGGTGCTTTACTGGATATAGATCATGGTACATATCCATATGTAACTTCATCAAATACTATTGCATCTGCGGCTGCAACTGGATCAGGTCAAGGTGTTAAATCCATAAATTATGTATTAGGGATAACTAAAGCCTATACCACAAGGGTAGGTGAGGGACCATTCCCTTCTGAACAAGATAATGATGTTGGAAATGAGCTTGGTGAAAAAGGTCATGAATTTGGAACTGTTACAGGAAGGAAAAGAAGATGCGGTTGGTTTGATGCTGTTCTAGTTAAACATGCAATTGAAGTCTCGGGTATTGATGGTATGGCTCTCACCAAACTTGATGTCCTTGATGGCTTTGAAAAAATTAATATTTGCACTGCTTATGAACTCGACGGTAAAAAAATTGATTATTTTCCATCTTCATCTGAAGAACAATCAAGAATTAAGCCTATTTTTGAAGAATTTGATGGATGGGATACAACAACTTTTGGAGTTAGGCTTTGGAATGACTTACCTGCAGAAGCTGTTAAATATGTTAAAAGAATTGAAGAGTTAACAGGTACTCCAGTTGCATTATTATCAACTAGTCCAGAACGAGAAGATACAATATTAGTAAAAGATCCTTTTGAGGATTAATATTGAATTTCAGTTAAAACCATTATAATAATATTGATGTCCGAGGGGTGCCATTTGGCTGAGAAGGAATAATCCTGACCCTTTGAACCTGATCCGGTTAATGCCGGCGTAGGAATTGGATTCTTATAAGCGCCTATTAATTTGGATCTCTATTTAGATTAAATATTTATTTGGAGGAACCAATGAAATTTTTTTTAATTATCTTTTTTTTATTCCATACGACACTTTTGTATTCTGATGACACAATTGATGAAATTATTGTAACTGCAGAACTTTCAGATAATTCTTTATACAGACTACCTATAAGTGCATCAGTTATTGATGAAGAAGTTATTAAGAATCGAGACGCACAACATATTGAAGACATCTTATTTTCGATACCTAATATTAATTATTCAACAGGATCATCTAGAGGAAAATTTTTACAAATTCGTGGAATTGGAGAAAGAAGTGAGTTTACTGAGCCTGTAAATTATTCTGTTGGAGTTATTATAGATGGAATTGATTTTACAGGTATATCATTAGCTGCAAGCACTTTTGATATTGAGCAAATTGAAGTTTTGAGAGGTCCTCAAGGGACAATTTATGGAGCAAATGCTCTTGCTGGTTTAGTGAATATAATTTCGAATAAACCAGAAGAAGAATTTTATTCTGAAATTTCAGGGTCATTGTCAGAATTTGATGGTAGAAGTTTGGGTTTTGTCTTTACTGGACCATTAAATGAAAACTCTGGATTTAGATTTGGTGTCAAAAAATACGAGAATGACGGTTTTATAAAAAATCAATACCTACAAACTGATGAAACTAATAATATTGATGAGCTTGTTTCGCGTTTTAAAATATATATGGATTCTGATAACCAATTATTAGAGGTTAACTTCTTATATTCTGATATT
The DNA here is from genome assembly GCA_003209955.1 of OCS116 cluster bacterium AG-430-B22. Lineage (GTDB taxonomy): Bacteria > Pseudomonadota > Alphaproteobacteria > MED-G09 > MED-G09 > AG-430-B22. The sequence continues at coordinate 13,197 of QCOD01000014.1, forward strand.
GATAATGGTTATGAGGCCTTTAGTCTGGATAATACTAGAATAACTCTCTCGGATAAACCTGGTCATGATCGTCAAGAAACATTTGCTGGCTCACTTAAATATTTAAAAGATTTTAGTAAAATAAATTTAGAAGTTTTATTAAGTTTTGCAGATTCAGACCTTGAATATGGTTATGATGAAGATTGGAGTAATATAGGAATATGTGATCAAACACCTTGTGATTCAAAAGTATTTGGTTTTGATTGGTGGTATTCATCTTTTGATAATTATATTAGAAACAATGAGAATTTCACTTTCGATACTAGATTGTTATCAAAAGGTAATAATGACTGGATTTTGGGGTTATATTATAGAAATCAAAAAATAAACTTAATCAGAGAATATACATATTTAGAAAATAATTTTAAAAGTTCATTTGATACTGAAAATATAGCTTTATATGGACAATATGAATATCCATTCTCAGAAACTATTGATATTGAGGTTGGCTTAAGAGTTGAGTCAAGGGATGCTGATTATGTTGATAATAATGGTCCTGCCCCAGATGGATTCTTTTGCATAGCAATTTACCCAAAACCTGAAAGTTGCTTATTTAATAATGAATATAATAATTCCGAAGATTTTTGGGGAGGAAAAATAGTTATTAAAAATCAAATTAACGATAATTTATTTAGTTATTTTCTTATTTCACAAGGCTATAAGCCAGGTGGAATTAACATTGAAGGAAATGTAACTAATGAAAATTTGGAATATGATTCAGAAACAATGATAAATTATGAATTAGGTATTAAAGGAAATTTAAATAAAAACTTTTTATTCCAAACTTCTATATTTTATCAAGATCGTGAGGATGTCCAAACAAAACAAAGCATAGTGACATCAATTAATTCCGGTAAGCAAGGTGGGTTATGCCCATGTAGCTTTACTGATTATATTGGCAATGCTGTAAAAGGATCAAACTACGGTTTAGAAATGGAATTAATTTGGTTAATAAATAATGAACTAGATTTATTCTTCAACTTAGGATTATTAGAAACTGAATTTAATAATTATTTAAGTTTTTCTCATGTTGATTCAGACCTTGAAAATGGAATCCCAGTCAATTTAAATGGAAGAGATCAGTCTCATGCTCCCCGATATCAATTAAGCTTAGGTATGAATTACAAAATAACAGATAATTTATTTATTAAGTTTGATATTGAAGCGAAAGATGAGTTTTATTTTTCCGATCGTCACAATGTTCAATCAGATGATTATGTTTTATTTAATTTATTATTAGGATATCAAAAAGAGTCTTGGGAATTTAATATATTTGGTAAAAATTTAAGCGACGAAGACTATCAAACTAGGGGATTTGGAAGTTTTGGTAATGATCCTAGAAAATTTTACGCTACAGAACCATATTTTCAATTTGGTGCTCCAAGAGTTATTGGCGTAAATGGGAAAAGAAAATTCTAATAACATGTTTATAGCTTTAGAAATTTTTGCAGTAATTTTTGCCCTTCTTTATTTATTTTTAGCCATGAAGCAAAATATTGCTTGCTGGTATGCGGCTTTTATAAGCACATTAATTTATATAATAATATATTGGGATGTTTCACTTTACATGGAATCATTGCTTAACTTCTATTATCTTTTAATGGCTATATATGGTTGGATTAATTGGAATAAAAAATCTCAAATAGATAAAAATTATGTTATTTCATGGTCATATCAAAATCATATTGTAGTAATATTATTAATTCTAATTTTGACTGTCATTTCTGGTTTTTCTCTCCAGAAAACTGATGCTGTGTATCCGTATTTAGATTCTTTTACTACATGGGCTTCAGTTATTACTACATTTATGGTTGCCCAAAAAATACTCTCAAATTGGATATTCTGGATAATTATAAATTCAGTAGCCATTTTTCTTAATTTTGACAGAGAACTATATCTTACTGTGATTTTATTAATGACATATCAGGTAATGTCTATTTATGGATATTATCAATGGCGAAAGAGCTATTATGAATACAAATCACAAAATTAAATTTTTATTAAAAAATGCAAGTGATTTAGATTTCAATATTGATGATGCGGAGATCTCCTATCTTATAAACGGTAAGACAAATGATAGCTATTTACTTGATTTTAAAAAATTCAAATTAGTTTTGAGACTAAATAGTAAAAATTCTTCGAATCTAGGAATTAATAGACAAAATGAATCATTGATTTTGCAATCTTTAGATAAAAAAAATATCATTCCTAATTTAGTTTATATGGATCTTACATATGAGTTTATTATTTATGAATATATTGAAGGAATTGAATTAGATATTAGGAAGACTGATAGTGAAGATAGAAAGAAATTATCAAGTTTAATAGAGTCATATCAGGATATACAAATAGATTTACCAAAATTTAACTATTTTAATCATGTCAGCTTATATTGGCAGAAAATCAAAGAAATAAAGCAGATAGGTAACTTAAGAGAAAATAAGATAGAGGCCTTCTTAGATAAACTGAGTAACTTTCAAGAATCAAATTGGCCTGCTTTATTAACCCACCATGATTTGGAAACAAATATCTTAGTTACTGATAGTGGATATAAAATTATTGATTGGGAATATGCTGGTAATGGCTTCCATGATTTTGATAGATGCTCTACTGGTTTAATTGAGAAAAATGAAATGATTGATGATTTAATAATGGTTATGAATGAACTTTGGACGGAAATTAATTATCAAAACTAGATATCAATAATATTTTTATCTTTCATTAGCTTTTGTATTTCTTCTTTTATTTTTTCTAAAGCTCTAACTTCGATTTGTCTTACTCTCTCTCTGCTAATGTCATATTTTTCACTTAACTCTTCTAAAGTTGTTGTCTCTTCACTAAGACGTCTTGTTTGAACAATATCCAACTCTCTTTCATTAAGTACACTTAATGATTCAGATATTAGATCTTTTCTAATGCTATCTTCTTCTTTTTCAGCATATTCTTCTTCCTGATTGGGCGTATCAGCTTCTATCCAATCTTGCCACTCAGTTTGGGAGCCATCATCTGATGAAATCTTTGCATTAAGTGATGGATCTGCACCAGATAATCTCCTGTTCATATTAACAACTTCTTTTTCAGGTACATTTAATTGTTTAGAAATCTTTTCCAAGTTTTCAGGATTTAAATCCCCATCTTCATATGCTTGAATTTGGTTCTTTGCTTTTCTTAAATTAAAGAATAATTTTTTTTGAACAGCTGTAGTTCCTATTTTTACTAAAGACCATGATCTAAGAATATACTCTTGCATAGCTGCCTTTACCCACCAGAGAGCATATGTCGCTAATCTAAAACCTTTTTCAGGATCAAACTTCTGGACTGCTTGCATAAGCCCAACATTTCCTTCAGACATAATATCTGTAATTGGTAAGCCATAACCCTTGTACCCCATGGCCAGTTTTGCAACTAACCGTAAATGACTTGTTACAAGTTGATGAGCTGCATCAGTATCGCCATGAATTCTAAGTCGAGTTGCTAAGGTATATTCCTCTTCAGCACTTAACATAGGAAATTTTTTTATTTCATTAAGATAATTACTTAGAGTTACATCTCCAGATAGCACGGGTAAATTGCTTATTTTTTTATTTTTAGCCATAACACTCTATTAACATATGGGTATGATTCGATGCAAATTAAAGTATATTTGATACTTCTTGCATAGCATGGGGTAAATTGGTTTCAAAAAGCATATTCTTCTTTGATTTTGGATGCTCAAATCCTAATTTATATGCGTGTAAGGATTGTTTTTTTGAGGCATTTAATAAAATATTTCTAATTCCATCATCATATTTGTTTAGTTTGGATTTAAACCCTGTGCCATAAACTTGATCACCGATAACTGGAAGACCTATATGTGTCAGATGAACTCTTATTTGATGTGTTCTTCCTGTTTCTAAATTACATTGGATTTTAGAAATATCTAATTCTTTATTAAACTTAATTCTTTTCCAATGTGTAATGGCAAATCTTCTTCCTTTTTTTTCTTCTTTATAAACAGCCATTTTTTTTCTATTTTTATCTGATCTTCCTATAAATGTTTCGATTTTTCCTGATTGAATATTTGGAATACCCCAAACTAATGCTTTATAGGACCTTATTAATTTTCCATCTCTACCATGATTGGCAAATTGTTCTGATAAACTTTCATGAGTACTATCATTTTTGGCTATTACCATGACACCACTTGTATCTTTATCAAGTCTATGAACTATACCGGGTTTTTTTTCACCGCCTATGCCAGATAAACTCTCACCACAATGTGCGATTAATGCATTTACTAAAGTATTATCATAATTTCCTGGGGCAGGGTGCACAACAAGACCAATAGGTTTGTTAATAACAATTAAATCTTTATCTTCGTAAAGAATTTCAAGAGGAATTTCTTGAGCTATAGGTTTTGGATCGATTGGCTCTGGAATATTAATATAGTAAATTTCCTCTGAGGTAACCTTTTTAGAGGGATCCTCTACGGGGATATGTTTATTATCATAAACTTTAAATACATTACCCTCATTTATTAAATGCTTTATTCTTGATCGACTTAAATTAGAAATATTATTTGATAAAAATTGATCAAGTCTTAAACCTAATTCCTCAATAGATACTTTATATGTTATTGTTTCTTTTTTGGACGACATAGCATGAAACTCTTTAAGCAACATGATAGATATACCATTATATTAATGTTAATCGTAATTATTCTTGGTTTAGCGATAATTGTAAGTTTTTTTATAATTGTAACAACTATTGTTTATAGAGGCATTCAACTAGCCCTATAAAATGACGACCACATCCTAATCCCAAATAACATTGAAAGAATCCACAGTATAAGTTCTACATAATTTGGATCACTGTTGTACCCAAAGAAACCCTTCATGAATACACCAACATTCCCTTTATCATGTAGCAAATGGTAATACTTTCCTTTGGATTCATCATAGGTATAAAATATTTCATTTTCATTATTATCCAATGAAGATTTTGGCTGAAGGATATTCCAAACTCTCGGCACATTATTTTTATCAATTGTTTCATTTTTAACTAAGTAGGATTCAAATTCATGTGTTCCATACGCAATCATTCCAGAAGCAAATAAAACTAGCAATAAAGTTGTAGCCTTAAAAAATGATCTTAGATTTACCTTCTTTCCCTGCACTACAACTGCATAGCCGATGAAAATAGCTAATATTGCTCCTATCGAAAAACCTAAATAAGAGAAACTTCCGGTATTCGTTACACTGGCAATAAGAAATAAAGCTGTTTCAAAACCTTCCCTTAAAATTGAAAAGAAAACCAAAAGGAAAAGCGCAAAACCTGAACCAGCTATAGCTTCTTTGACTGATTTTTCTATTTCTTTTCGATCACTAACATGTTTTGCTAACCAAAAAATTACATAAAATAGAATACCAGCAGTTATATACATGAAAATAGCTTCAAAAAGTTTTTCGTAAGAAGTATTGCCCACTCTATCATTTATTGATGTAAGAAGGACTCCAACAATTGCACTTGCGCCAATAGATGCAGCAACGCCATACCAAAGAACTTTTTTTTCAGCTATTAAATTATTTTTATCTAAAATGGTGTAAATAATTCCAATAATTAATGAAGCTTCTAAGCACTCTCTAAAAGTTATAATAAATTCATTCATATGATTTCCGTCCAATCTAAATATATCAATTATTATTTACTACTACTGTAACTAATAATTATTTGCAAGTTTCATAATTTATAATATTTGATATGCAGCTTATAAAATAAGTAATTTTTCTAGTTGCAATTGATTATTAATTGCTCTAATAATTGCGAATGATTATTAATAACAAAATCATATTTTAATTATTTGGGGAGAAAACCAATGAAAAAATTAATTTTATGTACTTTTGCTTTTGCTCTAATTGCATCAAATACTTCTTCATTTTCACAGGATGTAGAAGAAATTGTTGTTAAGGGTAAAGTACTTTACTCAGATCAGGTAACAGCATTAAAAACACCTGTTCCTATTATTGATGTACCACAAACTCTATCAATTGTTACGGATGATGAAATTCGTATACAAGGTTTTAGAGAACTTGGTGATATCGTTCGCTATACTCCAGGTGTTAATACATCTCAAGGTGAAGGTCACCGAGATTCTATCGTCTTTAGAGGTGTAAGGTCTACTGCAGATTTTTATCTTGATGGCGTAAGGGATGATGTTCAGTATTACCGTTCATTATATAACTTAGAGCAAGTGGAGATTCTTAGAGGACCTAATGCTCTTTTATTTGGGCGTGGTGGTACTGGTGGTATCATTAACAGGGTTACTAAAAAAGCTATCTTAGATGAGCAATTTGGTTCATTTGATATGGGCGCTGACTCTTTTGGAGCATTTGATTTTGCTGTGGATTATAATGTATCTACTGGTGAAAAATCTGCTTTAAGAATCAACTTTCATAGTGACACTTTAGAAAATCATAGAGATTATTATGATGGTGATCGTTATGGATTTAATCCAACTTTAAGACTAGAGCTTAGTCCTGCAACAACATTAGATTTATCTTATGAACACGCTGATCATGAAAGATTTATTGATCGTGGTGTACCTACGCTTAATGGAGAACCAGTTGAAGCTTTTGAAGAAATAGTTTTTGGTGACACTGACACCAACTTACAAACACTTAGAGCTGATATTTATCGCGCAAATTTAAGTCATGAGTTTTCTGACACCAGAAAAGGTAATCTTGTTGTTCAATACAGTGATTTTCAAAAAATGTATAAAAATTATTATGCATCAGGTTACTCCGGTGGAGACACATTTACAGCGGATGGTTATAAAGACCCTACAGAAAGAACTAATTTAATAATTTCTGGTAACATTGTTAATGAGTTTCAAACTGGATCAGCAAAACATACTTTATTAGTTGGAGCTGAAATTATTGATACTGAAAATGAAAACTATCGTTACAACACATTCTTTATCACTACAGAAGATGATAACGAAGTATTCAATATCACTAGACCAATAAACTTTGGAGTAAATGCGGCTGGTGTTAGAACTTATAACGACTTTACCGCAGACCTTAAAAGCTCTACAGAGTCAGATATTGAAGTAACTTCTATTTACATTCAAGATCAGATTGATGTGACTGATAAATTTAAAATATTGTTAGGTGGTCGATTTGATAATTTCGATATTACTGTAAGAGATGTTAAAAAAGGAACTTCTGAGTCTAGAGAAGACGAAGAATTTTCACCAAGAGCTGGTTTGATATTTAAACCACAAGAGAATGTGTCTCTTTATGTAAGCTATGCTGAAAGCTTCCTTCCAAGATCTGGTGAGCAGTTCAAAAAACTTGACGCAAACGCTGCTAGATTAGATCCAGATGTGTATGAAAGCACTGAAGTTGGAGTAAAGTGGGATATCAGACCTGGATTAAGCTTTACTGCTAGTTACTTCGATAGTGAGCAAACAATAGCTACTCGCGACAGTGATACAGGAGAAAACTCTGAGATTGTTGGTTTACAAGTTGATGGTATTGAGCTTGAACTTAAAGGACAAGTTACAGAAAAACTATCATTAGCTATAGGTTATAGCGATCTTGATGGTGAAACAGCTAAAGGCGGTGAACCAAGAGAAATACCAGAATATTCAGCTTCTCTATGGGCGACATATGAAGTTAATGATCGCTTTGGTATAGGTTTTGGAGTTACAGCACAGGGTGAGTCAAATATTAAAAATGATAAACCAGGTTTAATACTTCCTGATTATACTAGAGTGGATTTTGCAGCATATTACGACCTAGCTGATGATCTAAGTATTCAATTAAATGTAGAAAATGTGACAGATGAACTTTATTTCCCACATTCTCACAGTACTCACCAAGCATCGGTAGGTGAGCCTTTGAATGCTCGTATTTCACTAAGGAAAACATTTTAACTTTTATGAATAATCTGTCTGCATAGTTATTAGGGCATCTATGTAGACAGTAAGGAGAGGGGTACGATGACTAGACATTTGCGAGATTTGACATCCACTGAAAATCTTTTAGTAGTAAGCTCAAGATTCTGGTTCAAAGCTCATATGTATAGATGTAATACCCCTCTAATTCTTTTAAGAGATGTTTTTAAATCTGCTAATTTATCTAACTCTATTAGAGATTTTCATTCAGTAATGATGGCTGTAGCTCATATGACTAAATCTAAATTGTCACCAAACTATCAAACCCCAGTTACTGGTGTTGCAGAAGAATTATTAATTAAAATAATTAGACTCGCTCAAAGAGGTGATGATGAAGAACTTAATGCAATATTCTCTAAATTCTTTTTTGAAGGTGATTCTGCCCACTTCATTAATGCGGCTAACAATGTGGCTGAAAATTTCTTTAAAAATAATTTGATAATCAAGAGCAATGTAAATGAAAATATTTTTTATCAGGAATTAGATAGAAAAGAATATGCTGTAAACTAATTGTCTAGCTATATCTCTTCCCCCCTAAGTTAAGAATGCTAGATTATGTGAGAGATAACTCTCATTAAAGATAAGGGTCAAGGAATTTTCTTTGGCCCTTATTATATTTGATTATGGATTATTTGTTCTTCAACCCTATCAAAACCAAGAATATTCCATGCTTCATCAATAGAATTAACAAAGCTTTCAATATCTTTCTTAGAATGTTTTGGTGTTATTGTTACCCTTAATCTTTCATCGCCTTTAGGAACAGTTGGATAGAAAACAGGTTGAATATAAATCCCAAATTTATCTAAAAGTAATTTTGATATTTGTTTACACTCTAGAGGACCTTTGACAAGAATTGGAACAATATGACTATCATTATCAATGAATGGAACTTGAATTGATTTTAAGCCTTCTCTAATAAATTTTGAATTTCTTCTAATTCTTAATCTCAAGGTTTCAGATTCTTTACTTAGCTCAATACTTTTTATTGATGCTGCTGCAATTGAGGGATTTATTGATGATGTAAAAATAAAACCTGATGCGAAACTTCTGATATAATCGATGATATTTGCGTTAGCAGCTACATAACCACCTAATTGACCAAAGGATTTTGATAATGTGCCATTAATAATATCTATCTGATCACTCAATCCTAACTCTTCTGCAATTCCTCTTCCTTCATTCCCATATAAACCAACTGAATGTACTTCATCGAGATATGTTATTGCATTATATTGCTTAGCTAGTCGAACAATCTCTTTTAATGGCGATCTTATTCCTTCCATAGAATAGATTGATTCACAAATAATAAGTTTTGGTGCATCTATATCAGTTGCTTCAAGTAAACTTGAAAGATGATCCATATCGTTGTGTTCAAAAATATGATATTGCGCTTTACTGTTTCTGATGCCTTCAATAAGAGAAGCATGATTCAGCCTATCAGAAAAAATTTCAATTCCTTCAATATTTCTGCATAAGGTAGCAATTGTAGCTTGATTAGCGGTATAAGCTGAAGGAAAAACCAACGCCGCTTCTTTATTATGTAATTCTGCTAATGTCTGCTCTAATTTTACATGATAAGAAGATGTACCAGAAATATTTCTAGTTCCGCCCGATCCAGTTCCCAATTTATTAATGACATTAATACAAGAGTCTAAAACCTCAGGATTCTGACTCATATTTAAATAATCATTTGAACACCATATCTCTACTTCTCTATCATTACCATCAACGGTTTCAAGAGCTTTAGGAAACATATTTTGCACTCTATCAATTGATCTAAAGGTTCTATATAAACCTTCATCTTTAAGAGTCTTAAGTTCCTCTTCAAAAAATTTATCGTAGTCCAAAGCTTGTCCCCTTTATGCGTTAAATAGGATTAGCATCCATCTTTATAAATATAAATAACAAAAATAATATTATTTTATTTTCTTTAGACAATATGTCGCATAGTAGTAACAAATTAGTTAAAATAGGCAATAAATACACTATAAAAATATAATAATGATTAAAATTATCTCCAGAAAAAGCGACTTAGCTGTTATTCAGGCTGAGATTGTGGCTAATGCTTTAAAGCAGGCTGATAAAGATATTTCTGTATCTTTTATTAAAAAAGAAACTGAGGGAGATATTGATCAATTAACTTCATTAAGTAAGTTATCAAATATTGGTGTATTTACTAATGATATTAGAGACTCACTTTTAAATAATGAGGCTGATTTAGCAGTTCATTCTCTTAAAGATCTCCCAATTGAAGATCAAAAAGATACCTTAATTGTTTCTATGTTAGAGCGAGCTGACTCAAGAGATATTTTATTCCTAAAAAAAGATATATTTGAAAATTACAATAATAAAGAATTAAGGATTCTTACTTCATCACCTAGAAGAGTTTACAATTTTTCAAATTTCTTAGAATCTTTAATTCCTTTTAACCCAAGTAATATAACCTTTGAGGATGTTCGAGGTAATATTCCTACAAGACTAGAAAAATTATTGAATGGAGACTGCCAAGGGTTAATCGTTGCTAAAGCTGCGATTGACAGATTAATCTCATATGGAAATAAAGATATTTCAGCTAAAATACAATCATATCTTGATGATTTACTCTGGATGATTATTCCCTTATCTTTAAATCCATGTGCTCCCGGTCAAGGAGCAATTGCTATAGAGGTAAATTCAAAAAGAAAAGATATTATTGAGTTAGTTAATAAAATTAATCACAACGAGACATTTTCCCAAGTTGCAAAAGAGAGAGAGATACTTCAAAATTATGGAGGAGGTTGTCACCAAAAAATTGGCGTAAGTATTGAGTCTAAATTTTTTGGACAAATTCTTACTATAAAAGGTCAAACAGAAGAAGGATTAGAAATTGAAAAAAGAGAGGTTGTAAATCAAACCACTGATTGGCAAAACATTCCGGAATCAAATTTTTTTCCGTCAAACTTAAATAAATATAAATTGTTTGAAAGAAAATTAATTAATAAAAATCTAAAAAAAATTAATAAACTTAAGAATACAAATATTTATGTTAGTAGAGAAAATGCTTTGCCAAAAAATCAGCATATTGAATTAACGAATGTGGTCTGGACAAGTGGAATTAAAACATGGAAAAAATTAGCTGAAAAGGGTTATTGGGTAAACGGTTCTTCGGATAGCCTAGGAGAAGACGATCCAGAAATTAAATGTTTATCAAAAAATAAGAAGTGGGTTAAGTTAACTCATAATATGACGCAAAAGAATTATTTCAAATCACATAAAGACCCACAAAATGCTCGTATTATCCCCACCTATGAATTAAAACCAGTTAATATGAATGAAGATTTAAACGAAAAGACCCATTTTTATTGGATGAGTGGCTCAGCTTTTAAATTGGCCTTAAAAAATTATCCTAAAATAATAAATGCCAATCATTCTTGTGGACCTGGAAATACTCTTAAGACTATTAAAAAGTATATAGACAAAAATAATATAAATGTTTTCCTTTCATATGAAGATGCTCTAAAAAATATAACAAGACCTGGCGATAAAAAATGAAAATATGCAATGAAAGATTTAGTAATGCTTTAGAGCATATTCCGCAAAAGACACCACCTATATGGTTTATGAGACAGGCAGGAAGGTATCACTCTCATTATCAAAATTTAAAAAAAAATTATACCTTCGAAAAATTATGTAAGAATCCTGATTTAGCTGCTGAAACAGCTCTAGGTCCAATAAATGATTTTGATTTTGATGTCGCAATTTTATTTAGTGATATTTTGTTTGTTCTTGAGGCATTGGGTATGTCGTTAAAATATGATCCTGGGCCTATTTTTGGTAATTTTATTGATGAAAATAATTACGAAGAATTAAAATCTCCTGAAAATGCAATTAAGGAAATGAGTTTTCAAGAAAATGCTTTGTTGGCAACAAGAGATTTACTGCCTGATCATAAAAGCCTTATTGGTTTTGTCGGCGGTCCATGGACAGTTCTATCATATGGTCTTGGTTTGAATAAAGGTATTCAATATGAAAACAATTACTCTAATAGTTTTGTTTTTAAAGTCCTTTCAGAAAAAATTATTCCTTTAATTAAATACAATATTTCACTTCAACTAAATGCAGGGGCAGAAGTTGTTATGATTTTTGATACAGATGCCAAAAGCATATCTGATAGTGAGAATTTTAATAATTATTCCAAATATTTATACAAGGAAATCATTAAAGAATTCCCAAAAAAAATTGGATATTATTCAAAATCACCTTTTAATAATAAATTTTTTGTTGATGAGCTTAATGGTGATGATTGTCTTCTAGCTGGCTTAGGTGTAGATCACCAATTATCTATGGATCATTGGTTTAAAGAGATAAATAACGGCTTTATTCAAGGTAACTTCAATCAAGAAAGTATGGTTAAAGATCATGATGAATTTAAAAAAGACTTTGATATATATGTTGATCATATACAAAGTATAAATGAAAAAGATAGAGCTGGCTGGGTCTGTGGATTAGGTCACGGAATATTAAAAGATACACCTGAAGAAAATGTTCATTACTTTATTGAGACTATAAGAAAAATTTTTAGTTAACTGAGGAATTATCTTGGAAATAGAAGAAAAAAAAGATTTAGCAAGTTCATGGTTTAGGAATCTCAGAGATCAGTTTTGTAAAGAATTCGAAACACTAGATGGCTCAAAGTTTGAAAGAACGGAATGGAATCATTCTGGAAGTGGTGGCGGTGAAATTAGTCTCATGAAAGGTAATGTATTCGAAAAAGTTGGCGTAAATATTTCTACAGTAAGTGGAGAATTTAAAGAAGATTATAGAAGTAATGTTTCAGGAACTGAGGATTCACCAGAATATTGGGCTAGCGGATTAAGTATTGTTGCACACATGAACTCTCCTTTTGTACCTGCATTTCATTTTAATACGCGTTTTATAGTTACTGGGAAAAGTTGGTTTGGCGGGGGTGCAGATATGACCCCTACTTATATCTATAATGATGACACAGAGGACTTTCATAATTCTCTTAAAGATGCTTGTGATAAATATGATAAAAATTACTACCCTGATTTTAAAAAAAATTGTGCAGAATATTTTTTCTTACCACATAGAGGAGAAGAAAGAGGAGTAGGCGGCATTTTCTTTGATCACCTTACAACAGATAATTGGGAAACTGATTTTTCATTTGTTAGGGATGTTGGGTTATCTTTTTTTAAAATAGTTCCCCATATTATTAACAAGAGAAAAGATGATAATTGGACAGAGGAAGAAAAGAATAAGCAATTATTAAAAAGAGGAAGATATGTCGAATTTAACCTGCTATGGGATAGAGGTACGCAATTTGGGATTAAAACCGGCGGTAATACTGATGCAATTCTAATGTCTATGCCTCCAGATGCACGTTGGGAATAATTATATGATTTACTCTTTTTTTGAAGCCATACATATAATTTCAGTCATCGCTTGGATGGCAGGATTATTATATTTACCAAGATTATTTGTTTATCATAGCGATGATCTTATTAAAAAAAATGAAGATACAACCAACACATTCAAAATTATGGAAAATAAACTTTATAGGTTGATTATGAATCCTGCTGTTGCATTAGTATGGATAACAGGATTAACCCTTTTTTATCATAATGGATTTCAGTTATGGTTAATTATAAAACTTTTTTTTGTTTTTCTAATGACGCTGTTTCATATTTTTTTAGGGCAATGCCTACGTAGTTTTGCCATAGATGGTAATAAATTTTCGTCAAAGTTTTTTAGAATCATTAATGAGGTGCCAACCTTAATAATGATAATTATTGTATTTCTTGTTGTTTTTAAACCTTAGCTTTTATTATTAATTGCATTCCAAACTTTATTAGGTGTCGCTGGCATATCGAATTCAGTTACTCCTTTTTCTTTAAGGGCGTCTAATATTGCATGTATAACAGCTGGCGGAGCAGCAATTGCCCCCGCTTCTCCACATCCTTTTACACCCAATCCATGAGCACAAGGTGTTACCTCGGTTTCCACTATCATATGTGGGACATTATCCGCTCTAGGCATTGTATAATCCATAAATGATCCATTAATTAATTGTGCTGTATTCTCTTCATAGATGCAGTTTTCAAATAAGGCTTGCCCAATACCCTGCGCAACACCTCCATGTACTTGCCCCTCGACAATCATAGGGTTCATTACGATACCAAAATCATCCGATACACAATAATTTTTAATATCAATTTGACCTGTTTCAGGGTCTATTTCTATTTCGCATATATGCGCTCCTGCTGGGTAAGTAAGATTAGGTGGATCATAAAATGATGTCTCTTCTAGACCTGGTTCAAGGGTTTCTATTGGGTAGTTACCAGGAACATATGCTGCTCCAACAACATCAGCAAATGCAACAAATTTGTTTGATTCTGATACTGAGAATTCTCCATCTTTAAAAACTATTTCTTCAACTGATGAATCTAAAAGATGAGCAGCTATTTTTTTTCCCTTTTCAATGATTTTATCAATTGATCGCATTAGCGCAGGACCTCCTACAGCAAGAGATCGTGAACCAACAGTTCCAACACCAAAAGGTACTCTACCTGTATCACCATGAACTACATCAATTGACTCAAAAGCTACGCCAAGTTTTTCATGAACTATCTGTGCAAAAACTGTTTCATGCCCCTGTCCGTGTGAATGTGAACCAGTGAAGACAGTTACAGATCCAGTAGGGTTAATTCTAACAGTTGAAGACTCATAATATCCTCCTCTTCCTCCTGCTTCCAAAGTAAGTTTTGAAGGCGCAACACCGCATGCTTCAATATAGCAAGAGATACCTAATCCTCTTAATTTACCATTAGATTTTGATTCAGCTTTTCTTTTATTAAAATCATCATAATTTATACTTTTTAATGCTGAATCAAGAGTTGCTTCATAATCACCGCTATCATAAGTAAGTGTCCCTGGAGAGTTATATGGAAACTGATCTGGTTGTATAAAGTTTCTTTTTCTCAACTCTATTGAATCTATTCCAGTTACTTCTGCTGCAGCTTCTACTAAACGCTCAGTAACATATGTTGCTTCAGGTCTACCAGCGCCTCTATAAGCGTCTACAGGTACTGTGTTAGTAAAAACACCACGAACATTACAATAAAAGGTAGGGGTTTTATATGGACCAGGAATTAATGGTCCATAAAAGAAAGTTGGAATAGCTGGTCCTGATCCAGATAAATAACCTCCGAGAGCTGCAACAGTGTTGACACGCATTGCCATAAAATTTCCACTATCATCAATTGCAACTTCAGCATTAGTAATATGATCTCTACCGTGTCTGTCACTTATAAAGGCTTCACTTCTTTCAGCAGTCCATTTAATAGGTTTATTTAGTTTTTGTGAAGCCCAGGTTACTATGGATTCTTCTGCGTAGTGAAATGCTTTAGAACCAAAACCACCTCCTACATCAGGCGAGATAACCCTTACTTTTTGTTCTTCTAATCCTAAAACACCGCAAACTAACATTCTAATTATATGGGGTAGCTGTGTAGTGGTATAGAGAGTATATTCATCTTTTCCCTTATCATATGAACCTATATAAGATCTTGGCTCCATGGCATTTGGTACAAGTCTATTATTTAAAAGCTCAATTGAGGCTGTAAATGCAGCACTATTGAAAGCTTTGTCTGTCATTTCTTTATCACCAATTTCCCAGTCAAAACATTGATTATTCGGTATATTGTCCCATATTAATTCAGAACTTATTTCCAATGATTTTTCAGGCGAAACTACCGCTTCAAGCTCTTCATAATCATACTGAATTAATTCACTTGCATCTTTTGCTTGGTTAACTGTTTCAGCAATAACGACAGCAATTATCTCACCTACAAACCTTATTTTATCTTGAGCAAATAACGGCCATGGGGGTTCGGCCATAGGAGGGGTACCATTTCTTGTAGGGGTTTCCCAACCACACGGAAGAAAAGCTTGAGTATCTTTTCCAAAATAAATTGCTTTAACGCCATCACATTTTAAAGCTTCCTCAATATTTACTGAATTTAGCTTAGCATGTGCTATTGGTGATCTTAAGAAGTAAGCATATAATTGATGAGGGAGAGAAATATCATCAGTATAATTTCCTCTTCCAGTAATAAATCGGAAATCCTCTTTTCTCTTAACAGACTGACCAATACCTTTTTCTAGCATTTTCAAAACCTTTAAAATTATTTATTATAAGTAAATAATTATCAAAATTATCTGTATAATAACATATTAAATTTTAAGGGGATACAATGGATCTTGGAATTAAAAATAAAGTGGCACTTGTTACAGCTGCAAGTCAGGGTTTGGGTAAAGCTTCAGCAATAGAACTTGCCAATGAGGGGGTTAAGTTAGCTATTTGCTCAAGAGATCAAGAGAAAATAAATCAAACCGCTGATGAAATTAAA
>QCOD01000015.1 GCA_003209955.1 OCS116 cluster bacterium AG-430-B22
CTGCAATATTAAAAAAAGGTTCTAAAGTAAGGAATATTTATGGTTCTAAAAAAATTAATGAAAGACATAGGCATAGATATGAGGTTAACATGTCGTTTATTGACGACCTTGAAAGGGTAGGGCTAAGATTTGTTGGTATGTCCCCAGACGGATTATTGCCTGAAATAGTTGAGTTAAAAAATCATCCTTGGTTTATAGGCGTTCAATTCCATCCTGAATTAAAATCAAGACCATTTAATCCTCATCCCTTATTTTCCTCTTTTATAAAAGCTTCTGTTAAAAAGTCTAAAATTTCTGGTAAAGTCAAAAAATGAAAGAAGTTAAAATAAAAGAAATAAACTTATCCAATAACTCACCCATGACAATTATTGCAGGATTAAATGTATTAGAGGATGAGGATATGGCTCTTGATGTTGCTGAAAAACTTAAAGAAATTACAACTAAGCATAATATTCCTTTTGTTTTCAAAGCTTCTTTTGATAAAGCTAATCGATCATCTATCGACTCTTACAGAGGTCCTGGAATTGAAGTTGGTAAAAAAATTTTTGAATCTATAAAAAAAAATATTAATGTACCAATAATAACCGATATTCATGAAGAGGGTCAAATTGAGGAAATCTCTCAAGTGGTTGATATACTGCAAATACCAGCTTTCCTCTGTAGACAAACTGATTTAATTAGTGCGGCATGCAAAACTCAACTTCCTCTCAATATCAAAAAAGGACAATTTTTATCTCCCTATCAAATGAAAAATATAATTGAAAAATGTAATTCATTTGGGAATGATAATATTATTCTCTGCGAGAGAGGATCATCTTTTGGTTATGACAATCTTATTGTGGACTTTCTTGGGATATCAGAACAAAAAGCCTTTAATTATCCAATAATTCTTGATGTTACTCATTCTCTTCAGCTTCCAGGAGGACAAGGCGATTCTGCTGGAGGAAGATCACATCAAGCGGAAGATCTAGCTAGAGCAGCAATAGCCTTAAAAATTTCAGGACTATTTATTGAGGTTCACCCAAACCCAGATAAAGCGCTATGTGATGGACCTTCAGCCACAAAACTTGAGGATTTTGAAGATATGATAACAAAAATAAAAAAAATAGACGATCTTGTTAAATCAGAAAAATTTTAATATTTATCCTCTTCCTCTATAATTTTCTATACCTTGATCAGGTATCCACAAATTTTTTGGAGGTTCCGATGATTGCCAAAATATATCAATAGGCATACCACCCCTTGGATACCAATAAGATCCTATCCGAAACCATTCAGGTTTTAATAATTTAGTTATATCTTTTGCAATAAGCATTGTTACATCTTCATGGAAAGATTGATGGTTCCTGAAACTTTGAAAATACAATTTTAAAGATTTTGACTCAACAATCCATTTACTTGGGACATAATCAATAACTATATGAGCAAAATCTGGTTGCGAAGTAACAGGGCAAATACTTGTAAATTCTGGTTGAGAAAACCTCACAAGAAAGTTTTCTTTTTGTTTATTTTCTATTTTATCTAGTATTTTAACTGATGGTTCTATAAATTTTTTATTTTCTTTTCCTAGGTGTTTCATAATTATTATCTAAATCTAAATATTTATATAGTAGCCTATATGGCAGTAAATTGTTATTTAATAGTAATAATGAATAAGATGTAGTAATAAATTTTTCAATGTCAAAAATTAAAAAAATTAAAGGAAGGCAGATTTTCGATAGTAGAGGTAATCCCACTATTGAAGTTGATATTACACTTGAAGACGGTAGTTTCGGCAGGGCATCAGTGCCTTCAGGAGCTTCTACAGGAGCATATGAAGCTTATGAGCTTAGAGATGGAGAACAAACTTTATCTGGAAAAACTGTATTAAAAGCCGTTGAGGGTATCAATACTGAGATAAGTAATGTCCTTTGTGGCATGGAAGCATCTGCGCAAGAAGAAATCGACAATAAAATGATTGAGCTAGACTCAACAAATAATAAATCTCGATTAGGAGCAAATGCGATATTGGGTGTTTCACTGGCATCATCAAGAGCTCAAGCTAATTCAGAGGGTAAGCATTTATTTGAATATTTAAACTCATCAGATTCTTATATTTTACCTGTTCCTATGATGAATTTGATTAATGGTGGGGCGCATTCTAATAATTCATTATTTATTCAAGAATTTATGATTATGCCATTATCTGCAGAAACATTTAATCATGCAATTATAACTGGTTCTGAAATTTTTCATTCACTTAAAAGTTTGTTAGAAAATGATGGATTTAGCACTAATGTTGGAGATGAAGGTGGTGTAGCACCAGATTTAAAAACAAGTGAAGATGCATTATCTTATTTGTGTAAAGCTATTGAAAAAGCGGGTTATAGACTTGAAGAGGATATAGTCTTTGCTTTAGATATTGCTGCATCAGAGTTGTATAATGACGGCCAATATTTTTTATCTAATGATAATGCATCTAGCAGTGATGATTTAATTGATATGTGGGAAGAGCTAACAAAAAAATACCCAATTTTTTCAATTGAAGACCCTTTGCACGAAGATGATTGGGATGGGTGGGTAAATCTAAATGAACGAATTGGAAAAAAAACACAGATAGTAGGTGATGATCTTTTTGTAACTAATCCAGAAAGGTTAAAAATGGGTATAGAAAAGAATGCAGCTAATTCAATACTTATTAAAGTTAACCAAATAGGTACTATCACTGAAACATTAGAAACAATTAATATTGCTAAAAATAATAAATATTCATGTGTTATTTCTCATCGTTCTGGTGAAACAGAAGACACATTTATAGCGGATTTATCTGTTTCAACAAATTCTGGTCAAATCAAAACAGGTTCAATGACTAGGTCTGATAGAGTTGCAAAATATAATCAATTAATTAGAATTGAGAGTGATCTTAAGAATAATTCCAGATATGCAGGTAAATCAATTTTAAAGAAGAATTAATTTTAACTATTGACCAATTATAGTCTTTTATGATTCTTTGGTTAATGATTCGTTTTTTTGAATATTTTCGAAGCTTACTATTTGAAGCTAATTACAAAGATCTTTTAATTAGCTCTTCTCTAATAATTTTCTTTTTATTTATAAATTTTTTTGCATTAACTAATTTAATTTATTCCTCAAGAGGTCTGATTTCATTGAATAATCTTAATGAAGAAATAACCTTAAATATTAAAGAATTACAAAAAATTAAAAATAACAATGCTACAATGGAAATTAAAATAAGGAATATAGTGGAATTTAAAGATTCTGACCTTGTTGATCAGACTATAAGGGAATATTTAGGTTATGCTCATGAAGATGATTATATTATTAAATTAAACTAACTAAACACTAAATTGCTTATATTTATTTTTTTTGATAAATTATCATTAATTTTAAGGATTAATTAAAGTGTCTTCCATTCGCCACCCTGAGAAAAGAAATAATAAAGAGACTTCTCAAATTAAAAAACCAGATTGGTTAAGAGTAAGAGTTTCTGGATCAAAGAAATTTCTTGAAACAAAGAAAATACTATCTGAGTCTAAGATTGTAACTGTTTGTGAAGAGGCTAATTGTCCAAACATTTCAGAATGTTGGCAAAAAAATCATGCTACTTTTATGATTATGGGAGATACATGCACTAGAGCTTGTGCATTTTGTAATGTTAAAACAGGGTTACCTGATAAACTGGATGTATTTGAGCCATATAAGATTTCACAGGTTGTGAAA
The DNA here is from genome assembly GCA_003209955.1 of OCS116 cluster bacterium AG-430-B22. GTDB lineage: Bacteria > Pseudomonadota > Alphaproteobacteria > MED-G09 > MED-G09 > AG-430-B22. The sequence continues at coordinate 3,721 of QCOD01000015.1, forward strand.
AAAATGAACTTAAGTCATGTAGTAATTACTTCAGTTGATAGAGATGATCTTGATGATGGCGGAGCAGGGCATTTTGCTAAAACTATAAACGCTATTAGAAAAATATCTCCTGAAACTACTATAGAGATATTAACTCCCGATTTTTTGAAAAAAGAAGATGCACTAGAGAAAATATTGAAAGATTATCCCGATGTATTTAATCATAATCTTGAAACTGTTCCGCGTTTGTATTTATCCATTAGGCCTGGAGCAAGATATTTTAATTCTCTAAGATTATTAAATGATGTTAAGGATAAAAATCCTAATATATTTACTAAATCAGGTTTAATGTTAGGACTTGGAGAGAAAAAAAATGAAATTATGCAGGTTATGGACGATTTAAGGGCTGCAAAGGTAGATTTTTTAACTTTGGGTCAATATTTGCAACCAACAAAAAAGCACGCTCCAGTTGTTAAATACGTCACTCCAGATGAATTTAATAGTTATAAAATAATAGCTGAATCTAAGGGATTCCTCATGGTTTCATCAAGCCCCTTAACGCGTTCCTCTCATCATGCAGAAGAAGATTTTAAAGTTCTCAAACAAAATAGAATTAAAAAAATAAGTTAATTGTTAAAAATTGAAAAAAAGGTTCATTCAAATTCATCAGCTGAAAACCTCTATGGTTTAGTTTCGGATGTTGAATCATACTCTGAATTTATACCTTGGTGCGAAAAGTCAATTATTGAAAGAAGAGTCCATGATTATTTTTTTGCTAAACTAAATATGAAATATCTTATTTTTTCAGGTTCATTTGTAAGTAAAGTTAAGCTTTATGATTATGAAAAAAGAATTAATGCATTAGGAGTAAAGGGTTCTTTTCGTTATTTAGAAGCAAATTGGGTTTTTGATGAATATGACGATGGAACTCTAGTTTCAGTTAATTTAGAATTAGATTTGAATAATATTGTATTAGAAAAAGCTATTGATAGTGCATCAGGTATTCTAATAAAAGAAACAATATCATCTTTTGAGAAAAGATTGTTATCTACTTCTTGAGCTCGTTAAATAACAATAGTAATGCTTCATAAACAGTTGCCTTCCTTATAAATTCTCTACCTTTATCAGAAAATTTAAATTTTTTTATATCGCTTTTATCATCCATCATTACAGCAATATATACAGTTCCAACTGGATTAACTGATGTTCCTCCGCCTGGTCCAGCTACTCCAGTTATTGAGATTGCCAATGAGGCGAGGGAATTTTTTATAGTCCCTTCGACCATTTCTATCGCTGTTTCCTTAGAAACTGCGCCAAATTTTTCTAGTGTTTTCTTTTTTACATTTATTAAATCAATTTTTGCATCATTGGAGTAAGTAATAAATCCTCTATCAAAAATCTTTGATGAGCCTGAAATTGATGTTATTTGACTGCTTAGCATTCCGCCGGTACAGCTTTCAGCTACAGCCAATATTCTTTTTTGCTTTTTGCATTCTTTAACAACTTTTTTAGTCAGTTTATCAATTTTGACTTTATTCATAAATCAATACCAAAGATAATTAAAAATAGTATAATACTAGCTGTCATTAATCCTGCCACAATATCATCCGCTAAAACTCCTATTGCTCCTGGTATTTTTTCTACCTTATTAACTGGATAAAGTTTAGTAATATCAAAAAACCTAAACAATAAAAAACTTAACAGTAACCCTAAAAAACTATTTGGAACAAAAATCAAAGCAATAAACTGGCCAATAAACTCATCAATAATAACTTCTTTTGGATCTTTTGATTTATTTGATAATAAGTATTTTGATACAGCAAAATAGCTAACTAAAATTAGAAGGATGATTATAAGAATAAATGTCCAAAAACCAAAAAATTTTATAGTTATGTACCCTAAAGGAAGTGAAACTAATGAACCAATAGTTCCAGGCATAAATTTTACAAAACCTAAATTGAAGAGAGTACAAAAATTAACTATTAATTTATTAATCATAATTAAATACCCTAAGAGAAATCATGGTTTGGCAAGCTATACCATTTTTTGTATTAACAAACCCTTCATCCTCAGTTGATGTGGCTTTAATATTAATAATATCTTCATTAATTTTCAGAATTTTTGAAAGATTTTTTCTAATCTTATCTCTAATTGGGTTAATTTTTGGATAATCACATATAATGTTTAAATCCAAATTAATAATTTCACCTTTTTTATCCATAAGTAATCGAAGAGCCTTATTAATAAAAGTAATTGAATTTACATTTTTATATTTCTTATTATTTGGTTCAAAATGAAAGCCAATATCTTTTTCATTTAATGCCCCTAAAATAGCATCGGTAATCGAGTGCAATATTGGGTCACCGTCAGAATTTGCTTCTAACGAAAAATTACTTTTTATTTTTAAGCCACCAATTTTGATTGAATTTCCTTTTTTAAATTTATGAAAATCAAATCCATTTCCGATTCTATTTCTATAATATTGCTCTAACAGCTTTCCATATATTTTAATGTCAGAAGGATTTGTTATTTTAAAATTTAACTTTGATCCTTCGATTTTTTTAATTCTTAGTCCAAACTTATTTGCAATGGCAATGTCATCAGAATAACTCCCTTTAATTTCTTGATAAGCCATATAAATTTTATCAAATTTGAATGCTTGAGGTGTTTGTGAGCCAATAATGATGTTTCTATCATAAGGATTTAAGTTTTTTTTGTTTCTAAGGGTATCATCCATATCTAAAGCAGGAAAAACTCCTTCATATTTTTTTAATTGAGAAATACAACTTTTTATAATTCGATTTTCTAAAAAAGGCCTAGCTGCATCATGAATTAAAACTACATCATTTTTAGTTTTTACCCTTTTTTTACGAATGCTTTTAAGAGCTATGAAAGTTGATTGTTGACGGGTAATACCGCCGTTAATGACGCTATTCAACTTATGGTATTTTTTTTTAAAGCCCTCTATTTGATGCTTATCATCCTTATTGATAACTAAAGTAATAGAGTTTATTAGTGGATTATTTGAGACTGATGTCATCAAATGTTCTAAAGGTGAAACTCCATTAACTTTGAAAAATTGTTTAGATAATTTACTCTTTTTCTTTTTGAAACGTTCGCTTTTTCCTGCAGCTAATATAATAAAATGTATCATATACTTTTTTCAGAAACATAATTTGCCTAATTATTAGGCATAATATATAAATGCTTAAAAATTAGGCAATAAAAATGATTAATGATAATAATATACATAAGCAAGTCATAAATTCAATTACCTTTCCAATTATAATAATTGATAAGCAAAAGCTTATAAATATGGTGAATTCAGCTGCTGAAGACTTTTTTAAATTAAGCTCTAAAGTGTTGGTAGGAAAATCAATCGAAGGCATTCTTCCTTTTTCATCGCCAATTTTATCTTTGATAGATAACTCTCTTAATACAGAAACAACTTTTAAAGAATATAAAGTTGATCTATCAACTCCAATTTCTGGCTCGCATAAAGATATAGATGTTGAGGTAACTCCAGTAATAGGATCAGATAATTACTATCAAATTATTTTGATAGAGGGCTTTAATGAAAAAAAATTAATACTCCAAAATGAAAATCAGAAAAATAAAATAGCAATGTCAAATATGTCTCAAATTCTTGCTCATGAAGTTAAAAACCCCCTGGCTGGTATTAGAGGAGCTGCACAGATTTTAGAGAAGAATATTGAAAGTAATGAAATTGTTATGACAGATCTTATAATAAATGAAGTAGATAGAATTAAAAGATTGGTAGATAATCTTCAAGTTTTTGATGCATCAATTCCTATTGATTTAAAACCAATTAATATTCATTCAATTTTACGACATGTTAAAGAAGTTATGATTAATTCAAGTGAAAAGAAAATCAAAATAACAGAAGAATTTGATCCTTCAATTCCAGATGTTATTGGCAATGAAGATCAATTGATTCAAGTATTTATTAATCTAATTAAAAACTCAATCGAGGCATTTAGTGATGAATCAGACTCTGATAATGAAATTATCTTATCAACTAATTATGAGCATGGATTCATTATTAAAGAAAAATTAAGTGAAGAAAAAGTAAAATTACCAATTAAAGTTTCTGTAATAGATAATGGTCCTGGTATTCCAGCCTCAATATCAAACGAAATTTTTCAACCATTTGTAAGCACTAAAAAAATTGGCCAAGGTGGGCTTGGGTTATCAATAGTTTCCAAAATTATTAGTGATCATAATGGAACTATTGAGCTTGATTTAACTGATCAAGGAACAAAATTTATTATTAGATTAATGGCGGAGTTATAATATGAGTAATAAAAGTTTAATAATAGCTGAAGATGACGAGTCTATTAGATTAGTCACTTCTAGATATCTTCAAGACTTAGGTTATGAAATCTTTACGGCAACTAACCTTAAAGAACTATGGAAGTTAATTGAAAGTAATAAGGGAGATGTATTGATCACTGATGTGATGCTTCCTGATGGAGAGCTTTTTGATATTTTACCTCAAATAGTCGAATACAGAGAGAGCCTACCTGTAATTGTAGTTAGTGCAAAAAATAATTTGCAAACAGCAATTTCTGCAACAAAACAAGGAGCTTATGATTACTTGCCCAAGCCATTTGATTTAGATGAGCTCCAAAAGTTAATTAAGAAAGCATTAGAGAGTAAACAAAACCTTAAAAACAAATCAAAATTAAGAAATGAGCCTGAAAAACAGCTTATTGTTGGTAGATCACCTGCTATGCAAGATTTATACAAATCTATAGCAAGGCTATCGCAAAATGACCTTACTGTTATGATTTATGGTGAGAGCGGTACAGGAAAGGAATTGGTAGCTAAAGCTTTACATAAATATAGCACAAGGTCAGAAAAACCTTTCATAGCTCTCAACATGGCTGCCATTCCTAATGATTTGATTGAAAGTGAACTTTTTGGACATGAAAAAGGATCTTTTACAGGCGCTCATCAAAAGAGTGATGGTAAATTTAAATTAGCCGAAAAAGGAACGCTATTTTTAGATGAAATTGGTGATATGCCTATAGATGCTCAAACGAGGTTGTTAAGGGTTTTACAGGAGGGTGAATTTACACCAATTGGAGGAAAAGAAAAAATTCAAGCAGATACAAGAATTATAGCTGCAACACATAAGAATCTCTCTAATCTTATTGAGAATGGTGAATTTAGAGAAGATTTGTTTTATAGACTCAATGTAGTCCCAATTAGCATACCCCCACTTAGAGAGAGAAAAGAAGATATTCCAGAATTAGTTAATCATTTTTTAGACAAAGCAAAAGATCTAAAACTTGAGCCAAAAAAATTTAATACTGAGTCTTTTCAAATTTTAGAGAAATATCAATGGCCGGGTAATGTAAGAGAACTTGAAAATTTTATTCTGAAATTATGTGCTCTTTATATAGATGAAAATATAATGAATGAAGATCTCACCGAAGAAATATTGAATCTCCAAAAGCTTGACCAGCAAATGTTAGATACTGACAATCAATTTTCAAAAATTTTAGAAAATTATCTTTCAAGAAATATAAATAAAATTAACAAAGAGTATCAAGGAGATGTATATAACTATTTTGTTACTGAACTTGAAAAGGTTTTACTTTTGGAGGTTTTAAAAAACAAAAATGGAAATCAATTGAAAGCTGCTGAGTTACTAGGTTTAAATAGAAATACATTGAGAAAAAAAATTACTGAACTTAATATTAACATAGATCAAGAAAGCAACTAAGGGAGAAAATATGAGTGGACCATTAAATAATGTAAAAGTACTTGAATTTGCTGGAATAGGGCCAGGCCCTTTTTGTGGCATGCTTTTGGCTGATATGGGTGCTGAAGTGTTAAGAATAGATAGATCTCCAAAAGGTGGATCAAAACACATAATAGAAGGACGCGGAAAAAAATCCGTTGTACTTAATCTTAAAGACCCTCATCATTTAGATATTTGTCTTGATCTTGTCTCAAAGGCAGACATACTTCAAGAGGGAATGCGACCAGGCAAAATGGAAAGTCTGGGTCTTGGACCTGAAGATTGCTTTAAAGTTAACAAGAAATTAGTTTACGGGAGGATGACAGGATGGGGTCAACATGGAAGCCTATCTCAAGCTGCAGGTCATGATATTAATTATATTTCCCTTACTGGGGCATTGGACGCTATTGGAAGAAAAGGAGAAAAACCCGTGCCACCTTTAAATCTTATAGGTGATTTTGGCGGAGGAGCGCTTTATCTTGCTATGGGAATGTTAGCAGCCTTACATGAAGCCAATAGTTCTGGCGAAGGTCAAGTTGTCGATTGCGCTATGACTGATGGTTCGGCTTCATTAATGTCTATGTTTTATGGTTTTACAAGTTCAAAAATTTGGCAAAACTCACGAGGTTCTAATTTATTAGATACGGGCGCTCATTTTTATGATGTATACGAAACTAAGGATAAAAAATATGTTTCCATTGGATCAATAGAACCACAATTTTATGCATTATTATTAGAAAAAGCTAATATTCAAGATCCTGACTTTGATGATCAAATGAACCGTGAAAAATGGCCTCTTTTAAAAGATAAAATTCAAGATATTTTTCTAACAAAAACAAGAGATGAGTGGTGTAATTTAATGGAGGGAACAGATGTATGTTTTAGTCCTGTCCTTTCAATAAATGAGGCACCAAAACACCAACATAATATTGATAGAGAAACATTTGTAGAAATTGATGGAGTTATTCAACCAAATGTTGCGCCAAGATTTTCAAGAACAGAGTCAAAAATTAATGGTCCTTCAGCTATAAATGGTGAGCACAATGAAACTGCTTTAATGGAATGGGGAATAAATGAGGAAAAGGTTAAATCTATTTTTTAATCACCCCTTTTTGGGAATACTAGAGTTCTAATCCAACTTATAAAGGAATTATTTTTGAGATCTTCTTTAAGTAAATATTTAATTAATTTATCATAATCATCAGAAATAAAGAGTTCCTCTCTTTTCCTTATTTCTTTATCAATATCAATTGATTTAATTTCTTTTGCAGGATTACCAGCGTATATTTTATTATCTGGAACATCTGATGTCACTATTGATCCTAAACCAATAATTGAATTTTCTCCAATTATTACTCCTTTAGAAATTTTGGATCCTTCACCTATCCAAGCGTTTTCTTTTATCGTTATTTTTTTACTTTTACCTGGAGTTTTAATTCTATCGTAAACATTATGCCAATCTGAATCACTTATATAAACATTGCTTGCTAGCATAACATTGTTACCGATTGTTATTTCTTCTGCTGCCAATATTTTCACTCCAGGAGATATTAAAACATTATCACCAATTAGTATTCTTGCATTAGCATCATTTCTATTCCATGAACAAATTTGTGTTATGAGATTTTTTGAAGTTCTAAAGTGAACATTATTTCCTACAAAAATATCATCTCCATATATATCTAAATTCCAAGGTTTGTTGATATCGAGATTTTTACCTACTGATCTAAATTGAGGTTTAATAAAATAATAAGTCCAAAATTTATAATAATTTTCTATTAAATTTCTTATGTAATAAGGTCTTCTATCTTTTATCAAAATTAAAAAACCCTTTAGTGCATTTTGCTGGATTGAATTTCATAACAACCATTTTTAAAAGTACCAAAAATTTCGTTGACTTGAGGGTGTCTCACTGGTTCACCAGTTTCATCAAAGAGTAAATTTTGTTCAGATACATATGCTACATATTCTGTTACTTCATTCTCTGCTAATAGATGATAAAAAGGCTGATCTTTTTTTGGTCTGATATCCTCAGGAATAGATAACCACCATTCTTCCGTATTATTGAATGTTGGATCAACATCGAAAATTACACCTCTAAATGATAAAAATCTATGTTTAACGATCTCACCTATTTTGAATTTAGCATCTCTTTCCATAATATTCTCCAGAACATTCAATTAGATATATTCTACCTTAATCATTTTCCTATAATTTGTAAGTATTATTATTCCTAAATTAACTAACCTATCAAGTTAAATACTTAGAAAAACTCTTCGATAACTTAGGATCCTTTTTTCTAATTTTTTTGGCTAATTCAATAATTACATTAGCTTGTTTGACAGTCGCTTCATCTTGCATTTTGCCATCAACTTTTACTGCCCCAGTTCCGTCACCCATAGCTTTAATAATTTTTGCTGCTTTTTTAACCTCATCCACACTAGGACAAAAAACTTTTTTTGCGATATCAATTTGTGATGGATGAAGAGACCAGGCTCCATGACATCCAAGAATAAAAGCATTTCTAAATTGTATTTCACATCCTTCAGTATCATCAAAATCTCCATAAGGACCAAAAAAAGCTTTTATATTATTAGAAGCACAAGCATCTATCATTTTAGAAAGGGAATAGTGCCAAAGATCTTGTTGAATAAACCTTCTTTTGGTTATTTTATCTTTTGGGTCAGATAAAATACCGTAATCAGGGTGACTTCCTCCAACTCTAACTGTTTTCATGCCTCTTGATGCAGCAAGATCCGCCGGACCTAAGCTAAATCCATGAAGTCTAGGACTGCAAGCAGCTAAAGATTCTACATTCATAACACCTTCTGCTGTCTCAAGAATTATATGGATTTTAATTTGTTCTTTTAACTTATTTTGAGCCTCGTTAAGAGCAATAATTCTATCAGCAAATAAAATTTCTTCAGGAGTGTTTATCATTGGTAGCATAATAACATCTAGATTATTGCCCAATTCTTTTATAAGAAAAGATATATCATCTAAAAACCACTCGCTTGATATAGCATTTACTCTAGTCCATAAGCCTGTATTTTTAAGATTTATTTTTTTTGATTTTTTAACAAACTCATTTCTTGCTTTAATTTTATCTTTAGGCGAAATTCCATCTTCTAGATTACCAAGTATTACATCTGATCTTTTTGAGATTTCATCTAACTTGTCTGTAACTTTTTTTAAATGCGGAGGAAAGAAATGAATTACTCTCTCTAAATCATTATTTATTTCTGATTTAGGTTTCGGAGCACCATCAGCTAATGGTTCGTAAAATTTTCTTCCAAAAGTCATTTTTTTTCTCAGTTTAATTTCTTAGACATACATCAACTTACTAAAAGGAGCAAATATCTTCTTTTTTAAAAAAACAAATTATCTTATTAATATCAAAAAAAAGGATTTTCATATGAAAGACTTAACTATAATACCACCCATTGGAGGACTATTGGATAGAGAGCATGTAAAAATAGAAAAAGGGCATGTAGTTCACAAATATAAATTAGATAACCGTTTTGCCAATAGAAATAATATTATAACTGGCGGTATTTTATCTACTGCATTAGATATGTTATGTGGTCATGCGCTTCATACAATGCATGATAATAAACATGCAACAATTGAACTTAAAACAATTTTTTTAGCTTCTGCATATCCTGGGCTTTATTATGGAGAAGGTAATGTTGTAAAAATTGGTAAATCGATTGGATTCGCAGAGTCAATTTTACGTAATGAAAATGAAGAGGAAGTAGCTGCAGCATCTGCAACTTTTCGTATATTTAGTCAGTGATATTTAATTTTACTTTGGTTTCATCTCTCAATTTTAATTTATAAATTTTACCCGAAGCTGTTCTTGGAAGTTTGTTTTTGTGTAAATCATAATATTCAGGTATTTTGAAATTAGCGATATAATCTCTAAGATATATATTGAATGCACTTTCATCAAAATCATTTAATTCCTTTAAAGAAATTGAACAACAGAGCTTTTCTCCTAATCTTTCATCAGGAACGCCATAGACACTTGCCTCAATTATATTAGGGTGTTTATTAATTGCATCTTCTACCTCAAGGCAAGAAATATTTTCTCCTCCCCTAATAACTATATCTTTAGCCCTATCAACAATATATAAAAAATTATCTTCATCTAGATAACCTAAGTCGCCTGATCTAAACCAATCATTAAAAAATGCTTCATTTGTTGCTTCTTCATTATTCCAATATTTACTAAAATTAGTAATTGATTTTATCCATACTTCGCCGACTTCATTTTCATTGCATTCTTTTTGATTACTATCAACAATCTTAATTTTAGTTAATGGAGGTGTAGGCTTTCCAGTAGAGCCTGGTCTATTAAGATAATCATCGCCAGATATAACAGCGCCAGCTGCATTGGTTTCTGTCAATCCATAACCTAAACCAGGAGAGGCATTTGGAAATTCATTCTTTAGTTCTTTTACATGAGAAGAGGGCCTTGCTGCTCCTCCCCCAGAAAGTTCCTTTAATGATGATAAATCATAGTTCTTTCTACTTTCATCACGCATAACTTCTAATGTCATAGTTGGAACACCATTAAGTGTCGTTATTTCTTCTTTTTCTATTAGAGATAATGCTTTTTCTGAGTCCCATTTATACATCATGACCATCTTCCTTCCCGATAGAAATGAAAGCATAAACTGTGCATGGCTTCCAGTGACATGAAATAAGGGTACAGTTAAAAGACATGAAGGCTGAATCTCTTCATTAGCTATTATGTCATCCTTAATATTTCTTGCCGTAGCAACAACCATCCATTGAAGTAAAGTAGAAATAATAGATTTATGTGATGAGCATACCCCTTTTGGATGTCCTGTCGACCCAGAAGTATATAAGATTGTTGCATCATCAACAGGATTAATATCAAATATTGGCATTTTTTCAGAAATATATTTTCTCGAATATGATACCCAATTATTTTTATGATTTTTATTATCAGGTCTAATAACAATAATCTTAAGATTATTTTTTTTATAGAAACTACTAATTCTATTTAATCTTTCTTCATCAACTATGAGTATTTTAGAGTCGCTATCTTCAATACCATATTTAAGTTCTTTAGATGTCCACCAACTATTCATTGGAACAGCAATTGCTCCAATACTAGTTATTGCTATAAAGCTAAAAATCCATTCTGGGTAATTTCTTGATGCTATGGCAATTCTATCTCCTTTTTTTACCCCAAAGTCATTAATTAGAGAATTGGCGAAAGCTGATGAAAATTTATAAGCTTCCCCATATGTCCATCTTTCATCTTCATAGACAATCATTTCTTTATTTTTATGATCTTTATAAAGATTAAAATATTCAAAAAGAGTTTTTGGGCCCCAATCAAATTCTAAATACTCATATCCATTTAATTCGATAATTTTTGTTGGAAATTCACCATTAGGTGAACAAAGTTCTTTTACTATTTCTTCTATTTCTTTTTTCATTTTTTTTTGGCGGAGGGGGAGGGATTCGAACCCCCGAGACGGTTGCCCGCCTGCTGGTTTTCAAGACCAGTGCCTTCAACCACTCGGCCACCCCTCCGCAGGTATTTAATTAATGATTATATTTTATCTAAAAAGTCCATCAAAATCTTGTTTACCTCGTTCGGTTTTTCTTGTTGGGTCCAATGACCACATTCTTTAATTATTTTCAATTCTCTTAAATCAGTATAATTTTTACTGATGTGATCTTTAAATAGTTCGTTATCAGACTTATCCTGCTCTGAAGATTTTAAACCATTTAATACCATAAAATTTACTGGATCTAGATCGCCAGTAATAAAGCAAGAAGGTCTAGAAATTTTTTCATTTGAAAGGTGATTTAATTCCTCCCAATCTAAATCTATACATCTATATCTATTTAAGGGACCTCTCATACCGCTACTTAAAAATTGATCGGAATAAAATATTAAATCATTTTCATTCAACCACTTTGGTAAAGTTTGAAAATTTTTCATTCCATCTAAAAAGCCTTCTCCTTTGAGCTTATTTTGATTAATCATTGTTTCGATATTTTTAAGCATTCCCCTATAATCTGAATTTGAAAAAATTAGTCTTAGAGAGTTTTTCATATTTTTTTCAAGTTCCTTTTCAGCAAGACCTTCTTCTTGAAAATACAATATGTAAAAGAAATTCTTTTTATAAAGCTCTTTAAGCATTTCGGTTGGTTTAATATTACCACCTAGGAATGAGTGTGGAACTGAAAGTCCAGAAACGGATAAGACTCTTTCAGGATATAATAAGCTTGTATACCATGAGATTGGTGCCCCCCCAATCATGTCCAACTATATGTGCTTTATTTTCACCTAAATAGTCGAGTATTCCAATTAAATCAGTTGTTATTTTCTTCATAGAATAATCAGATATATTTTCCGGCCTATCAGAACCACCATACCCACGTACATCTGGAACAATAACCTTGTATCCAAGTTTTGAAAAAAATTTTATTTGATGTCTCCAGCTATAAAAACTTTCAGGCCAACCGTGAATAAAAAATAAAGGCGTACCAGAACCTTCAATCACAGTATTAATATTTATATTGTTTGTAGGAATTTTTATTTGTTTAAATTGCATAACTTTCAAATATCTCAATATTTTAAATAACGAATCCTGATAATAATTCTAAATATATGTTTTTTTTCAGATTCATAACATTTGCTCTAATTTTTGTATTAGTTAGTTGTACATCAAATAATTCTAATCAAAAATATAAAAGCAACAATAATCATTTTTATGGAGGTATTTATAAAATTGGCGATCCTTATTTGATTGATAATAAGGTCTATTATCCGAAAGAAGAAACTGCATATGATGAAATAGGGATAGCATCATGGTATGGAAAAAAATTCCATGGAAAACCCACAGCTAATGGAGAGAAATTTAATATGTATAAAGTTAGTGCTGCTCATAAAACTCTACCTTTACCATCTCAAGTTAAAGTTACAAACCTGGATAATAATAAATCATTGATAATGAGGGTTAATGATCGTGGTCCATTTGCAAAAGAGAGGATTATTGATTTATCTATGAAGGCTGCTGAATTGTTAGGCTTTAAAGATAAAGGCACACAAAGAGTAAGGGTACAATATTTTGCTATGGCTAATATTTATGATCAATATGGAAATGTAATTTCAAAAAAGAAATATATTAATCAATCTAATATAAACAAATATTCAAATAAAAAAGAAACATATTCGTTAGCTATTGGAAGCTTCACTGATATTGAAAATGTGAATAAACTTAAACAAAACTTAAAAAGTTTTAGTAAACTAAATATTGAGAAAAAAGAAATAAATAATAATCACTTTTATAAAATGTCTATTGGACCTTATCATCGAAAAGAATATGTTAGTAAGCTTCAAGAGACCATTAATTTTATTGGTATTAAGGGTACTAAAATAGTAAAAAATGAAAACTAAACTAAATCTATTGTTAATATTTTTATTGTTTACTTTTAATTGTCAGACATTGCTCTCGTTTGACTCTTCAGCAAAAAATATACTTTTAATTGATTTTGATACAAATCAAGTTCTGTTTTCAAAAAATGAAAATAAAAAGATTTATCCTGCATCAATGTCAAAATTAATGACATTGTACATTTTATTTGACTCATTAAATAAAGGTATAGTCTCATTGGAAGATAAATTTTTTGTATCCAGAAATGCATATCAAAAAGAAGGTTCTACAATGTATGCAGAAATAGAAACAGAGATATCTGTTGAGAATTTAATAAAAGGAATTGTTGTATCTTCAGGTAATGACGCTTGCGTTATAGTTGCAGAGGCGCTTTCTGGTTCCGAGGACAGTTTTGCCCAACAAATGAACTATTATGCTTTAGAAATGGGATTGAATAATTCTAATTTTAAAAATTCATCCGGGCTTCATGATATTGATCATTATACTACAGCAGAAGATTTAGTAAGGCTTGCTAAATATATTATTACCGATTTTCCAGAATATTATAATTTTTTTAATGATAGATCTTTTACGTGGAACAATATTACTCAATATAACAGAAATAATATATTAAAATCTGATCTTGGGGTCGATGGATTAAAAACTGGTTATACAAGTGAATCAGGTTTTGGAATCATAGTATCATCAAAAAAAAATAATAGAAGATTGATTGGTATAGTTGCAGGTTTAGATAATGTTGATGAAAGAACTATTGAAATAACTAGATTAGTTAATTATGGATATCGAGGATTTAAAGACTATTCTATCTTTAAGAATAACCAAATAATAGACTATGCAACAGTTTGGAAAGGAAACACAAATAACTTACCATTAATTATAGGTAATGACCTAGATTTATTACTAGATATACCAGGAAGAAGGGGTATTAGAGTTGAATATAAATATTCTGAACCTTTATATGCTCCTATAACTAAAGGTGATATTGTTGGCTCTATGAAGGTTATTATTCCTGGAAGAAAGAGTATTGAATTAAATCTACTTGCAGGAGAAAATATTAAGAAAGTTAATTTTTTTTCTGGTTTTATAAAATCTTTTGACTATTTTTTGTATAAAGATGAATAATTTATTTATAACTTTTGAGGGAGGGGATGGTTCAGGTAAATCAACTCAAGTTAATTTATTAAAAGATTACTTAGATAATTTAAATTTTGAAACAATTAAAACGAGAGAACCTGGAGGAACTCCTTCTGCTGAGATTTTAAGAGATTTACTTACTACTGGAAAGTTAGAAAGGTGGACTCCTATGTCTGAAGCTTTATTAATGTGGGCTTCAAGATATGAGCATTTAATTCATGTCATTGAACCTGCTCTTAATTCAGGAAAGAATGTAATTTGTGATAGATTTTATGACTCAACATACGCTTATCAAGGAGTGGCTCATAATTTAGGTATTGATAAGATGAAGAAACTTAAAAAAATAATAATTGGAGACATTGAACCTGATGTAACTTTTGTCTTAGATATCGATCCTAAATTAGGGCTTAAAAGATCTCTTGATAGACCCAACGAAGAGAATAGATTTGAAAATTATGATATTGATTTTCATAATAATATTAGGAGTGCATTTTTAGAAATAGCAAAAAAAAATAAAGATCGTTGTGTTGTTGTTGATGCTTCACTTAATGAACAGGAAATTAATAATTTAATAATAAATGTAATTAACAATCTCATAACTGATAAACAAGAGGAATAACTAAATTGGATAGCCCAGCAAAAGAAACATCTAATTTTATTGGAAACAATAATATTGAAGAATTTATGGTTAATTCAATAAATACTAATAAACTTCATCATGCTTATCTTCTAAGCGGAATAAAGGGTCTAGGCAAAGCAACTTTTTCTTATAGATGTGCAAAATACATTTTGTCAGATTCTTTAGAGAATAATATGAATATAAGTAACTCTGAAAAAGTTTCTAAATTAATTGAGAGTGATAGCCATCCGGATTTTATGGTTCTTAGAAAAGATATCGAAAATAACAAGTCATTAATAGAGATCGATCAAGTGAGAGATTGTATAAATTTTTTTAATCATACTCCAATTCTAGGAGGCTATAAGATTTGCATTATAGACTCCCTTGACGAAATGAATATAAATTCTACAAATGCACTTCTAAAAATACTTGAGGAACCTCCACGAAATAGTCTTTTTTTTATTGTTTCTCATAATAGAGACTCAATACTTCCAACTATAAAATCAAGATGTATAAATCTTCAATTTAGAAAATTCTCGAATGATGAAATTGAAAGTTTTCTTAAAACAAAAATTCATATTGATGAGGTATATGATCTAAAAGAAATTATTGATTTATCCAATGGGAGTTTTGGAAGAGCTCTGGAGTTAATAAAGGAAGATGCGCAAGAAATAAGTGCAAAGATAAGAAAACTATTTACTGAATACTCTGATGAAGATTTATATGAATTAGAGAGTTTTCTTAGAAGTTCAAATAAATTAGATTTGTTTTTTGAGCTATCAATCATAAAGATTGATAAATTAATTAGTGAATTTGCCGTCAGAAAGGATGACCTCGAAAAAGAAAAAATTAATAAATTTTTTTATATTAGAGAAAAGATTCAAAAAATTTATTATGAGGGTAAAAAATATAATAATTTAACTAATCATATTATTTTAGACTTAGTTTTATTAATTAAGAAATCACTATATATTTGAGAAAAACTGATGACTAATTCATTCTATATTAGCACTGCAATATCTTATACTAATGGCTCTCCCCATATAGGTCATGCTTATGAAGTAATAGCCGCTGATGTAATTGCTAGGTTTAAAAGATTGGATGGTTATGATGTCTTCTTTTTAACTGGAACCGATGAACATGGTTTAAAGGTTCAACAAAAAGCAAAAGAAGTAGGTGTTAAACCTAAAGACTATGTTGATAAAGTATCAAAAGAATTTATTGAATTAGCTAAATATTTAAATTGTTCTAATAATGATTTTATAAGAACAACTGATGATAGACATAAAAAAAATGTTCACTCAATTTGGAAGAATCTCTATGATAAAGGGGATATTTATCTTGATCAATATTCTGGGTGGTATTCAATCAGAGATGAAGCATTTTATAGCGAAGAAGAATTGATAAAATCTGATAATGACTCATATTTATCGCCTAATGGCAATCCTGTTGAGTGGGTAGATGAAGAGAGTTATTTCTTTAAATTATCTAAATATGAAAAGAAATTATTAGAGCTTTATGAAAGAAATAAGAGTTTTATACTTCCAAATTCGAGAATGAATGAAATAAAAAATTTTGTACAATCCGGTCTTAAAGATATTTCCATTTCAAGAAAAAATATTTCTTGGGGGATCCCAGTTGAAGAGAATAATGAGCACTCCATTTATGTATGGCTTGATGCTTTGACTAATTACATTTCTGCACTTGATTGGTGTGAGGGAAGTAAATCTTTTGATAAATATTGGCCAGCTGATATCCACCTTATTGGTAAAGACATCACTAGATTCCATGCTGTTTATTGGCCTGCATTTCTTTTTTCAGCCGGACTTGATATTCCTAAAATGATTTTCTCTCATGGTTTTCTTCTTAATAAGGGTGAAAAAATATCTAAAAGTGTTGGAAATACTGTTGATCCTATCGACTTATTAGATCGTTATGGAGTTGACCAATTAAGGTTTTACTTATTATCGACAACACCATTTGGTAATGATGGCAATTATAGCCATGAACTTATCACTAATCACTCAAATGCTTTTTTATCAAATGATTTAGGAAATTTATCTCAAAGATGCCTAAAGATGATATTTTCTAAATGTGATGGGAAAATGCCTAATAAAGGTGACCTTAATAACATTGATTTATCTTTATTGGATAATGCATATAGCTTGTATCAAAAGTCTCTTGAATTTATGAATGATTATCAGATTCATGCTTATTTAAATTCTATTTTTGACATCATTTCATCAACTAATAAATATTTTAGTGATCAAAAACCATGGGAGCTTGATAAAAAAAATTCCAATAGAATGAATACTGTTTTATGGGTTACTTGTGAGATCCTTCGCATTACTTCAATATTATTACAACCCGTTATTATTGAAGGCTCAAATAAACTCTTAGATTTTTTAAATGTTGACTTAAAAGAGAGATCCTTTTCTAATTTAAATTCTAATTTCGCTCTTAAATCAGGAATTAAGATTAAGGAACCAAAAGTCATTTTTCCAAAAATTGATTAGTAAATGAAAATAGTGACAATAATTATTTTTTGTTGTATTGAAGCAACATATTTTTAGGAGATATGTTTTGGACAAATTCCTCGTTATAGATTTGGAAATGGATTTGAGAACAGCAAGAGCTGATTTCGAAAAAAAATACTTAAAAGCTCAAATTAATAATTTTAATGGAAACATAACTAAAACTGCTAAATTTATTGGAATGGATAGGTCTGCATTACACAGAAAGTTAAGCGATTTAAATATTGGACCTAAGAAAAAATTACAAAGTTTTATTAATAAGTAATAAACACTTAATTGGAAAATAAATGAAAATTATTATATGTGGTGCTGGTTTAAGTGGAAGAGCTATTGCTGAAAAATTATCTCAAATTGGTAATGAAGTAACCATTATTGACTCCTCAAAAAGATTAATTGAAAAACTAGGAAATAAACTTGATATAAGAGGAATTGTTGGACATGGAGCTCATCCAGATATTTTGGGCGAAGCTGGAGCTGCTGAGGCTGAAATGTTGATTTCGGTTACTCCATCTGACGAAATAAATATGATGGCTTGTCAGGTTGCTCATTCTCTATTTGAGGTTCCTAAGAGAATAGCAAGAGTAAGAGATAAATCTTATTTAAATCCATCTTATCAAGATTTATTTACAAGCTCTAATTTACCAGTGAATATAATTATATCTCCTGAAAAAGAAGTTGCTAAATCAGTTTTTAGAAGATTTGAATTACCCGGTGCTTTTGAAAATGTTCCTTTTGGAAATAATAATTTAAGATTTTTAGGTTTAAGGGTAGAAGAAGATTGTCCAATAAAGAACACAGAAATTGGTGCATTAACTGAATTATTTCCTGATTTAAATACGGTCATAGTTGGCCTAAAAAGAGATAATGATATAATAACTCCAAAGTTTAATGATAAATTAGTAAAAAATGATTTAGCTTATCTTATTTGTCCAAGTGAATTTTCTGCAAGGGTTTTATCAATTTTTGGTTATCAAAATGAACAAGCAAGAAGAATTGTTTTGATTGGTGGTGGATCAATTGGAAAAGAAGTTGGAAAGTTATTGGAGAGTAATATAGATAATATTTCTCTACGTATAATTGAAATAGACGAGAGTATTGCTGAGGATTTATCAGATAAATTTGATAAAAGTTTTATTATACTTGGCTCAGGTATGGACAAGGATATCCTAAATGAGGCAGAAATATCCAATGCTGACATTTTAATTAGTCTTACAAATAGCGATGAAACCAACTTTATTTCTGCGGCATTTGCAAAAAGTGATGGTTGTGAGAGGGTTATTGCGCTTTTAAACAATAAGGATTTTCAAGGCCTTATCAGATCTGTCGATATTGGAGATTTTTTAGATCCTAAGGCCATAACGGTATCATCAATTTTAAGACATGTTAGAAGAGGGCATATAAGAAATATACATACCTTATCAGATGGTTCTGCAGAAGTAATTGAAGGTGAGGTATCTTCATCATCAGAATTAGTTGGCCCTACAATAGAGGAATTGCATTTGGCAAATGGATTAAGAATTGGTGGTATTTTAAGAGATAAAAAGATTATTATGCCAAGAGGTGATACAAAAATAAAACAAGGTGACTATGTTACAATTTTCGCTGTTCCTGAAAAAATACATGAAGTAGAGCAATTTTTTAGAGTTAGTGCGAGTTATTACTGATATTTACATTATAAATAATTTGTATTTTTATTATTAATTATATTAAATAAAGGGCTCAATATATATTCTGCTTATGTTAGATAGAACATTAGAAAATGAAGTAGAAATTAATGAAGAAGATTTTATCAAAGATCTAATTGATAATTATAAACAAGTAACTGTCTTTTTGATAAGCGGCATTAAACTTGAAGGAACAATCACTTCTTCTGATGTAAATACTATCACATTAAAAGGCTCAAATAATATTCAATTAGTTTATAAGCACGCAATCTCGACCATTTTACCTGTTTAGTTGCTTTTTAGCTTCATTCCATAATTTTTCCAATTTTGCTAAATTGGATTTTTCAAATGTTTTATTTTCTTTTTTTAATTTATCCTCAATATAATTTATACGATCTTTAAATTTCTTATTTGTATTTCTTAATGCATTTTCGGGATCAATCTTTAATTTTCGAGATAAATTAATGGTTGAGAAAATTAAATCTCCAATTTCTTCTTCAACTAGGTCTATATTTTGTTGATCTAATGCAGTTTTTAGTTCATTTCTCTCTTCATCTATTTTTTTCAAAGTATCATCGGGGTTCTTCCAATCAAAACCATTTTCAGATGCTCTTTTTTGTAATTTTATAGATCTTAGCATTGCTGGAAAGCAATTTGGTATATCACCAAGAATACTATCATTTCCTTTTTTTGATCTTTCCTTTTGTTTAATTCTGTTCCAATTTTTTTCAATTTGTTTTAATGAATTTATTTTAGAGTCTTTTTCAAACACATGCGGATGTCTTCTTACTATTTTTTTAGATAAGTTATCAATGATGTCCTTGATGTCAAAATTTCCTTTTTCTTTATTAATTTCTGCATGAAAAATTACTTGGAGTAATAAATCCCCTAATTCTTCACATAAAGCTACATTATCTTTTTTTTCTATTGCTTCAACAACCTCATAGGCTTCTTCTACACAATATTTTTTTATACTATTTGAGTCCTGAGCTTTATCCCATTCACAACCATTTACTGGATCTCTTAGTAACGACATTATTTCTAATAAATTACTGAAAGATTCATTTATATTCTCATATGCTTTAATCATTTTAACCTTACTAATTATTAAATTATTTCGAGTATAACCAAAAATAACTTTTAAGTTATTATTTTATGATATTAAAAAATTGTCATAAAATTGACATAAAATACTTAAAAATGCTAATATCTAACTGAATTTAATATAAAAAATATGTCTGGAGACCATATGCTAAATTTTAAAAAATTTATTAGGGTTATTTATACTCTTTCTTTTGCCTTTCTATTTTCATTTTCTTTTGAATTAAATGCTCAAAATGAAACAGCTGAGGTAGAAGAGATTATTGTAACAGGCTCAAGAATTAAAACTACTGCTACAGATAGTTTTTCACCTGTTTCTATTGTTGATCAAGAAGATATTCTTCTATCGGGTAAGATTTCTATAGGTGAAGTTTTGCTTGAACTTCCAGGACAAGGATCAGGTCTTAACAGAAATTATAATAACGGTGGAGATGGTTCTGTTAGAATTGATTTTAGGAATCTTGGATCACAACGAACTCTTG
Organism: OCS116 cluster bacterium AG-430-B22; assembly: GCA_003209955.1. GTDB lineage: Bacteria > Pseudomonadota > Alphaproteobacteria > MED-G09 > MED-G09 > AG-430-B22. The sequence continues at coordinate 24,449 of QCOD01000015.1, forward strand.
TTTTAGTTGATGGAAGAAGGTGGGTTAATAGTGGTGAAGGCGCTAATGGTTCTGTTGATATCAATACTATTCCAACTGCTGCTGTAGAGAGAGTTGAGGTACTTAAAGATGGTGCGTCATCGATTTATGGTTCAGATGCGATTGGTGCAGTTATAAATATAGTTACTAAAGATTCATATGATGGATTGGATGTCTCTTTTCAAAGAGGAGAATATTTTGACGGCGGCGGTGTAGCTGATAATTTTTCAATAAGTATGGGATCAACTTTTGATGGAGGATCATTCATTATGGGTGCTTCATATGTTGATGTACATGAATTAGGTAATTGGGAAAGAGAAGAAACAGCAGCAAGACCAAGTTTTGGTGGATCCTCAGGAACCCCACAGGGTAGACTAGCATATGGAGATGTTGTACCAGGTTGTAGTAATTTTCAACCAAGCGAGGGTACATCAGGATCTTCCCCTAGTGACTTTAGATGTTGGACAAGCCCTGATGATCGATTTAATTATAATCCATATAATTATGTAGAAACCCCAAGCGAGAGAAAAAACTTTTTCGCTAAAGGAACATTTGAAATAGCAGAAGATACCTCAGTAACCTTATTCGGTGTTTATCAAAATAGAGTTTCAGATCAGTTATTAGCGCCAATGCCATTATTTTATGGATTTGGTGATTTTGGTGGAAGTGAAGGTATTTCAAGAAATAACCCATATAACCCTTTTGGTTTAGAGTTTTGTGATTTAACTGGTCTTTCAGTTGAAGGAAAGGCTTGTAACGATGCAAACTACCCAGGTGGGTATGCAGTAGGTTGGTTAGGTAGAAGATTACTTGAAGCTGGAAATAGGGACTTTATTCAAGATACTGAAACATACAGACTTTCTATGGGTCTTGAAACAAAAATTGCTGACTGGGATGTATCTGCATATTTTATCTGGGCCCAAAACAAGAATGTTACAACAACTAAAGGTCTTTTAAATACAGGAAATATTAAAAAAGCTCTCAGCGGTGATGCATGTACTGGAAGTTGTGTTCCATTAAATATCTTTGGAGGACAAGGTTCAGACAGCAAATACATTGGAGATGGGTTGTGGACAGGAACAGGTTCTATTACACCAGAAATGGTTGAATACATTACATTCCTAGCTCATGATACAGGTGAAAATGAAATGAAAAATTTTGGATTCGATGTATCAGGAGAGCTTGCACAACTTCCTGCCGGTCCAGTTGGTATTGCTTTTGGTTATGAGCACAGAAAAGAAGAGGGTGGTTATGAGCCCGATGCATTTATTGCTGCAGGGTTATCATCTGGTAATGCTGCCAGCCCAGTAAGCGGAGAGTTTGAGGTCGATGAAACTTTCTTAGAATTAGCAATTCCTGTTGCTGACGGCTTAGATTTAAGTGCTTCAGTAAGATATTCTGATTATTCATCCTTTGGTGAAACAACTAACGCTAAATACGGTTTAACTTATTCACCAAATGATATTGTTACTTTCAGAGCAACCTTTGCTGAAGGATTCAGAGCTCCTTCAATTGGAAATCTATATAGCGGGAATAATGATAGTTATCCTGATATTCAAGATCCATGTGATGTGAATGCTCCTAACTTTACTGGAAATGCTGATGGTACTCAATCAGGACAATGTTTAACAGATGGAGTGCCTACGGGATTTACTCAGCCTAATACTCAAATAAGGGTTACCGTTGGTGGTAATCCAGATGTTCAACCAGAGGAGTCTGAAGGTATTAATTTAGGCGTAATATTAGCACCTGTTGAAGGTCTTAAGTTGTATGCTGATTATTATGAAATTGAAATTACAAACACTATTTCAGCAATTGGTTCCCAACTTATCATGAATGGTTGTTATAGTGAAAACAATCAAGCATATTGTGCGCTAATTGAAAGACTATCTACTGGCTTCGTTAAAGATCTTAGGAATACAACTAATAACATAGGTATGGTTGAAACTTCAGGTTTTGAAATTGCGGCTACTTATGATTGGTCAGATAATCTGGGTAATTGGAGAGTTTCAAGTGAAATAGCTGTTCTTGATTCATACGATGTTACTAAGGCCGATGGATCTGTAGAGCATTATGCTGGTTATGTAACTGGTAATGGAAGATCACAATTCAAAGAAATCAAAGCCAATCTAGGTCTTGTATGGAATCAAGATGCTTTAACCGTTTCTTTGTCAGGTCAATATCATGGCGAAGTTGATGGTGTTGCGGGGCAAGTTCCTAGAACAACTGCAGATGGCTCATATTTATCTGGCGATGAAATTAGAAATTTAGGTGATACTTGGTATTGGGATGCGCAAGCTTCGTATATATTTGAAAGTATCAATTCTACATTAACTGTTGGAGTAGATAACATATTAGATGAAGATCCACCTTATTTCCCAGAATCATTTGCTAATGATTTTGATCCTTCTTATAGGACTTGGGGATCACAATTCTGGTATGTAAGGATTGCTTCTCAGTTTTAATTAATTAAAGGCTTAATCATTTAATTGGTTAGGCCTTAAATTTATTTTCTAGGCTTTAAGAATCTTGTTGGGTGATATGCTGCATAATTTGTTTGCCATCCATCAATATTTTCTTTTACTAGCCATCTACTTATTCCAAATAAAATTGGTGCAAAAGGCATATCATTTAAAAGAATAATTTCTGCTTCTTTAAGTGTTTTTGCTCGCTTTGTAATATCTAACTCCGACAGGGCATTATTAACTAAGTTATCAAAAACAGGGTTATTGTAATTTCCATAATTTAAAGGACCAGATGATTGTTGGAATAAGAATAGAAAATTTGAAGCATCATTAAAATCTGCTATCCACCCTGCATCACCTACTTGAAAATCACCTGTCCTAAGATAACTATATAATACTTTTGGTTCAGATCCTTCAAGCTCAACTATTATGCCAGAATTTCTAAGCATAGACTGAATAGCAACCATATGTTTTTTTTGATCCCCTCCTTGCCTATATTTTAGGGTGAATGTAAGAGGTGTGTCTTTAGTATAACCACTTTCTTTAAGTAGATTTCTAGCAACTAAATATCTCTCTTGCTGAGTTAATTTTCTCTCTTCTACTAATTCTTCATATTTATAATTTTTAATTCCTTCTGGTACTAACGACCAAGCTATAGTCTCGTTAAAACCCCTTATTTTATTTACTATTACATCTCTATCTATTGATAAAGAAACAGCCCTTCTAACTTTTGGATTATCAAATGGCTTTTTTTGAGTATTAAAAATCAAATATGTTACAACCAAGATATTATCTAACCTAATATTATTAGGCATATTTTTTTTAAGCCAAGTGGTTTTATTTTCAGGAAACCCACTATTTATATCTAATTCTCCTGCTCTAAATCGTCTTAAAGCGGCTTCATTATCTTCAGTAGGGTAGTATTTTACTTCATCATACCAAACATTATCATTATCATAAAAAAAGTTATTCCTTTTTAGTGAAATATGATCGTGAGCCCTCCAAGTAGAAAGTTTATATGGTCCATTTGTTACTATATTTTTCGGTTTAATCCACTCTTTGCCATATTTTTTAATGATGTGGCTAGGAATAGGATAGGTGGTATAATGTGTTAGCATTTCTTCAAAATAAGGCGCAGGGTAGTTAAGTGTTATTTGAAGCGTATAATTATCAATTTTTTGTACACCTAAGTTTTCTGGAGATAGCGATCCTGAGTTTACCTCAAAACCATTTTTAATTAAATATAACAATGATCCATATTGGGAAGCTGTTAAAGGATCTAAAACTCTTCTAAAACCATTCACATAATCTTCTGCAGTTACATTTACACCATCGGACCAATAATGATCTTGTCTTAAGGTAAAAGTGTAAGTAAGGCCATCTTCACTTTTTGTATAGTTTTTAACTGACCCTTTAATTGATGATCCATCTATACCTTTTGTAAATAAACCAATAAAGATATCATTTATAATACTTCCCTCCCAATGACCAGTTGCTAAATGAGGGTCAAGTGTGTCAGGTTCCGCTCCATTTCCTCTGTGTAGGGTTTTTTCCGAGGCAAAAATGTTTAGAGGTAATAAAAAGAAGAATGACAAAACAACAAATATATTAATCTTATTTTTCATAAACATTATCCATAATCACTTTTGCGTTCCTTCTTGAATATACTTGAAAACCATTTTTTTGATAAAAAAGCAATGCATTTGGATGATCTAAAGAATTAGTTTGTAAGATCAAAGGTTGAATTTTTAATTCATTAGCTCTTTTTATGGCAAATTTTAATAGTTTTTTTCCATAACCTTTTCCAATATAGCTCTCTATTAAACCCAGATGTACGATTTTAATTTCTTTTGATGTTCTATAATCCATTTCAAGGAATCCAATTATTTTATTATTTTTTTTCATTAAATAAATATCTACAAGACTACTATGAATTATTTCCTTTAATTCAGTTTCTTTAATTTTTAGCCTTCCAATCCAGTTGTATTTGTAACCAACTTCTTTATATATTTTTTTATACTCCTTAACTGGTATTTTTGTTTTTCGAATTATTTGTAATTTATTATCTTCCAAAAAATCACTACCAATAATTTTTCCATCATATTTAAGCCAGGTTACAGTTGTATTTATTAAATGATTAGTCATATTAAATTTTAATTTTATATAATAATAATATACTTATTATTTAAATTAAAAAAATTAAAGGAGAATAATTTGATTGTATTAAGTATTGCAATCGGTGGAGCAATTGGCTCATTGCTAAGATACTATATAGGGACAGTAAATTTTATTTCTAACTCAAGTTTTCCATTATCTACGCTTATAGTAAATGTAACTGGATCTTTTTTAATTGGCATATTCTTTTTTTTATTAAAAGACTCAAATAATGAATTCTTAAAATCTTTTTTAATGATTGGTTTTTTAGGAGGTTTCACAACTTTTTCTACTTTTTCAATTGAGGCTCTAGATTTATTTCAAAATGATCAACATCTTATTTCTTTGATT
>QCOD01000016.1 GCA_003209955.1 OCS116 cluster bacterium AG-430-B22
ACTCCTATTTCTCTTAAGGTTTTTATTGATGCATTTCTAAGTTCTTGATATTCCCTGTCTGTTAGCGTCAATGCTGGTGCAACTGTTATTGAGTCACCAGTATGAACGCCCATAGGATCAATATTTTCAATTGAACAAATTATTATGCAGTTGTCAGATTTATCTCTAACGACTTCCATTTCAAATTCTTTCCATCCTATAACTGACTCTTCAACTAGAACTTCACTGTTAGGCGAGTTTTTTAATCCATCACCAACAATTTGATTAAATTCCTCAACATTATAAGCTATCCCACCTCCTGTTCCACCAAGTGTAAAAGAAGGCCTAATTATTGCCGGTAATCCAATACTATCAATTTTACTATTAGCTTCTTCAAGAGTATGAGCAATAAAGGATTTCGGTGTTTCCAGCCCAATAGAATTCATGGCCACTCTAAACTCTTCTCTATTTTCAGCTTTTGAAATTGCTTCTTTATTTGCACCAATTAATTCAACATTATTTTTTTCAAGAAAACCTGAACTTGCAATTTCTAGAGATACATTTAAGGCCGTTTGACCCCCCATTGTCGGCAATAAAGCATCCGGTTTTTCCTTTAATATTATTTTTTCAATAATTTCGCTAGTAATAGGCTCGATGTAGGTTGCGTCAGCAACTTCCGGATCTGTCATAATTGTTGCAGGATTTGAATTAACTAGAATAATTCTATAACCTTCTTTCTTAAGAGCTTTACATGCTTGTGTTCCTGAATAATCGAATTCACAAGCTTGACCAATTATAATTGGGCCTGCGCCTATAATTAATATACTTTTGATATCTTCTCTTTTAGGCATTCTTATGTTTCTCAATATTTTCTAAAAATTTATCAAATAAATAATAGCTATCATTTGGTCCAGGTGATGCTTCAGGATGATGTTGAACTGAAAAAATCGGTTTATTAACCATTTCAATTCCACAATTACTACCATCAAATAAACTAGTATGAGTTTCTATAATATATTCTGGTAAATTATCACTTCTGACTGCAAAACCGTGATTCATGGATGTTATACTCACACTTGAGTCATAATTATTTTTTACTGGATGATTTGCGCCATGGTGACCTTGGTGCATCTTATAAGTTTTTAATCCTAATGATAATGCAAGTAATTGATGCCCAAGACAAATGCCAAATATTGGTATATTTGAGTCAATTAGTTTTTTAATTACAGGAATTGCATATTCTCCTGTAGCGCTTGGATCACCAGGACCATTTGATAAGAAAACTCCATCAGGTTTTAAATCAGTTATATCACTATATGATGAAGTACAAGGAACCAATGATATTTTTTCAAATCTTGAATATAAACATCTTAATATGTTCTTTTTTACTCCATAATCCAAAACAACAACATGAGCATTAATTTTTTTTCTTTTAATCTTATTGTTATAAATATTAATTTCTTTTTCATCCCATAAGATTTTTTGTTTACAGGTTACAAGTTTGGCAAGGTCTTGATCATTTATTCCTTTAAACATTTTAGTATCTTCTAAATAATCTTCAAATTCTTCAATACCATTATTATCATGAACTATAGTGCCATTTATAAGTCCTTTTTCTCTAATTAAATTAGTTAGAGCTCTTGTATCGATACCATAAATACCAACTATTGAATTATCCTTTAGCCAATTACCTAAATTAATTTCAGATCTCCAATTTGAAGGGTCAGTTATTAGGGATCGAAATATTGCACCGCTAATATAAGGCCTGTCTGAGCTTTCATTATCTTCTAGATTTAGACCTACATTTCCTATATGTGGAAATGTAAAAGTGATTATTTGCGAACAATAAGATGGGTCAGTCATGATTTCCTGATAACCAGATATTGCAGTATTAAAGCAGACTTCTCCCGAAGATCTTCCGATAGCTCCAAATCCAAAACCTTTGAAAATAGTGCCATCACTTAATACTAATGCGCCCGTTGGTTTTTTAGAAACCCAGTTTACCATTCGGTTGACCTTTTAAAAAAATAAAAAAAATATGGAATTAATAAGAGTGAATTAGAAATAATAATATTTAATAGGCCCATCAAACTTTCTCAGTAAAAGATAATTGAAAACGAATCAATTATTTTAAACACAAATTGACGAAACTTATAAATACTAAACGAGTGAGTCAAGAAACAAATCAAATGATGATTTTTTTTTTAATTTTATATATCTTAAATAACTTAAATATTGGAGTGATAAATGCTTAAAACTAAACTAAAAGATGAATTGATTTTATCAATGAAAGAAAAAAACCAGTTAAGGGTTTCAACTCTAAGGATGATCAATGCATCTATTAAGGATTTAGAAATCAGTAAAAGGATAGATAAACAAGCTGAAGATGTTTCAGATAATGATATAATTGGGATTCTTGTTAAAATGGTAAAACAAAGAAAAGAATCTGCTGAAACTTATAAGCAAGGTAATAGAGATGATTTATTTAAAAAGGAGATAGAAGAAATTAAAATCATTGAAGAGTTTTTGCCAAAACAGCTATCAGAAGATGAGGTCATTAAAATAATTGAGGACTTGATTTCACAAAATAACATATCGGATGTTAGCGGAATGGGTTTGATAATGTCTGAACTCAAAAAAAAATATTCTGGACAATTAGATTTAGGTTTGGCTTCTAAAATAATTAAGGATAGAATTAATTCTTAAGGAAAAAAGTAATGAAATTTTCGAAATCCCTTTTAGATGAAATCAAAAACAAAATAGAAATATCTGACATTGTTGGAAAAAGGGTAGTACTTCAGAAAAGAGGTAAAGAATTTGTAGGTTTGTCACCTTTTCAGAATGAAAAAACACCTTCATTTACAGTAAATAATGAAAAACAATTTTATCATTGTTTTTCATCAAATAAGCATGGAGATATTTTCACATTTCTTGTTGATGTAGAAGGGCTTTCATTTCCTCAAGCGGTTGAACAACTAGCAGAACAAGCTGGCGTTGAACTAAGAGCATTAACCAAAGAAGAAGAAAAAAAAATTTCTAGCAGAAAAAAAATTTATGCCATAATGGAAATGGCTAATAAGTTTTTTATTAATAATTTGTTAAATGATAATAGAGCTTTAAGTTATCTAGAAGGAAGAGGAATAAATAAAGAAGTAATTTCCGAATATCAAATTGGTTACGCGAAAAATAACTTTTCGTCACTTCATAAGCATCTATTAGATAAAGGCTTATCAAACGAAGATATATTACTTGCAGGATTAATCATTAAAAGTGAAAAGAAAAAAAATAACTATTATGACCGTTATAGAGACCGAATAATATTTCCAATTACTAATGCATATGGAAAGATAGTTGGTTTTGGAGGGAGAGTTATAAATAAAGATGATAAACCAAAATATATGAATTCTCCTGAGACAGAAATATTTCACAAGGGTAATTTGCTTTATAATTATTCAAATATAAAATCTCCAATAAAAGATATAGACAATCTTGTTGTTGTTGAAGGCTATATGGACGCTATTAGCTTATGCTCTCAGAGTTTTAAAAATGTTGTTGCTCCATTAGGTACAGCTTTAACTGAAAGACAACTCAATTTAATTTGGGACTTAGTTGACTCACCAATTATATGCTTTGATGGCGATAAAGCAGGAAAAAAGGCAGCAGAAAGAGTAATAGAATTAGCTATAAAAAATTTAAAGCCAGGAAAGAATATAAGGTTTATAAATTTAGATGATAATTTAGATCCTGACGATTATGTGAAAAAAAATGGGATTAAATCTTTTTTTCGAATAGCTAATGATTCTATTTCTCTTAATGACCAAATATGGCGTAATTTTTTAAATAAAATTGATATCTCAACCCCTGAAGGTAAAGCAAATTTAGAGAGAGAATTACGTTCTATATTAAGACTTATAGGAGATAAGAGTATAAGAAAGCATTATGGTTTATTCTTTAAAGAGTGTTTAGATAAGATTTTCTATAATAATAAAGAAAATTTCATGCCTTTAAATAGAAAAAATAAATCAAATATATTCGATAAAATAAAAATCAAAGATAGTAAAGTTGGGTCAGGAGAAAAGATTCCTTCCGGACTCGAAACATTGTTGATTGCAGGTATATTGATTTATCCTGAATTAATTGAGAAAAATATTGAAAATTTTGAATCTCTAATTATTAACCACAACCTTCTTGATCAAGTAAGAAATGAAGTAGTAGATCTATATATTTCAGAAAAATCTCCTAATTTAACTAAAGTTAAGGAATTTATTATTGATAATTATGATGAGATTTTAAAAAAGGAATTAAAATTTTCAAAGAATTACTGGTCTAACCATAAAAATTCTACTATAGAAACTATTTCATCAGTTTGGGTTGAAATATTTGAAGATGATCAACATATTAAATCTTTAGAAATTGAAATCAATAATTTTGATATGAATGTTAAAGATGACAACAATGAAAAAAGACTAATTAGCATTTTAGAGAAGAAAGATTTTGAATTAAAAAAAATAACTGAAAAATATGGCCAATAAAAGAAAAAGTAAGAAAACAAACAATCAAAGTCAAGGCTCTGAATCAGCTTTATTAGATATGTCTAATAGAGATGTTAAGAAAATGATAAAAACGGCAAAATCTCAAGGTTTTGTTACCTATGAGCAGATAAATAAAGTTACATCTTCTGAGGATCTGAGTTCGGAACAAATTGAAGATGTTATGTCTATGTTATCTGAAATGGGAATAAATGTTATTGAAAACGAAGAAGAAGAACAAGAACAAGGTAATGAAGTAGCAAAAACTTCCAAGAAAACTACCGCCGAAAGAACAGATAGAACTGATGATCCTGTAAGAATGTATTTACGTGAAATGGGCTCTGTTGATCTTTTATCTAGGGAAGGTGAAATTGCGATAGCAAAAAGAATTGAGGCTGGAAAAGAAGCAATGATTGAGGGTTTATGTGAAAGTCCATTAACATTTCAAGCTATAATTATTTGGAGGGATGAACTTAATGAAGGGCAAGTACTTTTAAGAGACATTATTGATCTAGAGGCTTCATACGAAGGACCAGACGCTAAGAATAAAAAAATTGATGTTAATAAAGTTACTAATGAAAAACAAAAAGATAATGATGATGAATCCGAAGATGAAAATGATAACAATAGTTCTGAGAGCGATAGTAATGATTATGATAATAACTTGTCACTAGCCGCAATGGAGGCAGAGCTAAAACCAGGTGTGTTTGATATCTTTGACTCCATTTCTGACAAGTACAAAAAGTTAAGAAAACTTCAAGATAAACGTAATGAACAAAAGAAACAAAAAAAGGATTTATCTAATCGCCAAATGGATACCTACAATGAATTTTCATCTGAATTAAAAGACTCAATGAAAAAATTATCTTTAAATCCTAATAGAATAGAAGCTCTTCTTGATCATTTATATGATATTAATAAAAGACTTGTAGATTTAGAAATTTCACTTTGGAAACTTGCAAATTCCTCTGGAATAGATCGTAAGGATTTTTTGAAAGAGTATCATGGGAATGAATTAGACCCAACATGGATTAATCGTGTTGTAAGACTTAAAAGAAAAGGTTGGCAAAATTTTGTAAAAGAAAATAGAAAAAATATAAAAACTATTTTCTCTGATATACATGATCTTTCAGATGAAACTGGACTTGAGATAGAAGAATTTAGAAAGATTGTTCTAAAAGTTCAAAAGGGCGAAAGAGAAGCTGCGGTAGCTAAAAAAGAAATGGTAGAGGCAAATTTAAGATTAGTTATTTCTATAGCAAAAAAATATACAAATCGTGGCTTACAATTCCTAGACTTAATTCAAGAAGGAAATATTGGCTTAATGAAAGCTGTTGATAAATTTGAATACAGAAGAGGATATAAGTTTTCTACATATGCAACATGGTGGATAAGACAGGCTATTACTAGATCTATTGCTGACCAAGCTAGAACTATTAGAATTCCAGTTCATATGATTGAAACAATAAATAAGTTAGTTAGAACATCTAGACAAATTTTACATGAAATAGGAAGAGAGCCTACCCCAGAAGAATTATCTGAAAAACTCCAGATGCCACTTGATAAAGTTAGAAAGGTTCTAAAAATAGCTAAAGAGCCAATATCTCTTGAAACACCAGTTGGAGATGAAGAAGATAGTTATTTAGGAGATTTTATTGAAGATAAAAATGTTTTATTACCTGTAGATGCGGCAATACAGGCTAATTTGAGAGAAACTACTACAAAAGTTCTTGCAATGCTTACACCGAGAGAAGAACGGGTCTTAAGAATGAGATTTGGTATTGGTATGAATACCGATCATACTCTTGAGGAAGTGGGCCAACAATTCTCTGTAACAAGAGAGAGAATTAGACAGATAGAAGCAAAGGCGCTCAGAAAATTAAAACATCCTACAAGATCTAAAAAATTACGTAGCTTTCTTGATAATTAAAATATAAAAGATTAGATGAGGGCCTGTAGCTCAGTTGGTTAGAGCAAACCGCTCATAACGGTTCGGTCGCAGGTTCGAATCCTGCCAGGCCCACCACTTAAGGGAATTTTTATGTCGTCTTATCAATATATTTTCTCATTAGAAAATTTGTCAAAAACCTGGTCAGGCGGAAAGACGCTTTTTGAAAATATTAATCTATCTTTTTTACCAAATGCTAAGATAGGTATAGTGGGTGTAAATGGTTCTGGAAAATCGACCTTTCTTAAAATTTTGTCAGGTATTGATACTGAATATAATGGTGAAATAATTGCTGCAAAAGGCATTAAAGTTGGTTATTTAGCTCAAGAACCTGAATTAGATAATGCAAAGAATGTTTTTGAAAATGTTTGTGAAGGAGCTAGAGAAAAACTCTCATTGATAGAGAAATACAATGAATTGTCTATGAACTATTCTGAAGAAATCGCTGATGATCTAGCAAAATTACAGGATGAGATTGAAGCAAAAGATTTATGGGATCTTGAATCAAAGATTGAACAAGCTATGGACGCATTAAGATGTCCAGATAAGTTAAAAGTTATTAATAAATTATCTGGCGGAGAAAAAAGAAGAGTAGCTTTATGTAAATTACTTCTTGAAGAGCCTGATTTACTTTTATTGGACGAACCAACTAATCATCTTGATCCAGAAACTGTAGCATGGCTTGAAAATTATCTTAAAAATTACAAGGGTACAGTTATATTAATTACTCATGACAGATTCTTTCTAGATAATATTACAGAATGGATACTTGAACTTGATAGAGGAAAAGCAATCCCTTATGAAGGAAATTATAGTAGATGGTTAATTCAAAAACAAAAAAGAATTGAGCTCGAAACTAAGCAAGAAAATGCAAGACTAAGAAGGTTAAAAAGTGAGGTTAATTGGATTTCATCTTCTCCAAAAGCCCGTCAATCAAAAAGTAAAGCCAGGATTAATAATTATGAAACTCTTTTGAGTAAAGAAAATATTCAATCTATTGATGACCCTCAAATTATTATTCCTAACGCATCGCGTCTCGGAGATTTAGTAATAGAATTAAATGATCTTAAAAAGGTGATTGAAGATAAAGTTCTTTTTGAGGATCTTTCATTCAAAGTTCCGAAAGGAGCTATAGTTGGGATAATTGGGGCTAACGGTGCGGGTAAAACTACTCTTTTTAATATAATTTCTGATAAATTAGATGCAACTGATGGATCGGTTAGGTTAGGAGAAACAGTAAATTTAAGTTATGTAGATCAATCAAGAGAAAAACTTGATGCTACTAAAACAGTATGGGAAGAAATTTCTGAGGGAAATGATATTGTTGAAATTAATTCAACTACAATTAATACAAGAGCATACACTAGTGCCTTTAATTTTAAAGGCTCAGACCAACAAAAAAAAGTAGGTCAATTATCTGGAGGTGAGAGGAATAGGGTTCACCTTGCCAAGGTGTTAAAATCTGGAGCAAATGTACTATTACTTGACGAGCCAACAAATGATTTAGATGTGGAAACTTTATATGCGCTAGAATATGCTTTGGATAAATTTTCTGGATGCGCAATGATAATTAGCCATGATAGATGGTTTCTAGATAGAGTATGTACTCATATGCTTGCATTTGAAGGAAACAGTAATGTTGAATGGTTTGAGGGAAGTTATTCAGAGTATACTGAGGATAGAAAAAGACGATTAGGTGATGAAGGTGAAATTCCTTCACGAATAAAATACAAAAAGTTTTCTAGATAATTATCTGTCCAATTGCTTTTTCAATCTATTCATTAGCTTGTCAATATCGCCATTATTCTTGCTTAAAAAGGATGTAAATGTTGATCTTTGTTCTTGAGCCATCCAAACCCCAATCACCCTTATATCAAAGATCTTGAAATCACCATTTTTATTTTTAATAATTCTCCAATCAATTTTTGTTGGATTAGGATCATCTAAAAATTGAATTAGTGTTTTTACTATAATTCCAGATCTTCCAGTATCAGTTGAACCTAAAACACTAAAATCTCCAGAAGGAAAAGAAGCTAATCTAATAGAGTATATTTCTGAAACAAATCTTTTTATTAGTTTGATATACCCCTCTTTTTGATCGGAAGTTAAATTTCTTCTATAAGGACCTAATACAAATAAAGAAATTTCTCTAACAGCTAAATTAGATAGAAAAATACTTGTAATATTTTTAATTTTTTCATCTGAATTAGATTTATTATCTCCTAAAACATATAGAGTTTCTTGTGCAATAAGACCTACATATTCTTCAGGCGATGAAGCTTTAAAATCTGCAAAGAGTAATTTAAAAGGAAACAAAAGACATAAAAGTAAAACGATTATTCTTTTATTCATCGCTATTCTCATCTTCTAAAGACTGAAAAAAATCATCAAATATTATTTCCTCCGAACTTTCACTTTGATTAGAAAATCTATTTTGATAGTAGATAGATTTTAAAGAACTGTAATAATCAATCGAAGTTTCACGTAAATTATCAATAGTATCCATATTTCCTGACCTAGCCGATACAGCATACAAAATAGTTGGTGTTACCCTAATGATATTATCCTCATCTTTAAGAAGATAGTTAAGAGGATTTATTGCTAAATCAACTATGCTGCTAGCAAAATGACGTGATGATCTGGGACCAATAAAAGGTATAACCAAATAATTTCCTTCTTTAGCCCCCCATTTCTTAAGAGTTTTATCGAAATCTGTGTCATTTTTCTTAAGATTAATTTTATCCGCTAAATCAATAGCCCCAAATAAACCAAAAGTAGAATTGATAACAAATCTCACTAAGCTTGATAGAGCATGTTTAATTTCACCCTGTAAAATATAATTTGTAAAATTGATAGGCTCGCCAGTATTTTGAAGTATGTTAGAAATTCCATCTTCGATTGGGTTAGGTAATAAGCTATAACCAACAGAGACAGGTCTTAAAAAATATACATCCACTTTATCATTGAATTCATGAACTGTTCTATTAGATTTTTCATATGGATCAGATATTTCAGAATTACCATAAGAGGCATATGAAACTATTATAAAAAGAAAAAAAATAAGATTTATTTTTAAAAATTTTAACAATGTGATCTCATAAATAAAACATTTTTACTACAAATTTATTTCTATTACTCTTTCTAGTATCTTATCATGTAAACTCATACAAGTTCCGATGATTGATTTTTTAGATGTATTTTCAAGATTATATACTAATTGATTCCCCTTGTGATCAGTAACTTTTCCTCCAGCTTCATTAATTATTAAATCACCAGCAGCAACATCCCAATCTGATTTTGTGTTTAATGCCATCATAGAGTCAAATTTACCATTAGAAACAAGAGCCATTCTATAGGCTATGGAATTTTTGTTTTCGATTAGCATTCTTGGCCATGGGGATTTCCATGCAGGATGAGAAAACATTGGTTCAAATGCACACATTTTTGAATTTTCAAGCTTTGATGTTTTTGATGTATAAATTTTTTTCAAGTTTAGCCAGGAACCTTTGTTTTTTTCAGCTTCGAACAACTCTTTATTAATTGGATTAAGTATAACAGCTGAAATTGGTCTTCCAGATTTTATTAGTGCTATTGATATACAGAAATCATCTTTGCCATTAAGGAACGATTTAGTTCCATCTATAGGATCAACAATTAAAACTTTATCATAGCTTAATCTTGAGTAATCATCTTTATTTTCCTCAGAAAGCCAACCAATATTAGGTATTTTCTTTTTAAATTGACTTTTAAGAAAATTATCAATTTCTATATCGGCCTCTGATACATCTGTTCCATCCTCTTTTTTCCAAACACTTGGTTTATTTTTGAACCATTTAAGAGCAATTTTACCGCTTTCCTTGATTAACTCTCTAATAATTATATGGTCTTTCGAAAATTTAGGATATTGTTCGCTCATTTTATAAAACCTACTTTTTTATATTTGAAAAAACATGTTTATAGACCTTCTTCATCAAACTTGGTAATTCTAAATCAGGTATATATTTCTCTCTTTTCCAAATTCCTTTTAAGTCTTTCTCATTAATATCTCTGCACATATAAATTCTTAGTACTAATTGAAAGTGAGAAAAAATATGTACTACTTTTCCTTTAATAGGCTCCCATTGTCCTTTTATAGGAAAATTTATTTCATTACTTATATTTTCATTTTTATTTATCCACTCAGAAGATGGAAACTCTAACATACCAGGTAATAATCCTTTTAAAGGTCTTCTCTGTAGAAAAACCCTATTTTGATTTGATACCATCCAAAATAAATTAGCCTCTCTTATTTTTTTTGGTTTTGTCATTTTTTTTGCAGGTATGGAATCTGTTAAACCTTTAGCATAGGAAAAACAAAATTTTTGAATTGGGCATGAATCACATAATGGGTTTTTAGCTTTACATATCGCCGATCCTAAATCCATCATTGCTTGGACATAATCACCACTTCCTTTTTTAGGGCAAAGATCTTCTGAAATTTTTATTATTTCTTTCTTTACTTTTTCTTTTGGTTCTTTAATTCCAAAGACTCTTAGAATAATTCTTTCTATATTAGAATCTATTACAGATGCTTTTTTATTAAATGCAATAGTTAGAATCGCCCCTGCTGTGTAGGGTCCAATACCTGGCAATTTTATCAATTCTTCATATTCATCAGGTATTTGATTGTTATGATGTTTTTTAATGATTTTTGCAGTTTTATGCATATTTTTTGCTCTTGAATAGTAACCCAACCCTGACCATGCATCCATTACATCTTCAACTTTACTTTCTGAAAGCTTATTAATTGTAGGCCATTTATTAATGAATTTATGAAAAAAAGGTATTACAGCTTCAACGGTTGTTTGTTGAAGCATAATTTCTGATATCCAAGTTTGATAAGGATCTAAATTTTTTTTTGATTTTCTCCAAGGAAGGTCCCTTTTATTTTTATCATACCAAATTAGAACTTTTTTTGATAAATTGTTTTGAATTAAAACTTTCATAATTGTGAGACTCAAATAATTAAAAAAACAAATGATAAAAATTTTTTTCCAACTAAGCAACTGGGTTGGTATGTTTCAAAAATTTCTAAGCCCTTTTTTAATCGGCAGGGTTTTGTAAAGAATTATATTATAGATAATTGGAGAGAAATTGTAGGTGAAGAATATTATAAAATTTCAATTCCTGAAAAATTAAGAATTCAAAAAGGTGGAGGTGTTTTAATAATTGCTACTGATGGAGCAACCTCAACAGAAATGGAATACATGAAGACTGAAATAATTAAAAAAATTAACGATTACTATGGGTACAGGGCAATTAATAGAGTTAGATTTAGAAATACTATTATTCATGACAAAGTGTTAACAAAAAAGAGAAAAAACGAATCTCAGTTAAGAAAGCAGAGGAAAAATTTTTCTTTTGATGAAATTGAAGAAGGTGAATTAAAAGAAGCTATTAATTCCCTAGGCGATAGTATGTTAAACAAAATTAATAAATAGGATTGGATGAGGTAATTATGGGTAAAAAAAATATAATTCTTTTAGTTGGTTTGATTGTTTTAGGTTTGATTATAGTGATCTTTTTTCTTTCTCCAAGTCAGCAATCTTCAGATTTAAGTGATAATATTAATTCATCAAGAGATTTATCAACAAATGTAAGTTTTACCGGAAATGTATCCGCAGAAATTCCAGGTGATCATTTGTTAGGGTCTTACAATTCTGAAAATACAATTGTTGAGTACGCTAGTTTAACTTGTCCACATTGTGCAATTTTTCATGGGGAAGTTTTTCCAAAGATAAAATCAGAATTAATTGATAAAGGAAAAGTGAAATACATTTTTAGAGATTTTCCAATCGATCCGCTTGCGATGGCAGGATCCATGATTGCTCATTGTTCAGGTGATAGTAAATATTTTGGCGTAATAGATGTTCTTTTAAAAACACAAGATGAGTGGTTGTTTGATAATGAGAATCCCTATAATGGGTTATTAAAGGTTGCACGTTTGGCCGGCTTATCTGAGGAGAATGTTAAAGTGTGTTTGAGTGATAATGAATTATTTAGCATGATTGAAGGGAATCAAAAACTTGCTTCATCAAGATTTGGTGTAAATGGTACACCAGCTATATTTGTTAATAATAAAAAAATATCATCTTTAGATTTTGACACAATAATGGCTGAGCTTGGTATTACTGCAGATTAAATAAAAGGAGTAAATATTGGATTTTAGCAAGCTAAGATTATCAAGTTTTAAGTCTTTTGTTGAACCAATAGAAATAGATATTAAAGATGGTTTAACTGGTGTTGTTGGGCCAAATGGCTGCGGTAAATCAAATCTAGTAGAGGCTATTAGATGGGTCATGGGTGAAGCATCTTATAAATCCATGCGTGCATCAAGTATGGAAGGTGTAATTTTTCAAGGCACCCAAAATCGACCTTCTAGAAATTCAGCAGAAGTTTCTTTGGTGTTAAATAATAAAGATCGTGATGCTCCTCTTATGTGTAACGATACAGATTTAATTGAGGTTACAAGACGAATAGAGCGAGAGGCAGGATCTGTTTATAAATTAAATGGTAATGATATAAGAGCAAGAGATATTCAAATGCTTTTTGCTGACGCTTCTACTGGAGCAAGATCTCCATCCTTAGTTAGGCAGGGTCAAATCCAAGAATTGATTGATCAAAAGCCAAATGAAAGAAGAAGAATCCTTGAGGATGCGGCAGGGATATCTGGTTTACATGTCAGAAGACATGAGGCTGAGTTAAGAATTAAATCTGCCGAAACAAATATTGATAGATTGGATGATATATTGAAAGAATTATCGTCACAGGTGAGGTCTTTAAACAAACAATCAAGGGAAGCGAATAGGTATAAAAATATATCTGAAAAGATAAGAGAAACAGAAGTTCTTCTTCTTGGGATTAAATACAAAAATATTGATACAGAATGTAAAGAAAATGAAGAAAGACTTCATTCTCTCAATGTAGAGCATCAAAATATAGTTAGAAATATAAGCAATAAAAAAACTGAAGAATTGAATATTCAAGATGCATTACCTAAGCAAAAAAGGGAGGCAAATGAATCATCTGCTATCCTTCAAAGGTTAATTATCGAGATGGAAAGATTTGATAATGATCAAGTCCAATCTGAAAGAAGAGGGCAAGAATTAGACGATTTAATTACAACTACAAACCTTCAATTAAAAAGAGAAATTCAAATCTTAGATGATATTAACAATAATGTTATTGGTGATGGAAGAGGTGATGATTTTAATGAGGATGAGATAAAGCTCAATATAGAGAAAAAAGAGAGCCTTATCATCGATATAGAAAAGCAAATTAATGATCTCACAAAACTTTTAGCAGAAAAAGATGCACTCGAAGGTTTGATCGGTGATAATGTCGATGCTACTAACTCATTGATTGAAAACCTTGAAGTAATGCCTGGTTATGAAAAAGCATTAGATGCGCTTCTTGGAGATGAGTTGTATCATTCTCTTGATACGAAAACTGACATACACTGGAGAAAAAATTTAATCAGTGAAAATACTCAAAGCCTTCCCGACGGATGTAAGCCATTTCTTAATTATGTAAAAGGTTCCGACGTTCTTATTGATAGATTAAGTCAAACTGGCGTTGTGGATAAGGAAGATGGTGAGGTAGTTTTTTCTAAACTTTCATATGGTCAGAGAATTGTATCAAAAGAAGGGGATTTATGGAGATGGGATGGCTTAGTTGTCTCAGCAGGTGCTCCCGGTTCAGCTGCGGAAAGGTTAGGACAAAGAAATCGTTTAATTGAAATATATGAAGAAATAAAAGGATTTGAAAATAATTTTGGAGATATAAAAGGGCTAAAGGCTCAAGTTAGCGATACTCATAATGATTTATCCGATTTGAGATTAAGTTATGAAAAACTAAAACTAAATAAAAAAAATATTGCTGAGGTAGCTAAAAGAAAAGATGTAGCTATGGAACAGACTTCTATTCTAAAGAATAGAATAAAGAAATTTGAAGATGAAAAAATTTCTTTTGATAAAGAACCAGAAGATATTGATGCAAAAAAAATCAATCTTAGTGAAAAAATTTCTTCATCTAGAAAAAAAGCAAATGAAGATAATGATAAATTAACTGAATTAGAAAATGATCTAAGAAATGTTACTTTAAAAATAAGAGAATTATCTGATGACGAATCTTCTCTAAGAGAAGGCAAAGGTAGAATTGAAGTATCCCTAGAATCTAACAAAGAGAGATTGCTTGAAATTATCGATTTGATCGAAAAAGAGCATCAACAGGACTCCTCAAAATTTATGGAAGAATTAGATGTTTCACTTGGGCATGAAAATGAAGATGAAATGCAGCTAACAATAGATAGGTTGAAAAGAGAAAGAGAAGATCTTGGAGGTGTAAATTTAAAAGCTGAAGAGGAAGCTGAAGAAATAAAAGAGAGAATAAGTGAAATTAAAACTGAAAGAGATGATCTTGTAGAGGCAATTAAAAAATTAAGAACTGGAATTAATGATCTAAACAAGGAAGGGCGTCAAAGAATGCAGAGGGCCTTTCATGAAGTAAATGAAAAGTTCCAAGATGTGTTTAAGAAATTCTTTGGAGGTGGTAATGCTGAATTACAGTTTATAGATTCTGATGATCCTCTTGAGGCAGGGCTTGAGGTTTTTGCTCAGCTACCAGGAAAGAAATTAATAGAAATGTCATCTTTATCTGGTGGAGAGAAAGGTTTAGTTTCTTTATCACTAATTTTTGCTGTTTTCTTAACTAATCCTTCCCCGATATGTGTTCTTGATGAGGTAGATGCTGCTCTTGATGACAGTAATGTTGAGAAGTTTTGTGATCTAATTGAAGATATTTCGTCGAATGTAAAAACAAGATTTCTTGTCATTACTCATCACCCGTTGACTATGGCAAGAATGGATAGGCTTTATGGAGTTACAATGCAAGAAAAGGGAGTAAGCCAATTAGTTTCGGTAGATCTTAATGTAGCGGAGAAAATAAGAAATATTGCATAAGGAAATTAATTAATTCAATAATTACAATACTTTAAGTAGAAATATATGTAGTTGACACTAGCATTTTATACTAGTAATTTCTGTATGAAATACATCATAAAAAAGGAATTCTCAATTTAATTTTGACTCAAAATTCACAAGAAGATAAAGAAAAAAAAATGGAAAATATTATTGAAGATAAGGATAGAATTTCTGAAAAAATTAACGAGTTTCAAAAAAAATATAAACATCGTTCCTTTAATGACAATGACAATGCTAAGTCTTCTGCCTTCGGTCTTGCCATGCGAATTACTACAGACTTAATGTCAGGAGTTATAATTGGAGGAATTATGGGCTGGTCTTTCGATAAACTATTTGGTACATCTCCATGGCTATTGATAGTTTTTTTTGTTTTGGGAGTTTTTGCCGGGATTTCTAATGTAATTAGAACAGCAAATAGAATGAATAAATTAGGGTAATTATGGCATCTTCAGATCATAGTAGCGACCATAGTACAGGATCTTTTCCAGCTGATCCAATGCATCAGTTTGAAATTAAGAGATTATTAGATATTAATTTTGCCGGTTACGATATTTCATTTACAAATTCAGCACTTTTCATGCTTATTGCAGTTTTTCTAATCAGTTTTACAACAATTTTTTCGGTTAGAAAAAATTCTATTATTCCATCAAGAATGCAATCAATTGTTGAAATATCATACGAATTTGTTGCGGATATGGTAAGGCAAAATGTCGGTTCTCAAGGAAAAAACTATTTTCCATTTATTTTTACTATATTTATGTTTGTTCTTTTTATGAATATGTTAGGAATGATCCCTTATGGATTTACTGTTACAAGTCATATAGCTGTTACTTTCGCCCTAGCAATGCTTATATTTATTGGTGTAACTGCTATAGGATTTGTTAAGCATGGTTTAGGTTTTTTTGGTTTTTTTGTACCAAAGGGTGTACCTGTTTTTATGCTTCCGCTATTAGTTGTTATTGAAGTGATATCATATTTTACAAGACCAATTAGCCTTTCTGTAAGATTATTTGCAAATATGATGGCGGGCCACACTATGTTAAAAGTATTTTCTGGATTTGTTATTTTAATGGGTTTTTTAGGTGGTTGGCTTCCCTTAGCCGTCATGGTAGCATTCACAGGTTTAGAAATTTTAATTGCATTTTTACAAGCATATGTTTTTGCTATATTAACATGTATCTATCTTAACGATGCATTACATATGCACTAATTCATTTTATTAAAAGGAGATAAAAAAATGGAACCAGAAGCAGCAAAATTAATTGGAGCAGGCATAGCCTGTATCGCCCTAGCGGGTGCAGGAATTGGAATTGGAACAATATTTGGTAACTATCTTGCAGGGGCCTTAAGAAATCCAAGTGCAGCACAATCACAATTTCCAAATTTATTATTAGGTTTTGCATTAGCAGAAGCTACTGGACTTTTCGGTCTTGTTGTTGCGCTTATTCTATTATTTGTTCTTTAAGCGATTGATAAGAAATGCCTCAGCTTGATTTTTCAACTTTTTTGCCACAAATTTTCTGGCTTCTTATAAGCCTCTCTTTTCTGTACATCGTTTTGTCACGATATGCTCTTCCAAGAGTTTCCGATGTTATAGAGGAAAGAAAAGATATTATTGCGCAGGACATTGATTCCGCAAAAGAGTATTCTGCAGAATCTGAGAAAGCTATTCAAGAGTTAAATTTAAAGTTATCTGAGGCTAAGGCAAATTCACAAAATTTAATCAACAAATCACTTCAGGACATCAAAGAAGATAATGAAATAAAAAAAAGTAGCCTAATAAAGGAAATAAATAATGAAATTTTAGAAGCTGAAAGCAAGATCAAAGAAAAAAAAGAAACCGCGCTTGATGAAGTATCTTCAATTTCAGAAACCTTAGCTATTGAAATGCTTAAAAATTTGTCAGTTGGTGAAATAGATAAAGGAAAGATAGCTGCCTTATCTAAAATGGCTAATTAGAGGTAATTCGAATGTTTGATTCAAGTTTTTTTGTAGCTATTTCATTTTTAATCTTTGTTGGTTTGGTAATTTATATGGGTTTACCAAGAATCATTATATCTGCTCTTGATAAAAGATCTGAGGATATTCAAGAAGAACTAGATGAGGCAAGAAACCTTAGGGAAGAAGCACAAAAGATACTAGCTAAAGAAAAAAAGAATTTAGACAAAGCCGAAGAAGAATCCAAAAACCTTATAGAGAAAACCAAACAGCAAGTTGGTGAAATGACAAAAAAAGCTGAAGAAATTCTTAAAGAGGATATTGAAAGAAAGAAAAAAATTGCAGAACTGAAAATTGAACAAGCTCAAACTGAAGCCTTAAAAGATGTTAAAGCCAGAGTCGCAAATCTTTCATTCGAAATAACAAAGAATTATTTAAGTAAAAATTTAGACAAAAAAGTTTCCAAATCGATATTAGATGACAGTATTTCAGAAATTAAAAAAAATCTTTAATATTTATTCTTCTAATCTATCCATTATTTCTATCAAGTTACAAGGTTTATAATTTATATCTAATTGATTTAATAAAATTTCATCCCATGCATCTTTTACAGCTCCGGGAGAGCCTGGTAGACAAAAAATGTATGTATTATTAATTATTCCTGCGGTTGCACGAGATTGAATAGTTGATGTTTTAATTTTTTGAAAAGATATCATATGAAAAATAGTTGAAAACCCATCTATTTTTTTATCAAATAAATTTTCCAATGCTTCTGGTGTAACATCTCTCCCTGTTAACCCTGTACCCCCACTTGTAATTATCACACTCGTATTCTTATTATTTGACCACTCTAAAATCTTAGTTTCTATTAATTCTTTATTATCTTTTAAAATCTCATAGTTGTTGAGATTATGTCCGCTTTCCTTGATTTTGTTTATTAACAAATTACCAGATATATCAGTATCTTTTGTCCTGCTATCTGAAACTATTAGAACCGATATATTTATTGGAAAAAACTCTGGAGCTTTTTCTAATTGTTTACTGATTTTATTTTCTTCTTCATTAGTAGTTTTTATAATAATCAATATTAATGTTACTGCCATTATTGCTGCGAACAAAACCCAGCTATAGGACAAAACTAAATCACTCATTTTAAGTATAACTTTCTTGAAATTTTATTATTTAATTAAATTAGTTTTATTCTTTATATTGTATTTTTCTATTAAGCAATAATATATCTTTCATCACTAATGATTTATTGGTTGGTCTTCTTAATAAATAAGCAGGATGAAAGATTGGTAAAGCTGGAATTTCTAATTTTTTGTCTTTATAAGTATGCCACTCTCCCCTCAATTTTGTAATACCAAGGTCTTTATCTAAAATTGATTTAGCTGCGATTGAACCAACAAGAACTAAAATATCAGGTTTTACAATCTGTATATGTCTTTTTACAAAAGGTAGACATTGTTTAATTTCTTTTGTAGTTGGATTCCTATTACCTGGAGGTCTCCAAGGTATTATATTAATTATATAACAATTTTTTCTAGTTAAATTAATAAATTCCAAAATCTTATCGAGTAGTTTACCTGACTTTCCTACAAATGGTTTACCTTCTATATCCTCTTGGTTACCAGGTGCTTCTCCAATTAGCATTATTTTTGATTTACTATTGCCGTCACTAAATACAGTTGACCTTGATGTATTTTTAAGTTCACACTTATCATAATTTTCAACATAAGACTTTAGCTCTTCTAGGTTTTTTATTTCAGATAAATCATTGTAATCATTAGTAAATCTATTTTCTTCAAAATCAGGTTTATTAAAATCTTCATTTATTTTGGATTTTATTGTTTCTGTTACACCTAACTCAATCTGGAATTTAAGATCATCTATATTTTTTTCAAAACTTTTTATCATCTTTTAGTGAATCTCTATATAGAATATTAACTGATATTATTAACTGCGACAATAATGTTAAGGGTTTAAAATTTGAAAAAAAGTATTATTTATAGATTATAAGGTAACTAATGAACAATAAACCAGTTAATGAACTTAATGAGCAACAAGGTCAAGTTCTTGATTCTTCAAATAGAGAATCTATGGAATATGATGTTTTAATTGTTGGGGCCGGGCCTGCAGGTTTATCTGCGGCAATACAAATAAAGCAATTAGCTCAAAAAAGTAACACAGACATTTCTGTGTGCGTACTTGAGAAAGCCAGTGAGATTGGTGCTCACATATTATCTGGTGCTGTTATTGAAACTAGTGCTCTTGATAAACTTTTACCTAATTGGAAAGAAATGGATAGCCCAATTAAAACAAAAGTTAATAAGGATAAACTTTCATATTTAGGTAAGGATTGGTCAATAAATTTTCCTCAGTTTTTGCTTCCTCCTATGATGAAAAACCATGGAAATTATATTGTAAGTCTCGGAAATGTTTGTAAATGGTTAAGCGAGGTTGCGGAAAATTTAGGTGTTGAAGTTTACCCAGGCTTTAGTGCTGCTGAAGTTCTTATTGATGATAATGAGAAAGTTTATGGTGTTGCTACAGGTGATATGGGTGTTTCCAAAGATGGCTCAGCGAAAGACTCTTGGGAATCAGGAATGGAGCTTCATGCAAATTATACTCTTTTTTCAGAGGGAGCTAGAGGATCTCTTTCTAAATTCTTAATTGATAATTTTAATCTTTCTGAAGATAGGGATCATCAAAAATACGCAATTGGAATTAAAGAATTGTGGGAGATAAAAGATGAGAATCATCAAGAAGGTTTAGTTGAGCATTCAATGGGCTGGCCTTTAAGTGATGGAACAGGGGGAGGCTCATTTCTTTATCATTTTGGACAAAACCAAGTTTCAATAGGTTATGTTGTTCACCTTAATTACACTAACCCTTATGTTTCTCCATTTGACGAATTTCAACAGTATAAGACCCATCCTTCAGTTAAAAAAGTTTTGGAGGGTGGAAAAAGAATATCATACGGAGCAAGAGCAATAACTGCAGGGGGTTATCAATCAGTTCCAAAATTATTTTTTCCAGGGGGTGCTTTAATAGGTTGTTCTGCAGGGTTTTTAAATTATCCAAAAATAAAAGGAACCCATAACGCTATGGAGTCAGGTATTCTTGCTGCTGAATCTATTGTTGAAAATTTTATTAATGGAAATCAAGCTGATGATCTATCAAATTATCAGGAAAAGTATAAAAAAAGTAAAATAGCAAAAGAATTAAAAAAGGTTCGTAATGTTAAACCATTTCAATCCAGGTATGGAGTGCTTTTAGGTACTATTTTAAGTGGTTTAGATATGTGGTTAAATACCTTCGGACTGACATTGCCATTCACATTAGGTCATATTAAACCTGACTATAAAACACTACGAAAAGCATCTGAATGTAAGGAAATAATATATCCAAAACCTGATGGAGAATTTTCTTTTGATAAATTATCTTCAGTTTTTCTTTCAAGCACTAATCATGAAGAGGATCAACCAGCTCATTTAACACTAAAAGATAGCAATATACCGATTAAAGTGAATCTAGTTGAATACGATGAGCCTGCACAAAGATACTGTCCTGCAGGAGTTTATGAGGTTCTATCAGCAGATGAAAATAGTGAGCCAGTTTTTCAGATCAATGCTCAGAATTGTGTGCATTGTAAAACTTGTGATATAAAAGATCCCTCACAAAATATTAATTGGGTTGTACCACAAGGTGGAGAAGGTCCTCTATATGGTGGTATGTAATTATTGATGCAAGTCATTGAAAAAGCCTATGCTAAAGTTAATATTTCTTTAAATTTAACAGGTCAAAAAGATCATAATCTTCATTATCTCGTTAGCATGATTTGTTTTAGTGATTTCTATGATACAATAGTAATAGAAGATTCTAACGAATTTAAATATGTTATTAATGATGATGTTAAGTTTAATAAGCCAGACCTCATTCTGAAGACAATAGAATTTTTATCAAAAGAAATTGGTAAAGATTTACCCCCATTTAAAATTACTTTGAACAAGCAAATACCTATTGGAGCCGGTCTTGGCGGCGGTTCTGCTAATGCTGCAGCTACTTTAAGAGCAATTGATAAATTTTTTAATCTCAATCTTTCTTATGATCAGAAAGTATTAATTGGTAATCAAATTGGATCTGATGTTCCTAGTTGCATTTTATCGAAACCTTTAATTTTATCAGGATATGGAGATCAAATTCGTCAATTAGAGGGGTTAAGTGATAAAGATATCATTATAATTTATCCTAATATTAGTGTAAGCACAAAAGAAGTATTTGATAATGTAGATATTAATTTAATTGAAAAAAAAGAGAGCCAAAAATTGGAAAAACAAATAGAAGATAATATTGGTTTTTATAACAATGGCACTAATTTTGATAAATTATTTTCTAATGATTTGCAAAGTTTGGTTCTTAAAAAATACCCTGTTATAAAAGATGTTAAAGATTGCCTTACAAAGGTAGGTTCTTCTTTCGTATCTATGACAGGATCTGGTTCCGCATTTTTTGGATTTTTTGAAGAATCTTCAATAGATCAAGCCTATAAAAAAATTAATGATTTGAACAAGGATTGGATGATTATTAAATGTAAATTAATGGGATCTAATAATAGAGAAATCAACAAGCTTCATTAATGCTGCTTTAAACTCTGTTTCTGGAAATATTGCAAGTGCGTCTTTAGCAACTCTTCCATGTTGCTTTGCTTTAGATAATGTATCATTAATTGTTTTATGTTGATTTATTATTTTTATTGTTTTCTTCAAAAGATCCTTATTTCTAATTTTATTATTAAATGAGTTTTCTAAGAATTCTCTTTCAGAGACATTACCTCTTCTATACGCAAGAATGATAGGAAGAGTAACCTTACCTTCGAAAAAATCATCACCAATATTTTTACCTAAGATTTTTTCGTCACCACTATAGTCTAATGCGTCATCTTTTAATTGAAAGGCAATACCCAGATTCTTACCGAATGAAATTAGGGCATTAATTTCTTCTTCTTTTGACTCTGTAATAAGTGCGCTTACTACACAAGCAGTTGAAAATAATTCAGCTGTTTTTGCTTCAATTATATGCATGTACTGATCTTCAGTAGTTTTAATATTATCTGACGCAATAAGTTGCATAACTTCACCTTCAGCTATCTTTGCGGATGCATTTGATAAATTTTTTAAACACTCTAATGATTTAGTTTCAACCATGAGTTGAAAGGCTTTACCTAGAAGAAAATCACCAACCAGAATACTGGATTTATTATCCCAAACAATATGTGATGCTGATTTCCCCCTTCTAAAATCACTATCATCTACAACATCATCATGTAAAAGAGTAGCAGTGTGCATTAATTCAACTGCCGCTGCTAATTTAATATGCATATCACCCTCGTATTGACATATTTTAGAAGTTGTTAGTGTAAGGATAGGCCTTAATCGTTTACCTCCAAGCTCTATAATATGGTTTGATACATCAGGAATCCTATCTACCTGACTTATAACTTGTTCATTTATTAAATTATTCACTCTAACGAAATCGTTTTCAATTAATGATAATAGTTTTTGAATAGGCTCTTCGTCTTTATATTTGTTTTTTACTAATTTAATTACATTTCCCATATTTTCTTATATTTTAGAATTTATCTATGATCAAAGAAAATTCTAAAAATAAATTTCTTGGCGGTAAACTTACTATTCTTCAGCAAAGAGAAGGGTTTAGGGCAGGGCATGACTCTGTTTTACTAGCCTCTTCAATTCCAGCTAAAAAAGGAGATAAGTGTTTGGAATTAGGTATAGGTGCTGGAGTTGTTTCTTTATGTTTAATGAAAAGAGTTCCTGGCTTATCTATAATAGGAATTGATAATGATAGAGATATTATAAAGCTCTTAAAAGAAAACATCTCCTTGAATGGATTTGATGATCATATTTCAGTTATTAAAGGAGACCTTAATGATGGAAGCAATAAATTTAAAAATTTAAAAAGACATAGCTTTGATCATATTTTTTCTAATCCGCCTTTTTATGAGAAAGGTGAGATTGTTTTACCTAAAAATAGAAACAAGAGAAATGCATATTATGGTGAAAAAGATTTTATTAATAATTGGATTAAATTATCTCTTACTTTTGTTAAGAGTAAGGGTTCGATAACATTTATAAACCATATGAAAAATTTTCCTGATATTTTATCGCTTTTTAAGAATTCGATGGGTGATGTGACGGTTATTCCAATTTTTACAAATGTTGAAAAACCCGCAACTCGCTTTTTAATAAGTGGCGTTAGAGATTCAAAAAAACCACTTAAATTGAAAAGAGGATTAATTTTAAACACTAGAAATGGTAAAACTCCAAAAAAAATTGAGAATATTTTGAGACATGGTAAGCCATTATAATCAATGACTTTATTACTATTTTTTAAGACAGAATTACTATAATAAAAAATATAGACATTGGAGGTGTCAGTGACAGCAAAAAAAATGGAAGAATTAGTCTCTCTGTGTAAAAGAAGAGGATTCATTTATCAAACTAATGAATTATACGGCGGAATGCAGGGTGTATATGACTATGGTCCATTAGGAGTTGAATTAAAAAATAATCTAAAACAAGCTTGGTGGAGCTCTATGGTTTATGAAAGAGATGATATAGAGGGCTTAGACTCTTCAATATTAACTCATCCAAATGTTTTGAGGTACTCAGGTCACGAAGAAACTTTTACTGACCCACTTGTAGATTGTAAGGACTGTAAATCAAGGTTTAGAGCTGATCATATCGATAATAATAAGTGTCCCTCATGTGGTTCAGAAAATTTAACTGATCCTAGGCCTTTTAATCTTATGTTTAAAACAACAATTGGACCTGTTGATGATGGAAGTAGTTTTGCATATCTAAGACCAGAAACCGCTCAACAAATTTTTACAAATTTTAAGAATGTAGTTGATTCAACATCAAGAACATTACCTTTTGGAATTGCTCAAATTGGAAAGGCCTTCAGAAATGAAATAACTCCGAGAAATTTTATTTTTAGAGTAAGGGAGTTTGAACAAATGGAATTAGAATTTTTTGTAGAGCCCGGTAGTGATGAGGAATGGCATCAAAAATGGGTTGATGAAAGAGTTAGTTGGTGGGAGCGACAAGGAGTGGATAAAAGTAAATTAGAAATTATTGATGTCGATAAAAAAGATTTATCGCATTATTCAAAAAAAACAGTTGATATAATGTATGAATTTCCTCATGGGCTTGAGGAATTAGAAGGTATCGCTAATAGAACTGATTTTGATATAGGATCACATACTAAAAATCAGAAAGATTTTGAAATAAATGCTGATGTTATAAAAAATGATGATTCAGTAACAAAATTAGCAATTCAAGATAAAATTAATAATACATGGACTATACCTTATGTAATTGAACCATCGGCAGGAGTTGATAGAGGATTTTTAGCTGTATTAAACGAGGCATATAAAGTTGAGAAGCTAGAAAATGGTAAAGAGAGAACTGTTTTATCCCTAAAATCCCACTTATCGCCTATAAAGGCTGCGGTTATTCCTTTAAAAAGAAATAATCAAGATTTAGTTAACAAAGCAGTAGAATTGAAAAAGCAATTGCAGTTAATCGGCTTAGGAAGAGTAGTGCTTGATAATGCAGGCAATATTGGTAAAAGCTATAGAAGACATGATGAAGTTGGAACACCAATGTGCATAACAATTGACTTTGAAACATTAGATGATAATTCTGTTACAGTAAGAGATAGAGATACTATGGAGCAAAAAAGAATTAAATTAGATGAAATTTCTGATTTTTTTGTCAAAAATCTCTAATAAATTGAAATGACAAAATATATACACGCTTTTTCAGATCCTATAACTGATGAAATTGATCATTCATTGATAGGTAATAAAGGCTATAATCTGTGTTTAATGCATGGAATGGACTTACCTATTCCTGAAGGATTTATAATTAACGCAAATGCCACTAAAGAATATAAAATTCAAAATAAATTTAGTGATAAATTTTTTGATGAATTAAAAAATAATGTAGACCTTATTCAAGATAAGACAAATCTTCAAATTGGGAACCCAGAAAAACCGCTTATCTTATCAGTGAGATCAGGCTCAATGATATCAATGCCAGGAATGCTTGATACAATTTTAAATGTAGGCCTAAATCAGGAAATAGTTAAAACTTTAGCAAAAAATGACAATGGTTTTTTTGCATATGATACATGGAGAAGATTTATTCAAATGTATTCTCATGTTGTTTATAGAGTCGATACTTATGATTTTGATGAAATAATGGAAAATTATCTTCTTGGAGCAAATTTAAGTGCTGTTAGTCAATTAGATGCTGAAGATTTAGAAGAAATATGTAAAATGTATTTGGATCTATTCAAGGAAAGAGTTGGTGAAGATTTTCCTGAAGATCCATATCAACAAATAAATAAATCCATAATTGCTGTTTTAAATTCATGGGATAATGAAAGGGCGATTTCATACCGAAATATAAATGATATTCCGGATAATATTGGTCTAGCAGTAACTATACAAAGAATGGTTTTTGGAAATTTAAACGATAAAAGTGCCTCTGGTGTTATTTTTTCAAGAAATCCAGATACAGGTGAAGATAAGATTAAAGGAGAGTATTTAATTGAGTCACAAGGAGAAGATGTTGTTTCAGGGTTTATTACACCAAAAAATATTTCGGAAAAAGGAAATCATGAAGCTTTCATAAATATTTTTCCGGATATTTATTCTCAAATAAATATAATTTCTAAAGATTTAGAAAGTCATTTTGGGTTTGTTCAGGATATTGAATTTACAATTGAGTCAAATAAATTATGGATTTTGCAATCACGAGATGCAGAGTTAAACGCTCAAGCATCTTTTAAGGTTTTAAGTGATTTTGTTAATGAAAAAATAATAAATCAAACTGAAGCTTTAAAATTAATCAAAGATAATCATATTGAAAAAGCTTTTGTTCCAATTCTTGATGATTCACAAAAGTTAAAAAGTTTAACAAAAGGATTACCAGCATCTCCAGGAGTAGTATCAGGTTTAGTTGCTTTTGATTTTGAAGGAATAAATAGAATTAAAAATAAAGGTGAGAAATCTATATTAATTCTTATTGAAACAAATACTAATGATATTAAAGCCATGCATGCATCTGATGGTATATTAACTTCTAGAGGAGGGCTTACTAGCCATGCTGCAGTTGTTGCAAGAGGTTTAAATAAGCCTTGTATTACGGGTGCCATAGAAATTGTAATAAACCCCAAAGACAAAAATATTTCTATTAATGATAAAGTTATTTCTGAATTTGATACAATTACCCTTGACGGCCATTCAGGAGAAGTTTTTGAGGGTATAGCAAAAACAAAACTTCAAGAACCAACTTCAGACCTAAAAGAAATACTAGATTGGTGTAAAGAGATAGTTTCTGATGAGGAAATTACTGACCCTTTAAAAATTATTAGTAAAGCCAAATTAAAGTTAGAATAATTTACTTTAATGGCATTTTCATTGGTCCAGTAGTAATTACTTCATCTCTTGCTTTTACAGGATCTTCAACAACTAGTTTTTCTAAGTCCTCAAGATCTTCTGGTACATACCAGTGTATCTTATCTTCTTCATATGCTCGATAAACAGTTTTAGCTATATCTTCAGCTGGAATAAGTCTCCACATTCCATCAGAAGGAAGTGTAGATCTAATGTCTTGGCTAATTAGAGGTGTATCAATGACGCCAGGTAATATGTCAGAGACCTTTATACCAAATCTTTTAAATTCAGCTGAAAGAGATTCTGTTAGTCCTTTTACTGCATGCTTAGATGCGGAGTAAACTGAAGTCATTGGTAGACCAATTATTCCGGTTGATGATGATGTATTTAAACATAATGAATTATCAGTATTTTTCAAAAGATCTACTGCAGAATATATACCATTTATTACTCCAAAGAGATTAATATTAATAACTCTTAGGTGGTTTTCATAAGGCTGAACTTCAAAAAATCCACCTTCAGCAATTCCAGCGTTATTAAATAAAATATCTAATCTATTATTAGATATATTAGAAAATTCTTTCACTGCTTTTTCAAACATATTTTTATTTGAAACATCAAGTTCCCTGCAAATTAAATTTTCTGAATTTATTTCTTCTTCTAATGCATTTAGATTATTTTTATTGATATCATAGCAACCAACAAA
>QCOD01000017.1 GCA_003209955.1 OCS116 cluster bacterium AG-430-B22
TTCTAATCCCCCGCAGTCCCTTGCTAATAGTTTAGGCATTAATGACGCAAAAACATTTAATGGACCTTCAGGTGGGAATACACCACAATATCTAATAAATATTTTAGCTGAAATGATAACTAAGGGTGAGACGGAGGTAGCACTTCTGTCAGGAGCTGAATGTTTTTCTTCTATGAGAAAAGCTTCAAAATTAGGAATTAAAACAGGCTGGGGAGAGGATGCAGGTGGAGAAAGAATTGATCTAGGTTTTGAAAAACCTGGTGGAACAGAAAATGAGATGAAACACGGAATTATTTTCCCTATTAATGTTTACCCACTTTTTGAAAATGCTATACGAGGAAGTAAAAATCACTCGATTGAAAAACATTTAGATTACTTAGGGGAAATGTTTGAACCCTTTACAAAGGTTGCAAGCCAAAACTCAAATTCTTGGTTTCCAACTTATAGAAGTGCTAAGGAAATATCTACGCCTAATGAGAATAATAGGTTTGTTGGGTTTCCATATACAAAATACATGAATGCAATAATGGAGGTTGATCAAAGCGCTTCTTTAATAATTATGAGCGAAAAAAAAGCAAATGAGTATTCTGTCCCAAAATCAAAAAGAATTTATCTTCATGGTTGTGCAGATATTAATGAAGTTTGGAATGTTACTGAAAGGCCTGATCTTCATAAATCTAAGGCTATAAGGCTTATGGGAGAAAAAGCATTATCCATGGCAAAATGGAATATCGATGAAATAGATTTTTTTGATTTATATTCATGTTTTCCAAGTATGGTTGAATTAGGAAGAGAAGCATTAGATATTCCTGAAACTACATCCAAAACTTTAACTGTTACTGGCGGATTACCATTTTTTGGTGGAGCAGGAAATAATTATGTCAGTCACTCTATTGCTACAATGATGGAGAAATTAAGAGTAAATAATAATAGTAAAGGACTTTGCACATCAAATGGATGGTATGCAACAAAACATGGAATAGGGCTTTATTCAAATATTCCTTATGAAGGGAATTGGAAAAGAGAAGAGCCAAAAAACTATCAAAAAACAATTGATGAAATAGATAGACCGGATGTTGATGAAGATCCAAGCGGAAGTGCAACAATAGAAACATATACTGTTGCAAATGGAAGAGATGGCCCACAAATGGGAATAGTAATAGGACGAATAGATGCAAATAATAAGAGATTTATTGCTATTTCAAATGATGAAAAAACTCTTGAAATTATGATGACAGAAGAATGTTTAAATAGAGATTGCATTGTTTCAAGAAATTCTGAAGGTCTTAACATTTTTTCAATATAGAAATGGTAAAAATATATCTTGTTAGACATGGAGAAGCAGCTGAAGGGTGGACTTCACAAGACCCACCTTTAAGTGAGTTAGGGAAATCACAAGCACAATCTTTGGTAGGATTTGTGAGCTCTATTATTGATGAAAATTCAATAAATAATATTGATTTTATATCAAGCCCTTTGAATAGATGTAAAGAAACTGCTTCTTTAGCTCTTGAAAAAATATATTCTGAGATATTAATTAATGACAATTTTAGAGAACTTCCATCTCCAACTCTTGACTTAAAAAAAAGAGTTAATTGGTTAAGAAGGATCTTACCTTTAA
The DNA here is from genome assembly GCA_003209955.1 of OCS116 cluster bacterium AG-430-B22. Classification (GTDB taxonomy): domain Bacteria; phylum Pseudomonadota; class Alphaproteobacteria; order MED-G09; family MED-G09; genus AG-430-B22. Next base: position 1,622 of record QCOD01000017.1, read on the forward strand.
CCTGGTCTGAGTTATTAAAAGATAAAGAAACCAAAGACTCTGGTGTAAATTTTATTCAATGGAAAAAAAATATTATAAACAATATTTATTCTCTAAACAAAGATACAATTATATTTACACACTTTGTAGTAATTAATTCAATTATAGGTGAAATACTTAAATCAGATAAAATTATTAATTTTCAACCCTCAAATTGCTCTATTACTGAGATAAGAAAAATAAATGACAGATTAAAATTAGTGAAATTAGGAAAGAATTTAGAAAGCACGGTTAATTAATGCTTAACACTATATTTACATCAAAATCTTCTTATGAGTTAGATAAATTATGTGTCAAAAGAGGCATTAAGTTCTCAGATTTAATGGAAAATGCTGGTAAATCAGCTTCCTTAAAAATTGAAAAAAAAATTATTCCTTGTCTAAAAGAGTTTAATAAAAAAATTTTAATTTTGTGTGGTCCTGGAAATAATGGAGGAGATGGTCTTGTGATCTCAAAATATCTTCTTAAAAGCGGGTATAAGGTAGATATTAGTTTTCCTATTTTAAGTAAAAGTAAAATTAATAAATATTCAAATGAGAAATTAAAAAATTTAGATATTTCTCCTCAAAAATTCGATGATTTAAATTTAAATAAATACTCTATGATTGTAGATAGTATTTTTGGTATAGGGCTTAGCAGGAATTTTTCAAATAACATCATAAAGATCGTAGAAAAAATTAATAAAACAAAAGCATGTAAGGTTTCAATTGATATCGCCAGCGGTATTAACTCTGACTCTGGTAATTTAATGCCAATTTCTATTAAAGCTAATCATACAATAACTTTTGTTGCACCTAAGATTGGTCATTATTTATTACCTGGAAAAAAAAATTCAGGTAATATTCATATTGTTTCAATTGGTGAAAAAAAATCAGAAATTTCTAAAGTTACAAAATTATCTAAAGTAAAATTAAATATTCCTGAATCATGGATAAAAAACTTTAAATGGCCATCAATGTCTGATCACAAATATAAAAGGGGCCATATTCTTGTTAAATCTGGACCACTAACATCTACAGGCGCATCACGTTTAGCTGCGGTTTCAGCTTTACGATCAGGCGCCGGAGCAGTCACCCTTGCATCTGAGACTAATGCTTTAGTAGTTAATGCCTCTCACCTTACTTCAGTAATGTTAAAAGAAATAAACAGCACAGAAGAATTTTTTAACTTCGTAAAAGAAAAGAAAATTAAAACATTGATTATTGGGCCAGGAAGCGGTGTAAATCAAATGATCAAAGGATTAGTTGTAAGAGCAATTAAGGAAGAGATAGGATTTGTTTTGGATGCTGATGGTCTAACATCTTTTCAAAAAAATCCTAATGAATTGTTTGCCTTACTAAAAAAAAGAAGAAAAAGAAATAATATAATTCTAACTCCTCATGAAGGAGAATTTAATAGATTATTTAAGTTTGGTAATATGGATAAAATTGATAAAGCAAATAAAGCGGCGGAAATTACTAATTCGACAATTTTATTTAAGGGTAATGATACCATCATTTCATCGCCAAAAAATATAACACTTCTTGCTAAAGAATCCTCTCCATTCCTGTCAACTGCAGGTTCTGGCGATGTATTAGCTGGTATATGTGGAAGCTTTCTTGCACAGGGAATGAAAAGTCATTTTGCAGCAGGCGCTGCCTCTTGGCTTCATAATGAAATTGGCATTGAGGCAGGACCAGGCTTGATAGCTGAGGACATGAACAAATTTTTGTCAAAAGCAATATCAAAACAATTGAAGAAAGCATATCAAAGTGGAAATTAGTTTAGCAAAAAATAAAGATCTAAATGGGATTAATGATATTTATAATTATTACATCTCTAATACAGCTTATACCTTTGATATAAATCAAAGAACAATAGAAGAAAAAAAAGAATGGTTTCATCAGTTTAAAAATTCTGAAACATCAATTTGTTTGGTTGGATATAAAAATGATGAGTTGGTTGGGTTTGTTTGTTCAACAAAATTTCGAGAAAAAGAAGCTTATAATCAATCGTTAGAAACTAGCGTATACATAAATGAAAAATTTAAAGGTAAAGGATTTGGAAAAAAATTAATGTTTGAACTTATAACAAGATTAAAGTCTACAAATATTAAAAATCTATATGCTTTAATAACTTATCCTAACAAAACATCGATAAATTTGCATAAAACTCTTAATTTTACAAAAGTAGGTACATTAAATAATGTTGGTTATAAGTTTAAAAAATATTGGAGTGTTCATATTTATGAGTTAAAGCTCTAATTATTTTATTTTAAGCTAGATAAAAATTCTATCTGCTGTTATTACACTGTACAAATGCGGGCGTGGTGGAATTGGTAGACACGCAGGTTTTAGGTACCTGTGCTTCGGCGTGGGGGTTCGACTCCCTCCGCCCGCACCATTAAAAAGAGAAAGTAATGAAAATTTTAGAAGAAAAAAAATTAAAAGGGTTGAAAAAGGAATTTCTTGTTGAAATACCGTTTTCAGATTTAGATGATTTAAAACAAAAGAAATTAAAAGATATAAGTGAAAAAGTAAAAATTGCAGGTTTTAGACCGGGAAAAGTTCCAATGAGCCATGTCGAAAAATTATATGGTAAAGAGACAATTGTTGAGGTTATTGAAGAAAAAGTTTCTGAGAGCTCTAGAAAGGTTCTTGATGAAAAAGACTTAAGGCCGGCCGTTAATCCAGAAATAAAATTAATTAGTGAAATGGAAAAATCTATAAATGATCAAAGCGATATTACTTTCTCTATGAGTTTTGAAGCATTGCCTAAGATAGAGTTTATTGATTTTAAGAAAATAAAGTTAGATAAACCCGTGGTAAGCCCAAAGAAAAAAGACATTGATGAAGCTCTCGAGTACCTAGCTACACAAAATAAAGATTATAAATTGGCAAAAAAAGGATCAAAATCAAAAGATGGAGATAAAGTAATATTAGATTATTCAGGGGCAGTTGATGGTGTAAACTTTGATGGAGGTACCGCAGAAAAAGCAGAATTAATACTTGGCTCTAAAACTTTTATTGATACTTTTGAAGATCAACTAGTGGGTGAAAAAGCTGAAACCTCTAAAGTTGTTAAAGTGAAATTTCCTGATGAATATCCAAATAAAGAACTTGAAGGAAAGAATGCTGAATTTGATGTAAAAATAATTGAAATTCTTAATCCAATAGACTCTAAGATTAATGATGAATTAGCTAAAAAATTTGGCCAAGATTCACTAAAAGATCTTAAAGTTGTTTTAGAAGAACAGATAAAAAAAGATTTTGATCAAGCTGCAAAAATGAAATTAAAAGACAGCCTTTTTAGTGAATTGGAAAAAAATCACAAATTTGATTTACCACAAGTTCTCGTCGACCAAGAGTTTAATCAAATGTGGAGCCAACTTCAGAGTCAACTTGAGCAACAAAAGAAAAGCTTGGATGATTTGGAAGTAAAAGAGAAAGAACTAAAAAAGAATTACAAAGAAGTATCAGAAAAAAGAATTTCTATAGGCCTATTAATTGCTGAGATTGGTAGAATAAATAATATTGATCTAGATGATAATGATTATAATATTGCTCTACAAAAAGAAGTACAAAAATATCCTGGCCAAGAACAACAAATCATAGATTTTTATAAGAAAAACCCTGATGCAATTAGGAATCTTACCGCTCCTATATATGAAGACAAGGTTGTTGATTTTTTATTAGAAAAAGTAACCTTAAAAGATAAAAAAGTTTCAAGAAAAGATCTCTTTGGCGAAGAAAGCGCTGAAGAAAAATCAAAAGAAAGTAAACCTAAGACAAAAAAAAGAAAAGCATCTAAGAAAAAAACATAAATTATTAATAATATAAATCATTGTATTTATTAATTAAATATTAAATCAATCAATTAAATAATTAATAATTTCTTGGCATAATTAAAGAATTAACCCATATATATCTCTATGGAAAATAAATTTAAACCACAAAGTAATTTGATACCTATGGTTGTTGAGCAATCAAATAGAGGTGAAAGGGCTTATGACATCTACTCTCGACTTCTTAAAGAGAGAATAGTTTTTGTCACAGGACCTATTGAAGATTATATGGCTAGTGTAATTACTGCTCAACTCTTATATCTAGAAGCTGAAAATCCAAAAAAAGAAATTTCGATGTATATTAATTCACCTGGTGGAGTTGTTTCATCTGGTTTAGCTATCTATGATACAATGCAATATATTAAACCAGAAGTATCAACTCTATGTATTGGCCAAGCAGCATCTATGGGTAGTTTGCTTTTAGCTGCAGGTGAAAAAAATAAAAGATTTGCTCTACCAAATTCAAGAATTATGGTTCATCAACCATCAGGAGGTTTTCAAGGTCAGGCGTCAGATATTGAAAGACACGCAAAAGAAATTATATCATTACGAAGTAGATTAAATGAGATCTATGTTAATCATACAGGAAAAGATTTAAAAACTATTGAATCGGCTTTAGATAGGGACACTTTTATGACTTCAGATGATGCTAAAAAATTTGGACTAATTGATAAAGTCGTTCAAAAAAGGGATACTGAAGAGAAATAACTCTTTAGAGAATTACTATGAGTAAAATAAGCGATAGCGGAGATTCAAAAAACACACTTTATTGCAGTTTTTGTGGAAAGAGTCAGCATGAAGTAAAAAAACTTATTGCTGGACCAACCGTTTTCATATGCGATGAATGTGTCGAACTCTGTATGGATATTATTAAAGAAGAAAATAAAATCAATGATAAAAAATCTTCAGAAGGCGTTCCTGCACCACAGGAGATATTTGATGTTCTTCAGGATTATGTTATTGGTCAGCAAACTGCAAAAAGAGTTTTATCTGTTGCTGTACATAATCATTATAAAAGACTTGATGATAAAAATGCTAAAGACGATGTAGAATTAGCCAAATCAAACATTTTGCTACTTGGGCCGACAGGTTGTGGTAAAACTTTGTTAGCTCAAACATTAGCAAGAATACTTGATGTTCCATTTACCATGGCTGACGCAACTACATTAACTGAGGCTGGGTATGTTGGAGAAGATGTAGAGAATATAATTTTAAAACTCTTACAAGCTGCTGATTATAATGTTGAGAGGGCTCAAAGAGGAATTGTCTATATTGATGAAGTAGATAAGATAACAAGAAAATCTGATAATCCTTCAATAACAAGAGATGTTTCTGGTGAAGGAGTTCAACAGGCGCTTCTAAAAATTATGGAAGGTACTGTAGCTTCAGTTCCTCCTCAAGGTGGTAGAAAGCACCCTCAACAAGAATTTTTGCAGGTTGATACAACAAATATTTTATTTATATGTGGTGGGGCATTTGATGGATTAGAAAAGATTATTGGAAACAGAGGAACAGAAAGATCATTAGGTTTCGGTGCTGAAGTTAAAGATAAGGATACTAGAAGAACTGGAGAGATTCTTAAGGATCTTCAGCCTGAAGATTTACTTAAGTTTGGTTTAATTCCAGAATTTGTTGGAAGATTACCTGTTTGGGCATCTTTGGAAGATTTAGATGAAGAATCTTTAGTAAGAATTCTAACAGAACCAAAAAATGCTCTTATCAAGCAATATAAAAAGCTTTTTGATATGGAAAATGTTGAGCTAAAATTTTCTGATGATGCTCTCAGTTCTATTGCTAAAAAAACTATGTCTTATGCAACAGGAGCCCGTGGCTTAAGATCTGTAATTGAATCTATCCTATTAGACACAATGTTTGAGATACCAAGCACAAAAGGTGTCACCGAAGTGGCAATCTCTGGAGAAGTTGTGGAGGGTGAAGCTAAGCCCCTGTATATATATGGCGAAAGCAAAGAAGAAAAAGAGAAATCTGTTAGCTAATTTTTTTGAAATAAGGTCTTGATATCAGGGGAATTAGTACCAATATATACTATAGTTAAAACTACTGTTCTTTTTAATGAAGAATCGTCTGACAATATAAAGCTATAGGATATAAAATGACTGAAGATACAAAATCAAATAATTTACCTGTACTTCCATTAAGAAACATTGTGGTGTTTCCTAATATGGTTGTACCTCTTTTTGTCGGACGAGATAAATCAATTAATGCTCTTGAGCAGGTAATGGATAGTGATCAAGAGCTTTTATTTCTTTCGCAAAAAAATTCAGAAGTTGATGATCCTTCTGAAAATGATTTATATAAAATAGGAACAAAAGGTAAAATCCTTCAACTTTTAAAGTTACCTGATGGAACTGTTAAGGTTCTTGTGGAAGGCATAACTAGATGTAAGGTGAAGAAAATTAAATTTTCAGAAGATTTTATAAATGCTGAAATTGAAGAACTTCCAAAGAAAGAAATAATTTCGGATACAATTAGAGCTTTAGGAAGATCTGTTGTTTCTAAATATGAAACATATGCAAATATTAATAATAAAACATCTTCTGAAGTTCTTACTTCTGTAAAAGATATTGAAAATGAAGATAAGTTAGCCGATACAGTTGCAAGTCAGATTGCTATTAATATTCAAGAAAAACAGAAGATTCTTGAAGAAGTTGATCTTGAAAAAAGATTAAATATGATTTTGTCATATATCGAAGGTGAATTATCAGTTCTTCAAGTTGAAAAAAAGATACGTAGAAGAGTTAAAAATCAAATGGAAAAGACTCAAAAGGAATATTACCTGAACGAGCAAATGAAAGCTATTCAAAAAGAATTAGAAGATGGTGAAGGCGGTGCGTCAGAAGATATTGCTGAGTTAAATGAAAAGATTAATAACACTAAATTATCTAAAGAAGCAAAAGAAAAAGCTTTGAATGAACTAAAAAAACTCAAACAAATGAGCCCTATGTCAGCTGAAGCTACTGTTGTAAGAAATTATCTTGATTGGTTGCTTGATATACCTTGGGGTAAAAAGAAAAGAATCAAAAAAGACATAAACAAATCTCAGGAAATTTTAGATAAAGATCATTACGGCCTTGAAAAAGTTAAAGATAGAATTACTGAGTATTTGGCAGTTCAAAATAGATCTTCAAAAGTTAAAGGTCCAATATTATGCCTTGTAGGACCACCAGGTGTCGGTAAAACCTCTCTTGGAAAATCAATAGCAAGCGCAACAGGAAGAGAATTTATAAGAATGTCTCTTGGCGGTGTCAGAGATGAAGCAGAAATTAGGGGTCACAGAAGAACCTATATTGGTTCTATGCCTGGAAGAATAATTCAAGCACTTAAAAAAGTTAAAACATCAAACCCTATATTCCTTTTAGATGAGATTGATAAACTAGGACAAGATTTTAGAGGTGATCCAGCATCTGCTCTTTTAGAGGTCTTGGATCCTGAACAAAATAATGCATTTAATGATCATTATTTAGAGGTTGATTATGATTTATCTCAAATTATGTTCGTTACTACTGCAAATACAATGAATATACCTGGCCCACTTTTAGATAGAATGGAAATAATAAGAATAGCAGGATATACAGAGGAAGAAAAACTAGAAATTGCTAAGAGACATTTACTAGAAAAAGTTAAAGAGAACAATGCTCTTACAGATAAGGAGTTTAAAATTTCCGATGATGTGATTAGGTCTGTAATACAAAATTATACAAGAGAAGCGGGTGTTAGGAACCTTGAAAGAGAGCTAAATTCTCTTGGAAGAAAAGCTGTAAAAGAAATTTCCCAAAACAAAAGTGATTCGCTAAATGTAAGTTCTGATAATATTTCTGATTATTTAGGCGTAAAAAAGTTTAGATATGGAAAGAAAGAAAATGACGATTTAATAGGTGTTGTTACTGGCCTAGCTTGGACTCAGGTTGGAGGTGACATCTTAAATGTTGAAGCTGTTATGGTTCCTGGTCAAGGTAAAATTAGAACTACTGGTAAACTTGGTGATGTTATGAAGGAGTCGATAGATGCAGCATCTTCGTTTGTAAGATCTAGAGCTGTAAATTATGGTATTGAACCGCCAATCTTTCAAAGAAAAGATATTCATGTTCATGTTCCAGAAGGAGCTACTCCTAAGGATGGTCCTTCTGCTGGTGTTGCAATGATTATAGCAATCATCTCTGTAATGGCAGGAATCCCTGTAAAAAATGATGTTGCAATGACTGGAGAAATGTCACTAAGAGGCCGTGTACTTCCTATTGGAGGTTTAAAAGAAAAATTATTAGCAGCTTTAAGATCAGGAATTAAAACTGTGTTAGTTCCATCTGAAAACGATCGTGAGCTATCAGAAGTTCCTGATAATATTAAAGATAAACTCGATATAAAATTAGTTTCAACCATAGATGAAGCACTCGAACTTGCCTTAGTACGAAAGCCTGATGCAATTGACTGGGATGAAGATGCATGGCTTGCCGAGCAAAGAAAAATATCAGAGAACGATCGAAATCTTACAGCTCATTGAAAAAAAATATTCAATTTTTTTTGACCTCTATATGTGATTAAGCATAAATTTAGTGATATTCAACAAACTAGAGAGGTTTAAAAATGAATAAAAATGATCTAATTGATGCAATGGCAAGTTCATCTGGTTTAAGCAAAGCTGACGCTAGCAGAGCTTTAGAAGCTTTTACTGGCGCAGTAACTTCATCCTTATCAGGTGGCGGTAATGTAAAAATTACAGGTTTTGGAACTTTTTCCGTAAGCCATAGAGCTGCTACTACTGGAAGAAATCCAAGAACAGGTGAAGCTATCCAAATCGCAGCATCTAAAAATGCAAAATTTAAATCTGGTAAAGGTTTAAAAGACGCAGTTAATAGATAAAAAAACCAAAGACAAAACCTTATTTATTTTATATAGATATCTATATTGTCTTTGGGCGGTTAGCTCAGCTGGTAGAGCATCTGGTTTACATCCAGAGGGTCGGGAGTTCGAGCCTCTCACCGCCCACCATTGAATAAAAAAAGGTCTAATTTTTATTAGACCTTTTTCATAGAAACGCTTGATTTAAATTCCCTTGAGGATTAAAAAGTTATCTTAATGCGGGGGTGTAGCTCAGTTGGTTAGAGCGCTGGCCTGTCACGCCAGAGGCCGCGAGTTCGAGTCTCGTCACTCCCGCCATATTAAATCTATTTGTTGCTTGATTTCTAATCTTTATATAAATTTATATTAAATTTATTGAGGAGTAAGATGTCAGATAAAAAAGAATTACATAGAATATTAGAAGTTCAAAAAAAAGCCCATTTAAGAGACGGTCCTTTATCTATTGAACAAAGAAAAGAATGGATTGATAGACTTATTAATTCTATTATTGAATACCAAGATAAAATTCCAGTAGCAATATCAAAAGATTTTAGTCACAGAAGTGAAACTAGTTCTTTGCTAACTGATGTAGCCTCATCGATAACATCACTCAAAATTGCTAAAAATAATATTAAACAATGGATGAAGCCTTCAAAAAGGAGAGTATCACCAGCAATTTTAGGTTTGCTGGGTGCTAAATTAAGAGTTGAATATCAACCATTAGGAACAATTGGACTTATAAGTCCATGGAATTTCCCTGTTGTTTTAACTTTTGGTCCTTTAGGAAGTATATTTGCTGCGGGTAATCGTGTAATGATAAAGCCTTCAGAATTTACTCCAAGAACATCAGAGTTAATGAAAACAATGTTTGAAGATAATTTTTCCGAGGAAGAAGTTGCAGTTATAACTGGAGGTCCTGAAGTAGGTGCAGATTTTTCATCTCTTCCCTTCGATCATTTGCTATTTACGGGAGCAACATCAATAGGAAAGCATGTTATGAGAGCCGCTTCTGAGAATCTTGTTCCTGTAACATTAGAATTAGGTGGAAAATCGCCAGTTATAATTTCCGATACAAGTAATGTTGAACAATCTTCAAAAAGGATTATTGCAGGTAAAACTATGAATGCTGGTCAAATTTGCCTTGCCCCTGATTATGTATTATTACCAGAAAATAAACTCGATAAATTTATAATGCATGCAAAAGAGACTGTTTCAAGTATGTTTCCTTCAATAAAAGATAATGATGATTATACCTCTGTAATTAATGAAAGGCATTATTCTAGGCTTAAATCTTATATTGATGAGGCAAAAGATAATGGATGTGAAGTCATAGAAATTAATCCTGCCGAAGAAGACTTTGAGCAACAGGAGCATTATAAAATTCCCCCAACTTTATTAATTAATCCAGATGATAATTTGAAAGTGATGCAGGAGGAAATATTTGGACCAATTTTACCAATAAAAACATATAAAGAATTTGGTGAAACAATTGATTATGTTAATAAAAAAGATAGACCGCTTGGTTTATATTATTTTGGTAATAATAATAATGAATTATCAACCGTTTTAAATAAAACAACGTCTGGTGGTGTCACAGTTAATGATGTAATTTTTCATGTAGCACAGGATAATGCTCCTTTTGGCGGAGTTGGCCCATCTGGAATGGGTTCATATCATGGTGAGGAGGGGTTTAAGAATTTTTCTCATGCTAAAACTATCTTTACTCAAACAAAATTAGATAATGTTATATCTGTATTTAGACCGCCATACGGATCTAAGGCAAGAAAAGCTCTTAAATCTCAAATTAAAGCTTAAAAAAAAATATGCCTAAGATAGACAGAAACGGAGTCGAGATTAATTATGAAGTTTATGGAAACGGTCCCCCGCTTTTTCTCACACACGGTTTCTCAGCAACTTCTAAAATGTGGGAAGATCAAATTAGCACATTAAGTAAGCATTTTACTCTAATAGTTTGGGATATGAGAGGACATGGACAAAGTGACTATCCTGATGATGAAAAATTATATAATGAGGAAGAGACAATTGAGGATATAAGAGCAATTTTATTTAATTTAAAAATTGATAAAGTTAATATTGGGGGTATGTCTTTAGGAGGATATATGTCTCTAGCTTTCTATTATAAATATCCAGAAATGGTGGATTCTTTATTAATAATTGATACTGGGCCTGGCTTTAAAAATGCTGAAGCAAGAGAAGGTTGGAATAATTATGCCTTAAAGCAAGCAAAAAAATTCGACGAAGTTGGTTTAGATAGTTTAATTGGTAAAAGCAAGGAGATGAATCCTCTTAATCATAGAAACGCTAAAGGATTAGTTCATGCTGCAAAAGGGATGCTAACTCAAAAAGATGATAGAATAATAAATGAACTTCCTAATATAAAGGTGCCATCATTAATTGTCGTAGGAGAACATGATAAACCATTTCTTGCTGCAGCAGACTATATGGAGAAAAAGATTAAAAACTCAATAAAAGTTATCATAAAGGATGCTGGTCATGCTGTTAATATTGATCAACCAGATATTTTCAATGATGAGGTAAAAAAGTTTTTATTATCATAATTTTTCGCCGAAAACCTTGGAAAAAAGTTATTTATTCCTATATATAATCATGTAATCAAAGCGTGAATCGGTTATAAATTTTTTAAATTTATAATTTTTTATATGGAGAGGTTAAATGCATTCCATTTTAAACGACTACCTTCCAATATTAATTTTTATGTCATTAGCTGCTTTTGTTGTTATAGCTCTGACATTACCTCCTTTATTATTTGCTCCAAAAAATCCTGATAAAGAGAAATTATCTCAGTATGAATGTGGTTTCGAGCCTTTTGATGATGCAAGAACTAAATTTGATATTAGATTTTACTTAGTTGCTATTCTTTTTATAATTTTTGATCTAGAGGTTGCGTTCTTATTTCCTTGGGCAGTAGTTTTTAGTGATATAGGTATTTTTGGTTTTGTATCTATGATGGTTTTTCTTGGAGTGCTTACTATTGGCTTCATTTATGAATGGAAAAAAGGTGCTTTGGAATGGGATTAATGGAAAGCAAAGATATAAAAAAATTATCAACAGAAATCGATAATAAAGGTTTCTTTGTTACTTCTACAGAGGCCCTTATAAATTGGGCAAGAACCGGTTCGCTTCATTGGATGACATTTGGTCTTGCTTGTTGTGCAATTGAGATGTTTCAGACAAATGGACCCCGTTATGACCTTGAAAGATATGGAGCGGCTCCTAGAGGTTCTCCTCGTCAATCAGATGTAATGATCGTTGCCGGAACACTAACAAATAAAATGGCTCCAGCAATTAGAAAAGTATATGATCAAATGCCTGAGCCAAGATATGTAATATCTATGGGCTCATGTGCTAATGGAGGAGGTTACTATCACTATTCTTATTCAGTTGTAAGAGGCTGTGATAGAATTTTACCCGTAGACATCTATGTGCCTGGATGTCCGCCTACAGCAGAAGCCTTAATGTATGGAATACTTCAACTTCAAAAGAAAATTAGAAGAACAGGAACAATAGAAAGATAGAGAAAACTTATGAAAAAATTTAAAATGCCTGAAACTCTATCTCAAGAAATTAACAATTTTGAGTTACTTAACTCCTTTATTATAAAAAGAGAGATATTTGATAAAAATCTGATTATTCTTGTTGATCAATCAAACATAATTAGTGTCTTTAAAGTTTTAAAAGATGAACAAGATTTTGCTTTTACACAACTGACTGATTTATGTGGAGTAGATCTCCCTCATGAAGAAATTAGATTCCAAGTTGTATATAATCTATTGTCTATGAGTAATAATTCAAGGATTACCGTTAAAGCTTTTACTGATACCTCTAATTCAGTTCCTTCAATTAAAAAAATATATCCAGCAGCTGATTGGTATGAAAGAGAAGCTTTTGATTTATATGGTATTAACTTTAGTGGACATGACGATCTTAGAAGAATTTTAACTGATTATGGTTTTGAGGGTCATCCCTTAAGAAAGGACTTTCCATTAACTGGTAATGTAGAAGTTAGATATGACCCTGACCAAGAGAGGGTAATTTATGAGAAAGTTGATTTAAAACAGGAATATAGAGATTTTGATTTCGAAAGCGCATGGAAAGGTTTTAATTATCCTGAAAACCAAAACGATATAGAAGAAAACACTGATGACTGAAAAAGAAAATGAAAAATTCAGAATAAATTTCGGCCCTCAGCATCCAGCTGCTCATGGTGTGCTAAGACTAATTCTTGATTTAGATGGAGAAGTTGTTGAAAGGGTTGAGCCTCACATAGGGTTACTGCATAGAGGAACTGAAAAATTAATTGAGAGCAAAACATATCTACAAGCATTACCTTATTTTGATAGATTGGATTATGTTGCCCCGATGAATCAAGAACATGCCTTTGCTCTTGCTACCGAACAGTTACTTAAGATAAATATACCTATAAGAGCTCAACATATTAGAGTTTTATTTTCAGAAATTGGAAGAATTCTTAATCATATGATCAATGTGCCTGCACAAGCTATGGATGTTGGAGCATTAACGCCAACATTATGGGGCTGGGAAGAAAGAGAAAAATTAATGACCTTTTATGAGAGAGCATGTGGATCCCGACTTCATGCTGCTTATTTTAGAACCGGCGGTGTCCATCAAGATATAGATGAAAGCTTGATAAATGATATTTATGAATTCTGCGATCCATTTTTAAAGGTTGTTGATGATCTTGAAAGTTTGCTAACAGAAAATAGGATATTTAAACAAAGAAATGTTGATATTGGAGTTGTAACTAAGAAGGATGTGTTAGACTGGGGTTTAACTGGCGTGATGGCTAGAGGATCGGGTTATAATTGGGACCTTAGAAAGACTCAGCCATATGAATCTTATGATGAGTATGATTTTAAAATACCCGTAGGAAAAAATGGTGATAATTACGATAGGTATTTAATAAGAGTAGAAGAGTGCAGGCAATCAGTATTAATAATGAAGCAAGCGATTGAAAAGCTTAAGCCTGGTCCGATTGTCACCGATAATAGAAAAGTAGCACCGCCAAAAAGAGCTGAAATGAAAATATCTATGGAGGCTCTAATACACCATTTTAAATTATATACTGAGGGATATGATGTAGGGCCTGGTGAAGTATATGCTTCTATTGAAGCTCCAAAAGGAGAGTTCGGAGTTTATTTAATAGCTGATGGAACAAATAAGCCCTATAGGTGTAAAATTAGAGCTCCTGGCTTTGCTCATCTTCAAGCCTTAGATTATTTAACAAAAGGACATCTTCTTCCAGATTTATCAGCTGTTTTAGGATCTTTAGATCTTGTTTTTGGCGAGGTAGATAGATGACGGTTAAAAGATTGGCAGATAATCAAGATATAAACTTTAAATTCGATAACAAGGATTTAAAATTTTTAAATTCTTTATTAGAAAATTATCCAAAAGATAAAAAACAATCTGCTGTTGTACCGAGTTTGTTTTATGCTCAACGTAAAGCAGGGGGGTGGCTTCCTGAAAAAGCAATTCTTGCTGTCTCCGATTTTTTAGATATGCCAAAAATTAGGGTTCTTGAAATTGCTACTTTTTATTCAATGTTTAACTTACAGCCAAGTGGTGATCATTTTGTTCAAGTCTGTGGAACAACTCCTTGCTGGCTTAGAGGAGCTGAAAATATCAAGAAGGCCTGTAAAGACTATATTGGTCAAGAACGTGAAGTTTCTAAAGATGGACTCTGTTGGATAGAAGTCGAGTGTTTGGGTGCATGTGTTAATGCTCCAATGATACAGATTAATGATGATTATTATGAAGATTTAGATTACGAAAGCACAGTAAAGATTCTAAAGGATATAAAAAATAAAAAAAATATTATTAAAGGATCTCAAATAGGTCGTAAATCTTCTGAACCGTTAGAAAGAGATTAAATGTTAGATAGTAAAGATAGAATTTTTGACAATTTATATGGTTTTGAACCTTGGAATTTAGCCAACGCTAAACTTCGTGGTGATTGGGATAATACAAAAGATATTTTATTAAAAGGAAGAGAAAAAATTACTGAGGAGGTCATTTCTTCTGGTTTGCGAGGAAGAGGTGGTGCTGGATTTTCTACAGGAGTCAAATGGACTTTTATGCCAAAAGAACCAACTGGAAAGACACATTATTTAGTTGTCAATGCTGATGAGTCTGAGCCAGGTACATGTAAAGATCGAGAAATATTAAGAAATGAACCTCATAAATTATTAGAAGGATGCGTTATCGCTTGCGCAGCTATGGGAGCCCAAGTTTGCTACATATATATTAGAGGTGAATTTATTAATGAACGATATATTCTCGAGTCAGCATTAAAAGAAGCTTACGATGATGGTCTAGTAGGCAATAATGCATGTGGTAGCGGTTTGGATATTGAAATTTTTATTCATCATGGTGCTGGAGCATATATTTGTGGTGAAGAAACAGCTTTATTAGAGAGTTTAGAAGGTAAAAAAGGTATGCCAAGATTAAAGCCACCTTTTCCGGCTGCAGCAGGTTTATATGGATGCCCAACTACCGTAAATAATGTTGAAAGTATTGCGGTTGTTCCGACGATACTTAGGAGAGGATCTAGTTGGTTTTCTGGAATTGGCAGAGAAAATAATACTGGCACTAAAATTTTTTGTATATCTGGTCATGTCAATACACCTTGCAATATTGAAGAAGAGATGGGTATTCCATTAAAAGATTTGATTGAAAAACATGCAGGAGGAGTAATAGGTGGATGGGATAATCTCCTAGCTGTAATTCCCGGCGGTTCATCAGTTCCAATGATACCAAAAGAGATTTGTGATGAAGTTCTTATGGATTTTGACTCTCTTCAAGCTGTCAAATCTGGTTTGGGAACAGCTGCTGTTATAGTGATGGATAAATCAACAGATTTAATAAAAGCAATATCAAGAATATCTTATTTCTATAAACATGAAAGTTGCGGTCAATGCACTCCATGCCGAGAGGGAACTGGTTGGTTGTGGGAGATGATGGAAAAAATGGCAAGAGGTGATGCAAAAAAAGATGATATAGATACTCTTTTAAGTCTTACAAAAAGAATAGAAGGTCATACAATTTGTGCTCTAGGAGATGCTGCCGCATGGCCAATTCAAGGCCTAATAAGACACTTTAGGCATCATATTGAAGATAGAATTGATCAATATCAGAAAGAAAGTAATCAGAATTATGGTTAATATTAAAATTGATGACAAAGATTATGAAGTTGAAGATGGATTAGCCATTATTCAAGCCTGTGAGATTGCTGGAGTTGAAGTTCCAAGGTTTTGCTATCATGAAAAATTATCTATCGCTGGTAATTGTAGAATGTGTCTTGTCGATGTCGAAGACTCAAGAGGGTTAAGTCCTAAGCCAGTAGCTTCATGTGCTATGCAAGTATCTGAAGGTTTAAAAATTTATACTAAATCTGAGAGAGTAAAAAATGCTCAAGAGGGCGCCTTAGAATTTCTATTAATGAATCATCCTTTAGATTGTCCAATTTGTGATCAAGGTGGCGAGTGTGATTTGCAAGATCAATCTATGGCTTTTGGATACGGTTCTAGTAGATTTGATGGTGATAAAAGAGCTGTTGAATCTAAAGATATGGGCCCATTTATTAAAACAGAGATGACGAGATGTATACATTGCACAAGATGTGTTAGATTTTCTTCGGAAATATCTGGTAATGATGAGATAGGCTCTATTGGTAGGGGTCATGATATGGAAATTACAACATATCTTAATCAAGCTGTTGAGTCTGAGCTTTCTGGAAATGTTATTGATTTGTGTCCTGTAGGCGCTTTAACTTCTAAGCCTTATGCATTCTCTGCTAGGCCATGGGAGTTAAATAAAACTGAAACTATAGATATTATGGATGCTATGGGGTCAAATATTAGAATTGACTCGAAGGGTTTAAGGGTTATGCGAGTCCTTCCAAGATTAAATGAAGATATAAATGAAGAATGGATAACTGATAAGACTAGATTTTTTTGGGATGGCTTAAATAATCAAAGAATTGATAAGCCTTATAAAAGAGTTGACGGTATTTTAAAACCTACTTCCTGGAAAAGTGCATTAGAATTGGCTAAGGAAAAAATTTCTAATAGTAAATCAGAAAAAATTTCTGCACTCTCAGGAGATCTAGTAGATATTGAATCAATTTATGCTCTCAAAAAATTAATGAAAAACATAGGAAGCGATAATTTTGATTGCAGGCAAGATGGTTCAAGAATTTCTGGACCACCAGAGAGATGGCTTTTTAATTCAACTTTTAACGGTATTGAAGATTCTGATGGGTGTCTAATTATTGGTTCCGATATAAGGAAAGAGGCACCTCTTTTAAATTCAAGATTACTTAGAAAATCGAGAGATGATGAATATAAAATTGGCGTAATTGGATTCAATAATGATCTAACTTTTGATTTTAATTTTTTAGGAGAAAATCCATCAATTGTAGAAGATATTTTAATTGAAAATAATAATTTTTGTAATGATTTACTATCAATGAAAAAACCTTTAATGATTTTAGGGCAGGGCGCATTAATAGGTAAGGATGCACAGAATTTCCAAAATATTTGTATTGAACTTGCCTATAAATTCAATTTTATAAATAACGATTGGAATGGTTTTAATGTCCTTCATTCTGCAGCTTCGAGAGCTGGAGCAATGAGTATTGGTTTTTTTCCGTCAGGCAAAGGTATGATAACCGAGGAAATAATTTCGAATTATAACAATAATAAACTAGATCTTCTTTATCTTCTTGGTGCAGATGAATTAAATTTAGAGAAGAATGATGATTGTTTTGTAATTTATCAAGGCCATCATGGGGATATTGGTGCTCAGATTGCTGATCTTGTTTTTCCAGCAGCAGCTTTTTGTGAACAAAATGGATTATATATGAATACAGAGGGAAGGGTTCAAGAGTCAATTCGTTCAACCTTTCCTTTAGGAGAAGCAAAAGAAAATTGGGAAATAATTTATCTATTAACAAAAGAAATGAGCATTGACATTGGTTTTTCAAGTCTTAACGAATTAAGAAATCAGTTAATTGAAGAATTCCCAATTATTGATCCTTACAGAGAATTTGAACCATTGCCTTCCCCAAAAAAAGATGAATTTAATAAGCTTAATGGACATCAATTTAAAAGGATAATTAACAGTTATTGGCAAACAAATTCAATTGCCAGAGCATCTTCAAATTTGTCTAAAAGAAATAATTATATAAAAGAAGAAAATAATAGGTAATACATATGGAATATATACTTTCAATTTTATTTATATTTCTTCAATCTTTTTTGGTAATTTTTGCTGTTTTAATGATGGCTTATCTTGGAATTTATGGTGAAAGAAAGCTATGGGCGGCTGTACAATTACGAAGAGGACCTAACATTGTTGGACCATTTGGCTTACTTCAGCCTGTAGCTGATTTCCTTAAATTACTTTTAAAAGAGCCAATAATTCCCGATAAAGCTAATAAAATAATATTTATAATGGCTCCTCTTGTTACTTGCTTTGTTGCTTTGTCAGCTTGGGCAGTTGTTCCCTTTGCAGAAAATTGGGTGGTAGCAGATATAAATGTAGGAATTTTATATATTTTTGCAATTTCATCTCTTGGAGTTTATGGAATCATTCTTGGTGGCTGGGCTTCAAATTCTAAATATCCTTTTATGGGAGCTATGAGATCTGCAGCGCAAATGGTTTCTTATGAGGTCTCTATAGGATTTGTAATTATTACAGTTCTTCTGTGTGTGGGTTCACTTAATCTCACAGATATAGTTCTTGCCCAAAAGAAGATTTGGTTTTTTATTCCCCTTTTTCCTATGTTCATAATATTCTTTGTGTCTGCTCTTGCTGAAACAAATCGCCCTCCATTTGATCTGCCTGAGGCTGAAGCCGAATTAGTAGCTGGATATCAAGTAGAATATTCTTCATCTTTCTTTCTCTTATATTTTCTTGGCGAGTTAGCGGCAACTTTTTTAATGTGTGCAATGATTACGATTCTGTTTTTAGGGGGTTGGTTACCTCCTTTTGATATTTACCCTTTAAATGTTATTCCTGGCGTAGTCTGGTTTATGCTAAAAGTAGCATTCATTTTCTTTATGTTTGGAATGGTAAAAGCTCTCGTACCAAGATATAGATATGATCAATTAATGAGATTAGGTTGGAAAGTTTTTCTTCCAATATCACTTTTTTGGGTTGTTTTAACTGCTTCAGTCCTTTTTATATTTGATTTAGCGCCATAGGGATAGCAATGAGAAAAATACTATATATCTTTAAAAACCTTATACAGCTTGATTTTCTAAAAGCCCTATATACAGCTATGAAGTATTTCTTTTTTAGAAAAAGGGTAACCATTAATTATCCTTCTGAAAAAGGTAAGCTATCTCCAAGGTTTAGAGGTCAGCATGCGTTGAGAAGATACCCTAATGGTGAAGAGCGATGTATAGCTTGTAAATTATGTGAAGCCGTTTGTCCTGCTCAAGCTATAACTATTGATGCATCGCCAAGAAACGAAGATGGAATTAGAAAGGCTATAAGGTACGACATAGATATGGTAAAATGTATTTATTGTGGTTTATGTCAAGAATCTTGTCCCGTTGATGCAATCGTTGAAGGACCTAATTTTGAATTTGCAACAGAGACACGTGAGGAGCTTTTATATACAAAAGAAAAGCTTTTGGATAATGGTGATAGATGGGAAGTATCACTAGTTAGAAACATTGAAAGGGATGCGCCTTTCAGGTAATTAAATACAAATGTTCGCTTCTATTTTATTTTTCATTTTTTCTTTTTTAATCCTTGCTTCCGCTCTACTTGTGATCACATCAAAAAATCCAGTTAATTCAGTAATTTTTTTAATTTTTTCATTTTTTAATGCTGCAGGAATTTTTCTAATAGCAGGAGCAGAATTTTTAGCTTTAATAATGCTTATTGTTTATGTAGGAGCGGTTGCAGTTTTATTTCTATTTGTTGTAATGATGTTGGATTTAAATTTTGAAGAATTAAATAAAAAAACTAATTTTGTTAAAACAGGAATTATTACAACTGGTATTCTTATAACTGAAATGATTGTTTTATTTGTTTATTATCCTGAAGAACAATCATTTATTATTAATAAAAATAATGAACTTAATAGCTTAACTAATACAGAAATGATTGGCTCAAAGATTTATACGGAACATTTTTATCATTTTCAAATTGCGGGTCTTATTTTATTAGTGGCAATGATTGGAGCTATAGTATTAACATTGAGGCATCGAGATAATGTTAGAAGGCAAGATATTTCATCTCAGGTTAGCAGAGATCAAGAAAAAAATGTTGAATTAAAAGATATAACATTTGAGGAATCAGAATGATTTTTGAAATAGGCATATATCATTATACTATATTAAGCGCTTTCTTATTTTTTACAGGTGTTTTCGGTATTTTCTTAAATAGAACAAATTTAATAATAATACTTATGTCTTTAGAGTTAATTCTCTTAAGTGTGAGTATAAACTTTATCTCTTTTTCTGTATTTTTAGGTGATATTACTGGACAAATTTTTTCTCTTTTCATTCTTACCGTAGCTGCGGGCGAAGCAGCAATTGGTTTAGCTATACTTGTTGTTTATTTCAGAAACTCCGGCAATATCAATGTTAATGAAATTAATAAAATGAGGGGTTAATGGAATTATTTTTAATAGTTTTCTTACCTTTGATTGGTTCTATAATTGCAGGTTTTTTTGGTAAAATAATTGGATTAAGACTTAGTCATTTAATTTCTTGTTCTTTAATTTTAACTTCTTCTATTCTTTCAGCATATTTATTTTATATGACACTAAGCGGTTATCAAACTAGTAATCAATTTTTATTCGACTGGATTAACTCTGGGGCAATAGATGCATCTTGGTCCTTAAAATTTGATACTTTAACTTCTGTAATGCTTGTTGTTGTTACTTCTGTTTCAGCATTAGTTCATATTTACTCTATTGGTTATATGAGTCATGACCCTTATCAATACAGGTTTTTCTCATATTTATCATTTTTTACATTTGCTATGCTTATACTTGTTACATCAGATAACTTATTGCAGTTATTTTTTGGATGGGAGGGTGTAGGTTTAGCATCATATCTATTGATTGGTTTTTGGTACGAAAAACCATCTGCTAATGCTGCTGCAATGAAGGCTTTTGTAGTTAATAGGGTTGGAGATTTTGGTTTTCTTCTAGGTATTGCGGTAATTTATATCGCAACAGGCTCAATAAGTTTTGATGTTATTTTTCAAAAAATTAATAATGTTGATCAATTCACTATAAATATAGCATGTTTATTACTTTTTATGGGAGCAATGGGGAAGTCTGCTCAACTCTTTTTACATACATGGTTGCCCGATGCAATGGAGGGTCCTACACCAGTTTCAGCTTTAATTCATGCGGCAACTATGGTTACGGCTGGAATATTTCTTGTAGCAAGATGCTCACCAATTTTTGAAAATTCTGATCTTGCGTTATCATTTATCATAATTATTGGAGCATCTACTGCGTTTTTTGCAGCAACAGTTGGACTTGTACAAAATGACATTAAAAGAATTATTGCTTATTCAACTTGTTCCCAATTAGGCTATATGTTTGTTGCTTTGGGTGTTGGGGCATATCAAGTAGCTATCTTTCATCTTTTTACTCATGCTTTTTTCAAAGCTCTTCTTTTCCTTGGGTCTGGGTCAGTTATCCACGCTATGTCTGATGAACAAGATATTCAAAAGATGGGAGGTTTATACAAAATTATTCCATTTACATGGATAATGATGTTAATTGGAACTTTAGCTCTAACGGGAGCCCCTTTATTATCTGGTTATTACTCAAAGGACGCTATAATTGAATCAGCTTTCGCAAGTCATGCGTTTGGGCATGAATATGCCTTTTATCTTCTTGTTTTTTCTGCCCTTTTAACTAGTTTTTATTCATGGAGGCTTATCTTTTTGACTTTCCATGGTAAAACGAGAGCATCACAAGATGTTTTGTCAAAGGCACATGAAAGCCCACTATCCATGACTATACCGCTTCTTTTATTAAGTTTTGGGGCGTTGTTTTCTGGATATTTATTTTCTGACTTTTTTCTATCTTATGAATTAAAGGAACTTTGGGGTAACTCTATCTATACTCATCCCGATAATCATATTCTCGAAGAAATTCATCATTCTCCTTTTTGGGTAAAAAAAATTCCGTTAGTCATGATGATTATTGGTTTTATTGTAGCTACATTATTTTATTTGCTTTTAAAAAATTTTCCATCTTTTTTATCAAGCAAATTGTCATTTATTTATAATTTTTTATACAACAAGTGGTATTTTGATGAACTATATAATTTTATATTCGTAAATCCTTTAAAAAGAATTGGTAATTTTTTATGGTTATTTTTTGATAAAAAAATTATCGATGGTTTTGGTCCTGATGGTATTTCTTCTCTTGTAATTAGTATTTCTAGAAATGTAAGTAAAATTCAAACTGGTTATGTCTATCATTATGCATTTGCAATGCTTATCGGTCTGGGATTTTTATTAATTAGGTTTGTGGTTTAATGATATTATGATTGATCTACCATTATTAAGTATACTTACTTTTTTGCCCTTGATAGGTCTTCCATTTATAATTTTTGGAAAGATTATTAATGTAGAAAATTATCAAAATATTTCTAAATATATAGCTCTATTTGTATCCTTAATAACTTTTCTAATATCACTAATAATTTTGTATAATTTCAATATTAATACTTCTGATTTTCAATATAATGAGCGTATCCCTATTATGAATGGCCTTATGACCTATAGAATGGGTATAGATGGTATATCAATATTATTTATTCTTCTTTCTACTTTTCTAACACCTATTTGTATAATCGCTAGTTGGAATATTATAAGTGATCGTGTTGATTACTATATGTGTTCATTTTTAGTGCTTGAAACGCTAATGATTGGTACTTTTTGTGCATTAGATATAGTGCTTTTCTATTTGTTTTTTGAAAGTGTTCTTATTCCAATGTTTGTAATTATTGGTGTTTGGGGTGGCGAAAGAAGAGTTTATTCAGCGTTTAAGTTTTTCTTATATACTCTTTTAGGATCTGTTTTGATGTTAGTTGCAATTATATATATTGTTTTAGCATCAGGAACCACTGAACTACCCATAATTTATGATGTATTTAATATTAACCATGGCATTATACAGAATCTATTATGGCTTTCCTTCTTTGCCTCTTTTGCAGTTAAAATGCCTATGTGGCCATTCCATACATGGTTACCAGATGCCCATGTTGAAGCTCCAACAGCTGGATCAGTTATACTTGCGGCCATTTTATTAAAAATGGGTGGTTATGGCTTTTTAAGGTTTTCTTTACCATTATTACCCGACTCCAGTTTTTATTTTTCTGATTTTATTTTTATCCTAAGTGTTATTGCTATTATTTATACATCTATAGTCGCGTATGTTCAGGAAGATATAAAAAAACTTATAGCTTATTCTTCTGTTGCTCATATGGGTTTTGTTACTATGGGAATCTTTACATTTAACATTAATGGAATCCAAGGAGGTATATTTCAGATGTTTTCACATGGCCTTATATCAGGGGCATTGTTCTTATCCGTAGGTGTGATTTATAATAGAATGCATACAAGAAAAATCGCAGATTATGGGGGTGTCGTTTCAGTAATGCCAAAATTTGCTTTATTTTTAATGGTTTTTAGTCTTGCTAATATTGGTTTACCAGGGACAAGCGGTTTTGTTGGAGAGTTTTTAACCATTATGGCGATTTTCTCATATAATAAAATTTTCGCTTTCTTTGCAGCCAGTGGAGTAATTCTCTCTGCGGTATATGGATTATGGTTATACAGAAAAGTAATTTTTGGAAAAATAACAAATGATGCTGTAAAATCTTTAAAGGATCTTACATTAGGTGAGAAAGTAACTCTAATTCCATTATTAATATTAATTATTCTTTTTGGAATTTATCCCGCACCTATTCTTGATCTTATTTCTGTTTCATCGATTGGATTAGTAGAATCTATTAATTTATCTGGAGGTAATTAATAATGGTCGATTTATTTGAAAGTTTAATAATAATTGCTCCAGAATTAATTTTAACTATAACAGCTATGAGCTTATTAATGATAGGTTCATTTTATCAAAAAAAATCAATAAATTTAATAAACACTTTAGCTTTTTTAACATTGTTAATTTTATCTTTTAATGAATTGATATTTAATAATATTCAGATTTTTGCTTTTAATGGTTTCTTTATCGAAGATAAATTATCGAGTTTTGCAAAATTTATTATTTTTCTTACTTCTGCACTATCAATTATTATGTCTGCTAATTGGTTAAGAAATTATGACAAAACTGCTTTTGAATTCCCTATTTTAATTTTATTTTCGACACTTGGGATGGCGTTAATGGTGTCGGCAAATGACTTGGTATCTCTTTATCTGGCAATTGAATTACAAAGTCTTCCATTATATGTTCTTGCAACATTTAACAGGAATGACTCTTTTTCATCTGAAAGCGGTGTTAAGTATTTTATATTAGGAGCTTTGTCGTCAGGCCTTCTTTTGTATGGATCTTCTCTAATTTATGGTTTTACTGGTACAATTT
>QCOD01000018.1 GCA_003209955.1 OCS116 cluster bacterium AG-430-B22
AGAAGCCTTAAGGTTTCATGCTGAGGGTAAACCAGGAAAAATTGAGATATCTGCGACAAAACCTATGGAAACGCAATCTGACTTGTCTTTAGCATATTCTCCTGGTGTTGCTGCACCTGTTATTGCTATAAGCGAGAAACCAGAGACAGTATATGACTATACTTCAAAAGGAAATTTAGTGGCTGTCATTTCAAATGGTTCAGCTATTTTGGGTTTAGGAAATTTAGGTTCTCTTGCTGCAAAGCCCGTTATGGAGGGTAAAGCAGTTTTATTCAAAAGATTTGCTGATGTTGATGCAATTGACATAGAAATTGACTCAGAAGATGCTGAAGTATTTTCCTCGACGGTAGAAAAAATTGGAAGAACTTTTGGTGGTATCAATCTTGAAGATATTAGTGCGCCAGATTGTTTTATTATAGAAAGTGAGCTTAGAGAGAAATTAGATATTCCAGTATTTCATGATGACCAACATGGAACAGCTATAATTTCTACTGCAGGTATAATAAATGCTTTAGACCTAACAAATAAAAAAATAGAAAATGTTAAAGTCGTGGTTAATGGAGCCGGTGCTGCTGGTATAGCTTGTCTTGAACTTCTTAAATCAATGGGATTGCCTCATGAGAATGCTATCTTGTGTGACTCTAAAGGGCCTATCTATATTGGAAGAGATGAAAATATTAATCAATGGAAGGCGGCGCATGCAGTTGATACAGATGCAAGATCTTTAGCTGATGCTATTAAGGGTTCAGATATATTTCTTGGTTTATCAGTTAAAGATGCTTTAACGGAAGAAATGCTCAAAACCATGAATAAAGATCCCATAGTTTTTGCTATGGCAAATCCAGATCCGGAGATAGATCCTAAATTGGCTAAGGAAGTTAGGCCTGACTGCATTATTGCAACCGGTAGATCAGATTACCCTAATCAGGTAAATAATGTTTTAGGTTTCCCATATATCTTTAGAGGAGCTTTGGATGTTAGGGCAAAAACTATCAATGACGAAATGAAAATAGCATGTGCTGAGGCTCTGGCTAAACTTGCTAGAGAAGATGTACCCGATGAAGTAGCAGCTGCCTATTCTGGTATAAGACCAAGGTATGGTCCTGATTATATTATTCCAGCTCCATTTGATCCTAGATTAATAAGAGACATTCCGCCAGCAGTTGCAAAAGCGGCACTAGAATCTGGAGTTGCAAGAATGCCAATCGTTGATGAAGATGCTTACAAAAATAGATTATCAGCAAGATTAGATCCTGCTGCTGCAGTCATGCAACCAATATATCAAAAGGCAAAAAGATTAATGAAAAAAGTTGTCTTTGCTGAAGGCGAAGAAGAAAAAGTTATTCGAGCAGCATTAAATTTCAGAGAGCTTGGATTAGGTATACCTGTTTTGGTTGGTAGAAAAGAAAATATAGAAAAGTCATTATCAGAAATTGGGCAACAGCTGCATTCAGGAATTGAAATAGTAAATGCTGAAATTTCAGATAAGTCAGATGAGTATACTAATTATTTATACTCAAGACTTCAAAGAAGAGGTGTTTTGGCAAGAGATTGTTTAAGAATGGTAAACAATGACAGAAATATATTTTCTGCATGTATGGTTTCTATGGGTGATGCAGATGCTATGGTTACTGGAGTAACAAGAAATTACTCTCTTGCTCTTGAAGACATAAGGAAAGTAATTGACCCAGCTGAAAATAAGAGAATGGTAGGTATTTCTGTAATTATATCTGAAAATAAAACAGTATTAGTTGGTGATACTAATGTTCATGATATGCCTAGTGCTGAAGAAATTGCTGATATCACACAAGCTGGAGCAGATTTAGCTAGAAAACTTGGTCTTGATCCTCATGCTGCTCTTTTAGCTTATTCATCTTTTGGATATCCTGAAGGTGAGCGCTCAACATTTATGAGAGAAGCTGTAGATATACTTGATAAAAGAAATGTAGATTTTGATTACGATGGAGAAATGGCAGCAGATGTTGCTTTAAATCCTGAAGCAATGAAGCTTTACCCTTTTTGTAGATTGACTGAACCAGCTAATGTTTTAATTATGCCTGCGATTCATTCTGCTTCCATATCAACAAAACTTTTACAAGAATTAGGGGGAGCAACATTAGTAGGTCCACTTTTGGTAGGATTATCAAAACCTGTTCAAATTGCTTCAACAGGATGTACTGTTTCGGAACTCGTAAACTTAGCAACTATTGCTGCATGTGATTTGGGCAATTAAGAATTAATATTATCCCAAAATAATTTTGCAATATCTGGGCCGCCCAGTTCTTTAATTTGCCTAACACCTGTTGGGCATGTAACATTTATTTCTGTCAAAAAATCTCCAATAACATCAATGCCTACAAAATAAAGGTCATAATCTATTAATGTTTTACTAATTCTTTGACAAATCTCAATGTCCCTTGATGATAATTCGGAAAGCTCAGGCAAGCCACCAACTCCGAGATTTGATCTAAATTCACCTTCGGCTGGAATTCTATTTAAACAACCAACGGGCTCTCCATTAATCAATATAATTCGCTTATCACCCTTTTTAACAATTGGCAGATATTCTTGAGCCATTATGGGTTCATGCTCACCCAATAAAAAATTCTCTAATTTCTCGTCGAACATTTTGTCATTGGACTCTAGAAGTATTATACCTTCGCCACCTTTACCATAAAGAGGTTTTAGAACGACTTTATTTAGCTTGCTAACAAATTCTTTTATTTCATCAAAATTCTTAGAAATTATTGTTTTAGGCATTAGGTCAGCAAAATGAGTTACTAATAATTTTTCTGGTGCGTTCCTAACGCTTACAGGATTATTAATTACACGAACTTTTTTATCTAAATGATCTAGTAAATGTGTATAAGTTATATAATGCATATCAAAAGGCGGTTCTTGTCTCATTAAAACTGTGTCAAAACTATTCAAATCATCAGTAAAAGGTTTCCCTAGTTCAAAAAAGTCTTCACAATCATCAAAAAGTTTAAGTTCCTCAACAACAACTTTTAACCGCCCATCAATAAAAGTGAGGTTGTCTGGCAAATACTGATATAATTTAAATTTTCTTTTTTGGGCCTCTAGGCAAAGAGCTAGAGTTGTATCACCCTTAATACTAAGCTTGCTAACATGATCCATTTGAACAGCTATTTTCATATTAATTATCCTCTTTTAACTTAATAATTTTATTATAAATTATGCCTTTTGAAAAACCTGTTTGATCAGAAATTATTTTAGCTAGTTCTGAAGGACGATATTCTCCTTCAAATGAGCTGATAATTTTATCTAAATTAATCTCTTGATCCTTTTTATTATCTCCATAGAGCACAATAACAATTTCACCCTTAAGTTTCTTTGGTACGATTTTTTGAGCTATATCACTAATCCTTCCTGTTATTATTTCCTCAAATTTTTTAGTCATTTCTCTACAAATAGCTATATTTCTATTTCCCAAGATTTCAATAAGGTCCTGAAGGGTTTTGTTAATTTTATTTGCAGATTCAAAAATAATAATTGTTGTTTTCAGGTTTTTTATGCTTTCAATTAAATTTTTTCTTGATAGATCCTTAGTAGGAAGAAAACCCAAAAAATAAAAATTATTGGTTGGCAAACCAGAAAGTGTTAATGCTGTGATTGGAGAGGAAACACCTGGAGCGGCAGTGACATAAAGGTCCTTTGCCTTCAACTCAGAAACTAATTTATACCCAGGATCAGAAATTAGAGGTGTTCCTGCATCGGATACAAGAGCAATAGATTTACCCTCTTTAATTTTTTTTATAATTTGTGGCCTAACTTTTTTACCATTATGGTCGTGATAGTTTTTTAAGCTTTTTTTTATTTTATGTATTGTTAAAATTTTGTTTGTAACTCTTGTATCCTCACAATAGATTTCATCAACACTTTGTAAGTATTCAATCGCACGTAAAGTTATGTCTTTTGAGTTCCCTATAGGCAAAGAAACAATATAAAGGCCTGGTTTAAGTTCTTTATTTTCATCATTCATCTAGAAGCTCTTTTTTAAGCTTATCAAATGCTATTGCTCTATGAGAAATAGAATGTTTCTTTAAAGGTTCCATTTCACCAAAACTAATATCAAATCCTGTTGGTATAAAAATTGGATCATAACCAAAACCAAGATTCCCTGTAGGAGGAAAACTCAAACTTCCATGTACAGCACCTTCATAGACTTTATATTCTCCATTCGGCCATACAACTGCTAATGCACAAAAAAAATGTGCCTTTTTGTTTTCAGAGTCCATTTCAAATAATTTTTTATTAATCTTTTCCATTGCAACCGAGAAATCTTTATTTCGACCGGCCCATCTTGCAGAATAAATCCCTGGTTCACCATTAAGGCAATCCACACATAAACCAGAATCATCAGATATTGAAATTTTCTTAGAGCCAAGCATGGTTGCTTTGGCTTTAATTAGTGCATTTTCTGCAAAAGAAGATCCATTTTCTTCCGGCTCTTCAATATTATAATCTGAAGAAGAAGATAAATTTAAATTATAATCTTTAAATAAATCTGAAAATTCGGTTATCTTGCCTTTGTTATGACTGGCTATAACAATTTCGCCATCTAAAATTTTTGATACCATTATTGCTAATTCTCTAAGACACCTTTTTGTTTTTTTATAATCTCTTCTATTCCGCTTTTTGCCAAGTCCATTAATTCGGAAAACTTTTTCTCAGAAAATGGGTATTGTTCTGCAGTAGCTTGAATTTCAATTATTTTATTTTTTTCTGTAATAACAAAGTTTGCATCTGCTTCAGCTTCCGAGTCTTCTTTATAATCTAAATCTAGGATTGGTTTACCTCTGTAAATACCACATGAAACCGCACCAAGGTATTCTCTTATTGGGTCTTTTTTAATTTCGTTTGATTCCATTAAGAAATTTACTGAATGTTTTAAGGCTATAAATGCTCCAGAAATTGAAGCTGTTCTTGTTCCTCCATCAGCTTGAATGACATCACAGTCAATGCTTATTTGGTTTTCCCCAAGTTGATCTAGGTCAATAACTGATCTTAAAGACCTTCCTATTAGCCTTTGAATCTCTTGAGTTCTTCCAGATTGTTTACCCACTGATGCCTCTCTTCGCATTCTATCGCCGGTTGATCTTGGAAGCATACCATATTCAGCAGTTACCCAACCAGATCCTGAATTTCTTAACCATGGTGGAACCCTATTTTCAACCGAGGCAGTACACAAAACATGTGTATCACCAAATTTAACTAAACAAGATCCTTCAGCATGTTTTGATACTCCTGTTTCAAAAGAGATAGTTCGCATTTCGTTATTTTTTCTTTCAGATGGTCTCATTTTTTATCTTTATTAAAGTTAAGGGTTGAAATTTAAACTTTGTATAATACATAACTATATTAATAACTATAATGAAAATATTCATAGTTGTATGAATTAATTGGGGTTTAAGATGGCTGAAGATATTGATGAAGATAAAAATGATACTAATGGTGAAGGGAACAATGAAGAAAATTCTGAAAACATTATATCTGAAGAAGAAAAATTAGAAATTAGTCCAGAAGAAAAGATTAAAGAGCTAGAAGATAAGCTTTTAAGAACGGTTGCTGAAATGGATAACATGCGAAAGAGATCAGATAAAGAAAGATCTGAAGCATATAAAATAGGCGCATCGATATTTATAAAAGAAATGCTTCCAATAATTGATAACTTACAAAGAGCTATGACTTCTTTTGTTGAGGGCGAGGGAACAGATACCAAATCCTTCGTGGATGGAACTAACGCAATTTTGAGAGATTTTAATTCATTATTAGAAAAAACAGGAGTTAAAACCATTAACCCCGAAGGGGAGAAATTTGACCCAAATTTTCATGAAGCAATGTTTGAAATACCGTCTGAGGATCATGAACCAGGCATAATTATTCAAGTTATTGAGCACGGTTATGTTCTTGAAAACAGACTATTAAGGGCAGCAAAAGTTGGAGTTTCCTCAAAAAAAGATGAAGAAAAAACAAATTAGATCCTTGTATTAATTATTTTAGTTACCATATAGAAAAATACGAAAATTATTTCTTGTACTTATGGAGGCAATATTATGGGAAGAGTAATAGGAATAGATTTAGGAACCACCAATAGTTGTGTATCAATTATGGATGGGACACAACCTAAGGTATTAGAGAATTCAGAAGGCGCAAGAACAACACCTTCAATGGTTTCATTTGATGAAGAAAATTCAAGGCTTATTGGTCAGCCAGCTAAAAGACAGGCTGTAACCAATCCAGAAAACACTCTTTTTGCTATCAAAAGACTTATTGGAAGGCCATTCAATGATCCTGCAACTAAAAAGGATATTGATATGGTGCCATATTCAATAATTAAAGGTAAAAATGGTGATGCATATGTTGAAGCTTCGGGTGAAAGCTACTCACCATCACAAATTTCAGCATTTATCCTCCAAAAGATGAAAGAAACCGCCGAAGATTATTTAGGTGAAAAAGTTGAACAAGCAGTTATTACGGTTCCTGCTTATTTTAATGATGCACAAAGACAAGCAACAAAAGATGCAGGTAAAATTGCTGGTCTAGAAGTCTTACGAATTATTAATGAGCCTACTGCTGCTGCTCTGTCTTATGGCCTAGAAAAAAAAGAAGGCAAGATGATTGCGGTATATGATTTAGGCGGAGGTACATTTGACATTTCTATACTTGAGATTGGTGATGGTGTTTTTGAAGTTAAATCAACCAATGGAGATACTTTCCTAGGTGGTGAAGATTTCGATCTTACCCTTGTTAATTTCCTAGCAGATGAATTCAAAAAGGATAATGGTGTTGATCTCAGAGAGGATAAGCTGGCCTTACAAAGATTAAAAGAGGCAGCTGAAAAAGCAAAAATTGAACTCTCTTCTGCCTCACAAACTGAGGTCAACTTACCATTTATAACTGCAGACCAAAGTGGGCCAAAACATTTAACATTAAAACTTACAAGATCTAAATTGGAAAGCTTGGTAGAGGATTTAGTTCAAAGAACAATCGCACCATGTAAAGAAGCTCTTAAGGATGCAGGTATTAATGCTTCTGAAATTGATGAAGTTGTTTTAGTTGGCGGTCAGACAAGGATGCCAAAGATCAGAGAAACGGTTCAAGAGTTTTTCGAAAAAGAACCAAACATGTCTGTTAATCCTGATGAAGTTGTTGCAATGGGTGCAGCTATTCAGGCTGGTGTTCTTCAAGGTGATGTTAAAGATGTATTATTGCTTGATGTTACGCCTTTATCTTTAGGAATAGAAACTCTTGGTGGAGTGTTTACACGATTGATTGAAAAAAACACAACGATTCCAACAAAAAAATCTCAGGTTTTTTCTACAGCTGAAGATAATCAATCTGCAGTAACAATAAGAGTTTTCCAGGGCGAAAGAGAAATGGCTTCTGATAATAAGCTTTTAGGGTCATTTAATCTCGAAGGAATTGCACCTGCGCCCAGAGGTATTCCACAAATTGATGTTGCATTTGACATTGATGCTAATGGTATAGTTGCCGTAAGTGCAACGGATAAAGCTACAGGTAAAGAACAAAAAATCACAATTGAAGCATCTGGCGGTCTAAGTGATGATGAAATTGAGGATATGATAAAAGAAGCTGAATCTAATGCAGAAGAAGACAAACAAAAAAGAGAATTAGTTGAAGCAAAAAATCAAGGTGAAGCTTTGATACACTCCTCAGAAAAAGCTGTAAAAGATGCCGAAGAAAAATTAACTGAAGAAGAAAAGAGCGCTGTTGAAGACGCCATTAAATCACTTAAAGATGTTGTTGATGGAGATGATTTAGCCTCTATACAAGAAAAAAGTGCTGCCCTATCACAAGAAGCAATGAAAATAGGTGAGAAACTATATCAACAAGAACAAGATAATTCTCAACAGAGCGAGGGCGGGGAATCAGCCGATGATTTATCTGGAGACGATGTTGTAGATGCAGATTATGAAGAAGTAAAAGAAGATAAAGAAGATAAAGAAGAAGCATCAAACTAAAGTAGTTTAAGATGGCAAAAAGAGATTATTATGATGTTCTTGGCGTACAAAAAAATGCGTCTGATCAAGATATAAAAAAAGCATTTAGGAATCTTGCAAAAGAAAATCACCCAGATAGGAATCCTGGAAATCAAGAAGCTGAAACTCGTTTTAAAGAGATTAACGAGGCTTATGAAACTCTGAAAGACCCCCAAACTAGATCTTCATACGATCAATTTGGTCATGCCGCATCGCAAGGTGGCATGGGAGGGGGAGGCTTTGGAGGTTTTAACGCCAATTTTTCAGGCTCAATGTCAGACATTTTTGAAGATATATTTGGAGAATTTACTGGCCGTAGAGGTCAAAGCTCATCGCAAGCACAAAGGCAAACTCGTGGATCAGATTTAAAAGCAGAGATGGAGATTGATCTCAAAGATGCTTATTTTGGTACAACAAGAGATTTAAATATAAACTCAAATATATCATGTGATGATTGCAATGGTAGTGGGGCAGCTGGAGGATCTGAGAGAGCTACTTGTGGTCAATGTGGGGGATCAGGAAAAGTAAGGACTCAGCAAGGTTTCTTTACGTTAGAGAGAACTTGCGCTTCTTGTTCGGGAAGGGGATCAATTATTAAAAACCCTTGCAATCCATGTAGAGGAACTGGGAGGGTAAGAAAGAACAGAAAGTTATCAGTTAATATTCCTCAAGGTGTTGATGATGGGACCAGAATTAGATTAGGCGGTGAAGGTGAAGCAGGTGAAAATGGTGGTCCATCTGGAGATTTATATGTTTTTATTTCAGTTTTACCAAATGAGTTTTTTAAAAGACAAGATGCTGATCTTTTATGCGAAATACCTGTAGATTTTGTTTTAGCTGCTTTAGGTGGAGACATTGATGTTCCTTCTCCTGATGGCAAAAAACTTAGAATATCTATACCTGAAGGATGTCAAAATGAAAGACAGTTTAGGCTAAAAGGCAAAGGTATGCCTGTTTTACAATCAAAACGATATGGAGATTTGTTCGTAGAAATTCATGTTGAAATACCAAAAAATCTTAACAAAAAACAAATAGCCCTATTGAAAGAATTTGAGAAAGAAGCATCTAAAAATAATAGTCCAGAATCTAATGATTATATTTCTAGATTAAAAAAGATCTTTAAAAACTAGTTTAGGGTTTCTTGTGTTTGAACCTTCTTTTTCTATTAGGATAGCATGTGCTACATATTCGACATTCTAAACCCCAGCATTCTCTTGCTTGACAAAACTCTCTTCCCCAGAAAATAATTTGCAAATGCAGTTTTTTCCAATCTTCTTTAGGAAATAATCTTTTTAAATCTTTTTCAGTCTGCTTTACATTTTTTCCATTGGTGAGGCCCCAGCGTTGGGCAAGTCTATGAATATGAGTGTCTACCGGAAATGCGGGCTTATTAAATGCCTGACTAACAACAACTGAAGCGGTTTTATGACCAACTCCTGGTAATTTTTCTAATTCTATTAAATCACTTGGGACTCTTCCTTCGTAATCTCTCACTAAAATATTTGATAAATTCTTAATTGCTTTTGATTTTTGAGGACCTAATCCACATGGACGTATAATTCCATATATTTTTTTTTCTGATAATTTTCTCATTTCTTCAGGATCACTAGCTTTTTCAAAAAGAAGAGGCGTGACTTTGTTAACTCTTTCATCAGTACATTGAGCCGATAATAAAACAGCTATCAAAAGCGTAAAAGGATCTCTGTGATCTAAAGGTACAGGTGTTTCCTTGTATTGTTCGTCAAGAATTCTTGAAATAATATTTATTCTTTCAGACTTATTCATACTTTAGAGAATATAGTTCTTTTGATGGATCAAATTCATATACAAGTGGTTTACCTGTTGCGATTTCTCTCTCAAGGATTTGTTCTGAAGATAAATTCTCAATATGCATTATTAATGAACGAAGTGAATTACCATGAGCGCTAATAAATACATTTTCTTCAAGCTTTAGCTTAGTAAAAATTTCAGATAAGAAAAAAGGTACTACTCTTTCTGCGGTATTCTTTAAACTTTCTCCATTTGGCGGGGGTATATCAAATGATCTCCTCCAAATATGTACCTGCTCTTCTCCCCATTTCTTTCTCGCATCATCTTTATTAAGACCAGTTAAATCTCCATAGTCTCTTTCGTTCAACTCTTGGCATTTAACCAGGCTATACTCTCTAATATTAAGACCTTTGATAATAATTTCTGCAGTGATAATGGCTCTATCAAGAATAGAAGTGTAATAATGGTCATAAGTTATTCCAAGATTATTTAAATTGATTCCTGCTTCCTTGGCTTCAGCAAGTCCTTTGTCTGTTAACCCTGGATTTTCCCAACCTGTAAATAGATTTTTTTCATTCCATTCACTTTGGCCGTGTCTTACAAGAGATAGATATGACATTAAGCGCCTTTCTAAAAACCTAAAACATCTTGCATAGTATATAAACCGGGCTCCTTATCTTGTCCCCAACTTGCTGCTTTTAAAGCACCATTAGCAAATATATCTCTACTCTCTGCTATATGTGCTAAAGATATTCTCTCATTAGTTCCTTCAAAAGTTACTGAATGATCACCAACTACACCTTCTTTTCTATATGAAGAAAACCCTATATCACCTTTTTTGCGTATTAAGCCCTCTTTCAACTGAGTAAGATTTATTTCATCTTCTATAACTATTGGATCATCGATAACTTTTTTATTTTCTAAATCAATATTCATTCCATTTGCTACAAAAGATCCGAGTGCAAGAGCTGTTCCTGATGGATGGTCTTTCTTTTCTTTATGATGAACCTCTGAAATTTCGATACTCCAATTGTCGTCCAATAATTTTGAAGCATTCTGAACAATTCCAAGTAAAATATTGAGCCCTAGGCTCATATTGCCTGACTTAATAATAGTTGCGTGTCTTGCTGCAGCTTGAATCATCTCATCCTGTTTATTATTAAAACCAGTAGTGCCAATTACATGTACTATTCTTGCTTGAGCACTGAGTTCAGAAGCATATAAAGTAGAGTCAATGGAACTAAAATCAATTAGAGCATCTGATTTTGTAACTGCACTTATTAAATCATCATTTATTTCGATTCCTGTAATAGAACACCCTGCATTCTTATATGCATCTTCTCCAATAAATTTTGAGTCTTTTCCCTCAATTGCTGCAGCTAAATTATACTTAGAGGAGTTTGATATTTGTCTTATTAGTTCACAACCCATTTTACCAGCAGCGCCAACAATTGTTATATTAATTTTTTCACTCATCCTATCACTATAATCACAATTATATCTTTCTTAACCATAATTCGTCTATCTTATGATCTTCATCCTTCTTTACAATCATAGATGCCCTGTTTCTTGTCGGCAAAATATATTCATCTAAATTTTTTAAATTAATTGTTTCCCAAATTTGTGTAGCCAAATTAATAGCCTCTTGATCATCTATATCAGCAAATCTATTAAAGAAAGAATTTTCATCTGAAAAGGCTTTTTGTCTCAAATTTAAAAACCTCTCAATATACCATTTTCTAATTACCGGCTCGTCCGCATCTAAATAGATTGAAAAATCAAAGAAATCAGAAATAACAGGTTCAAAATAATTTTCTTTATGTATGGGCGGTTGCAAAACATTTATGCCCTCAAGAATTAAAATAGATGGAGAATTTATGGTTATATTTTCGTCCTCAAGGATGTCATAAACTAAATGAGAATATTTAGGGACCTCAACGCTTTTAATGCCAGATTTAATATTAAATAAAAAATCATATAACAATTTTGTATTATAGCTTTCTGGAAATCCTTTTCTTTCCATTAGCCCTTTCTCCTCAAGAACTGAATTTGGATAAAGAAAACCATCGGTCGTAACTAATTCAATGTTTTTGGATTTATATATTTCAGAGAATAAAAGTTGTAATATTTTTGAAAAAGTTGATTTACCAACAGCGACTGAGCCTGCAACTCCGATAATATAAGGTGTATTTGTTTCTGTATTAAGAAATTCATTTATCTTATTATTTAAGGAATATCTATTATGAATACTAAGCATAATTAGTTCGGTCATTGGTAAATAAAGCTCTTTTATTTCCTTAGCATCTAGCTCTGTATCCAAGCCAAGCAATAAGTTTACTTTTTCTTGATTAATATCAATATCTTCATCACTATTAGATTTATTCCGTTTTTTTGGTGAGAATTTATTATATAAACCACCTAAAGGATGAGCTGTTTTTTTTACATCCATACAACTATTTTCTTCGATTCTTGAGTTCTTGGAAAACTTCATTTGGATCAACATCTGAAAGTTTTAATAGAAGTAGCCAATGGTATATTAGGTCTGCGCTCTCATTGATGATTTCTTTTTTTGTTTCAGCTAGTGAGGCTATAATTAATTCAGATGCTTCTTCGCCAACCTTTTGAGAAGCCTTTTTTATTCCTTTCTCTAATGTCTTATAGGTATAAGAATTATCATCCCCAGAATTTTCTTTGTCATTAATAATTTCCCAAAGTTCATTTATTATTTTTGTGTGGTCTTCCATAATTATTTTCTTACGCTAAGTCCTTTTTCTAATAATTTATCTTTTACCTCTTTTATAGTAATTTCTCCAAAATGAAAAATGGAAGCCGCTAAAACAGCGCTAGCGCCTCCTTCTATTATGCCATCAATAATATGATCAATATTTCCAACTCCACCTGAAGCAATAACAGGTATTTCAAGTTTGTTTGTTATCTTATTTAATAGCTCTGTATCATATCCTTTTTTTGTACCGTCTCTGTCCATAGAAGTTAATAAAATCTCTCCTGCGCCAAGTAATTCAGCCTCTTTAGCAAAATTTATAGGATCTAACCCAGTAGGCTCTCTTCCTCCATGGGTATATATTTGCCAACCATCATTATCGCTCTTAGCATCAATAGCAACAACTATACACTGACTGCCAAAAGCTTTGCTTGCTTCTTTTATAAAATTCGGATTTGTAATTGCTGATGTATTAATTGATACTTTATCTGCACCGGAATCTAGAAGCATCTTTATATCTTTATTAGTGCGGACTCCGCCACCAACTGTAAGAGGCATAAAGCATTTTTCTGCAGTTCTTCTTACAACATCTAATAAAATAGATCTGTTTTCATGACTAGCAGTTATATCAAGAAAACATAATTCATCCGCTCCTGCTTCATCATAAGCTTGGGCCGCCTCTACAGGATCTCCAGCGTCAACTAAGTTTACAAAATTTACACCCTTCACGACTCTTCCATTTTTAACATCCAGACAAGGTATAATTCTAGTTTTGAGCATCTTGATTACCTAAAATCTTTATGGCTTCAGCAATATTAATCTTGTTGTCATATATTGCTCGTCCACATATAAGCCCTGAAATACCCTTGTCTTCAAATTCATTTATCATAGCAATGTCATCAATTTTAGAAACGCCACCGGAAAGAATGACAGGAATCTTATACTTACTAGCTATATCTGCTGTCATTTCAATATTTGGCCCTTGCATCATGCCATCTTTGTTTATATCTGTTAAAATTATACCTCCTATATTTTGTTTTGATGCAAAATCTAAGGCGCTATCTAAATCTTTATCTGAGTCTTCAGTCCAACCATTTATTTTAATTTTGCCATCCAACACATCAGTGCCTAACCAAATTCTGTGAGGGTAATCACTGGCCATAGACGCTAGAAAGTTTAAGTCCATGAAGGCGGCTGTTCCAATAATCGCTCTATCAACGCCTAAATCAAAAAGAGATTTGAGTCTTTCAGAAGTTCTGATTCCCCCTCCAAATTGAATTTTCAAGTTTGTTTTTTTCTTAATTTCTAACAATATTGAGCCATTTTTGGATTCATTACCTTTGGCTGCATCTAAATCAACAATGTGAACCCATGTACATCCCTCAGATTCAAAGATCTGAGCTTGTTTTAATGGATCTTTATTGAAAACTGTTTTTTTTGAATAATCGCCCTTTTTTAAACGCACACATTCCTTATTTATTAGATCTATAGCTGGATATAAAATCATGGCTTCCACATCAGAAATCTTTTTATGAATTCTACTCCTGATCGTTGGCTCTTTTCAGGATGAAATTGAGTGCCAATGATATTATTTTTAATAAGCGCAGATGGAAAAGGTTGATTATAATTTGTTGTAGCTAAAATATTATCAGTATCTTTTGCATTAAAGTAATACGAATGAACAAAATAAAAATCCTCTCCGTTAAGATCAGAAAATCTTCCATCGTCTCTCTTAAAGTTGACTTCGTTCCAACCCATATGAGGTATTTTTAAATTCTTATCATCAGGGCACAAGTTTTCTACCTGGCCCGAAATCCAACCAAGACCTTTGGACTCAATATTCTCAAAACCTTTATCTGCCAATAACTGAAGGCCTATACAAATACCTAATATTGGCGCTCCATGGTCATGTACTCTTTCAGTTATAGACTCGCTCAAACCTTTTACAGATTTTAGTTTGTTAAAACATTCAGAAAACGCCCCTACACCTGGAAGAACAAGCTTATCAGCTTTAAAGATTGTTTCGGGTTCATTAGTAACAGTAACGCTACCAGATATATCCAATTCGGTTAATGCTAACTCAAACGCTTTTCTTGCAGAATGAATATTTCCACATTCATAATTAATTATTGCAATATTAATATTGCGCATATTTAATTTCCGAGACTTCCTTTGCTTGAAGGAACCCTATCTCCTTCTCTTGGGTCAATAGATAGTGCTTCTCTAATACAGCGTGCAAGACCCTTAAAACAAGACTCTGCTATATGATGGTTATTTTCTCCATAAATATTCTCAACATGAAGTGTTGCACCAAGATTTTGTGCAAAAGCTGCAAACCATTCATGAAAAAGCTCTGTATCCATTTCTCCCAATAGTGGTTTAGAAAATTTTACAGACCATTCTAAATGTGGTCGCTTTGAAACATCAATAGAAACCCTAGTTAAGGTTTCATCCATCGGCATATGAATATTACCAAATCTTTTAATACCGGAGAAATCTCCCAAAGCATCGGCAATTGCCAATCCAATAACAATTCCTGTGTCTTCGACTGTATGATGTTGGTCGACATGTAAATCACCCTTAGCATTAAGTTTCAAGTCTATAAGAGAATGTCGAGAAAAACTATCAAGCATGTGGTCTAAAAAACCTATTCCTGTTTCGATCTCAGATTCTCCTATACCATCAATATTTAACTCGCACGAGATTTGAGTCTCTTTTGTATCTCTTTGAATTTTAGCTGTTCTTTTACTCATTTTATTTCTTCCAATTTATCCTATAGTTTCTTTTTTACGCAAATGCAAAACAAATGCTCCTTCTCCACCTTGTTTTCTATGGGCATTTGAAAAACCAATAATAAATTTGTAGGATTTTTTATCATCCAAATAATCTTTGACTACTTGCCTAATTATGCCTGAACCCTTACCTGTAATAATGTTTATATATCTATATCCATTAAAAAAACTTTCATGTATGAAGTCTTCAACTATATCTCTTGCCTTAAATCTGTCTAGTCCGTGTAAATCAATTTCTGCATCTATTTTAATTTTACCTTTTAAAATCTTTCTTAGTGTATCTCTTGTTATCTGATTTGGTTTAGGAAAAACTTTTTTTTCCATAAATTTTTCTTTATCAATAAAGTTTGCTTTCTCATCTGACTTTAACCATTTGAGAATATCATCATCAGATAATTTTTTCATTTTAACTCTCTGATTGAGTTGATATTAACTGCCATGATGGGCTTTTATCTTTTAATGCCTTTTTAAAAGTCCACTGATCAATAACTGATATTGGATTATCTTTACTGCCCTCAACAATTTGATCATTTTCATCTAAGACATAAGTGATAATTCTTGAATAAAATTCAACGGTTAGTAATACATTCTTCCGTTCGATTTTGGCATCAATGATATCAGATTTATCAAATGCAATTAATTCATTTACAAGTCGTTTATTTTTATTTTTTCTTTCTTTTATTGCCTCATTAAAACCGTCATACACATCTTTACTAATAATATTTTTGATAGTTTTTAAGTTTCCATCGGCATAGTTCTTTAATATCATTTCATAGGCATTGCTTGCGCCATCTACGAAACTTTCCGAACTGAAACCAGGTATTTCACTTCTTAGAAATAATAAAATATCTTCTTTAGTTTTTAGCGATTTTTTTTCTTTGGGCTTTGTTAAAGATTCAATGTCGGCACTTACACGAGACGCATACTTATTTTGTCTAAGAGGGTCTTCGTTGCCTGTTCTTCGACCAAGTATCATCCTTAATCTTATAAATCCTACAACAGCTATTAAAAACAAGATCAAATTAAATGGATCAAATGGATTTCCCATAAATTACTCCTAATTGCGAAAGCATTATACTATAATGTTTAATAATAAAATGGAAAAATTTAAATGGTTTATATTTTATCTTTCTTTTTAATTGGTCTTCCAATATTAGAAATTTGGATACTCATTCAACTCGGTTCAATATTTGGTTTTTGGGGTACATTGCTTTTAGTTTTCGGTACAGCAGTATTGGGAATATTTCATATTAGGATGCAAGGTTTTGAGTTAATTTTTAATCTACAAAAAAAACTAATGTCTGGACAAAAAGCTATACCGGAATTGTTACAGGGTATTGGATTGTTGATTAGTGGATTTTTCTTTATTGTCCCCGGCGCAATAACAGATATAGTTGCTTTAGTTTTTTTGATACCTTTTACTCGCAAATATATCTTAAAATTATTGATTGGCTTTATAATAGATAAGATGAGGGAAAAAGGTTATTAATCAAACCTCAAAATCATCCCATAATGACTTTACGGTCATGGCATTGATAAAATTCGCATGGTCTTCTTTTTCTTTTTTGCTTACGCCATATGAATAAATTTCTACTTTCTTGATTTTAGGTGAATTAGTTTGATTATTTTCAAATGTTTCTACGATATTATCAGAATCTAGGTTCAGGCCCGGCTCTTTGCCCCCCAAAAGTTGAAGATAAACATCAGCCAAAATCTTAGAATCAAGCAATGCGCCATGAAGCTCTCTATCATAATTATTAATATCAAACCTACGGCACAATGCATCTAAGCTGTTTTGAGCACCTGGATATTTTTCTCTTGCAATTTTAAGTGTATCAATTGCTTGGCTCAAATTGATTTCATTCAAATCAAGTCTCTTCAGCTCTGAATTTAAAAAACCTATATCAAACTCAGCATTATGAATTATTAAGGGACTATCAGATATAAATTCCAGGAAGTCTGCAACAATTTCTTTGAAAAGGGGTTGGTCTTTTAAAAAATCATTTGATAGACCGTGTACTTCCTCTGCGCTTGGATCCATCATCTTTTGCGGATTAAGATATGTTTGATAGGTTCGGCCTGTTGGCATATGATTTATCAACTCAACACAACCTATTTCTACAACTCTATCCCCATTTTTTGGACTCAGGCCTGTCGTCTCAGTGTCTAATGCAATTTCTCTCATGATATTATTTTTTTTACAATATTTGCCACCTGATTTCTAGCATCTTCAATACTAATTGAAGTATCTACAATAAAGTCAGCTTTTTTCTTTTTTACATTGTTTGGTATTTGTTGCGCCATTATATTTTCAAATTTCTCTTTTGTCATGTTTGGTCTAGATAAAACTCTTTCTTCTTGTATTTCTCTAGGGGCATCAACAACGATGACAATATCGACAAAGTTTTCACCACCTGTTTCAAATAAAAGAGGTATATCAAGGACAATTGCTTTAGCTTTGGCGTTTTTTTCAAAAAATACCTCTCTGTCTTCACCGACAAGTGGATGAATTATGCTTTCGAGACTTTTTATCTTTTCTGGGTCCGCTAAAACCTCTGCACTTAAGCTTTCTCTATTAACAGAGCCATCTGGGTTAATTGAGTTTGGAAATTTTTCTTTTATCTTTTCTGAGCCCTTTTGCCCTGGTCCATATAGTTTGTGAACAGCTGCATCAGCATCATATAAAGGGAAACCAAGTTCAGAAAAAATTTTTCCTGTTTCGGTTTTCCCCATACCTATTGAACCAGTCAAGCCAATTTTTAACACTTAAGCACCTATATTCTCTTCTAACTTTTCATATAAAGGTTTGTCTTCTAATAAATTTTCTAGATTATTATAATTATAAAAAAGACAAAAAGCAGGCGCTGCTTGATTAATAAGCATACCCAATCCATTTGTAAAATTAAGATCAAGTTTTCTTGCTGATGATAATAGGTTTGTTTCAAGTGGAGAATAAACTATGTCATAAACAAAAAGTTCTTTTTTGGAGTTATCTAAGTTAAGAGTCAAGCTTGTATCAATGCCTTCCATACCTAATGAAGTTGAGTTTATAAGAAGATCACAAGTTTCAATACTTTCTTCAAATTTATCCAGTGAAGCATGAGATATCTTTAAAGGACTTTCGCTATTTTTTAGCGCAAAACTTAACTCTTCAGCTTTTAACAATGATCTGTTTAGAATTACCAAATTTCTTTTTTCGTCTTTTTCTCTATTTCTAAAGTTTTCACTAAGGCCATATGCGATTGACTTAGCAGCGCCGCCTGCGCCCAAGATAATAATATTTTTAATTTTCTCTAAAGATTCTATTTTTTTGTATAAAAGCGACGAAAAGCCATAATAATCAGTATTATAGCCAACTAGTTTATTATTTTCTATTTTAATCGTGTTAATTGCTGGCGCTTCTTTGTTATAAAGACTTAAATCATTATTTATTGTCTCATCAACAATTTCACTGGCAATTTTTTTAAATGGTATAGTTATATTAAATCCACTATAGCCATTCTCCTTAAGTTGTTTAACTGTTCTTATAAAATCTGTCTCGTTTTCTGCATGAATGGCTTCGTATGAACCATCAATACCTAGTTTTTTTAACCAGTGGTTATGAATTAAAGGTGATCGGCTGTGTTTTATTGGATTACCTATGACAGCGGCTTTCATCATCTAGTTTTTACCTATTTTATTTATTGCATTAAGTAATTGTATTAACGGTAATCCTACAATAGAGAAAAAGTCTCCGTCTATTTTTTTAAAAAGTTTAGATCCATAACCTTCAATGTTATAAGCGCCTACACACTTCAAGATACTTTTACCTGATTGAGATAAATATTCGTTAATTTCCTTGTTTGTGAGTTTGTGCATTTCCATTTTCGATACGCTCTGGTGACGCCAAATAATTTTATTTTTTTGGGATATTACAGTTCCAGAAATTAAACTATGTGTTTTATTTGATAGCTCTTTTAAGTGTCTTTTGGCTTCATGGATTGATTTTGGTTTATCATAAATTTTATTACTGTGTAGCAAAACTTGATCGGCCCCTATAATTATATCTTTGGGTTCAGCATGTATCGAGAGAGCTTTTTTTTCAGCTAAATATATAGCAAG
Organism: OCS116 cluster bacterium AG-430-B22; assembly: GCA_003209955.1. Taxonomy (GTDB): domain Bacteria; phylum Pseudomonadota; class Alphaproteobacteria; order MED-G09; family MED-G09; genus AG-430-B22. Next base: position 19,410 of record QCOD01000018.1, read on the forward strand.
GTCTTTCTTTTTACCTTTAAATTCTTTTTTTTGTGTTGCCTCATCTATAGTCGGGCTTTTTACTTTAAAATCTATACCTGTGTTTTTCAGAAGTTTCTTTCTTGAGGGAGAGCTTGATCCTAAAATAATTTTCATTCTTGTGCTCTTATACTCATTATAGCTGCAGCAGTTTCTTCTACCGATCTTCTTGTTGTATCAATTGTTGGCCAGCCCATTTTATTAAATAGTCTTTTGGCATCATCAATTTCTTTTGTAACACTATTTATGTTTGTGTACTCATCTTTTTTTGGATCAAGACCTAATTCTATTGCTCTTTTTTTTCTTACTTCAACAAGATTCTGGGGTGTAGTTATTAATGCTATAACTGTTAGATTTTTATTTTTGTCAAATTTTGGTAGGTCTTGATTTGGAACAAGCGGTATATTTGCAGCTTTAATTCCTTGGTTAGCAAGATATATGCATGTCGGTGTCTTTGATGTTCTGCTAACTCCAACCAAAATAATCTCTGCTTTTGTAATTGTTTCAATATTTTGACCATCATCGTGCTCAAGAGTAAAATTTAGAGCTTCAATTCTTTTAAAATATTCATCATTTAGCTTGTGCTGTCCTCCGGGCATTTTAATTGCTTTAATTCCTGTTTCATCTTCTATCATAGAAACTATATTGTTCATGAAAGGCATATATGTGATTTCATTATTATTGCAGAAGCTCTCAAGTGTTTTACTTATTTCATCATCAACAAGGGTACAGAGCACTATTCCTGGGTTTTCTTTAATTTTTTCAAAGACGCGCTCAAGATTCTTCTTACTTCTTATTAGGGGGTAAACATTTTCTTCATAGTCTAAATTCTCAAACTGTGCTGCTGCTGCTGCACCAACAGATCTAAGGGTTTCTCCAGTGGAATCTGATATTAAATGTATAACTAGTTTAGTATTATTCATTATTTTAAACTGTTCACTTCCTGTTAATAAAATTTATTAGATTGTTTATAAATTAAATAATATGCAAGATATTCATATTATTCTAAATTAGCCAACATAATAATAAACTTAACAAATTAATCTGTTTAAACTGTAAGTAAATACTTTTTTTGATATTTACCCACATTATTAACATAAAAAAAAATATTCTAAATAATTGATTTTATTATTTAATTTTTTATATTGTGGATAAATATGTAAATTTTTCGTATTTTTAGTGGTTTGTGAGTAACATTGTTGATATAATGTTTATCACCACTATTTCGGTGCCTACCACATCTACTATATTTAATAATATTATTATAGAACCAACTTAAATTATATTTCTAGGATATTAAAAATGAAAGAATTAAAACTTCAAGAGTTGAAAGCTAAAACAGCAGCTGAATTAATAGATTTCGCTAAAGAAAACGGCGTTGAAAACTCAAGTTCATTAAGAAAACAAGAACTCTTATTCGCAATACTAAAAAAGTTAGCAGAGGTGGATGTAGAAATTATAGGAGAAGGAGTTATAGAAGTATTACAGGATGGTTTTGGTTTTTTAAGATCTCCTGATGCTAACTATTTACCTGGACCAGATGATATCTATGTCAGCCCTTCTCAAATAAGAAAATTTTCACTTAAAACAGGCGACACAGTTGAAGGATATATCAGAGGGCCTAAAGAAGGTGAAAGATATTTTGCTTTAGTAAAGGTAAACAGCATTAATTTTGAAGAACCAAAAAAAGCAAGAACAAAGGTCCATTTTGATAATTTAACTCCATTATATCCTGAAAGTCCATTTGTTATGGAAGTGGTTGAGAAAGATAAAAAAGATCTATCAGATAGAGTTATAGATATTGTATCCCCTTTGGGAAAGGGGCAGAGGGCATTGATTGTATCTCCTCCAAGAACAGGAAAAACAGTATTACTTCAAAATATTGCAAACTCAATTACAAAAAATCATCCCGAATGTTATTTAATTGTACTGCTAATTGATGAAAGACCAGAAGAAGTTACTGATATGCAGCGATCTGTTGATGGCGAAGTTGTATCATCAACATTTGATGAACCAGCAAGTAGGCATGTCCAAGTTTCAGAAATGGTTATGGAAAAGGCAAAAAGGTTAGTAGAGCATGGTCGTGATGTAATAATACTATTAGATTCTATTACACGTTTAGGTAGGGCTTTTAATACAGTTGTACCATCGTCTGGTAAAGTTTTAACAGGTGGCGTTGATGCAAACGCGCTTCAAAGACCTAAAAGATTTTTTGGAGCAGCGAGAAACATTGAAGAAGGCGGATCATTAACTATAATATCAACTGCCTTAATTGATACAGGAAGTAGAATGGACGAAGTAATTTTTGAAGAATTTAAAGGAACAGGGAATAGTGAAATTGTTCTAGACCGTAAAATTGCTGATAAAAGAGTTTATCCAGCAATAGATATAATGAAATCAGGAACTAGAAAAGAAGAACTTTTAATTGAAAACGAGCAACTTCAAAAAATATATGTACTTAGGAGAATTCTAGATCCAATGGGAACAACAGACGCGATAGAATTTTTGATTGATAAATTGTCCCAAACAAAAACCAATGACGATTTTTACGACTCTATGAACACTTAATAAATGACCATCTATGCTCTTTCAACAGTTGAGGGTCAATCAGGTGTTGCTATTATTAGGGTTTCAGGTCCTTTATCTAAAAAAGTGATAAATAATTTAACAGGAAAAGAACCTAAACCACGCCTGGCTACCCTTGCAAAAATCAAAACGCTAAAAAATAAGATTATAGACGAAGGATTGGTTGTTTACTTTCCAAAGAAACAAAGTTTTACAGGTGAAGAGGTTGCCGAGTTTCATATTCATGGAAGCACAGCAATTATAGAAACACTACTTAAGGAGCTTGGAAGAATAAAAGGGTTAAGACCGGCTAAACAGGGTGAATTTACGAAACAAGCTTATTTAAATGGAAAAATGAACCTTTTACAAGTTGAGGGTCTATCTAGTTTAATTCAAGCTGAAACAGAAGCACAAAGAGAAAAAGCACTTGAAACTTACTTAGACGAAAATTCTAAAATACATTTCTCTTGGCTTCAGGAACTAAAAAGTGCGTTAGCATATATCGAGAGCAGCATTGACTTTTCAGAAGAAGATATTCCAGCATCCTTATTAAATTCTTCTATGAAATTAATAAAGAAAACCGTTAATAAGATAAAAAAATATGAACAGAGTTTCGAAGATAATAAAAGAATAAAAGAGGGCATAAAAATTGTAATACTTGGAATACCTAATTCTGGAAAATCAACTTTAATCAATTATTTATCAGGAAAAAAAATAGCAATTGTTTCAAGAGAAGCTGGAACAACTAGAGATATTTTAAACCAAAAAGTAAGCATAAAAGGTATACCAGTAACATTTTATGATACAGCTGGTCTCAGAAAATCAAAAAACGATATTGAAGTAGAGGGAAACATAAGAGCCCAGAAAATCGCTAAAGAAGCCGATATTAAGCTATATCTTGGATCCAATAACATCAAAAAACCATTTGGAAACATTAAAGTTGATAAAAACAAAAATAACTTAGTGGTTATTAATAAATCTGACCTTAAAAAGAAGCACAAAGAAAAACCTAACTTAACAATATCGCTAAAAAACAATAAATCTCTAGATATTTTGTGGAAAAAAATTAATCAAAAAATTAAAAACCTTGTAAACACATCTAGCGGACCTACGATCTCATCTGAAAGAGAATATACACACATTATAAAAAGCATAGGAATTCTTGAAAATATTAACTTTAATGATGTTTCTCTTGCTGCAGAAGATGTTAGAGCAGCTATTAATGAAATCTCAGAAATCACCAAAAAGACTGATAATGAAGATATATTGGACATAATTTTTAATGAGTTTTGCATAGGTAAATAATGTTTCACATGAAACATTTCTCACATTATGTTTCACATGAAACATTTTCCTTGATTAAAATAAATTATAAACATAAAACAAAACTATGAATAATTTTGATGTAATTGTTATTGGTGGAGGCCATGCTGGTTGCGAAGCAGCTACAGCATCTGCAAGGGTGGGGGCTAATACACTATTAATTACTGGGTCATTATCAACAATAGGAGCTATGTCTTGTAATCCAGCTATGGGCGGAATAGGAAAAGGACATCTTATTAGGGAAATTGATGCTCTTGATGGTGTAATGCCCAGAGTATCAGATCAATCAGGGATACAATTTAGAGTTTTAAATAAAAGAAAAGGACCAGCAGTCCAGGGTCCAAGAGCCCAAATTGACAGGTCATTATATCTAAGCAATATGCAAGATGAGATATTTAATTATAAAAACCTTAATACATGTGAAGCTATGGTCGAAGATTTACTAGTTGAAAACAATAGGATTAAAGGCGTCTTATGTAAAAATGGTGATACTTTTTTAGCATCTTCAGTAGTTTTAACAACAGGAACTTTCCTAAATGGCGTTATATTTTGTGGTAAAAATACAACACCTGGGGGTAGAATTGATGAACCCCCCGTTATAGGTCTATCAAAGAGACTAAAGAATCTTAAAGTTAATTTATCAAGGTTAAAAACCGGTACTCCTGCGAGATTAATTAAAGACTCTATTAATTTTAATAAACTCGAAGAACAATTACCTGATAAAACACCAGAGCCTTTTTCTTATATGTCTCAGCAAATTACAAACAAGCAAATTAGTTGTCATATTACTAGGACAAACAAAAAAACACACAAAATAATAAAAGATAACATTAATAAGTCTGCAATGTATTCAGGTTTGATATCTGGTGTTGGACCAAGATACTGTCCTTCAATTGAAGACAAGGTCGAAAGATTTAGTGAGAAAGATAGCCATCAAATCTTTCTTGAGCCAGAAGGCCTTAATAGTAATCTTATTTATCCGAATGGTATATCGACGTCTCTTCCAGAAGATATTCAGCAAAAATTCTTGAGAACCATTCCTGGTCTCGAAAAGGTTGAGGTTGCTAAATATGGATACGCTATAGAATATGATTATGTTGATCCTAGAGAATTAGGACACACACTTGAGGTAAAAAAGTTACCAGGCCTTTGGTTGGCTGGTCAAATAAATGGTACTACAGGTTATGAAGAAGCCGCAGCCCAAGGCCTAGTTGCTGGTATGAATGCTGGAAGATATTCACAAGGTAAAAAAAGTTTCAAATTTGATAGAGCTGATGGCTACTTGGGTGTCCTTATAGATGATTTAGTTACAAAAGGTGTTACAGAACCTTATAGGATGTTTACCTCAAGATCGGAATACCGTTTGAGCCTACGCGCCGATAATGCAGACCAAAGGTTAACTGATATTGGAATAGAGCATGGAGTCGTTTCC
>QCOD01000019.1 GCA_003209955.1 OCS116 cluster bacterium AG-430-B22
GGTTCTTTGGATATTTCCTCGGTTTTTACAGTGATAAATCTAAGTATGTCTTCATTAAGCTTTTGTATTCTTTCTATTTCATTAATTGTTGAGCTATTGCTATCTATTCTTAATAGAGAATAATGTCCTTTTTCACTTTTATTTATTTTATAAGCTAATCTTTTTAGCCCCCAATATTCAGTATAAACTGTGTCTCCGCCATCCTCAGAAACAATTTTCTTGATATCCTCGACTATACTTTCGACCTGTTGTGGAGCAACCTCCGGTCTAGCTATAAAAACATGTTCGTAATACGACATAATACCTCATATAAAAACTAAATTTAAAGCATTCATTAATGTATTAAAGTTAAATTTGCAAGCTTGTATTAACGAACTATGTTATTCAATTAATCGTTATGGAGAAAATATTATGAAATCAATAGTGTTTCCAGGGCAAGGAAGTCAATATGTTGGTATGGGAAAAGACTTGTTTGATAGCTTTCCGGAAGTAAAAGTTGTTTTTGAAGAGGTAAATCATACCTTGGATCAAAACCTATCAAGTCTAATTTTTAATGGACCCGATGATGAACTCACTTTAACTGAAAACGCTCAACCTGCGATTATGACTGTGGGTATTGCAATTATCGAAATTTTAAATTCAAGAGGCTTCACTGTTAATAGAATTGCAAACATTTCAGCGGGACACTCGTTAGGAGAATATACATCTCTTACAGCCTTAAAATCACTTTCTTTGGCTGATACAGCAAAATTATTGAAGTTAAGAGGAAAAGCAATGCAAAATTCTTTCTTGAGCGGTGAAGGTGCTATGGCAGCTATCTTGGGTTTAAATATAGAAGAGATAAATGAAGCAATAAACAAGTCAGAAATAAAAAATGTTTGTCAAATTGCAAATGATAATGCTCCTGGTCAAATAGTTATTTCTGGTGAAAATAGTGCAGTTGATGATATTATTAATATATTGAAGGAAAAAGGAGCTAAAAAAGCTATTAAATTACCTGTTAGTGCTCCATTTCATTGTGACCTGATGAATGAAGCAAAAGAAATTATGAAAAATGAGTTAGTAGGTATTAATATAAATAAGCCAATTATTCCAATTATACAAAATACAACCGTTAATGTTACAGAAGATGTTGAAACAATTAAAAATAATTTAGTTAATCAAGTAACAGCTCCTGTTAGATGGCGTGAAACAATGGAAAAGTTTTTAGAATTAGAAGTGAGTTCAATAATTGAGATCGGAGCAGGAAATGTTTTAACCAATTTAGCTAAGAGATGCGCTCCTAGCTTGCAAAGATACACTTTGAATAGTAAAGAAAGTTTAGAAAATTTTATGAGAGATATTAATATTGTTTAATTTAGAAGGCAGAAAAGCACTTATTACTGGCGCAAGTGGTGGTATTGGTAAAGAGATAGCAAAAGTTTTAATTGAACACAATGCAGAGGTTTGCATTTCTGGAAGGAATATTGAAGAGTTAAATGCGCTTAAAGAATCGCTTGGAAAGAAATGTTTTATAGTTGCTTGTGATTTAAGTAAAAAGGAAGAAATTGTTGAGCTTGTTAAAAAATCTGATGATTTATTGGGGCATATTGATATTCTTATAAATAATGCAGGAATAACAAAAGATAATATTTTTCTTAGAATGTCGGAAAACGAATGGAAAGATGTATTAAGTGTTAACCTGAATTCAACATTCAGCATTCTTAAATTAATTACAAAAGGCATGGTAAAAAGAAAATATGGTAGAATTATAAATATTTCATCAATTGTTGGAGTGACTGGTGGAATAGGTCAAGTTAACTACTCAGCCTCAAAAGCCGGATTAATTGGTTTAACAAAATCTTTATCACAGGAAATAGCAACAAGAAATATTACAGTAAACTGTATTGCTCCGGGTTTTATAGAAACCCCTATGACAGAAAAATTAGATCTTAAAAGAAAAGACGCAATTATTAGTTCCATACCTATGAATCGAATTGGTACACCAAAAGACTTATCTTCTGCTATTATTTTTTTAGCCAGTCAAGAATCAAGTTATATAACTGGCCAAACTTTACATATTAATGGCGGTTTATATATGAATTAAATGTGCTAGTTGAATATTTATTTGTGATATGGTAAAGCCCATACAATTAAAATAACTGTGTTTATTAATTATAAAAAAAGAGGTTAAAATGAGTGATACATTAGAAAAAGTTCAAACTATAGTTGTTGAGCATTTGGGCGTAGAAAAAGATAAAGTAACAGACTCTGCTAGCTTTATTGACGATTTAGGTGCCGATAGCCTTGATACTGTAGAACTAGTAATGGCTTTTGAAGAAGAATTTGGTATAGAAATACCTGATGACGCTGCTGAGAGCATTCAAACAGTCGGTGATGCAGTAAATTTTATAAATTCTAATACATAATAATTCTTTTTAATTAAAGGATCTTGTAAATTGCGAAGAGTAGTAGTTTCAGGAATAGGGGCAGTAACTCCTTTAGGTGGTAATATTAAAACCACTTGGGAGAATCTTATTGAAAATAAATCTGGTGCAAATTTAATAAGTAAATTTGATACTTCCGATTTTCAAACAAAAATATCATGTGAAGTACCTATAAAAGATAATCAAAATTCATCTGAAAATACATTTGATCCTAATAAATGGTTTTCTTCAAAAGACCTTAGAAAAGTTGATGATTTTATCATTTTTGGTGTAGCAGCTGCCGAGATGGCTTTGGAGGATTCATTACTTAAAAATCACAACTTTGATCCAAATAAAGTTGGTGTAGGGGTAGGTTCTGGTGTTGGAGGTTTGCCTAGTATTGAGAAGGCATCATTAACATTACATGAAAAAGGGCCTAAGAGAGTTAGTCCTTTTTTTATTCCAGGTGCTTTAATAAATTTAGTTGCTGGTCAGATATCTATTAGAAATAATTTTAAAGGCCCAAATTTAGCTTCTGTAACTGCATGTTCATCAGGTACACATTCAATATGTGAAGGAGCGGAAATGATAAAAAGAGGAAAGGCTGATGTAATGATAGTTGGCGGAGCTGAATCAGCAATTTGTCCGGTTGGAATAGCTGGATTTTCTGCATGCAAAGCACTAAGTTCAAACTTCAATGATGAACCTACAAGAGCATCGAGACCATATGACAGATTGCGAGATGGATTTGTAATGGGTGAAGGATCAGGATTTTTGGTTTTAGAAGATTTAGAGCACGCGCTTTTAAGAAATGCTAAAATTTATGCAGAATTTAAGGGTTATGGTGTTTCTGGAGATGCTCATCATATTACAGCTCCTGCAGAAGATGGCGATGGAGCATATAGGTCAATGGTAATGGCTATAGAAGACTCAAAGCTAGCTATTGAAGAATTTTCTTATATAAATGCTCATGGAACATCAACACCAAAGGGTGATGAAATCGAATTAAAGGCTGTTGAGAAGGCTTTTAAGGCTAATCTTGATAATATCTCTATGTCATCAACAAAATCTTCAATTGGTCATTTACTAGGGGCTGCAGGTGCAGTTGAAGCAATTTTTAGTATTTTGGCAATTAAAAATAAAATTATGCCCGCAACGATTAATCTTGATGATTTATCAATAGATACTAAACTCGATCTTGTGCCGCATATTAGCAAAGAAAAAAATATTGATGTGGTTCTTTCAAATTCATTTGGATTTGGAGGAACTAATGCATCTGTAGTTTTTTCAAGATATGATGAGAATTAATGGAAATAAATAACAATGGAATAATGCGAAAGGGCTTAATGTTTGTTTTGTCTTCTCCTTCAGGTGCAGGTAAAACATCCTTATCAAGAAAGATTCTTGAGTTAGATAAAGAATTATTTCTGTCAATTTCATATACAACAAGACCATCAAGACCAGGTGAAATTGACGGTGAAGACTATTTTTTTGTAAATAATGACGATTTTGCTCTTATGCAGGAACAAAATGAATTTTTAGAATATGCTAAAGTTTTTGATTATTATTATGGTACTCCAAAAAAACCTGTTAAAAAGATTTTAGATAAAGGTAGAGATATCCTTTTTGATATTGATTGGCAAGGTACTCAGCAACTTATGAATAATTCAAAAGATGATCTTGTTAAAGTTTTTGTTTTACCTCCCTCTATAGAAGAATTAGAGAGAAGACTAAAAGAAAGAAATCAAGATGGTGATGAAATTATCCAAAAAAGAATGTCTAAGGCGTCAGACGAAATGAGTCACTATGCTGAATATGATTATATTTTAGTTAATGATAATTTTGACAAAACCGTAAAAGCAATTTTAAATATTCTTAACGCGGAAAGATTAAAAAATCACAGACAAATTAATACTCAAAGAATTGTTAAAAAACTCAGAGGTTCTCTTTAGTCAATTTTTCATAATTTTTTGAAATTCTTAGAAATCCTTCAATATTTATATTTTCAGCTCTTATGTCCGGATCTATATTTGATAATTCAAGCAATAAACTCGTATTTGTATTAAGTTGATCTAAATTATTTTTTATCTTTTTTCTTCTTTGGCTAAAACAAATTTTGACAATCTTCTCAAAGATTTCTTCATTTATGTTTAAATTTTTATTTTTAGGTGAAATCTTTATTACTGTTGAGTCAACTTTTGGTTTTGGTATAAATGATGAAGGTTTTACATTTAATAATTTTTCTACATCATTATTTAAGTTTACCATTATAGATAAACGCCCATAATTTTTTGTGCCTATCTCCGCTGTTATTCTCTCAGCAACTTCTTTCTGAACCATTAAAACCATGTCTTTCCAAGAAATAACCCTTCTTATTTTGATCATTTTAAGAATAAAAGGGACTGAAATATTATACGGTAAATTTGAAACAATTTTGTATTCTTTTTTTTTTAATTTATTGAAATCAAAATCAATTACATCATTAATTAAGTAAATAAAATTATCCTTATATTTATTTTTTATTTTTTTTAAATTAACTTCAAATGAATCATCTTTTTCTATAACTAAAAGAGATCTAGCTTTATTTTTAAGAATATTTTCTGTTAGAATACCTGGTCCTGGACCAATTTCAATTATATCCTCATCCTTTACATTAACATTATTAATTATTGAAGAAATTATATTTTTGTCATGAAGAAAATTTTGACCTAATTTCTTTTTAGGTTTGATATTATATTCTTTTATGATTTCCCTTAATGAATTTTCATAATTTTTTATCATTTTTGATTCTTTGATTATAAATAAAATCTACATATTTAATTGCATTAACTAAACTTGAGTTATTTGCTATATTTTTACCCGCAATATCAAAAGCAGTTCCATGATCAGGAGAAGTTCTTATAAAGGGAAGGCCAGCAGTAAAATTAATTGAACCATAAAAATCAGTTGATTTAATTGGTATTAATGCTTGATCATGAAACATACATAAATTTGCATCAATATTCTTGAGTGCTTCCTTATGAAACATAGTATCGGCTGATTTTGGTCCATTAATTCTAATTCCTTGCTTTTTGAATTTATTTATTACTGGGCTTATAGTTTTAATTTCCTCATTTCCAATTTTACCATCTTCGCCACTATGAGGATTTAATGAACTTACTGCTAATTTTGGATCAGTTAAACCGAAATCCATATTTAAAGATTTAATATAAACTTTTATTGTTTTTTCTAGGTTACTTTTTGTTATTTTCTTTGGCACTTGAGAAATAGGTATGTGAGTAGTCAAAGTTGCTATCTTTAACTTGTTATTTAGCATTATCATTAATGGTCTTTTATTTGACACTTTTCCTAGATATTCAGTATGACCAGGATAATTAAAACCATTAATTATTAAAGTTTTTTTCATAACTGGAAGAGTAACGATACCTGCTACTTTTTTTTGTTTAGCTAATTTTATAGATAAATTTAATGACTCAATAATCGCAGGAACATTTTGATTATAAGATTTCTTAAAACCAAATTTTACCTTATTCTTTGTAGTTAAAATATTTAAATGTCCTTTTAAGCAATTATCAACATTTTCTAAAACATTAATTTTAATTTCTGAATTAAGAGCTTTTATAGACTTTTTAACCCATTCTGGATCTGCGATAAGAAAAAAATTGGGTAATTTTTTTTTGATACTCTTTAATACAATTTCAATATTAATTCCGCCAGGTTCACCCATTGATATTGCTATGGGAAGTTTATTTTTAAATGGCATTATCTATACTCAATTACTGCATCACGCCTTAAATCCCTTAGATATCTTCTAGACATCATACCGATCTTTTGAGAGTAAATATTTTCCTCTATTGATTCTCTTGAAACCTGAAGCCCTATATCATCTTTTCTATCGCATATTAATATTAAATTAAGATTTTCTCCAATTTCTCTTATTTTAAGAGTTTGACCAGCATCTTTGTTTAATAATTCTTCATGTAGATCGTTGGGAAGGTCGCTTAATATTCTCTTTCCAATGTAATTAACCTCTTTTTCTTTATATTTTTCTGTCAATCCATCTATCCTTTTGCAAGATACAAACTCTTTTGCGAAATTATTGGCATCTTTAATATTTTCTTTATTAAATATTACTGAAATTAAATCATACTGGTTTCTCAAGGGATTTTTTCCTCCAGCCTTAGTAATATCATTAAGATATATAATGTGATATCCTCCAGATGAATTTATGGGGTTAGAAATTTCTTCTTTATTTAAGTCTCTAACTATATTTATAATTTCTTCATCTAATTGACCTTCAGCTACCCATCCAATATAACCACCCTGACCAGAAGTTGAAGATTGACTAAATTGTTGAGCAACAGCTGAAAAGGAAGCTCCTGATCTCAATTGTTCAACTAACCTCTTTGCTAGGATACTTGCTTCACTTTCCTCTGAGGAATTTTCGTAGCCTAAGAATATTTCAGATATCTCGTATTGGTCTTTTCCTATGCTCTCAATTGTTCTGTCATAAACAATAGATACTTCATCTTCATTCACACTCACATAAGATCCATATCTACCTCTTACTATTTTATTCCATAATAATTCAGCCCTTATTTGATTAAGAAGAGTATCTGGTCTAACTCCTTGAGAATTAATTAATTCAAGAATTTCATCTCCAGACATTTGATTGCCATTTGCTATTCTTTCCAACATTAAACCTACCTCTTGATCTGAAGAGGGTACATCTAACTTTTCTGCTTCCTGTAGTTGGATTTTTTCATTAACCAGAGAGCGTAGAGCTTGCGTCTCTAATCTAGATATATTCTCTTGTGTAGGTTTTATTCCTGATGTTGAAACAATTAATTGAACTCTCTGTTGAACATCATATCTTGAGATTACTTCATCATTAACTATTGCAGAAATTGCTTGTATATCCTGAGAAAAAACAATTGAAGGTAAGCATAACAAATGAATTATTATCAAGTTAGTATAAAAATAATTTTGAAAATTTTTTTTCATATCATTCTACTCTTTCCCATAGTCTATCAAGTCTTTTTGAACTATTAATATTTCCACCACCAAAAGTATATACTTTTAATTTAACCATAAATGAATTTGTTGGCTTTAAATCTCTATATTCAGCAAATTTTCTTCTAAATCCTAATTCAAAAGATATGCAATCGTCAATGTAAACGACAGAAAGCCTATTTCTTAGTGATTTTTTGGTCTCTACATCATACCTTATAGCACCCTGAAGAAGCCAATTTTCAGTGATATTGATAAAATTTGCAAACCTGAGCTCTTTCTGCTCTTTTAGATTTAGATATTGCTCATCATCAAGATGGGCATGCCCCAATCTAAATCCCCATCTTTTATAATTCCCTTGAATATCAAATTCTGATCTTGTTAAATTTAAATCATTTTCATTCATTCTTCCTCTGTATGAAATTGTAATATTTTTATTTGGTTTATAAAATAAATCAAAAATTAAATCTGAAAAATCTTTTCTTAAACCACTTCCGGTGTATGAAAAGTTTAGATCAGAAAACCTATAACTTTGAGCTAATAAAGCCTTAATTACTCTGTCTCCCCAAAAATGAGAAATTTGGATTCCATAATTTATTCTGTTTCCATATTCCCATCTATCAAACCCCTGGATTCTATCATTAAAAAAAATATTTGCAGAATTTAATTCAAATGCAATTGAGTCTTCATTAGGAATTTTTGAATATTCTTTGTCACTTGGTGCCAATGTAAAATTAACTATTGGTTCTATTATTGTTTGTCCATTTGGAGAAACAACTGGAAATTTCCATTCCAAAAAGTAATTTGGTAATACTCTAGCAATATTTAAATCATCACCAATACGATTAGTTGGAAGAAGTCTTGATGAATTATTAGGTATATATTTTTTTGTTGATCTATATAAATCGCCCCTTAAAAAAACACCCATATTGATTAAATGACCTGATTTAGTAATAATATTTCTTTTCCATGAACTTTTAATAGAAATTCTTTGTGTATTTCCATCAGTCTTACGAATGATATTAGCCGAATTGAAATTTAAATTAAATTTTCCACCCAAAAGTATAAAATTAGGTTGCCAATTTAAGTTAATAATAGGAAGTAAAATAGGTTCTGAACCTTCCTTTTCAGGTAATAGAAGAGTAAAATGCTTAGATTCTATATTTAAAGAAAAATTATCCCAATTTTTTGATATTGATACTGAAGACATAATGTCGGTGTTATCATTAAGATCAAATCTTCGTAAAAAAGTATCATCAGAAACAAAAGTGCCATCAAAATCAACTTTCCAATCATTTAAATTAAAATTACCCCTTGCAGAAAAAGACCCTCTATAATCATAACCAATTGCATTTGATATAGATGATGGACGAGGATCATCTAATAACGCAACTTCAACATTTGAAATAGAATGATTATTGTCATCATACTTAAAAACTAATTTTTTTCCTAAGCTTTCTAATTCTGAAGCAGTATTGAATGGTGAATTAATAACTGATTGCCAGTCACTATTTATATTTACTGTTCTTGTTTTAAAGCTATCACTCAAAGAGGCTAAAATCCCATAAAAATTTATTTCTCCATTTTTAAATTTTTGTCTCCATTCATTCTCAAAAATAAATGCACCTTTTGTTACGATCCAAGGTGTAATTGTTAAATCATAATCTTGTCTAAGGTTTATAAAATAAGGCGTCTTAAGAACAACTCCTAAATCCCCAGAACTTACAAGAGAGGGAGCTAGAAATCCTGTTCTCCTCTTTATATCTGGGCTAGGGTGTCCAGCAATTGGAATATAAAATATAGGTAAGCCAAAGAGTTCAAATCTTGCACCTTCGTAGATAATATTTCCATTAATTTCATCATGAATAATTCTGTCTGCACGAACTTGCCAAGAAACCCTTTTATTGTTTGACTCGCATTTTTTACATGGACTAAATAAGCCTTTTCTAAGAATAGTTGCTTTACCGCTATTTCTAATTGCGTAGTCTGAGGTTAAGACTGTACCATCTTTTGTAACTATCCTTGGTAATTCAATAATTCCATCATTAAGATTTGAAGAGATTTTTATTTTTGAAGCAGTAATAAGACCGCCATCTCCTTCATTAATTCTTATATTACCCTCAGCTTCAATAATATTTTTTGAAGGATCTAAAGAAACTTTATCTGCCTCAAGCCTATATCCCTCTCTGATTATTAGAACTGATCCTGTTGCTAAAATTTTTCCGCTATCATTAATATATTCAATCTTGTCTGCTTCAAGAACATTTTCATTACTTTGATTAGATCTGAGATCACTAATTGGAAATAACATCAAAAGAATAAAGCATATGAAAAAAAATAATTTATTCATTTTTTAGCTTTCTTCTGTGTAAAGCATTATAGTTATTGAACCTGTTATTACAATTACAGGTGTTATTATTGCTGACAGCAAAGGATTGATCGCCCCTGATGATCCAAAAGCAAGTGAGACACTTGATAATGTATAAACGGCTAAGCCAGTAATGATACCAACAAAAATCGAAATATTAGTTCTGCTTGTTCTAATATAATTTATTGAAAATGGCGCAGAAGCCAAAACCATTGCTACCAAGAAAAATGGAAAAACAATTAAGTTGAAGAATCTTGTTTTATGTCTTTGAGAAGCAAAACCAGCCTCTTCGGCAATTGTGATAAATTTTGGTAATGCCCAAAAAGAAATAGTTTCAGGAGGAGAAAAATTTTCTTGTATTTGGTCAATAGTAAGATTTGTATTTATTGAATAATTCTCATAAAAAACAGTCTCTTCAGTTTCTTTTATCCATGCGTTAGATAAAGACCATTTTCCTTTTAATAATTGAGCATTATCGGCATCAATTCTTCTAAGTAAGTTGCCATTTTCTTGGTAATTAAAAAAAATAACATTCTCAATACTTCCATATCTTTTATCCATACCAAGAGAATGAATTATATAATATGTATTATTTTCTAGATTTTCCTCTTTAAGCCACAATCCATTTTCAGATAAGGTAATTAAACTTAGCTGACCTCTTATACTCCTTGCTTCGAGCTCTTTATATTTTGCAGATGTAAAGGCAATAAATGGCTGTAAAGCTAAGATTAAAAATAATCCAATTATAGAAACTACTAGAATAGGAGGAGCAAGAATTTTCCAAATAGAAATACCGCTCGAACGAAAAATAACTAACTCTGAATTTTTTGCCATATTATAAAATGTAGCTAAAGATCCAAACAATATTATAAAAGGAAAAATTTCAAATACCATTTCAGGAAATTTTAAGAAAGCAAGCTTTATGGCCAAAATGATATCCCCATCACCTACCTTTGATATTCTCCTTGATAACTCAGCAGTATCAATAATAAAAACAAATATTGTTGAAATAAATAGTGAATACAGCAATGTAGTTATATATTTTTTGTAAAAATATTTAGCTAACGTTTTTGTTAGATTCATAACTTAAACCTTACTTAAAAATTCAAAATCTTCCCTATAAAAAACTAAAACAGAAAAAAGACATAATAAAGGCAAGACATACAAAGCAATTATCCCAATTATGCTTGATTGAGCAAACCCCAATAAGAAAAAATCAATTATTTGAAATGAAAAGCCAGCTGAAACAGCTAATATATTTGTTAAAGTTGGATTATTTTTAGATTGAATTTTATTTATTAAAAAACAGAATGCGAAAAGAATTAAGAAAATTGGGTGCAATAATTGTGATAATTTATGATGTCCAACTGCTAAAAAATTATTAACCCTCTTTGCAACATATGGATCATCTTCCTTAGGAAAAAGTAATTCTCCTAAAAATCTCTGACTTGAATCAAGATTAAAAATTTCACTTTGAGGGAGAAATTCTGAAAATGAATATTCGTTTCTCTCAAACCTAACTGTTGTTATTCCTCCTGAAGGCTTAAGTGAGTTTTTATGTTGAATTGTTCCATCAATAAGAATTAGCTTCGATTCATTATTTTCATTAAAAAACAATCCTTTTTTTGCTGTGTATGTGATCGAGTTTTCTGGATCCCTATTATCATGAACTAAAACACCAGTTATTGAGTTATCCCTCTCTTTGCTTTTAGCATATACCGTCAAACCTTTTGCAGGCATTGAGAATAGACCATCCCTTAAAATTGTACTTGAAATATCATTTTTAAGTTCATGCATTTTTAGTTTTGAATATCTCATACCTGCAGGAGCTAGATATAGCGATAATATCAAAAGTAATAATGATGTTATTGACGCAAATAAAAGAAATGGCTTTAGAGCTCTGAAATTACTTATTCCTGAAGATAAGATAATAATAGACTCATTATCTTTACCCATATTGTTTAATACAAATATTGTTGAAATAAAAAGTGCCAAAGGTAAAATTTGAGAGAGAATATTAGGCATTACTGAGATAGTTAAACTTAAAAATACTGGAATACTTGCTCCTCGAATGATTGCTTCATCAAGCATCCTTAGAACTTGTGTAAGCCATGCTAGTGATAACATTGCGATGCAAACGATCACCAGTGAAATAAAAAGTTTTTTAATTATATATTTATCTATACTTGCCATTGCTCTTAGATTATACACTACTTATCATAGAAAAGTTATAGTTAGGTTTTTAGTTATTTTGGAGAAATAAATGAAAGTTAAATTTGTATCGAAACTAAATAAAATGTCAGAAATTGTTTTTTTCGTTTTATCTAAAAAAAATGCTCTAAAAAATACAGGGCTTAGTGAGAAGCATATAAAAGAGATTACAAAATCAATAGAAAATAAGGGTTTTGGTTTTAAACTTAATGAGATTATTGAAATAAACAGTATGAAAGATAGAAAGCTTAAAACAGTTTATATTTGTGGATTAGGAAATAAAACGAAAGATATAAGTGCGTTAGATTTTGAAAAAATCGGAGGAAAAATTACTGAATTAACAAAATTAAAAACCAAAACCTCTGTAATCATTGATAAAGAAATCAATAATAATGAAAATATAATGAGACTTGGTTATGGCTCAATTCTCGGTTCATATTCTTTTAATAAATATAAAACAAAGAATTTCACAAATCATAAGCTTTCATTAATTGAGATTGTTTCGAGTAATCATACAAAGCTTAACAGAGATTTCAAAAGATATGCTTCTATCTCAGATGGTGTTTTTTACGCAAGAAATTTAGTTAATGAACCTAGTAATGTTTTATATCCAAAAGCATATGCTCAAAGAATTCAGAAATTACGACAACATGGTTTAAAAATTGAAGTGCTTGGTGAAACAAAAATGAAAACTCTCAAAATGCATTCACTTGTAGGTGTTGGGCAAGGCAGCCAAAGAGAAAGTCAATTAGTGATAATGCATTGGAATGGAAATAAAATAAAGAAAACTAAGCCTATCTGTTTTGTAGGAAAAGGAGTTTGTTTTGACTCAGGCGGTATTTCTATTAAGCCAAGTAATAAAATGGAAGAGATGATTGGTGATATGGGCGGATCTGCTGCAGTTGTTGGTACTATGCTATCACTTGCTAAAAGAAAAGCTAAAGTAAATGCTATTGGTATTGTTGGTTTGGTAGAAAATATGCCTGATGGTAAAGCTCAGAAACCTGGTGATATAATTAAATCAATGTCCGGGCAAACCATTGAGATTCAGAATACTGATGCTGAAGGAAGATTAGTTCTTGCTGATGCATTATGGTATGCACAAAAAAGATTCAAACCAGAACTTATGATTGATTTAGCTACACTAACAGGAGCGATGGTTATTTCGTTAGGTAGTTTAATTGCAGGATTATTTTCAAATGACGACAAGTTGTCATCAAAGTTAATTGATGCCGGAGAGGAAAGTGGAGACCAAGTATGGCGTTTTCCACTAAGTAAATCTTACGACAAGTTAATAAACTCAAAATTTGCTGATATGAAAAATATTGGAATGGGTGGAGCTGGCTCAATTACAGCTGCACAATTTCTTCAAAGATTTGTTAATAAAGTGCCTTGGGCACATTTAGATATTGCTGGAACAGCTACAGGTATGCCAAAAACATCTACAAATACAAGCTGGGCAACAGGTTTTGGAGTACATTTATTAGATACTTTTGTCAAAAAGTTCTATGAGAAATAAGTGACACATATTATTTTTTATAGCCCGGCACCATTACAGGTTGAAAATACACTTTTTGCTTTAATAGAAAAATCAATTGAAAAAGGCTATAAATCTCTATTACTTTTTCTAGATAAAGAAAAATGCTCAATGATAGATGAGAAATTATGGACTTATAAACAAAATTCCTTTTTACCTCATTTATCAGAAGATGAAGAAATTTCTAATGAAGTAGATATTCCAATTTACCTTTCAACAAAAAATGAAAATCCTTATGAAGCTGAGTTACTTTTTTCTATCGATGGTTTTCTGCCAGATAATTTAAATAATTTTGAAAGGGTAATTATAATTATTGATACAAATGACAAAATTTTATTAGAAAAATATAAAAAATATTATCTTGATATTAATAAAGATTTCGAAGATATAGTCTTTTATAAATCCGACGATAATGGTAAATGGATTGAAGAAAATTTTATGAGGTAAAAATGTCTATAGAGAGAACTCTTTCAATTATAAAGCCTGATGCAACAAAAAGAAATATTACTGGTAAAATAATATCTTGTTTTGAAGAATCCGGTTTAAACATTATTGCGCAAAAGAAAATTCTATTAACGAAAGAACAAGCAGAAGGCTTTTATTCCATGCATTCCGCAAAACCTTTTTTTCAAGATTTGGTTACCTTTATGACCTCAGCACCAATAATTGTTCAAGTTTTAGAAGGTGAGAATGCAATTCTAAAAAATAGAGAAATCATGGGAGCTACAAATCCTGATGATGCTGAAGAGGGAACAATTAGAAAACAATTTGCTATATCAATAGAGGCAAATTCTGTACACGGTTCTGACTCTTCTACGACAGCAATTGAAGAAATAAATTACTTCTTTGATGAGTCTGAGATTATATAAATATTTATTTACCCAATCTTCCATTAATTTCATCTAGTTGATTTATCGCTTCCTTGCTGAAAGTTATCTTATCATCATTGATCTGAATCAAGTTATCAGAAAATAATTTTAAACAAACTGGATATAAAATATGCTCAAGCTTGATAACCTTCCTTGCTAATGTTTCTTCATTATCATTACTTTCAACTTTTGTTGAAATTTGTCCAATTATTGGACCTTCATCTACACCCGCCCTAACAAGGTGAACTGTACAACCAGATATATTTTTTTTAGATTCTATTACTCGCTTATGAACATCTAACCCTTTAAAGTCAGGTAATAATGAAGGATGAATATTAAGTTGCTTATTAAACCAATTATTTACAAAATCTTCACTTAAAATTCTCATAAAACCAGCATTACAAATAAAATCTATATTATTCTCTCTAAGTTTCTTATCTAATTCATGATCAAAGTCTTCTCTTTTTTCAAAAACTCTATGATCAATTATTGAGGTTTTTATGCTGTTATTTTTTGCAAAAGAAAGACCTGAAGCCTTAGCATTATTAGAAAATACTAATTCAATACTTGCAGATTTATTATTTATTTTACAAGACTCAATGAGTCTCTCCATATTCGATCCTCGACCAGAAATTAATATTGCTACTCTCATTTTATTTATATATTACAAGAGTTTTTGGGTTTTCATTATTAGTTATTTTTCCAATTAATGCCGGTTCTTCTCCCAGATCTCTAAGTTTATTTAACAAACTAGTAGTTTCTTTCGGATTAACAACTAGGATCATTCCAATCCCACAATTAAATGTCTTTAGCATTTCAGATTCTTCTATATTCCCAGTATTTTGAAGCCAATGAAAAATTTCTGGCTTTTCCCAGCTATCTTTATAAATTTCTGCCTGAATGTTCCTTGAGCTAAAAACTCTTGGTAAATTTTCTGTAATTCCTCCACCGGTTATATGGGCAATTGCATTAATAGCATTAGTTTTATTAAGTAAAGAAATTATAGTTTTTACATATATTTTTGTTGGCTTTAAGAGCTCTTCACTAAAAGTAAACTCATTAAATGGAGTATTAGAATCTAATTGTGTTTTTGAAATATCTAGAATTTTTCTTACTAGTGAAAATCCATTTGAATGAACACCTGATGATTTTAATCCAATTATATCGTCATTAACTTTAACTTCTTTTGGAAGTAATTTTTTTCTTTCTACTGCCCCTACAGCAAAACCAGCCAAATCAAAGTGATTTTCATCGTAAAAACCTGGCATTTCAGCAGTTTCTCCGCCAATTAATGCACATTTAGACTGAATACAACCATCTGCAATACTTTTTATAACTTCTTTAGCAGTTGTTTTTGATAGAATTCCTGTTGCAAAGTAATCTAAGAAAAAAAGAGGCTGAGCTCCCTGAACTATTAAATCGTTAACACACATGGCCACTAAATCAATTCCTACGCCACTGACATTATTACTTTCTATTGCAAGAAGAAGCTTTGTTCCAACTCCATCGGTAGATGATACAAGTAGAGGATCATTAAATCCTAGTTTCATTATATCAAATAAACCACCAAAACCTCCTATATCAATATCTGCACCTGGCACTTTTGTTTTTTTGATTATGGGTTTAATTTCTTCCACAAGTTGATTGCCTTTTTCAATATCAACTCCTGAAGATGAATATGTTATTGAAGAGTTTTTTTTATTCAAGACCAGCCTATTATAAAAGAAATTTATTATTGATTAATATAATTAAACAGTTCACCATTAATATTTATTTTGAGTTATACAATGAATCTTCCAAATATTATAACTATTTCAAGACTCTTATTAACACCTTATATAGTTTGGCTAATTCTTAGTGAAAGTTACTTTTTAGGTTTCATATTTTTTTTATTAAGCGGTGTTTCTGATGCTTTGGATGGTTTCATAGCAAAGAGGTTTAATCAAGAAACTATACTGGGAAGCTATTTAGATCCAATAGCTGATAAATTTCTAATTGTTTCATCTATAGTTTTGCTTGGATATAATGGTTATGTTCCGATTTGGCTAATTATTATTATTGTTTCCAGAGATATTGCCATTTTTGGCGCAGTGATAATATCTTGGATGCTCGGAACTAATCTTCGAATTGAACCATTAATAATAAGTAAGATAAATACTTTTCTTCAAATATTTTATATTGTTATTACATTTTTAGTTATATTAAATAATCAGTTACTAACTGAATTAACCATATCAATTCATGGGATTACAACCTATCTTATAGCCATCTCAACAATTTTATCTTGGATATCATATCTAAAGGTTTGGTTGATTAATGTGAGTTCAGTAAATAAAAATTACTAATGGTTTTCAAATGAAAAATTCTAAACAATTCTATTTTAAAATGCCTAATAAGAAAGCTTTAGGTATAGAGGATTACATCATTGCAGATTCAAACAACTTTGCATTTGATTTAATTGTTAAAATTTTAAAAGGGGAAACCGATTTTGGATTAATAAGTGGCCCACCGTATTCTGGCAAAACACATTTATCTAAAATTCTAATAAAAAATGCTAGAAATTATAAAACTCTGTACTTTGATAGAGATTATCAAAATATATTAGATAGGCTTGAGACTTCAGATATTTTAATATTGGAAAATATCGATAAGGTTAAGCATAATAAATCTGAACAAGATCTTTTTCATATAATTAACTTTTCGAAAGAAAATAATAAGAAATTACTAATGACATCAAGAAAACCAATTTCTGAAATTGATCTTAATCTTGAAGATTTAAAATCAAGATTAAATTCTATTCTTGAGGCTAAAATAAAAGAACCAGATGATCAATTAATGAAACTGATATTAATAAAAATATTGAATGACAAACAATTGAAGATAAACCCAAATGTTATTGATTTTCTAGTATCTAGACTGGAGAGGTCATACGAGAGTATAAATTTGTTTATTGAAAAAATTGATAATTTTTCTCTTGAAAAAAGTAAAAAAATCACAATTCCTCTTATAAGTGATTTACTGAAGTAATTTTATTTTTCTGACTCTAAAACGACTTTATTATTTTTCATTTTTATTGATATTTTACCATTTTTGAAATCAATTGCTTTTTTACCAAATATTTTGTACCTCCACCCCTTTAGAGTCTTAATATCAGCTTGATCATCAAGCACTAATTCTTGAAGATCACTTTTATTTGCTATTAGTTTCTGTGCAACACCATATTCCTCAGAAACATTATCAAGTAAAATCTTTAAGATAGATACCTTAGATGATATTCCCATAGGAAGTCTTTTTAGAGGTTTTATTTTTGGCAGTTTTTCATTTTTTATAGACTTTCCATTTTTAATTGCCTGAAGGATTTCTTCGGTGAATTCTTTTTTTAGGGATCTTTGTCTATTAAAAGACCTAAGGTTAAGGAGATCAGCCTTATTTTTTGGTTGAGCAGAGCATAGCTCATAAATTGCATCGTCCCTTATTATATTACCTCTTGGTAAATCATTTTCTTGCGCTTTAATTTCTCTCCATTTAGCTAATTCTATAATAATTCCAATTGAATTTTTGCTTAAATTTCTATATTTCAGTCTTTTCCAAGACTCATTAGGGTTTGAGTCATAAGTTTTTTTTGAAATTAAAATTTTAATTTCTTCTTTAAGCCAACTTTCTCTTTTATTGCTTATTATTTTATCTCTTATTAAAGGGTATATCTCATATAGATGAGTTACATCTGATATTGCATAATTAATTTGTTTTTTACTTAATGGACGATTTGACCAATTTGTTAGTCTTGATGTTTTATCAATTTTCTTTCCTAAAAGCTGAGAAACTAAATTCTCATATCCTATTGAGTCTCCAAAACCACAAACCATAGCAGCAATTTGAGTATCATATATATTTTTAGGAATTTTTTTTGTTAAATTATAAAAAATCTCAATATCCTGTCTTCCAGAGTGAAAAATTTTAACTATTTCATTATTACTAAGGATTTTAAAAAAAGGTTTTAGATCGAGTTTCTTTTCCAACGGGTCAATAATAATCTTATCTTCACCATTAAAAACCTGGATAAGACATAATTTTGGCCAATATGTTTTCTCTCTTATGAATTCAGTATCTATAGCAAGAAATTTTGATTTATTTAATTTAGAACATAATTCAACTAAGTGATTTGTGTCTTTAACATAATGCATTAATGACTTATACAGAATAATGCTTTTCTTGTCCTTCATAAAAATGTATTAAAGATATTCGTAAAAGATAAAAAGATACATGCACCAATATAGAACACATAATTGTAATGGCTTGCGAGCTGAAGATATCAATCAAGAAGTTAGATTATCAGGCTGGGTTCACAGAAAAAGAGACCATGGCGGTCTTTTGTTTATTGATTTGAGAGATCATTTTGGCTTAACACAGTTAGTTTTTGATCCAGATAGCAGTGCTTTCCAGGAAGCAGAAAAAGTAAGAAATGAGTCTGTAATAACAATTAATGGAAAAGTTGTACAAAGATCAGATGACACGATTAATAAGGTATTACCAACTGGAAATATTGAGGTTTATGTCGATACACTTGAAGTAATTGGGAGTTCAGATGATATTCCATTACCAGTTTTCGGTGAACCTGATTATCCAGAAGAAATAAGACTAAAATATAGATTTTTAGATTTAAGAAGAGAAACTCTTCATAAGAATATAATATTAAGATCTGAAATTATTAATTTTATTAGAAGTAAGATGATTGAAAATGATTTTCTCGAGATTCAAACACCAATAATGACCGCATCTAGCCCTGAAGGGGCAAGGGATTATTTGGTTCCTTCAAGGATACATCAAGGTAAATTTTATGCTCTTCCTCAAGCTCCACAACAGTTTAAACAACTCCTTATGACTTCAGGTTTTGATAAGTATTTTCAGATTGCTCCATGCTTTAGAGACGAGGATGCTAGAGCTGACAGGTCTCCTGGAGAATTCTATCAATTAGATATTGAAATGAGCTTTGTTAATCAAGAGGATATTTTTGAATCAGTTGAACCTTTGTTAAGAGATGTGTTTGAAAAATTTTCTAAAAATATGGCTGTTAACTCACAATTTCCTAGGATTTCTTATGCAGAATCAATACAAAAATATGGAACAGATAAACCAGATCTACGAGTAGAAATTGAAATTGATGATATTACCGAAGTATTTGTTAATTCTGGTTTTAAAATTTTTGCTGACCAAATCTCTAAAAATGAGAAAATAAAAGTATGGGCTATTCCTTCTAAGACAGGAGGATCAAGAGCTTTTTGTGATAAAATGAATAAATGGGCTATTGAAGAAGGCCAACCGGGCCTAGGATATATATTTTTTAAAGATGGAAAAGGTTCAGGACCAATTGCAAAAAATATTGGAGATGAAAAGACTGAATTAATTAAAAATAAATTCTCACTCGATGATGGTGATTCCATTTTCTTTGTATGCGGTATTCCTAATAATTTCTTAGATTTTATTTCCAGGGCAAGGGTAAAAATTGGAAATGAGTTAGAGCTGATAAAGAAAGATTCTTTCGAATTTTGTTGGATTGTTGATTTTCCAATGTTTGAGTATAATGAAGAATTAAAAAAGATAGATTTCTCCCATAATCCATTTTCTATGCCACAAGGAGGCTTAGAGTCCTTAGAAAATATGGATCCACTAGAAATTAAAGCTTTTCAATATGATATCGTTTGTAATGGCATTGAATTGTCATCTGGGGCAATAAGAAATCATAGACAAGATATTCTTTTAAAGGCTTTTGAGATCGCTGGATATAACATCGATGAAATTAAGAAACGGTTTGGAGCTATGTACGATGCTTTTGGCTATGGAGCACCCCCCCATGGTGGTATTGCTCCTGGTATTGACAGAATTGTAATGCTCATTGCTGGTGTAGAAAATATAAGAGAAGTTATTGCTTTCCCTATGAATCAACAAGCGCAAGATCTTATGATGAATGCACCATCGGAAGTATCATCAGATCAGCTTAAAGAAATCGGTATTAAGATTATCGAGAAGAAAGAATAGAATGAGTCTTAAATCATTATTTTTAGAAACTTTTACCTGGTGGAATAACCAAACTTTAAGTACAAAATTATTAACTTTATTTAGAGGAAAATTTGTTGGTAAAGATGTAAATGGAAATATTTTCTATATTAATAAAAAAAATAAGAATCAGAGATGGGTTATATATAACGGCTTGATGGATGCTTCAAGAATTGCAGCTGATTGGCATGATTGGTTGCATTATCGAACTGATCAAGTACCAAATGAAAGTGACAAAAAGCCAAATTGGTATAAGATACATAAGGAAAATGCAACTGGTACAATTGAAGCTTATAACCCGGATGAGTCAAAGAAAAAAGAACCAGAGATGTTGAAAAAAACTTATAAACCTTGGAGTCCTGAGTAAATATTATGCGGTCAAATATATTTGAAACATTTATTGGAGCAATTGTTATTATATTGACTGTATCATTTCTTTTTTACAGTTTTTCAATCACAGATAGCAATACTGAAGGAACTTATAATATAAATGCTACTTTCAACAGAATAGATGGAATACAAATTGGTTCGGATGTTAGACTTTCTGGAATTAAGATAGGAAGTGTATCTAAAAGTTCTTTAAATCAGACAACATATGAAGCTCAGTTAGTTCTAATTATTGATAACTCAATAAAAATTCCTGATGATAGTTCAGCAAAAATTACTATGGATGGATTACTTGGGAGTAAT
The DNA here is from genome assembly GCA_003209955.1 of OCS116 cluster bacterium AG-430-B22. Taxonomy (GTDB): domain Bacteria; phylum Pseudomonadota; class Alphaproteobacteria; order MED-G09; family MED-G09; genus AG-430-B22. The sequence continues at coordinate 21,145 of QCOD01000019.1, forward strand.
TATATTTCAATTGAACCTGGAGGAAGTGAAATTTATTTAAGCGAAAATGATTATCTTCTTTACACTCAAGGTTCTGTTGATTTAATAGGGCTTGTTGGGGAGGCTTTATTTTCAGTAGAAGAAAATTAATTATTTTTTTTATAATTTTCTAACCAGTTAATATCATAACTACCATCCTCAAAATCTTTCTTGTTTATTATTTGTTGAAAAAAAGGAATAGTCGTTTTTATACCATCTATTACAAATTCATCTAGAGCTCTTTTTAATCTTTGTATACAGGAAACCCTATCTTTGTCATAAACAATAAGCTTTGCTATTAGACTATCATAATATGGTGAAATCTCTAATCCTGAATAACAATTTGAATCTACCCTTACACCAGGACCACTTGGGGCATGATAATTTGTTATTATCCCAGGTGAGGGTAAAAAGTTATCCGGGTCTTCAGCATTTATTCTACACTCTATTGAATGACCATTACTTTTGAGAGTATCTTGATCAGTTGAGAGCTTGTATTTAGCAGCAATTTTTATTTGTTCTTTCACTAAATCAAAATTATAAATTTCTTCCGAAACAGGGTGCTCAACTTGAAGTCTGGTATTCATTTCCATAAAATAAAAATTACCATTTTCATAAAGGTATTCTACTGTTCCAGCATTACAATATCCCATTGTTTTTAATGAATTAATTGTTAAACTGCAAATTTCTTCTCTTTTCTTATCATCTATAATAATAGATGGAGTTTCTTCAATTAATTTTTGATTTCTTCTTTGCATTGAGCAATCTCTCTCTCCTAAATGTACTATATTACTATACTCATCACCTATCACCTGTATTTCTATATGTTTAGGATTTTGTAAATATTTCTCAATATAAACTCTCTTATCATTAAAAGATTTCTCAGCTTCAGTAGAAGCCTTTTTTAAAGACTCATCTAAATCTTCTTCTTTAAAAACTTTTATCATTCCCCGACCACCGCCACCTGATGAAGCTTTTATAATTATTGGGTAGCCAAGTTTACTTGCTATTTCAACACCCTCTTTTGTGTTGCTTATTTCTCCGGGAGAACCAGGAATAATTGGAAGACCAAGATTATTTGCTGATTCTTTTGCTAAAATTTTATCGCCCATCATTTTAATGTGTTCAGACTTTGGGCCTATAAATTTAATGCCATGTGCTTCTAGTTTTTCAACAAAGCCAAAATTTTCGGATAAGAAACCATACCCTGGATGTACTGCATCTGCACCAGAAACTTCACAAGCAGAGATTATCGCAGGAATATTTAAATAAGATTTTAGCGATGAAGCAGGTCCAATACAAACACTTTCATCTGCTAATTTAACATGCATTGCATTTTTATCTGCAGACGAATAAACAGCTACCGTCTGTATTCCAAGTTCTTTACATGCCCTTAAAATCCTAACAGCAATTTCACCTCTATTAGCTATAAGAATTTTATTGAACATTTATTCTATAATAACTAATGGGTCATCAAACTGAACTGGCTGTTCATTTTTAACAAGTATTTCTTTTATTGTTCCATTTTTATCGGCAACAATATCATTCATTGTTTTCATGGCTTCAACAATCAATAATGTTTGTCCTTTTTTAACTTTATCGCCAGTCTTTATGAAAGGATCAGAACCAGGTTCAGGCTGAAGATAAATAGTGCCTACCATTGGAGATTTGATAATTTTGTCTTCATCTTCATTAATAAGATTCTCATTCTTAGCATCATTATCGGTTTTTTCTTGTTTAGTAGAAACATTCGGAATTTGTTGTTTATGATTATTTCTTGCAACTTTAACTTTACCAATTTTATCATTTTCAATTTGGATTTCAGATAAATTTAATTCTTCAAGCATATTAGTTAATTCCTTAATAGCCTGTTTAATTTCTTCATCAATTATTTGATTTTTTGTCAAAATAAATCTCCATTATTTTAGCTCGTCCAAAAGAAATTTAAGCGCATATAAATAACCTTTAATTCCTAAACCGCTTATAACACCAATTGCAGCTTTAGAAACATATGAATTGTGTCTAAAATCTTCTCTTCTAAAAATATTTGATATGTGTACTTCTATTATAGGAATTTTTACTGTTAGAAGAGCATCTAATAAAGCAACAGATGTATGTGAGTATCCCCCTGGATTAATAATAATTGCATTTGCTTTTTTTGAGGCTTCATGAACAAATTCAATTAATTCCCCTTCGTGATTTGTTTGTTTAAAATAAATTTCAGAATTATTTTCTTTACCATAATTACTTAGAGATTTCTCTATATCCTTTAATGATATATTCCCATAAATATCTGGCTCTCTATCTCCAAGTAAGTTTAAGTTAGGACCATTCAAAACATATATTTTACTAGCTTTAGACATTGTTATTTTTACGAATCATAACGATATCTAACCTTTTGTTAGATATTGCGTCAACTCTTTGAGATAATCAGATATATCATTTTGAAGATAATAATCTTGATATTGAAGCTTTATCTATTGCTCCAGGAATAACAATTTTGTTTATAATGAATGTAGGTGTACCATTTATATCAAGTTTATCAGCCAATATATAATTTTCTTCAATAAACCCAATATCC
>QCOD01000020.1 GCA_003209955.1 OCS116 cluster bacterium AG-430-B22
TTAATTATTTTATCTGAGGAATTACAAAAAGAGTTAACAAGTGAAGTTTATCCTGAAAGATTAGATTTTTTATTTGAAACCATAAATACTCAAGGATCATTTTAAAAAATGGAAAAAAATATTTCCATTGATCATAAAGATTTTAAAAAAAATTATAATTCAAAAGAACCTCAATTAATTATTCTAAAATTTAATTCAGATTTTGTGGACCCAGTTAATAGCTTTATTAAGATATCTGATGATATGGAAAATAGTTTTCTTTTTGAATCTTTAAAAGATGGTGATTTAAGCGGGAGATATTCTGTTATTGGAATAAAACCAGATAAAATTTTAAAAATCACAAATAAAACATCCAAAATATATATAGATGATAATAATATTGAAGAAGTTATTAATGATACCCCAATCGAAGCAATTAGGTATTTTATTAATAGAAGTTTAATAAAAAAAAATGACGATATTCCTTCGATAGCTTCAGGAATATTTGGTTATATTGGTTATGATTTTGTAGCAAATATTGAAGATCTTCCTAAAGAAAAATTTGATGAGTTTGATATTCCTGATAGCATTTTATTACGTCCTTCGATAACAGTTGTCTTTGATAAAGAGCTAAAAGAAATCCTTATATGTAAGGCAGTTTGGTATGCCGATAGTGTTGATGCAGATAATGCATACAATTTTGCTATTGATGAAATAAATAAAATTAAAGATAAAATTGAATCTGATAAAATTATCAAATTAGAAAGAGAACAAAAAAATTTAGGAGAGTCCAAATCTAATTTTACTAAAAAGCAATATTTTGAAAATGTTAGAAAAGCTCGCGAATATATAAAAGCTGGCGATATATTTCAGGTTGTGCCTAGTCAAAGACTGTCTGTTGAATTTAAAGCACATCCATTTTTACTATATGAGTCATTAAGAAGAATTAATCCGTCTCCTTACATGTATTATATAAAGTTTAGAGACTTTTATATTGTAGGATCTAGCCCTGAAACCTTAGTGAAAGTTGAAAAAAATAAAGTTATAATTAAACCAATTGCAGGAACAAGACTTAAAGAAAAAGGAAAAGAAAATGAAATAAAGGAATCTTTATTATCTGATCCTAAAGAATTGGCAGAACATCTGATGCTCCTCGATCTAGGAAGAAATGATGTCGGAAGAGTTTCAAAAATTGGCTCAATAAATGTAAGAGAGTCATTTCAAATCCAAGAAACATCACATTTATATCATATATACTCTACTGTTGAAGGCGAATTAAACCCTAAAGAAGACAGAGTAACAGCTTTATGCGCAGGTTTCCCAGCTGGAACAGTTACAGGAGCTCCTAAAATTAGGGCCATGGAAATAATTAATGAAATTGAAGATAGAAAAAGAGGCATATATTCTGGAGCAGTAGGTTATTTTTCATCCTTTGGTGATATGGACACAGCTATCGCCCTTAGAACAGCAATTATAAAAGATAATAAAATGTATGTTCAAGCAGGAGGGGGAGTTGTTTATGACTCTGATGAAGAGTATGAATTCAATGAAACATTGAATAAAGCTCAAGCATTATTCTCAGCTGCAAGGGATGTTTTTAGTGAAAAGAGTAAGAAATGATTATTCTAATTGATAATTATGATAGCTTTACATGGAATTTATATCATTTCCTCGGTGATTTAGGACAGGATGTTAAAGTAATTAGAAATGATAAAGCGGATATTAATGAACTATTAGGTCTTGATCCAAAAGGATTTGTAATCTCACCAGGGCCTGGAGAGCCCAGCAGCGCCGGAGTAAGTGTTGAATTAGTTAATGAGTGCATTAAATCTAGCATTCCTTTACTCGGTGTTTGTCTTGGTCATCAAGCAATTGCATATGCTCTTAAGGGTATTATTATTAGAGCAAAAAATATATATCATGGTAAGATCTGTGAAATCATTACAGATGAAAAAGGTATATTTACTAATTTGCCTAAAAATTTTAACGCAACAAGGTATCATTCTTTGGTTATTGAAGAAGATTCCCTACCTGAAGACCTTATTGTGTCTGCAAGAACTAAACAAGGAACAATAATGGGAATCCGCCACAAAAATAATATTATTGAAGGAATTCAATTTCATCCAGAGAGTATTGCGACAGAATTTGGTCATAAGATGCTTGATAATTTCTTAGGTCTAATCAAATGAACGAATTCTCAGATATTTTAATTAAAATTCAAAAATCTGAATATTTAAGCAGGGAAGATATAAAATTTGCTTATAATTTTATTTTAGATGGCAAAGCTAATGATATTGAAATAGAAGATTTTTTAATTGGATTGAATAATAAAGGTATAACCATAGATGATATTATTTCTGGTGTTGAAGTTCTAAGAGAAAAATCTTTTAAAGTAGAAGTGCCAGTTAATGCAATAGATACATGTGGAACTGGTGGAGATAATTCTGGAACATTTAATATCTCTACAGCCGTGACTTTTGTTGCTGCTGGGGCGGGTGCTATTGTTGCAAAACATGGAAATAGAGCCCTGTCATCTAAATCAGGGTCTTCTCAAGTATTAGAAGAATTAGGGATCAATATAAATATTAAACCGAATAAAATATCGGATTGTATAAATAAATCTAATATTGGATTTATGTTTGCTCCAAACCATCATTCTGCGATGAAATATGTTGGCCCTATAAGACAAAAATTAAAAGTTAGGACAATTTTTAATCTTTTAGGACCGCTAATTAATCCAGGGAGTGTAAAAAAACAATTATTAGGAGTATATAATAAAAAATGGTTAAACCCTCTAATAGAAACATTACAAGAATTAGGTTCAACAGATGTTATGTTAGTTTGTGGCTCGGATGGATTAGATGAAATTACTACTACTTCAGAGACTTACATTGCTGAATTAAAGAATAACGAAATTAATAATTATACAATCAAGCCTGAAGATTTTGGCATTAATAGAGCTAATCCCGATGAATTAATTGGCGATACACCTAAAGTAAATGCAAAAAAAATTTTAAAACTTTTAGACGGAGAAAAAGGTGCCTTTAGAGATATCGTTGTTATAAACTCGGCAGCAGCAATTTATATTTCTGGTATTGCAGATAGTATTGAACATGGATTAAAGTTTGCAAATAATTCAATTGATAATGGTAATGCCAAAACATCACTTGAAAAACTTGTTAAGGCCTCAAATGAAAACTAATATTCTGGATAAGATTCGAGATTATAAAATTAATGAAGTTAAAGAGAGAAAAATAAATTTTCCTCAAAATGATATAATTGATCTAATTAAAGATGACAAAAAAACATTGGGGTTTCGAGATAAGCTTATCGAAAAAAATGATAAGGGTTTCCCAGGAATTATTGCTGAAGTAAAAAAGGCAAGCCCTTCAAAAGGGATTATTAAACAAAATTTCAATCATATTGATATTGCTAAAGATTATGAAACTGGAAATGCAGCATGTATATCTGTATTAACAGACTTTCCATCTTTTCAAGGAAAACTAGAATTTTTAAAAGATATAAGAGATAATGTTAATCTACCTTTGCTTAGAAAAGATTTTATGATTGACCCTTATCAAGTTTATGAAGCGAAACTTTATGGCGCTGATTGCATATTAATAATTATGAAAATGGTTGAACAAGATAAAGCCAATGAAATTTATAAAACAGCAAAAAAAATCAATATGGATGTAATTTTTGAGATAAATAATGAAAGTGAATTAAATAATGCTCTTGATTTAGAGCCCAAAATTATAGGAATTAATAATAGAGATCTAAGAACTTTTAAAACAGACATTAATAATAGTGTTATTCTCTCCAAAAAAATTAATAAAGAAATTACATTGATAAGTGAGTCCGGAATTTCTAGAAGAGAAGACATAGAATTACTTGTTGAAAATGAAATAAAAAATTTTCTTATTGGAGAAAGTATTATGAAATCATCAAATATAATTAATGCATTAGAATTATTAACTGGAAAATTTTCATGAAAAAGTTAAGCCATATAAATGATAGGGGTGAAGCAAATATGGTTGATATTAATAACAAAAAAGAATCTAAAAGAGAGGCAACCGCAATAGGATCTATAATCCTGAGTAAAAAAGCTCTAAATGAAATTAAAAAAGAAAAAATCTCTAAAGGAAATGTTTTAAATACCGCAAGAATAGCTGGTATTATGGCTGCTAAAAAAACATCAGATTTAATTCCTCTTTGTCATCCTATTCCTGTTGAATCTATAAAAATTGATTTTGATATTGAAGATAATAATATCAATGTATTAGCAATAGTTTCTACAACAAATAAAACCGGAGTAGAAATGGAAGCTTTAATGGCGGTAAATATAGCTTGTTTAACAATATACGACATGATTAAAAGCATAGATAAACATGCAAAAATTAATTCTGTTAAGCTTACAAGTAAAAGTGGAGGTAAATCAGGAGATTGGAAAAGAAACTAAAACTTTTAGATGTTAAAAAAGCTGAAAAAATAATTCTTAGAAAAGTTAAACCATTAAAAGGTAAAGAAAAAATTGATATTAAAGACTCTTTTGGAAGAGTTTTAATATCTAATTTAAACTCAAAGAGAAATCAGCCTGAAATAGATTTATCAGCTATGGATGGCTATGCAGTCAGAAAAAGAGACTTATCAAGTTTACCAAAAAAATTTGAATTAGTTGGAGAAATAAAAGCTGGTGATAAGACTAGTAAAACCGTTAAAAAAAACCAAACTTTCAGAATATTTACCGGAGCCCCATTACCTAATGGCGCTAATAAAGTTGTAATACAAGAAAATTGCCTAGAAGACGGAAAAGAGGTCTTAATTAAAAGAGAAAATAAAGAAACTTACATTAGGAAGAAATCTCATGATATTAGTAAAAAATTCACTTTAAAAGCACCTAGACTCATAAGTACAAGAGATATTGCCTTATTAGGCGCTATGAATCATAAAAAAATAAATGTTTATAGAAAACCTAAAGTAGGAATATTAGCAACTGGTGACGAAATTATAGAAGTTGGAGATAAAACCAATAAATTTAATCAGCCTGCATCATCTAAACCTTCTATTATTTCTCTTATAAAAAACTGGGGTGGAGAACCAATTGATATGGGAATAGCTAGAGATAATTCTGAAGACTTAATTAAAAATATAAAAAAAGGAAGAAAATTTGATCTTTTTGTTACGATTGGAGGTGCCTCTGTTGGAAAGTATGACTTAATTTATAAGAATTTATTAAAACAAGGTTTTATATTGGATTTTTGGAAATTAGCTATGCAACCTGGTAAACCTTTAATGTTTGGGACAAATAAAAATACAACCGTAATAGGACTTCCGGGAAACCCTGTTTCAGCATTAATTTGCAGCGAAATCTTCTTGAAGAAAGCAGTTTATGCTCTTCAAGGAATAAAGTATAAAGATATAATTTTGAAAGCAACTCTTGATAATGATTTAAATAAGAATGGCTCGAGAAGACAATATATAAGAGGAAAATTATATTTCGATCAAAATAAAGATGAAATGATAATAAAATCTTTAAATAATCAAGATAGCGCCTCACTTCTTCCTTATTCAGAAGCAAATTCACTAATAATATTAGAGCCAAATGAAAAAAAAATGAGAAAAGGGTCTAAAGTTAAAGTTTTTTTATTAAATAATTAAATTATTGACCTTTAAAAAGAACAAAAGTAAAACAATGTTCTACTTAAGTTCTATTTTTAATTTGGAGGTTATGTAATGCTAACAAAAAAACAAAATGAATTATTGATATATATACATCAAAATTTAAGAGAAACTGGTGTTGCTCCTTCTTATGAAGAAATGAAGGATGCGTTAGATTTAAGATCTAAATCTGGAATACATAGATTAATAAACGCTCTTGAAGAAAGAGGATTTATAAGAAGATTGGCTAATAGAGCTAGAGCTATTGAAATTATCAAATTACCTACCTCAAGCACTATAAACCCGAAAGGTAATTTTCAGCCTGAAGTAATTGAAGGTAATAAAGAAAAAGATCTTTTTAGCCTTAACGAAGAGTCAATAGAAGTTAGAATGATGGGTAAAATAGCAGCAGGAACTCCAATCACAGCAATTGAGTATGAAAAAAATAAAATATCTGTTCCTGGAAGTATGCTTGGGACTGGAGATCATTATGCATTAGAAATCGAAGGTGATTCAATGATTGGAGCAGGCATTCTTGATAAAGATAAAGCTATTATAAAAAAGGTTGATGATGCCTTGTCAGGGCAGATAGTTGTAGCACTAGTTGATGGAGAAGAAGCAACATTAAAAAGACTTAGAAAAAAAGGAAACACTATTGCTCTTGAGCCTGCTAATTCTGCATACGAAACAAAAATTTATGGTCCTGAAAGAATTCAAATTCAAGGTATTTTGGTTGGCATTCTAAGATCTTATTAGTTAAAGAGAATTGTAGTGATTTTCTTTGAAAATTGATATATCAATTCACAAATGAATAAATTTGTTCTTAAAAAATGATTATTACAAGATTTGCACCATCTCCAACTGGTTTTTTGCATATTGGCGGAGTAAGAACCGCATTATTTAATTGGCTTTATGCAAAAAATAACTCAGGAAAGTTTTTATTAAGAATAGAAGATACCGATAGAGAAAGATCTAGCAGTGAGGCAATTGAAAAAATTATTGATGGTTTAAAATGGCTAGGCTTAGAAAATGACGGAGAAATAGTTTACCAACATAAAAATGAGAAAAGACATATTGAAGTAGCGTATATGCTTTTAGAATCTGGTTTTGCCTATAGAGATTGGGAGCTAGAGGATGATTTTGGTAATCTAGAAAAAGCTCATGCCATTAGATTCAAAATACCTAATGATGGAGAAACCATTATAAATGACAAAGTTCAGGGAGATGTTGTAATTCAAAATAAAGAAATCGAAGATTTTGTTTTATTAAGATCAAATGGAACACCAACATACATGTTATCAGTAGTAGTTGATGATTATGATATGAATATAAGTGACATCATACGGGGTGATGATCATCTAACTAATGCAGCAAAACAAAAATTAATATATGATTCTCTTAAATGGGATTGTCCAACTTTTAGTCATATACCTTTAATTCATGGACAAGATGGATCAAAACTTTCTAAAAGACATGGTTCTCTAGGTATCGAATATTATAAAGAGGAGGGTTATCTGCCTGAAGCAATAATTAATTATCTTCTTAGATTAGGTTGGAGTCATGGAGATCAAGAAATTTTCAGTTTAGAGGAAATGATAAATTATTTTTCAATTGAAAAAATAAGAAAATCACCATCTAAATTCGATATTGAAAAACTAAATGATATTAATTCAATTTATTTAAAAAACTCCTCCTTTGAGTCTCTTATAACTAGAATTGAAAGCTCAAATATCAATCTTAATAAAGATATAATTAAATCCATTAGTATTGTTATGCCTGAAGTTTTAAAGCGTTGTAAAAATATAAAAGATATTAAGAAGAATATTAGTTTTATAACAAATAAAAGACCTATCAAAATTGATAAAGATGTAACAAATTTAATAAATGATGAATCAATAAGTTCTTTAGAAAAACTATCAAAAATATTGAAAAAACTTGATAAATGGGATGCTAATGAGATAGAACAGACTATTAAAAAATTTTTGAAAGATGAAAAACTTAACTTTAAGGATATTGGGTTACCTTTGAGAGTGGTTTTGGTAGGTTTTTTGTCTCCAATTGGAGTAAACACAATTATCGAATCTCTTGGGAAGGATGAAGTGTTAGGTAGAATAGAGGATATAATTAAATAATATAAATGAATGATAAAATTAAAGAAAAAGCTAATTTAAAATTAAATGGTGATCTTTATGACTTTGATGTTCACGAGGGTACAATTGGCCCTGATGTTCTAGATATATCAAAATTATATGCTCAATCAGGAAAATTTACATATGATCCAGGTTTTACTTCTACTGCAAACTGTAAATCAACTATTACTTATATTGATGGTGAAGAAGGAACTCTTCTTTATAGAGGATATCCCATAGACCAACTTGCTGAAAAAGGTAATTATATTGAAACATGTTATCTTTTGTTAAATGGCGAGCTCCCCGATCAAGATGAATTTAATAAATTTGAAAAATCAATAACTGAGCACACTCTTGTAAATGAACAATTAAATAGATTTTTCACCGGTTTTAGACCTGATGCGCATCCTATGGCAATTATGTGTGGGGTTGTTGGAGCTCTTTCAGCTTTTTATCATGACTCTCTTGATATAAATGACCCTGAACAAAGAAGAATTGCCTGTCATAGATTAATTGCAAAAATGCCAACTTTGGCAGCCATGGCTTATAAACATTCTTTAGGACAACCTTTTATGTATCCAAAAAATGATCTTGATTATGCTTCAAATTTTTTGAATATGTGTTTTGGATTACCAACAGAAAATAAAAAAGTTGACGCTACATTAGCTAAGGCAATGGATAAAATTTTAATTTTGCATGCAGATCATGAGCAAAATGCGTCTACATCAACTGTAAGATTGGCTGGATCATCTGGGGCAAACCCTTTTGCATGTATAGCTTCAGGTATAGCTTGTTTATGGGGACCTGCCCATGGAGGTGCAAATGAAGCATGCATAAGAATGCTGGAAGAAATTGATAATGTGAATAATATTCCTGAATATGTGAAAAAAGCTAAAGATAAGAATGATCCTTTTAGATTGATGGGCTTTGGTCATAGGGTTTATAAAAATTTTGATCCAAGAGCGAAGGTAATGCAAAAAATATGTCATGAAGTTTTAGACCACTTAGGAATAAAGGATGATCCTCTGCTAGCTATAGCAGTAGAGCTTGAAAAAATTGCGCTTGAAGATGAATATTTTGTTGAAAAAAAGCTTTATCCAAATATAGACTTTTACTCAGGTATTGTTATGAAAGCTCTAGGTTATCCAATGGATATGTTTACTGTGCTGTTTGCTGTTGGAAGAACTGTTGGGTGGGTTTCTCAATGGAATGAAATGATAGAAGATCAAAGTCAAAGAATTGGTAGACCTCGTCAATTATATGTTGGAAATGATCATAGACAGTATGTTGGAATACAAAAAAGATAATTAATTTTCTAATAATCTTTTTATTATTTTACTAGCATTTTCACTTGGATTATCGATATTCTGATTCATAATTGCATTAAATTCTTTTAAATCATTAATCTGTTTCTTTTGACCTTTTTCATCTGATAGTAATTTACTTAACTCATTAATTAGATTTTCTTTATTAAAATTATCTTGTAATAGTTCTTTTGAGGACTCTCTACCTAAAATAAGATTCACAAGTGAAACAAATTTAACTTTGACCATTTTTGAAATAAAAAACCAAGTCAATTTATCCATTTTATAAATAACTATTGTAGGAGTTTCAGTTAAACCTAACTCCAAAGTAACTGTTCCTGATGATGCACATGCAAAATCTGCTTTTTTGAATAGAGAATACTTTTCATGATCATCTGTAATTATCTGAATATCTTTAAAATAATCTCTAATTTGATCTAATTGCTTTTGTCCAGTTGCAATTAAAATATTTAAATTTAAATCTTGATCCTTAAGATACTTTATAACTTGAACCATTATAGGGGAGTGTCTTTCAATTTCAATTTTACGACTTCCTGGTAAAAAAATAATGGTTTTACCTTTTTCTAAATCATATTTTTCAGAAAAAGTTATATCATTAATATTTTTAACTGTTTCAATGAAAGGATGCCCAACATATGAAGTCTTTAATCCATATTTTTTAAAGAAATTAACTTCAAATGGAATAATTGACAGAAGATAATCAAAATATTCTGACATTTTCTTTGCTCTACCTTGTCTCCAAGCCCAAACAGTTGGAGCGACATAACAGACTATAGGAACATCGGGTAAGTATTTTTTTACCTTTTTTGCAACCCTATGATTAAAATCAGGACTATCAATAAGAACTATAATATCCGGTTTTTTTTGAGCTATATCTTTAACAACATCATTAATTTTACTAATCAAAAAAAATAATTTTCTTAAAACTGGGAAAATACCAAAAATTGAAATATCACTCATATCAAATAACGATGTAAAATTATTTGACTGCATCCTCTCACCCCCAACACCATTAAAAATTGGAGAGTTAAACTTAGATTCTAGTGATTTTATTAATTGATCACCCAATATATCACCGGAAGGTTCACCAGCAACAATATAAATATTAGGACTATTATAATTTTTCATTACTTAACCCAAAGATAAAAATGTTATTCTTGTTAGCAAATTCTATTACCCCCTCTTTATTAGATATAAAAGATGACTTATCTTCTATAGCTATACCACAGAGACCTATTTCCTTAGCAAGTTTTATAGTTTGAAGTCCAATAGCTGGAAGATCAACTCTTCTATCCTGAATGGGTTTAACCAATTTTACAAGAACACCCTCATTATTAAACCTTATTTCTTTTGAAATTATGTCTCTCAACATTTTATCTGTTCCTAAAGAATCCTCAGAAGCTATAATTTGTCCATTAACAACTACACAAGCCTGGCCAATATCCTTTGATCCAATATTTTTACAATTTTCTATAGCAATATCTATATCAATATTTGATTGTTCATTTATTTTCTCACCAGCTATCAATCCTTTAGACATGAGCAAATAAGGTATATATTTTTCAGCTCCAACAACTTTAAATTTATTATCTTTTTCAAGAAAATTAAGAAGAGTTTTTAATATTGAAGCATCCCCTTTAATAGGAAGAATAATTAATTTAAAAAATAATTTCAAAGCACCAAAATCTGGCCTCAACAACCAGACATTAGGCTTTTTAACTCCTCCTATAAGTACTACTTCTTTACAGTTATTTTCTTTTAAAGCTTTAATTGCCTTACCTATTTCACCTATTCTTATCCACAAATGTGGATAGCGTTCAATATCCTTTGAAGCTGAACCTTTTATTGCAATGATAAAGATTTCATTATTTTTTTGAGAAACAGATTTTGCTACTTCAAGAGGAAAGCTTCCATCTCCCGCTATCAAACCAACCTTCATGTTCATCTTCTATATTTCAGATGGTGAAACATAAGCTCTATTAGTTTCTACTGATACAAAATTAGTAATAATTTTGGCGGAATTAAGTTTAAATTTTTCATCTTTTAATTTTTTTATTCTTTTTTTGAACTCAAGATCATTTTTATCAAATAGAATTGAATAAGCTTTTTTAACTTCGTCTATTTCGATTTTCGAAAAATTTCTTCTTCGCATACCTACAAGATTTATACCCTCAAGGTTTGCTCTATTGCCTACAGCCATACCAAATGGTAACAAATCACGAGTTACTGCAGCCAATCCTCCAATAAATGAATGACAGCCTATGCGGCTCCATTGATGAACGGCTGCTAAACCACCCAAGATTGCCCAATCACCAACCTCAACGTGTCCAGCTAATGTAGCATTATTAGCAAAAACACAATTATTTCCAACTTTACAATCGTGAGCAATATGAGCTCCCACCATGAATAAATTATTTTCACCTATTTCAGTAAGCATTCCACCTTCTTTTGTTCCGGAATGCATTGTTACATGTTCACGAATTTTATTATTAGCACCTATTATAAGCTTACCTTTTTCACTATCGTATTTTAAATCTTGGGGTTCAGAACCTATAACAGAAAAAGGCCATATCTTAGTATTTTCACCAATAGTAGTGTATCCTGAAATACTTATATGAGATACAAGAGTAACATTATCTCTAATGGTTACATTGCCATCTATATTGCAATAAGGTCCTATTGAGACATTATTTCCAATTTTAGCCTTAGGGCTGATAATTACTGTATCATGAATATCTGTCATTTTTTATTATCATCCAATCTTACAACCATAGCTGCAAAACTTGATTCACAAGCTAGTTGATCTTCAACAAAAGATTTTCCGTAAAATTGCCATACATCTCCTCTACTTTTTTCTTTTTTTACTTCAATCCTAATTTGGTCACCTGGAGTTATGGGTTTTCTAAATCGTGCCTTATCAATTTTCATAAGAAAAACAGATAAATTAGATGAGTCTTTATTCTCGTTTTCCAAAACAACAAGACAACTTGCAGCTTGTGCCATAGCTTCGACAATTAAAACCCCAGGCATTATTGGTCTATCCGGAAAATGGCCTTGAAAAAAAGGCTCATTAATTGAAACGCCCTTAATTGCAACTAAGTTCTCTGAATCATAACTCAAAATCCTATCTACAAGTAAAAATGGGTATCTATGAGGAATTAATTTCATTACCTCTTGTGCTTTTTTTATTGGATCATCAGTATTCATTTTATTAACCTATTTTTTAATAATTTTTTTTAAAGCAATTAACTCTTTTTTCCATAAATCCATTCTTTTAACTGGCCATCCAGCCCATTTCTGTCCAGGTGGTAAATCTTTAGTAACACCAGTTTTAGCAGCAATTTGCGAGCCCTTTCCAATGGTTAAATGACCAACTGCACCAGACTTAGCTCCCATAACTACAAAATCTTCTAAAACCGTTGAACCAGCCAAACCAACCATACCTGTAAGTATACAGTTTTTTCCGATTATACAATTATGTGCTATATGAACCAAATTATCTAATTTTGTTCCTTTTCCAATAACAGTATTCTCTGCAGTACCTCTGTCAATAGTACAATTAGCACCTATCTCAACATCATCATGAATTTCAACTAAACCCAATTGAGGTATTTTTTGGTGACCGCTTGAAGACATAGCAAAACCAAAACCATCTTGTCCAATGCTAGTACCATTATGAATCTTAACATCATTTCCAATAACTGAGTGAGTTATAGAAACATTAGAACCAATATAACAATTTTTTCCTATTTTAACATTAGCTCCAATAACCGCATTTGAAGCAATAAAAGTGTTATCGCCAATAATTGTATCTTTACCAATTACAGCCCCTAACTCAATAATAACGCCCTCACCTAAAGTAATATTATCAGGAATATCATTAGTAATATTATTTTTTTTTCCAGTTAGATGGTCAGTTTTTAACTCTTTCGGATAGAATTTTTGAGATATTAAAGCAAAACCCATATATGGATCATCACATAAGATTAAAGGCATGCCTTTTGGCGCAAGATCAGCATTAACTTCACTTATTACACAAGCACCTGCTAGGGTTTCTTTTAAATCTTTTTTATAAGCAAGGTTTGAAAAGAAAGTTATCTCGTTGTCCTTTGCATTCTTTAGTGATGAAATATCGTCTATTAGAATATCAGAATTCTCTATAGAATTTAATTTACCATTAATATGATCTGATAAAATTTTTAGCTTATAAGGGCCAGTTTTTTCAAAAAAACTCTTTTCACTCATAAGTAATAGTTTTAATCCTGATCAACAATAACATCTATCTTTGGAAGTCTTTTATTTAATTTTTTAATAACTTCTGCAGATACATCTAGTTTTGGGTCAGCAAATAGTAAAGATTGTCTCTCAAGAAGCATCTTTGCACCCTTCTCATTAACAATTTCAGTTAAAATTGGGCTAATTACTGAATCAATTGAATTTGAAGCTCTTTGAATAGCTTGCTGAATTTTTTGGAGCCTCACATTAAGCTCGTTTTGTTTTTCTTCAGCTTCTTTTCTTAACTCATCTGCCCTTTCTTGAAAAACATCAGGAGAAAGAAGCGTTCTTTCATCTTCAAGTTTTTTTCCTTTATCTTGAAGAGATTTAGTTATTTCATCTCTAAGCTTAATAATTTCACTATTTAGCTCTTCACTTTGTTCTCTAAGAGAGGAACCAGCTTTGGATTGACCAACAATATATTGTAAATTTATAAAGAGAATATCTTCTGAAGCTGATAGTTTTTCACTAAAACTCAAAAGGAATATTGCTGCTAAAGCTATACTAAAATATTTTTTCATAATGTCTCCTCCAGATAATTACGAATTGCAAGATAACTATAGAATTTGCTTAAATCAATCAATAAAAATATACCAATGAATATATGTTACAAGAAGTTACTAATATTAGAATTATTAAAATCTTGTTCCACCACTAAATCTAAAGAATTTAGCATCATCATAGTCTTCGCTAACAACAGCTCTACCAATATCAAAACGAATAGGCCCAAAAGGTGAATTCCAATTTAATGTCACACCAACGGTAGCCCTAAAAGTTGCGTCATCAACAAACCTTGTACATAGAGTTCCATATGTTTCATTTAAGCCTGCGCTGTCATTTCTACAAGCTTCATCAATTTTTGAATAATTTTGGCTTAATAAATCTGTCAAATTATAAAATGGACTACTGATATCTCCTAATAATTCTTGAGCTCTATATGTATTTAAAACTCTATCTTCATCATCATTTTTTCCAATAATACCAAAATCTGTAAAAAGAGCTGTTCTAAGACCAAATTCATCTGGTAGACCTAAAGGAACCGTTACTTCAAGTGTACCAATAGCAAAGAATTCAGCACCTCTTGGACGATCTGTTACGATTTCTTTAGGCCCTACTCCAGCTCTATCAAAGCCTCTGAAAGTATTACCACCTTTAAAAAATCTGTCATTAATTCTTAAGTCTTTACTACCATAATTATATATAAATCCACCATTTGCTCCTGCGCTTAATACCCAGTCACGTGCAATCTCATAGTAATATCTTCCGCCAAGGTTTGATCTGATGTACTCAGAATCACCTAACAAGCCAGCTATATCTTGACCAAAAGAAAATGTCCAACCTCGAGTTGTATCGATAGGGTCATCTCTGGTATCAATTACATAGCTATACCCTATTTCAGATTTGTTAGCATTATAATCATCAGCCAAATTATAGCCACTTTGAAAAAAATAACTTGAAATTTCTTCTTTTAAATACCTATAAAAAACTGAAAGACTAGCATACTCAGCCATTGGCCAAACCGCCCTTATTGATGCACCAGATTGAGTTGATCTATAAGATGAGTATCTTCTATAATCATTATCTATATGAAAAATATCAAAACCAGCAGTAAGTCTTCTTCCTAAAAAATAGGGTTGAGTAAAACCTATTTCAAATTGCTTTCTTCTCTCTGAAGTAGATATATTTAATCTAACTGACTGACCCCTTCCCAACAAATTTCTTTCTGAAATACCTATTTCTAGTAATAAACTTTCAGCAGATGAAAAGCCTGCACCTAGACTTAATTCGCCTGTAGGTTGTTCTTCAACTTCAAAATCGACTATCATTCTATCTTCTTCAGATCCAGGTCTAATTGATGTTTCAACCTCTCTAAAATAACCTAAAGATTTTATCTTAGTTTCTGATCTATCAATTAAAACTTTATTATAGGAGTCTCCTTCAGAAACCCTTAGCTCACGCCTTATAACCTCATCTCTTGTTCTAGAATTTTCATTAATATTAATTTTCTCAATATATACTCTTGGCCCTTCTTCAATTGAATAAACTATATCAACAATACCATCTTCTCTTTTTCTTCTTACTCTAGGCCTTACCTCAGCAGAGGCATAACCTTCCTCTCCAACTGCCAAAGTTAATGCATCTACTGTATTATCAATATCTGTAGCTTTATACTGATTGCCTTTTCTATGTTCTATAAGATATAGCAGTTCATCTGTGTCCATATTTTCAAGAGAGCTTTCAATATAAGAATCGCCAAATTCATATATCTGACCTTCATCTAAAACAAATGTTATAACAAAGTTTTTGCCATCTTTGGTTAATTCGGCTACTGCTGATACAACTTGAAAATCTGCATAACCTTCATCAAGGTAAAATTTTCTAATCTGCTCTCTATCATACGCTAATTTGTCTGGATCATATGAGTCATCTGAAGAGAAAAATCTCCACCATTTTGACTCTTTTGTCACTAATTGACTTTTTAACTTTCTATCTCGAAAACTTCTATTTCCTAAAAAATTAATTGAAGATACTCCCGTTGTAGGGCCTTCAGTTATTTCAAATATAAGATCAATCCTATTCTGAGGCTGTCTGATGACCTTAGGCTCTATAAAGGCTGAAAATCTTCCTGATCTTCTATATAATTCTATTAATCTTTGAACATCAGCTTGCACTTTTGACCTAGTATAAACTGACCTAGGACCTAATTCTATTTCCTCTTCAAATTTGTCATCTTTAAGAGCTTTATTTCCTTCAAAATCAATTCGATTAATTATTGGATTTTCAATAACAAAGACTATCAGTCCTGAATTCTCATATCTAATGGCTACATCAGCAAACAACCCAGTGTTAAAAAGTATTTTTAAAGATCTATCAACTTCTGCATCATCGTAAAGATCGCCAGGTTTTACAGTCATATAAGATTTTATTGTTTCAGACTCAATTCTTTGAGAGCCTCTGATCTCAATAAACATAATTCTCTCATATATTTGTGATGATTTAATATTTTGATTATCGGAAGTTTCTTGTGCATATATTATTGATGAGAATATAAAAAACAAAAGTAAAGATTTTATAAATACTGCCAGATTGTATTTAAGCATATCGATCCTTCTTTTCTTATATAATTTCTATAAACGACTTATATCAAGAAAAGTAACAAATATCATCAAAGCAATTAAAAGACTCATACCTATTTGCATACCTATTTCTTGTGTCTTTTGACTAAGAGGCTTTCCTCTAATAACTTCAAGAGAATAGTAGAGTAAATGTCCTCCATCTAATACTGGTATAGGTAAAAGATTAATTATTCCTAAATTAACTGAAATTGCCGCAATTAAAGCTAGAAGAGGTATAATACCATAATTAGATATTTCACCTGAAATTTGGATTATTTTTATTGGACCGCCCATTTGATCTATAGACTCTCTGCCGGCGATTAATTTTCCTAAATAACCTAATATCTTAGTAGATAGATTATATGTCTCTTTTGATCCACGATATATGGAGGCTATAAAACCATATTTTTTTAACTCAATATGCTCAGGGTTTTGACTTCCAATTACACCAATTCTAGCACTTGAGTATTCGTTTCCAAATCTATCTTTAGCTGAAATAATCTCTGGTGTTAAAAATAATGTTTTTTCAATTCTATCTCTAACGATTGTTAATTTAATTTCATTATTTGGGTTTTCCAATACATAATTTCTTAAATCGTTAAAATATAAAATTTCATTATTATCTGCATAGATAATTTCATCACCTGCCTGAAGTCCTGAATTAAAAGCTGGAGATTCATCAACAACTTGACCAACATATGGCTGCACAAGACTTTCTCCTCGAAAGAAGAAAATAAATGAAAAAATAAATACTGCTAAAATAAAATTAAATATTGGGCCTGCAGCAGTGGTTGCAATTTTTTTCCAAACTGATTTATTATGAAAATTCTTATCATCTTTGATATCTTCAGATATTTTTGATTTTTTACCTGAAGGATCCTCATCACCGTAAAATTTGACATACCCCCCAATTGGAAGAATTGCTATTCTCCATAGAGTGCCATATTTATCAGTTTTTCCCCATACTTGCTTACCCATACCAATTGAGAATGTTTCAACGCCGATACCACACCACCTTCCTACGGAGTAATGGCCTAACTCATGAATAAAAACTACAACTGTTATTAATAGAGCAAAAGCCAAAAAATATTGGATAGCAGTTGGTAAGAATTGAATTATTAATTGAATTATATCCATTTAAAATCTTAATTTAATAAGTTCCCCAGTTTTTTGTCTTGTTAAACAATCTAAATATAAAATATTATCAAGATTATCGCTATAATTTATAGTTTCATTACCTAATAGTCTTGAAACATATTCTATAGATTGTTCAACTACAACCAAAATATCTACGAATCTGATCTTATTATCAAGAAAAGCTTTTACCGCAACCTCATTTGAAGAATTAAGAATTATAGGTTTTTCTTTATCGTCACTTTTTATAACTGATCTAACAAGCCTTAAAGCATGGTATTCTTCTTCATTAATTGTTTCAAATGATAGATTGTTTAGTAGGTCTATATTCATTTTTTGGCTTTTATTGTTATAATTATTTGGATAAAAAATTGCATATTTTATTGGGTGAGTCATATCTGGGTACCCAAAAGCAGCTAAAAAAGAGTTATCTTCAAAAGAAACTATTCCATGCGCTATCGATTGCCTGTGAATAACGACTTTAATTTTACTTTCATCAATATTGAATAAATGTTTTGCTTCAATTATTTCCAAACCTTTGTTCATTAAAGTAGCCGAATCTACCGAAATCTTCTTACCCATAACCCAATTTGGGTTTTTAACGGCATCATTAACTCTAACCTTTAGAAGCTCATCTTTGGAAAATTTATAAAAAGGCCCACCTGAAGCGGTAAGATAAATATCCTTTACAGTGTTATTAGTGTTTTCAAGGATTTGGTAAATAGCACTATGCTCGCTATCTAAAGGTAAAATTTGTGTTTTATGTTTTTTTGCTTCATTTACTATCAAAGAACCGGCTGAAACAAAACATTCTTTATTAGCAATACAAACTTTTTTGGAATTTTTAATAGATTCTAGTAAAGGCGGAAGACCTGCTAAACCAACTATTCCTGCTATTACAATATCTGAAGTAATTTTTGCACACTCCAATAAACCAATTTCACCAATATAATATTCGATTTTATTCGAGTTAATTTTTTTTTTCACTAGATCTAAATCAGACTCATTAGCAAAACATATAGCATCAGGATTAAACTCATTTGCTAATAAAATAAGATCATTAATATTATTATTAGCTGTTAAAATTTTAACATCAAATTTTTCTTTATTTTCTCTTATTATATTGAGTGTTGTTTTACCAACTGATCCAGTAGATCCAAAAATTGATATAGTTAATTTAGTCATATTCTTATCCTAGAATAATTTTAACAGGATTGTCTAATTGACCCATTAAAATTACCAAAGGTATTAGAACAAAGAAAACACTTATAATGCTATCAGCTCTATCAAATAAACCTCCATGACCAGGTAAAATAAAACCTGAGTCTTTAAGATTTGTTTTTCTTTTAAGATATGAAATTAATAAGTCTCCCATAATTGAAAAACTAATAATAAAAAGACCAATTGAAATAAAAACAATTGGTTGATGAAGTGAATAAATTATAGATAATATTGAAAACCATAGAATACTAAAAATTATTGATGCAAAGAAACCAGAATAAGTTTTATTAGGAGATATTTTTTTGAAAATTTTTGGCCCTGAAAAATATTTTCCAAAAATATATCCTGAAGTATCAGAAACCATAATGGTTGATATAATTAACAATATAGCAAGAAACCCATTTTCAAAATTTCTTAGGTATTCTAGAAAACACAAGCTACTTAAAATATAAATAAATCCGAAGCATGACCAAAAAGAAGGAATATTGAAATAAGTAGAAAAAGAGGAGATTATGATTGATCCAGATATAATAAATAATAAATCTAGAGCAGTATAACCATCAGTAAAATAAACAAAAAAAGAAATAATTACAGCAATAAGACCTCTAATTATCCATTGGGTTTGAGAGATAATTCTCATCCATTCAAAGATAAGAATTGCAGAAAGAAGAAATATAAATATTTTAAGATAAATACTACCAAGAAAAAGAATAAGGAAGCTCAAAAGAGTTAATCCAGCTGCTGTCAAAGATCTTATTTTAAAATCTGAAAACATTTATTTATACTCATTAATAACATTTCCAAACCTTCTTGACCTACTATTATAATCATTAATTGCTAAATCTAACTTATTTTTATTAAAATCTGGCCATAAGCATTCTTCAAAATAAACCTCAGAATAGGATAATTGCCATAATAGAAAGTTTGATACTCTTTTCTCAGAACCTGTTCTAATAATTAAATCTGGATCAGGTACTCCGGCAGAATATAAATTACTCTCAAATATTGTATTATCAATTTTATTTGGATCGATTTCGCCCTTAGCAGAAGCAATAGCGATTTTTTTTGTAGCGTTTATAATCTCTTGTCTACCACTATAATTAAAAGCTACTTGAAGATACAAACCAGTATTATTGACTGTAAGCGCTTCCGCTCCTTTAATAAGGTCTACAATATCTTTAGGAATCTCATTCCGACTACCAATTACTTTTATTCTAACATTATTACTATGTAATTCCGATAGATCGTTTGAAATAAACTTTCTTAGTAATTGCATCAATTTTGATGTTTCTTCTTTTGGCCTCTTCCAGTTATCAATTGAAAATGTAAATAAAGTTAAATAATTTATATTCAAATTTTTTAAATCACGAAGTAACTTTCTTAATGTTCTTAAGCCCTGAGCATGACCTTCATATCTAGGTAATCCCCTTGATCTCGCCCATCTTCCATTACCATCCATGATCAAGGCAATATGTGAAATTTCTTTTTTAATTTTAGTTCTAGAGGAGGGATTTGTCATAAAATTTAAACTTGTCGAATTTCATTTTCTTTTTGAGACAACATTTCATCGATTTTTTTTATATAATTATCTGTAAGTTCTTGGACCTCATTAGATAAATCAACTGCTCTATCTTTACCTACAGTTCCATCTTTTTCAATTTTTTTTATTTCATCCATGCCATCTCTTCTAACATTTCGTATTGCTATACGTGATTGCTCTGCATATTTACCTGCAATCTTAGAAAGTTCTTCCCTTCTTTCTTCGTTAAGCTCTGGTATTGGTATCCTTATTAATTCTCCATCAGCTTGTGGATTTAAACCTAAACCTGATTCATGAATAGCTTTCTCAACTGCAATTACTAATCCCTTATCCCAAACTTGGATAGATATCATTCTTGCTTCTGGAACAGAAATACTACCTACTTGATCAATTGGCATTTTCTGTCCGTAGGCATCAACTAAAATACCATCAACCATATTTGTTGATGCTCTTCCAGTTCTTAAACCAATTAAATCACTATTAAATGAGTTAATAGCGCCATCCATCCTTTTAACTAAATCATCTTTATTAATTTCGTTCATTATTACCCCTCAACAACTGAACAACTTCCTTTACCTTTTAAGATATTCAAAAAACCATTATTTTCTTTAATGGAAAAGACTATTATCGGTATATTATTCTCCCTTGCAAGAGAAACAGCTGAAGAGTCTAACACTCGTAAATTTTTTGATAGAACTTCACTATAAGATATTTTATCAAATTTAATTGCTCCGTCTTCTTTCATAGGATCTTTATTATATATTCCATCAACCTTTGTTCCTTTGAAAATTGCATCACAATCCATTTCACTAGCTCTAAGTGCGGCGGCAGTATCAGTTGTAAAATATGGATTACCAGTTCCTGCAGCAAATATGACAATCCTATTTTTTTCCATATGCCTAATAGCCCTCCTTCTTGTGTAGGTCTCACAAACTTCAGTCATTGAAATTGCTGATTGAATTCTTGTTTGAAATCCTAACCTTTCAAGTGAATTTTGCATTGCTAGAGAATTCATCACAGTGGCTAACATTCCCATATAATCAGCGCTTGCTCTATCCATTCCATCTGCAGCTCCAGATAAACCTCTAAAAATGTTACCTGCACCAATAACTAAGCAGATCTCAACTCCTAATTTACATACTTGTGAGATTTCTTTAGCTACTCTATCAACTGTAGAAACATCTATACCATATGAATCATCTCCCATTAAAGATTCTCCAGATATCTTTAGAAGAACTCTTTTTAATTTAGATGTTTTCATTAAAACTCCATTTTATAAGCAAAACTATGAAATAAGTGAATCTACCTCATTTGCAAAATCTTCGTTCTTTTTTTCAATTCCCTCACCAAGGCCCATTCTAATAAATTCTTTAATTTTTACTGGTTTATCTAGAGAATTAAGAATATCTGAAATTTTACTTTCTCCATCAACAACAAAAATTTGTTCTAGAAGAACACTTTCCTGGTAATATTTTTTTAATTTTCCTTCAGTCATTTTTTCAATTATTTCTTCAGGTTTACCTGATGCTCTGGCTTCTTCTTCCAAAATATTTTTCTCTCTTTCGAGTACATCAGTGGGTATGTCTTCAATATTAATTGAAATTGGATTTGTTGCAGCAATATGCATTGCTAATTTTTTTCCTAAATCTTCTAATTGATTGTTATCTGCTTCAGACTCTAAACCTACTAATACACCAATTTTTCCCATACCTTCTACAACCTGATTGTGGATATATGATGCGATTACTCCTTTTGTAACAGAAATTTGATCAATTCTTCTTAAATTAATATTTTCACCAATAGATGCAATCATCTCTGTAATATAATCTTTTACCTTGATATCTTTTTCATCTAATTGTTTTTCCAAAAGCTCTTCAAGATTATTACTTTTAGTTGATAAAATAGATAATTTCTTAACTATATTTTGAAAATCTTCATTTCTAGCAACAAAATCTGTTTCAGAGTTTACTTCGATTATCGAAGCAACATTATCAATTTTTTCAACTGCTATTAATCCTTCAGAAGCTATACGGCCCTCTTTTTTTGCTGCTTTAGCAATTCCTTTAGTTCGCAACCAATCAATTGATGCCTCGATATCCCCATTATTTTCCTTAAGAGCAGTTTTACAATCCATCATGCCAACGCCTGTTTTTTCTCTTAATTCCTTTACCAAACTAGCAGTTACCTGTGACATCTAAACCTCCGTAAATATTAAATTTAATTAATTCTTTTTCTTACTCTTTGAACTATCATTATTTTTTTCAGGATTTTCCATTTTTTTAGCTTTATTAGTTTCAGGATCTAATAATTCTTTAGAATCACTATCTGCATTAGAAGCGGATTCCTTTTGAGGTTTCTCTTTTTTACTTTGAGATTCATCTTGAATTTTTTGAGATTGAATAGAGATTCCATCTAAAGCTGCTTGAGAAATCAAATCACAATAAAGTTTAATTGATTTGGTAGAGTCATCATTGCCAGGAATAGGATAGGTGATTCCTTCTGGATCACTATTTGTATCAATTATTGCAGCTATAGGAATATTTAATTTTATTGCTTCTTTAATCGCTATTTGTTCTCTAACAGTATCAATAATAAAAATTAAATCTGGAAGACTTCCCATATTCTTAATTCCACCTATAGATAGTTCGAGTTTATCTCTTTCTCTTGTTAGCTTAAGTAATTCTTTTTTTGTTAAACCAGCTGAACCCTCATCATCTAATGTTTCTTGGATTGATTTTAATCTTGCTATAGTATTTGAGATTGTTTTCCAATTTGTTAGAGTGCCTCCTAACCATCTATGATTGACATAATATTGAGCGCATTGTGATGCATTCTCAGATATTATCTCTGACGCCTGTCTTTTAGTCCCTACAAATAGAATTCTTCCTCCAGACTGAGTCACTTCTTTAATAGCAGTTAAGGCATTCCTTAACATACCCATAGTTTGAGAAAGATCAATTATATGTATATTATTATGCTCTCCATAAATAAATTCCTTCATTTTAGGATTCCATCTATGTGTCTGATGCCCAAAATGAACACCAGCTTCAAGTAATTCTTTCATTGAAAAATCAGGTAATGACAATTTATCCTCCTTTACCGGTTAAACCTCCATGAACATGTACCTATTGGCACCGGATTGCCTGGAAAAGCTATATTCATGTGCGTAATGAAACGGATATAATATTTTTAATTGAAAACTGCAACAAAAAATTAAATTTCTTCTATCTTTAAAACACCGTCAATTTCTTTAATCGAGG
>QCOD01000021.1 GCA_003209955.1 OCS116 cluster bacterium AG-430-B22
TTAAAATATGTGTTATTAGGATTTGTTATTTTAGCCATATCCAATATAACCTCAACTTCTTCTTTTGCTCAGGATTCAAATGAGTCTGAATCTTTTGGTATTGAGGAAATTATCGTTACAGCTCGTAAAATTGAAGAAAGTGCTCAAGATGTTCCTGTTGCTATTACAGCAATAACTGAACAACTTCAAAAATCAAATATTAGGAATCTCTCTGACCTGCAAGGTTTCGCTCCAAATGTTATAATTGGTAATTATGGAGAAAGATCTGGTGGAGCAAATCTTAATATCAGAGGTATCAGTCCTCCTAGATCAGATGATAACTCATTTGATGCGCCGATCGCAGTCATGATTGATGGTATTCATTTAGGAACTTCTGCTGGACAAATACTTGAAAATTTTGACCTTGAAAGAGTTGAAGTTCTTCGTGGTCCACAAGGAACTCTTTTTGGTAAGAACACTGTTGGTGGTGTTATAAATGTTGTTAGAAGTAAGCCAACTGGAGAGTTTGGAGCAAGACTTAAAGCTACTTTTGGTGAAGATGGTCAACAAGAATTCAGAGCTGTAGTTAATTTTCCTATTTCTGAAGGTAAAGTTGCTGGTAAAATTTTTGCTACAATGATTGAAGATGATGGCTGGCTTCCAAATATTACATTAGGGAAAAAAGTACCTGAAAAAGATTATCAAAACTATGGTTTTTCTGTTCTATTCACTCCTAATGAGAAATTTGAAGCTAATGTTACAGTTGAAAAGTTTGATGATCAAAGTGATTTAGCTGGTTATCACTATAGTTATAACTTTGCTACAGGTGTTGATACACCTCCAACAGACCCAAGACAGGTAAATACCGCTTTAGCTACTACTTCTTGTGCAATTTACGGTGCTTGTCGAACTAGCTTAGATATTCCAAGTTATGCTGAAAATGATACAAATAATGATGGTGCTCTTGAAACAGATGCAATAACCATTAATGCTTCTTATCAATTAACTGAAAATTCTCAATTAGTTTATGTTGGTGGTACAAGAGATCTTACTGAGTATAGAATATATGATTTTGATGCTTCAGCTGCTCCTTTTATTACAATCGAAAGATGGAATGATTATGAGCAAACAAGTCATGAACTTAGGTATGAAAGACAGACTGATAGATCTACTTTAATTGCTGGATATTATTTTTGGAACAGTGAATTTACTCAGGACTGGGTAACTGGTGGAGAGTTTTGGAAAACATTATTTGGTGCTGTTGCACAAACTCCTGCTCTTTGGGGAGCTTGTCAAGGAACTAATGGCTTAGACGGAGCATTTGCTCCAATCGCTTGTGATCTTGGTATACAAGGCGGATTAGGACCAAATGATATCGTAACTCAAATTCTTTATGAAACTCAAGAAACAGAGTCAGAAGCTTTCTTTGTTAACTATGAATATGACATAACAGACAAAATTTCTATCAACGCTGGTGTTCGTTGGACAGAAGAATGGAAAGCATTTATTGCTGGTCAATCTTACCTATCAAATGTTGAAAGACAAAGAGAAAGAAATTTTCCAGGATACGCAGATCTATATCAAAAATGGGATGAGGTATCTCCAAGAGTTGGGGCTACTTACAGATTTGATGATGATAAAATGTTATATATTTCATATTCTGAAGGCTTTAAATCAGGTGGTTTCTTTGGTGTGAACCAAAATATCCGCGATTTTGAAAGAGACCAGTATGATCCTGAATTTGCATCTAATGTAGAAATTGGTTTCAAAAGCCTACTATTAGATAATAGACTTAGACTAAACTTAACTGCGTTTAGAAATGAATTTGAAGATAAACAAGAATCTTTTGTTGCTTTAGACCCTGACACTAAAACTGTTCAATCAGTTTTTAATAATGCTGCTGAAGTTTTATATGAAGGTTTTGAAGTTGAAGCCCTTTTTGCTGCTACTCGTAATCTACAATTATTTTTAAATTATGGTAGTCTTGATGCTAGCTACGAAGAATTCTTCACTGATATCAATCAGTTTGATGGTTTAGGTACAGTTGAAGATGCTAGTTTCTTAGAGCCAAGAAATGCTCCAGAACATACTCTTGGGGTCGGTTTCCAGTATAATGCTCAAATTGGTAATGGTGAAATTGAAATATATGCCAAATATAGTGAAACTGGCGAAACTCAAACAAGTTTGCTTAATCTTACCTCTGGTGCTTTTGATGGCACTGAGGATGTTAGTGCTAACATAGGTTACTATCAGGATAACTGGAATGTAGTTATTTTTGGAAGAAATCTTACGGATGAGCAATATGAAGTTCCAACTCTACTTGGTGGAAGTTTCACTACAGGGCCTCTATTTTCAATGTCTAATGCCGGAAAAAGACCTAGGGCACTTGGGATTGAATTTGGTTACGAATTTTAATTAATTAATTAAAACTATAAATTAAAGGCCATTTAAATAAATGGCCTTTTTTTTGGCTTAAGAATATTATTATAATTAATATTAAAAAATGGAGAAAACAATGGAAGAAATGTCGCAAAACCCTGATAGCGAAACACTTGAATATGTCTTTAATCAAACCATGTTGAGAATAAAAGATCCTAAAAAATCAATTAATTTTTATACAAGAATTTTAGGTATGACAATTTTGAAAAAATTAGACTTCCCAGATTTTAAATTTTCACTTTATTTTCTTTCCTATCTCAGAGATGAAGATGACCCTGTTCCAGAAAATAAACAGGATAGGTTTGCTTATACATTAAGTCAAAAAGCTGTCTTAGAGCTTACACATAATTGGGGGACAGAAAATGATGCTAAATTTATTCATCATGATGGTAATACTGATCCAAGGGGATTTGGTCATATAGGTATAACTGTTCCAGATGTTTACGAAGCCTGTGAAAGATTTGAAAAACTTGGAGTCGAGTTTCAAAAAAAACCAGATGATGGAAATATGAAAGGTCTTGCATTTATAAAAGACCCAGATGGATATTGGATTGAGATACTTTCTGCTAAAGGATTAGCGAGTACTATTTAGTCATTTTTAATTTCCTTCTTAAAGTTGTTTATCAATTTTACTATTTCATCAGTTTTAGAATTAATAATATTATGCCCTCCTTCAAAGGCAAAAGCTTTAGCGTCAGGAATTAATTTAATTGCCTTTAAGACTGATTCAGAAGGAACATCTTCATCATCAACAGCATAGGTAATATGAACAGGTGTCTTATTAGAATTAATTAACCTATAATCATTATAAAAATCATGTTTTATAAAATTTTTAGTCAATAAACTGAATGACCTCTGGGTTCCTTTGATACTAAATTGTTTAATAAAATGATCTGGGTCTTGATCATATTCTGTTAAACCTAATCCTCTATCAATTAATTTTCTGATCACAAAAAACCGCAAATAGAAATCCCAAAAAAAAGGAATATTTGAAAACTTATTTATTCCAATCGATTGTTCGCCGACAAAAGGAACATTGAGAATTAGTGATTTAACTCTTTCTGGGTTTTGTGCGGTATAATTTGATGCAAGAGATCCTCCCATTGAAACTCCTAACAAGGTAATTTTTTCATAAGATAGATGATTAATGAAATCACCAAGTTGTTTTTCAAACATGTTCATTTCATATTTTAATTTTGGTCTTTCTGAAAAGCCTCTACCAAAATGATCATATGCATAAACTCTATAACCAATTTTAGATAGGCTTTGAGCTATTTCTTTATAGTAGTATGAAGGAACAGTGACGCCATGAATTAAAATTAAAGGCTCACTATTATCTTTACCAATTACATAATAGGCAGTCTTTCCTTGATCATTTTCATAAAAAGAGTAAATTTCATTTTTCTTGAAATCATTGAAATGAATTTTTTCTCTGTTTCCAAATTTATAAATTAGAAATAAAAAAATAAAAAAAATAAAAAATATATAAATAATCCAATTGACCATAACTTATCTCTAAACAATTATAATAGTAGGAGGATTATAACATGACAATTTTAGATTTATTTCAATTAAAAGATAATGTTGCTGTCGTTACAGGCGCTGGAAAAGGTATCGGTAAAGGTATAGCAATTGCTTTAGCTGAAGCAGGATCAGATGTTGTTCTTTCCTCCAGAACAGAAGATGATCTTAAGGAAGTTCAAAAGGAAATATTAGATATTGGTAGAGAATCAATAGTTGTCCCTATAGATGTTACTAATCCGGAGTCTTTTGAGATTTTAAGTGAGAAAGCATTAGGTGAATTTGGTAGAATTGATACCTGGGTAAATAATGCTGGAGGTCTTCCAGATGGAACACCAAGATATCTTACAAAGACTTCTATTGAAGAGTTTGAAGCTCAAATTAATTTAAATTTTAGTGCTGTTTTCAATGGATGTGTTACTGCTGCTAGAAAAATGGTTGAGGGAGGAACAATAGTTAATATATCTTCAAGTTCATCAAAGAATATGAGAGGTAATTTAAAAAATGGTCCTTACGGTGCCTCAAAGGCAGCTGTAAATAGCTTAACCGCTACTCTTGCTTTGGAATTAGCGCCAAAAATTAGAGTCAATGCAATTGCACCAGGCCCTATACCAACAGAAAATTTCAAAGATTCTATGAACATGCATACTGACGAAAGAGAGAAAGAATTGAAGAAATTTATTCCAATACCACTTAACAGATGGGGGTCTCCTGAAGATATAGGTGCGGCAGTGGTTTTTATGGCATCAAATGCATCAAGTTGGGTTACCGGACAATGTCTTTTTGTGGATGGCGGTACTTAAGAGTCTATGGGAATTTCAATCAAAACAATCAGTCCTGAAGGTTTAGCGCTAATTAACTTTAGGGAACCTTCGTGGAATTTTACAGCTGAGTTAACAAGGCTTAGGCCTAATCCGGAGCCTTTTAAACTTCTACTAGCATCAAGTCTTACAAACCTCTCTAGTACTTTATCTTTATCTGTTTCTTTGATCCCGATGCCATTATCGCTCACCCATATGGATAAAAGATTTTCATTTTTTTTTGCGCCAACATTTATAGATGGTTTATTATTTGAGCAGCCATAATTGATAGCATTTTCAATTAAATTTGCTAATGCCTGAGAGAGCAAATTATAATTACCGTTAATTACTACATCTTCATTAACTTCATAATTTAATTTAATACCATCTGAATCAGCAATTGGCTCATATAACTCATGCATATTTAAAATTAATTCTTTTAGGCTTACTAGATTTCTGTCTAAATCTGATGTACCTGATTCAACTTTTGATATAGATAAAATCGAATTAAAGGTTTTAATTAAATTGTCAGTTTCCACAAGAGCATCTTCAAATGACTTTTTATATTGATCAATATCGGGATTCGACATTAATGTGACCTCTAAATTTGTTCTAATTCTGTTGAGAGGAGTTCTTAAATCATGAGCAACATTATCACTAACTTCTTTCATATTAGCCCGTCTAGATGCTGTAATAAGAAGAAATCAACATGAGAATAACAATAGTTTGCTTGAATTAGGAGATTTAAAACTTGATTTATTAAGCCGTAGAGTTGAAAGGGAAGGACAAATTATCGATCTGCAGCCTAGGGAATATAAACTCTTAGAATTCTTACTTAGAAGACCTAATCAAGTTGTTACAAGAACTATGCTCTTAGAAGGTGTATGGGAGTATCATTTTGATCCTCAAACAAATGTTATAGATGTGCATATATCTAGATTAAGATCAAAAATAGATAAGCCTTTTAAAGGAAAGCAAATGCTTTTTACTGAACGCGGTGCTGGGTATGCTTTAAGGTATGATGAATAACCCATTCAACTTAGCAAGTTTTAGATTAATTTTTATTTATACATTGCTTTTAGGCTTGTCTGTTGGACTTGTTTTGATGTTTCTATATTTTACAACTGCAAGAGATATTGAATTAGAGGCTGATCAAAAAATAATTGAGAAGGTTGAAGATTTAAATAATATTTACTTAAGATATCGAGAACAAGGTCTTTTAAATTACATAAGAAGCGAAACATCAAGAGCAACCCTTGATATCTATAGACTTTATGACTCACAAAATAATTATTTAGCAGGAAATATAAAGTCTGAGCCAAGTGATGTTAAAGTTAATGAAGATGGTTGGATAGAGTTTGCATACAAAGTAAATGAGAATGGCGTTGTAAAATAATACTAACCACTGTTTCTGCTTTTGGTCATGGTGGACCATATTCTGAAAGGGTTGGATTTGATGGTGTTGGTCAGGCTATGTCCGGAGCAACGCATTTAACCGGTTATGAAGATGAACCAATAAAAGCATATTCTCCTTATGTTGATTATGGAACTGCATCACTCACAGCTATGGGTACCCTGGCTGCAATTATTGACAGAGAAAAAACAGGTAGAGGTCAAGTTGTTGAAGGAGCTCTTTTTGCTACATCTCTAGCATTCATGAATACTCATCTCATCGAGGAGGCAATAACAAATAAAAATAGAAAAGCAATTGGAAATAAAAGTCCTTATGCAGGACCTGTAGATATAGTTAAAACAAAAGATGGATGGATTGTTGTCCAAGTCCTTGGAGAGCCATTGTTTAAAAGATGGGCAAATCTAGTAGGGGCGGAAGATTTTCTTGATGATGATAGGTTTTCTAATGATATCAAAAGAGGAGAAAATTCTCAAATTCTAAGTGATAAAACTCAAGATTGGTGCAAAGATTTATCATCAAAAGATGCTCTAAATTTACTTTCTGAGGCTCAGGTGCCTGCTGGTCCAGTTAATAATTTAGCTGATGTTTTAAAAGATGAGCATGTTAATCAGATGAATTTTTTTCAAGATCTAGAGTATCCAGGATTAAATAAACCTGCACCAGTTATGGGATTACCGATAAACCTCTCAAATTCAGAAAATAAAATTAAAAAGAGACCTCCGACTCTAGGTGAAGATACAAATCAAATTCTGACTGAACTAGGTTTTTCTGAAGAAGAAATTAATATATTTAAAGATAAACGAATTATTTAGAAACCTATAAAGTCTGTAAAATCTTCAATATCTACCCTTTTACTCCTAAATGTATTTATTGGGTCATCTTCATCAGCGTAACCAATGCCCATTGCACAAAATAGCATTAATTCTTCAGGTATGTTTAGGAATTTACTAACTGTTTTATACCAAATTGCCCATGCCTCTTGTGGCGCAGTGTGTAAACCCTCTTCTCTTGCTAAAAGCATGATTGACTGCATAAACATTCCTAAATCTGACCATTGACCTTCTTGCATCTGCCTATCGATAGCAAAAAAGATTGCTACAGGAGCGCCAAAGAATTCAAAATTTCTTTTAAATTGATTAAGCCTTCCAGCTTTATCTTCTTTAGGTATATTCAAAACCTCATACATAGACCTTCCGACTTCCCTTCGTCTTGATTCATATGGCTCTTTCAGATTTGGTGGATAAATATTATATTCTGTTCCTTCTCCCATAGGGTTTTCTTTAATTTTATAGGCAACATCTTCGATGAAATTTTTTAGAGGATTTCCTGAGACTACCCATATTTTCCATGGTTGAAGATTCCCGCCTGAAGGAGCTCTTTTAGCTTTTTCTAAAAGATCAATAATTACTCTCTTTTCTGGAACTTTGTTGGTAAAAGCTCTACATGTTAAACGAGTATCTAAAGCTTCACTAACTGTAACAGCTTTTTTAGATAATTTTTTCATCTTTTAACTTTCATTTTCTTTTACGCTTTGATGCCAACGCCTCAAAATACTATATTCTATGGTGGACATTAATAAAAATAGAAATATTCCTGATAATACAAGCAATATTAAAGCGGAAAAGAGCTTAGCTATATCTAATCTGTTGCCAGATTCAATAATAATCCAAGATAAACCAGCAGATGAACCAGTACCAGCTACAAATTCTGCAACAACAGTTCCAATTAATGCCAAACCTATTGAAGTTTTCATCCCTGTCAAAATATAAGGTGTTGCATAAGGTAAATTCAATTTCATTAAAGTTTGCCACTTTGAAGCTCTATTAATAAGAAATAGTTCTTTTAAATTTTTATCAACTGAACGAAAACCTAGATTAGTATTTGCTAGAACAGGAAAGAAGGCAACAATTACCGATAAAATTAGTATTGCCATTTCAGCATTATCTAGACCTACCCATATTATAATTAATGGCGCAATCGCAACAACTGGGGTCACTTGAAAGATTACTGTAATTGGATAAAGAGAGATCTCCAAAATCTTTGATAAGGAAAAAATTATAGCTAAACCTATAGCTATAAATGTTGCAATTATGAATGCAAATAATGTAATTTTAAGTGTATTTAATGTTGCTAGCAGTAATTCCCATAAATTATCATTTAAAGAGAGAAGAATATCTGTTGGAGCTGGCAAAATATAGAGTTGTATCGAAAATAAATTAACTAGAAATTCCCATATTATAAAAATGATACATAGAGCAATTATTGGAGAAAAATAAGTAGATAATTTATTCATTATTTACTCCACTTTTTAATTTTTCGAAAATTTCACTATTTATAGCTTGAAATTCTTTACTTCCTCTAAATTCTTCTTTTGAATTATATTGACTAATATTTTTTTCATATACTATCTTTCCCGGCCCAGATGAAAGAACAAGCACTCTTTGAGATAAATAAATTGCCTCAGATACAGAATGAGTAACAAACAATACAGTAAACTTTTCTTTTTCCCATATTTCTAAAAGATCATCCTCTAGTTTCCTTCTTGTGATCTCATCTAATGCCGCAAAAGGCTCGTCAAGAAGTAAAAGATTACATCCATTGATGAGTGATCGAGCGATAGAAACTCTCATCATTTGGCCGCCAGATAATTCATTAGGGTAACTCTTTTCTTTATCTTTTAAGCCTACTCTTGCTAGCCACATTAATACTTCTTCCTTTGAGAATTTCTTTTTATTTAATTCTAGAGGTAAAGTGATATTCTCCATAACATTACGCCATGGCATTAATGTTGGGTTTTGAAAAACAAAACCAATTGATAAATCTTTAGGAGATATATAATCCACAACACCTTTACTAGGCTTTGCTAAATTTGATGCTAATCTTAATAATGTAGTCTTTCCAGTTAAGCTCTTTATTATAAACATTATAATCCGACATTGTTTTAAAAAATTCTTCCCATCTTTTATTTTCCATCAAACCTATATCTGTATACCCATCCATACTTGAAATTAAATTATACTCTTTAATTTTATCAATCGCCTGAAAAATAATTTCTTTTGTCATTTCTTTATTTTCTCTAAGAATAAGTTCATTACCAGCATTCGGGTTTTCATAAATATATTTCTTCCAACCTAAAATACTTGCTTCAACAAAAGCCCTTACAACTTCAGGTTTTCTCTCAATTATATCATTCCTAGCTAGAATCATTGCTCCATATCCTGGAAAACCATAATCAGATAAAAGAAAAATTTTAGGCGCCTTACCTAATTCTTTTTCTACAAGATAAGGTTCTGATGTTAAATAACCTTGCAATATTGCATCTTGATTAACTAAAAAAGGAGCCAAACTAAAAGTTTTTCTTCTTATTTGCTTATCGTTAAATAAATACTTTGATTTTAACCAAACCCAGAAAGCACCAATACTATTCTCAGAAATCATGATTGGCTTATCTAACATTTCATTTAAGTTCTTAATTGAAGAAGAGTAATGCGTCATAATTACTTGAGGATCTTTTTGAAATGAGGCCATAACTGCTTTTGCTGGTATTCCATTACTAAGCATATTGAGAGGCACAAAGCTATTTGACCCTATACCAAATTCTATTTCTTTAGCTGCAAGGAGTCTTGGAATATTAATGCCAGCATTGCCTTGAATGATTTCAACATCTAAACCCCTCTCTTCATACAACCCAAGAGCCAAAGCATGGTAGAAACCACCCTGTTCAGCTTGGGCACGCCAATCAGTAGCAAATTTAATTTTTATTAATTTTTTATTTTCTTCAGCAATAATTGAAATAGGAATTAAATTTAAAAGTATTGCTAATAAAAAAGTAAATATTTTAAGAAATTTAATCATCTAAACCTATAATTATAGTTGGCATCTTTAAAGGCGCATTTCTTATTGTTGCAACGACTGTGCCAGGCTTTCTTCCCTTTCTTATCTCTGAAAGTTCAAAATTAGAGTCAATTAATCTCTTGTGACATTTAGAGATATTTTCACTATGCCACCCTACTCCTCCATAAGATAAAGATTTAGAATCAGGATTTTCAATTACTTCTAATGTAACGCCGCCAATACGAAAAAACATCATTCTTATATCTTTTTCGCCAAAATTAAAAATCTTATCTAGTGCAAGCCTAATTCCAAGTTTTTCAGTAAATAAATTTCTTAGATATTCCACATCAGGAGTATAGATGATTATTTGATTAAACTTTGAAATAGCGTCATCTTCATAATTCTCTTTATTACTTAAAGATGTGTCTTTATCAAAAATTAATAGATTTAAATCAGAAGAATTAGTCTTTTTCAGTGAAAAAAGTTTAGATTTTACATTTTTTCTATTTCTGAAATTGAAGTCAATTTCTTCAATATCACTTATGTTTAAATTCATTTGTTTAAATTTTTTATGATCTCCAAAAATATCGTCAGATATAATTGATAAAGCTTGAATGCCATTATCCTGATTATGTTTTTTTAACTGCGAATAATAAAAAATATCTTTTTGATTTTTATTTTCGCATAGCTCAATAGATCCATTTTTTAAACTGTGGCTATATATTTTTAAATCGCTATCATTACATATATCACTTGTGTCATGACCAAATAATTTATGAAACTGCTCATGACTTTCTTCAATATTTTCAGATGTAATTAGTATACTTTTAAAATGTGTAAGCATGTTTTTTTAAATCTATAATTTAAATAAGTTTAAATTAATTTTTATAATGGTTAAAATTATAACATGAAGAACAATATCATAAAAAAAATTGAAGAGATAATAGGAAAAAAGAATGTATTGTTATCGAGTGAAGATAAAAGCAAATACCTTATTGAGTGGAGAAATAGGTACCCCGGAAAAGCAAAGGCGATATTAAGACCAAAATCTGCTAAAGAAGTATCTTTATTGCTTAAATTATTTAATAAAAATAATATTTCAGTTACCCCTCAAGGCGGGAATACTGGGCTTGTAGGTGGCCAAATTACTTATAGCAGTAAAGATTTTATAGTTTCTTTAGAAAGAATGAAAAAACTTATATCTTTCAATAAGATAGATGAAACAATGGTTGTACAATCTGGTATGTTACTATCTGAAATTCATGCAATATGCGAAGAAAATGATATGTTATTTCCTCTTTCTTTAGCCTCTGAAGGAAGCTGCACAATAGGGGGTAACTTAGCTACAAATGCTGGAGGTGTAGGTGTTTTATATTATGGTAATACAAGGGAATTAACTTTAGGACTTGAGGTCGTTTTATCAGATGGAAGTATTATCAATCTTCTAAAAACATTAAAAAAAGACAATACTGGTTATTCTTTAAAGGATCTATTTATTGGATCAGAAGGAACATTAGGTATAATTACCGCTGCAAGTCTAAAGATATTTCAAAAGCCAAAGGAAAAATTTACTTTTTTGGCATCTTCAAGAAGTCCAAAAAAATCATTAGAATTTCTTAGAATGATCCAAAAAAGTACATCAATCCCATTAACCTCTTTTGAGATTATGAATAATAACTCTATCAAAACAGTTTTGAAAAATATCGACGGGGCTATATTGCCGATTTCTGAAGAAGCTGAATGGTATATATTGATTGAATTTTCTTCTTATGAAAAAAAGTTAGATGCCATTGACAAAATTAATGAGATTGTAAATCTAGGTTTAGAGAAGAAAATAATATCAAATGCAGTTTTTGCTAATTCAAAAAAACAATCAAAGCAAATTTGGGATTTAAGAGAGAATATATCTGAGGCTCAGAGAAAAGATGGAGCAAGTATAAAAAATGACATATCTGTTCCTATTTTTGCTGTAGATGAATTTATCAAAAAAGCAGATTCAATAGTTTCAAAAGTAATTCCAAAGGCTAAAAAAATTACTTTTGGTCACTTAGGGGATGGAAATATTCATTATAATATTAGTCAACCAGAAAATTTAAGCCAGGATAGTTTTTTTAAATTAGAGAGACCGCTTAGAGAAAAACTTCTATCTCTTATAGTTAATATGGACGGCTCTTTTAGCGCTGAACATGGTATAGGTATCGTTAGAAAAAAAGATGCTCTAAAAATTAAAGGTGATGAAATAAAAATTATGAAAAGTATCAAAAAATCACTTGATCCAAAAAATATTCTTAATCCTGGTAAGATTTTTGATTAAATTCTTATTTTAAAGGAACGCCTGGCAAATATTTTGATTGTCTAATAGTTAAAGATGTTTTCACACTTGCAACATTTGGAGCTGAAGTTAACTCGTTAGTAAGAAAGTTTTGGAAACTAGATAAATCAGGAGCCACGCACTTTAAAATAAAGTCAATCTCCCCATTAAGCATATGACATTCTCTAACATAATCTAAATTGCTAACATGCTCCTCAAAACTCAATAAATCAGCCTCAGCCTGGTTATGTAAGCCAACCATTGCAAAGACCATAACTTCAAACCCTAATTTTTCTGGATCTAATTCTGCATGATATCCTCTAATATAACCTTCATTTTCAAGTGCTTTTACTCTTCTTAAACAAGGAGGTGCTGAAAGCTCAACAAACTCAGATAGCTCAACATTAGTAGTTCGGCCATTTTCCTGCAGTTTATTAAGTATTTTAATATCTATGAAATCTAAATTATCTCGTTTCATGAAATTTATGTTATAGATTATATTATTAATACGCAAGATTATTACAATAATCGATAATAACTATGGTTTTAAAAGAAATAAAAAAAAGTTGGATACTTTCATCAGGTTTAATTGGGTGTGAAAACCAGTGCCTTGGCGTAATTGAAAGATTAGGAATAGAGACAGAAATAAAAAAAATAAAGCCCTCAATGGCTGTTTCTGTTTTTGCTCCTTACGGGACTCCATTTCTTAATCCCCAAGTTCGTGAACCATGGCCTGATCTTGTGATAGCGGCTGGAAGAAAAACAATTCCTTATCTTAAATACATAAGGAGAGCTTCTAAAAAGGAATGCAAAACAATATATCTTCAAGATCCCAGAATAGATTCAAAAGAATTTGATATAGTTTGGGCGCCAGAACATGACTCTATTGAAGGAAATAATGTTGTAAAAACTATAACATCACCAAATAGGGTAACAAACGAGCTACTTAATTATCATCATGATAAATGGTTAGGAAAATTATCAAAGCTCAAAGGGCCTTTTATAGGTTTTTTAATTGGAGGTAAAAGTAAAGCTTATAATTTTAATGATGACGAATGTGAAAAAATCATTCAAGCAATAAATTTTGTTATTAGTAATGGATATACTCCGCTAATTACATTATCTAGAAGGTCACCTAAAAAATTATCAAATAGAATTAAGAGTTTATTAATAAATGAGAAAAATTTATTTTACGACGGGAAAGGCGATAATCCATATTTTGCTATTTTAAAAGCTTCAGAATTAATAATAACAACACCAGACTCGGCAAATATGATAAGTGAAGCAATAAATGTTCCGAAACCGGTTTATTATATTGATATAAAAACTAACTCAAAAAGATTTAATAAATTCATTAATACATTAGTAAATTCTGGACATATAAGACCTTTTGAAAACAATATTGATTATTTCCAGAATAAAAAATTAGACCCTACAAAAGAAATAGTTGACTATATCTATAAGAATCTTTTTTAAATGAAATAAAGCTAATTAAAATGACAGATAATACTCATTCAAAATTATTAATCCTTGGTTCTGGACCTGCTGGCTATACTGCAGCTATCTATGCATCAAGAGCGATGTTAGAGCCGACTCTTCTAACGGGGATTGAACCAGGTGGCCAAATGACAATAACTACTGATGTAGAAAATTATCCAGGTTTTGCAGATATTATTCAAGGTCCATGGTTAATGGATCAGATGAAAGAGCAAGCAATAAGTGTTGGAACAAATATAGTTTTTGACACCATTGTTGATGTCGATTTATCAAATAAACCTTTTAAACTAAAATCTGATTCAGAAAAAGAATATACATGCGATGCTTTAATCATTGCAACTGGTGCTCAAGCAAACTGGTTAGGTCTAGAATCAGAAAATAAATTTAAGGGGTATGGTGTTTCAGCATGTGCAACTTGCGATGGCTTTTTTTACAAAGATAAAACAGTTGTTGTAGTTGGAGGAGGAAATACTGCCGCTGAAGAAGCAATTTTTTTAACTAACTTTGCAAGTGAAGTAAAATTAATTCATAGAAGAGACTCATTGCGTGCTGAGAAAATTCTTCAAAAAAGATTAATGGAAAATAAAAAAATTGAAATTATTTGGGATACAGAAATTACAGAGATAGTTGGTGATGAAGATCCCTTAAGTGTAAACCAGGTTGTTTTAAAAAATAAGAAAACAAATAGTATAGAGAATCTCAAAGCTGATGGCGTTTTTGTTGCGATTGGACATAGCCCTTCCTCTTTAATATTTCAAAATCAATTAGATATGAATGACGCGGGTTATATTTTTACTGCGGCTGATTCAACTAAAACAAATATTAACGGTGTTTTTGCAGCCGGTGATGTTACAGATGATAAATATAGACAAGCCGTTACAGCTGCAGGTATGGGCTGTATGGCAGCACTTGAAGTAGAAGAATATTTATCTGAATAAAAAGGAAAAGATTATTGAGCAATACTCCTTTAGCTAAATATTCAAAATCAAAAAATACAAAATATGAAGAGTATAGTGCTTCAAAAATATTAAGAAACCTAATTGAATTCTCAATTAATGATAGCGCTAACAAAATTAGCATTAAGATTGAAAGAAATGGCTTAAGTCTAATTGAAATTAAAAATAATGGAAATGGATTAAGTTCAAAAGACCTTGCAGAATCTGTTGAGAATAATTCTGTTACCTTAATCAACAATCAGAATATATTTTTAAATCTGTCTAAAATTAGTAATTTAGAAATCATCAGCAAAGAAAAAGATAAAACGAGAGGATCTTTACTAAAAATTACTAATGACAAAATACAACCAATTAAAAAATGTTATGCAGATATAGGAACAAAAATATCATTAAAAGATATTTTTTATAATGATAATGAAAAGAGGACTAATCCAGAGAATTTTATCGAGGATGATATAAAAAATACAATATTCAATTATGCTTTAGCTTTTCCTAATATTAATTTCTTAGCAAAGCTAAACAATACATCAATAATTAATACTCCCATTGAAGATAAATTTTCTAAAGACAAAATAATTTCAAGAATAAGTAAAGTATTTGATAATAAAATTGCTAAATCTCTAATAAAAGAACAATTAGAAACAGAGAAAATAAAAATTAAGATCTATTACAGCAATAAAAAACAAGTCTCGAAGAAGAAGAATAATCAATACATTATTGTAAACAATAAACCAGCAAGATTTCTAGGAATCAAAAGAGCATTTAATGAAATTTATAGGAAGTCGTTTGAAATTGATGGATATCCATCTTTCTTTATTTTTTTAAATTATAATGAAGATTTAGTTGATAGAAAAAAAGTTGAAAAAATGACAAAAGGCTTAATATTAAAATCATTTTCAAAACAGATATACGAATTTGGTAAAGATAAAAAAAATAAAAACAATTTAATTAAATCAGTTTTCAATTTTCACAAAAACTTTCAACTAACTGAATCAAAAAACGGAATAATTATAAAAAATAATAAGAATAATAAAAAAGTTGAAATATCAATTTCAAATATTAAGAATCTTTTTAAATAATTTAATTAATTTTTTTTGCTGGAGTATTTATAATTTGAGTTTCAAGGTTTGCATTAACCTCTTCTACATCACGCATCTCTGAGTCCAAAACTTCTTTTATATTTGGTATAGATTCTGCAACATCAGCGCCTGTCATCAAATTAATCTCTGACTGACTAAAATTTTCTGAATTATTTGAATTATTAAATAATATTGCTTGTAGTTCTCTGCTTGGTTGTTGTGGTGTTGGTCTAACCTCTCCTTCAGCAGGAGGTCTTAAATTATATTCTGGAGGTATAATTAAATTAGGCTTTGTTAAAATCGTAAATTCATCTGGAGGCAATTTGTCAGTACCCAAAACTTTGGCAAGTTCACTCCCACAACCAATTAAAAATATTGGCGTTAACAAAATTAACATAAGTATAAAATTTTTAATCATAATTTAATTTCCTACATTCTTTTTAGATAAAATAAACTGACTAAGAATAAAAAGAATTACTCCCAGAACAATAAACATATCTGCAATGTTAAATATATACCAAGAAAAACCTTTTGCATGAAGAGAAATAAAGTCTACTACTGCACCATATGTAAATCTATCTAATACATTTCCTAAGGCACCTCCAATTATGAAGGATATACTTAGCTTTGAAAGAATTGCAGATTCATTTCGAATTAAACTTAAAAGAAAAATTATAATTAAAATGGAA
Organism: OCS116 cluster bacterium AG-430-B22; assembly: GCA_003209955.1. Taxonomy (GTDB): domain Bacteria; phylum Pseudomonadota; class Alphaproteobacteria; order MED-G09; family MED-G09; genus AG-430-B22. The sequence continues at coordinate 16,520 of QCOD01000021.1, forward strand.
AGTGAAATTAGAATCCATTTCTGAAAATCCCCTCCTCCAGAAAATAGACCATAGGAAATACCTGTATTAAAAACAAGAATAAAATCCAAATATTCATTAACATATATTTTTTCAACAATACCGTCTTTGAATATTGATATAATTTTGTTTTTACTTAAGAAATCAATTAAAAGGACGCTACCAGTTGATACTGCAACAAAAAGATATTCTTTAATTCCCTTTATCATTAATTTCTCTCATTACTTCTGCATCACGAAGACTTAGATCTGGGTATTCCTTATCCGTCCCTACTTCTGGTAAAATTTTCCAAGATCTACTGCATTTGTTACCCTCAGCAATATCACATATCACAGCAACATCATCAATTTCATCCAAAGTAAATGCATTTTCAGGACCTTTTTCATTTCTCATCTCTGCTTGAGAGGTAATAAATATCTCAGGTAAATCAATATCTTTTAATGCGCCAACATAATTATCATCTGAAATAAAAAGTATTGGTTTTGCTTCAAGACTTGAGCCAATCCTTTTTTCTTTTCTTTCAAGCTCAATTGCTCCAGTAACTACCTTTCTTATTGATCTAATACTCTCCCATTTTTCAAATAATTCTGAATTACTCCATTCATTTTTAACATCTAAAAATTGCATTTCATGAATAGAATTATTTAAATCAGGAAATCTAGATTTTCTGACTTCTTCAGCAGTAAAACATAAAATTGGAGCAAACCACCTAACCAAATAATCAAAAAGTAAATCAAGAACAGTCCTAGTTGATTTTCTTATATTGCTTTTTGGACTGTCGCAATATAAGCAATCTTTTCTTATGTCAAAATAAAATGAAGAAAGATCAAGGTTTGAAAAATTTAATAATATTTGAAATACTGACTTTAAATCAAAATTTTTATAAGACTCTCTAACTTCATTATCTATTAAGCAAAGCTTATGAAGAATATACCTTTCTAGCTCTGGCATATCTTTATAATCCACAATTTCATTTTCAGAAAAGTTATCAAGGTTTCCGAGTAAAAAACGAAAAGTATTTCTAATTTTTCTATAAGACTCTACATTTGCTTTCATGATGTCCTGGCCAACTCTTAGATCGTCTGTAAAGTCGGAAGAAACTACCCACAATCTGATAACATCAGCACCATATTGTTTAATCAAATCTTCAGGTTTTGTAACATTTCCAAGTGATTTAGATTCTTTTTTTCCATCTTTATCAACTACAAATCCATGAGTTAAAACCTTTTTAAAGGGAGCTTTACCTCTTGTTCCACAACCAACAAGTAACGAAGACTGGAACCAACCGCGATGTTGATCTGATCCTTCAAGATATAAATCTGCAGGAATACCTATTCCTTGATTTCCATCTAATACAAAAGCTTGTGTAGATCCTGAGTCAAACCAAACATCTAAGATATCATCAATTTTTTCCCATTCATTAGAATTATATTTTTCACCCAAAATTTCTTCTGAAGATAACTCAAACCAAGAGTCTGAACCATTTTCTTTAAAATTATTAAATATTTTTTCATTTATTTCTTTATCTCTAAGTATTTCCCCTGTTTTTTTGTTTAAAAAGATTGCTAAAGGTACTCCCCATGCCCTTTGACGAGATACAACCCAATCTGGTCTGTTATCTACCATGGATTTAATTCTATTTTTTCCTCTCTTAGGTATCCATTCGACATTCTCAATCTCAGATAAAGATTTATTTCTAAGATTATTTTTTTCCATAGAAATAAACCACTGAGGGGTATTTCTAAATAATAAAGGCGCTTTAGATCTCCAACTATGAGGATATTGATGACGGAGTTTGCCTTTTGCAAACAAGGCATTGCAATTAATTAATTCTTTAATAACTGCACCATTGCCATCACCGTAAGAACCATCATCATCATATACTTTCTTTCCAGCAAAGATTTTTACACTTGGTAAATAAACACCTTCATCATCAATCATGAAAGGGGCCTCAATTCCATTTTTAGATGCTAAATCATAATCATCCTGACCATGACTAGGAGCAATATGCACAAAACCTGTTCCCGTTTCATCAGTAACAAATTCACCCTCTAGAAGAGGAATATCAGAATCATAGCCAAGAGAATTAAAAGGATGTTGACAAACTAATTTTTCAATCTCATCAACATTTTGAATAAGATTAATTTTTGTTTTTGATGCGTTTTCTAGGTTTTCCTTGAGTGAGTTATTAATGATTATTTTTTCCCCAATTTTTGCTAAACTGCCTTCTTCTATTTCTATAACCTCATAAAGTCCATATTCATACTTCGATGAAAAGGCAATTGCTCTATTTGCAGGAATTGTCCATGGAGTAGTTGTCCAAATAAGAATACTAGAATCATCATATGGTTTTTCTTTTGAAATTAAAGGAAATTTAACCCAGATTGTTGGCGATACATGCTCTTTATACTCTACTTCAGCCTCAGCTAACGCAGTTTTTTCTATAACTGACCACATAACAGGCTTAGATCCACAATACAAATCATCATTCATTAGAAATTTATGAAATTCTCTAACGATAATAGCTTCGGATTCAAATTCCATTGTTGTGTAAGGGTTTTCCCAATCGCCAAAAACACCTAATCTTTTAAATTCTTCTTTTTGAACTTTAATCCATTTCTTTGCAAATAATCTGCACTCACTTCTGAATTCATTTATTGGCACTTCTTCTTTTGACTTTCCCTGCTCTCTATACTGTTCTTCAATTTTCCATTCGATAGGAAGACCATGACAGTCCCATCCTGGTCTATAAATTGCATCAAAACCTGCCATTTGTTTAGATTTA
>QCOD01000022.1 GCA_003209955.1 OCS116 cluster bacterium AG-430-B22
TCCCAAGGGTCCTTCTGGAACTAAAGAGATATTAAATTTTTTAAAAGATAATGGAAGCGTAGCTATGTTAGTTGATCAAAAGCTATCTAATGGAGTAAAGGCCAATTTTTTTGGGTTAAATGCTATGACTGCTTCAACCCCTGCATCACTCTCATTAAAATATGGATATCCTGTAATACCACTTAAAGTAAAAAGAAAAAATGGCGTTAATTTTGAAATTGAATTTTTTAATAAAATTGAAATTGATAAAACAGGAAATATTGATACCGATATACTTAACTTTACTAATAAAATTAATTTATTTTTAGAAAAAATAATTTCAGATAAACCTGAAGAATGGTTCTGGTTACATAATAGATGGGATAAAAGATTTAATTAGGACCGGATAACTCGCCCTCTAATGAGCTTTGAGCATCAAAATATGGTTCTTGTCTATCAACTGACCAATATTTCAATTCATTTAATGGTATTCTTTTTTTTGTGACTGCACAAATTACAAAATCGCCTCTTTCTAAAACTTGAAAAATACCATCACCGTAGATTAATTTTGCTTGTTTACTCATAAATTACTTATTTTTTTTTAAACTAACCTTTATTTTATCATTTTTATAAAAATTTATCATTAATTCATCGTTCACTTTTAATTTTTTAGAATTAGTAACTATCTTTGAATTCTTATCTTTTATAACAGCAAAACCTCTTTTAAGAACGCTGTTATAGCTCAAAACATCTAACATTCCTGATTGAAGTTGAAGCGAATTAATCTTACTGTCAATAATATCAGAAGCAGATTTAAGTAATCTATCTGAAGCATTTAAATGCATATTTTTTGACTTATCAAAATTTCTAATCAAATCGTTAATCTTTAAATGATCTACTTTCCTTAAAAAAATATCTTTATAACTTTTTATCATTGAAATAAGAGATATATTTAAGATCGAGCTTGTTTTGTTAAATCTTAAATTATAATTACTCAATAATGTATCTAATTTAGGTAAAGTTTTATCTATTAATATTAGTGATCTCTTTTCATAGTCCAACCTATTACTTATGTAATTTTTTATTCTTTCAAACAAGTCTTTGGTCGAAACTAATAGATCTTTTCTGACTGGAACTGCCATTTCTGCAGCTGCAGTTGGGGTTGGGGCCCTTAAATCCGCAACTAAATCAATAAGCGTTATATCTGTTTCATGACCAATTGCTGAAATTATAGGAATTTTTGACTCAAAAACTTTACGAACAAGGCCTTCATCATTAAAACCCCATAAATCCTCAATACTTCCTCCCCCTCTAGCAATTATTATAACATCCGGTTCTTCTAAATTACTTTGCTCTAATAAATGAAAACCTTCAATGGCATCTATTACTTCCTCAGAAGATGACTCTCCTTGGACCTTAACGGGCCATATTGTTACATTGACAGGAAATCTGTCATAAATTCTATGAAGTATATCTTTTATTACTGCTCCAGTTGGGCTAGTTATAACTCCAATTCTTTTGGGTAAAAACGGAATATCTTTTTTATAATCATCATCAAATAAACCTTCTTTTAATAATTTATCTTTTCTTTTTTCTAATAAAGCCATTAATGCGCCAATTCCAGCAGGCTCCATATTTTCGATTATAATTTGATATTTTGACTGACCAGAATAAGTGGTTACTTTACCAGTGCAAACCACCTCAAGGCCTTCCTCAGGAATAATATCTAATTTATTAACATTTCCTTTCCAAACAATCCCTGAAATTACAGAGGTATCATCTTTTAGGTCTAGATAGATATGTCCTGAATTAGGTTTTGAAACTCTACCTATTTCAGCTTTTATCCTTATATAATCAAAATTATCCTCAATTATTCTTTTAATAGAATTGGATAGCTCAGAAACAGTATATTCAAGATTATTTATTAAGTTATCATTCATTATGTAGCTTTTTTTATACTAAATTAACTTATAATATTCCAAAATCAATATAATATAATTAACATGAACATACTTTTAATAGGTGGTGGTGGAAGAGAGCACAGTATAGCTGAGGCTCTCTCAAAAAGTAGTAAAATTAATGAGCTACATTGTATACCAGGAAATGCAGGTATTGAAAAAATAGCTAGGTGTCATAACTATGATGTTTCAAATCAAAAAGAAATTTTAAATTTTTGTGAAAGTAATAATATTGATATTGTTTTTATAGGGCCAGAAATTCCTCTTGTCGAAGGTCTAGCTGATTATCTTAATAGAAATAGTTTCTTTACCTTTGGACCAAATCAAAAAGCAGCTCAACTTGAAGGATCAAAATCTTTTACAAAGGATATATGTAAAAAATACAATATTCCTACAGCAACATATGAAACTTTTTCAAATGCAAAAGATGCACTTGTTTATATCGATAATCACTCAATACCACTTGTAATTAAAGTAGATGGGCTTGCAGCAGGTAAAGGAGTAATAATTGCAGAAACAAAAGATCACGCAATTAATTCAGTTAATGAAATATTTTCTGGTAAATTTGGTAATGCTGGAGATGAAATTGTTATTGAAGAATTTTTAGATGGCGAAGAAGCAAGTTTTTTTATTATTTCAGACGGAGAATCTTTTTTACCCTTAACTTCGGCACAAGATCACAAAAGAATTGGAGATGGAGATATCGGATTAAATACTGGTGGCATGGGCGCATACTCACCTGCACCAATTATGAATAAAGATTTAGAAGAAAAAACAATAAATAAAATTATTAAACCTACAATTAAAGCTATGAACGACTATGGATCACCTTATATTGGAATATTATATGCTGGTTTAATGATTAAGGATAATGAACCTAAGTTAATTGAATATAATGTTAGATTTGGCGATCCAGAATGTCAGGTAATAATTCCTAGACTTGAAAATGATTTAGTTGAATTACTAATTAATGTTAAAGAGAAAAACTTAGATAGTTATACTTTAAAATGGAAAGAAAATTTTGCAATTACGGTAGTTTTAGCAGCTCAAGGGTACCCAGAAAGCTATGAAACTGGTGATGAAATTAAAGGATTAGATGCAATAAATAATATAGATGATGTAGAAATATTCCACGCAGGTACAAAAATTAAAAATAATAAAATTGTTACTTCTGGAGGAAGAGTCTTAAATATAAATGGTTATGGAAAAAATTTAGTTGATGCAAAGGAAAAAGCTTATAATCTTGTAAATAAAATTAATTGGCCAGGTTATTATTATAGAAAAGATATTGGTTGGAGAGCATTAAAGGAATAAAATGAATATAGAAGAGGAATCATCAGCAGAAAAATTTACTGGCACAATGCAAGTACAGGAAAAACTTAAAATTCCTGAAAAAGAATTAGAAACTTACTTAAATGATAATGTTAATGATTTTGAAGGACCGCTAGAAGTTAGAGAATTTAAAGGCGGACAATCTAATCCTACATATCAACTTATAACACCTAAGAAAAAATACGTCTTAAGACGCAAACCCCCAGGAAAACTTCTTCCCTCAGCTCATGCAGTTGATAGAGAATATAAAGTTATAACTGCTCTTAATTCAACTGGTTTTCCAGTACCTAAAACCTACAAACTTTGTTTAGATGAGAGCGTTATAGGAACAATATTTTATGTCATGGAAATGGTTGAAGGTAATATTTTTTGGGAGCCAACTATTCCGGAGGTTGATAATGAATTAAGAGCTAAAATTTATAAAGAAAAAAATAAAACATTATCAGATTTACATAACACAAATTATAAAGATATAGATCTTGATGATTTTGGAAAACCAGGAAATTATTTTTCTCGTCAAATATCAAGATGGACTAAGCAGTATATTGCTTCAGGAACAGAAGAAATAGTCGAGATGAATAAGTTAATAGATTGGTTACCGAATAACATTCCTGGAGATGATGAAACATCAATAGTTCATGGAGATTATAGATTAGATAATATGGTTATTGATAGAAAAACTTTAAAAGTTTCAGCGGTCTTAGATTGGGAATTATCAACACTCGGTCATCCTTTGGGTGATTTTACTTATCATCTTATGCAATGGTACATGCCTGGTGATGGTACTGGAGCTGGCACACAAACATTATCGAATACCGATTTGAAATCAATTGGAATACCTAGCGCTGAAGATTATATAAAAATGTATTGTGATAATACGAATAGAAAAGAGATAGAAAATATTGACTTTTATCTTTCTTATAATTTTTTTAGATTAGCAGGAATATTGCAAGGGATTATTGGTCGTGTCAGAGATGGAACTGCGGCTAGTGAGCATGCTGAAGACAGAGCAGATAGGGTTCGACCCCTTGCGGAATCAGGTTGGTTTTATGCTCAAAAAGCTGGTGCAGTTTAATTATTTTTCAATAATTTTTACTCCATCCACCTCACCTAATATTACAATATTCGCCATATCAACAAATAAACCGTTCTCGACTACTCCCGGAATTGAATTTAATAAATCATTAATAATAGAAGGCTCTTTTATTAAGCCGATTGACAAATCATAAATTAAATTTTTGCTATCTGTCTGAAAAGGTAAGTCATTTGTCATTCTTAAGTCTGCTGTTCCAGAGTAGCTTATTGCTTCAAGTTTCTCTAAAACACGCTTTATCGTTGTATCATGCTCAAAAGTTATAATTTCAATAGGTAACTTGAAGTTGCCTAATTTACTTACTTTTTTTGATTCATCTGCGATAACAATCATTTTTTTGGAGTTAAAAGCTATAATTTTTTCTCTTAATAAAGCACCTCCACCACCTTTTAAAAGTGAAAGATTATCGTCAATTTCATCTGCACCATCAATTGTAAGATCAAGAATATTGAAATCTTCTAAAGTTCCAAGAGGTATTTCTAATGATTCAGCTAATTTTTTTGTATTTTCTGATGTAGGAACACATATAACCTCAAAGCCATCCTTTACATTATCGGATAATATCTTTGTAAATTCATCTGCAGTACTTCCTGTGCCTAAACCTAGTTTCATTCCCTCTTCAACATATTCAAAAGCTTTTCTGGCAGCGATAATTTTTTTTTCTTTAGACATTAAATTTCCTCTGAGCCTGCTTTTATTTTATGTGCTTTCAATATTCTATCATATGCACCATTAATAATAGCTAGCTTTTCATTTGCCATACCTAATAACTCTTTTGGTACCCCATTTGCAATCATTTTATCAGGATGATTTTGTGCGGCTAAATCTTTCCATGCTTTTTGAGCAATTTCAATATTTGAACCAGCACTGATACCTAAAATTAACCATGGATCATCTATTTCTGATGCCATATGACTAGCTCTAATACGAGCAAATTCTGCTGATGAGAAACCAAAAATCCCCGCTACATTCTCTAAGAAAAGCACTTCGCTTTGATTTACTGGTCCATCAGACTTTGCAATATGAAATAATCCATCAAGAACATTTTCTAAAACTTCAAATTTACCTTCAAATAATTTAGAAATTTGTTCAGCGTATGCTTCATAGCCAGCTATATCCTGTTGCGCTAATTTATAAATTTTAATTACATTATTTAATTCATTCTTAGGAACTTCACTCAGTATTTCATTAAACGCTATTAATTCTTTTTCCGAAAAATCGCCATCTGCTCTAGACATTTTTGCCGATAAAGCTATTAAAGCTATAGCAAATGCTACATCTTCATCTTCTTTATCAATAACATAATGGCCTGCAACTGCACCAACAACAGCACCTATAATTCCACCAATAAAATATCCAGCAGAAGCTCCAGCAAGTTTACCCCAAGTTGACATGTTAATAATTTATCCTGAGTCGTGATAAATTTCTTTTCTTCAATATATATTTATAATCCAAGTACAGCTTTAGAAATAATATTTCTTTGAATCTCATTTGAACCAGCATAAATAGTTGTTTTTCTTCCGTTATAATATTCAGGAGTGATCGTTGCAGCATAATCTGGTCCAATACTTGGTTCATTAACATTCGCAAAAGTATCTTCTACAAATGGATGGGACCAATACCCTATAGCCTCAACTGCCAGTTCCTGTAAATATTGACCTATCTCAGTACCCCTTGTTTTTAAAATAGAGGATTCTGGACCTACCCTTTGTCCAGCAGATAGGGCTGAAAAAATCCTAAGCTCTACAAACTCCATAGCTTGAATTTGAATTTCACATTCATTAATCTTATTTAGAAAATCATTATCATCTAATAAAGTTAAACCGTCACCAATAGATGTATCTCTAGCTATATCTTTTAAATTCTTTATACCTCTATATAACCCTGGAGAGTATGCAGTTCCCCTTTCAAACTCAAGTAAGTACTTAGCGTATGTCCAACCTTTATTTTCTTCGCCAATTAAATTTTCTATTGGAACTTTAACATCTTCAAAAAAAACTTGGTTAACTTCTTGATGTGGCTCTGGACTATTATCAAGTGTTATTAAAGGTCTTACTTCAATGCCAGGAGACTTCATATCAATTAATAAGAAAGATATCCCTTCTTGAGGTTTTTCTGTTTTTGAGGTTCGAACTAAACAAAAAATCCAATCAGCATATTGCGCCATAGTGGTCCAAATCTTTGTTCCATTAACTAAATAATGATCACCTTTATTTTCTGCCTTACACTGTAATGAAGCTAAATCAGAACCGGAGCCTGGCTCTGAATAACCTTGGCACCACCAGACATTGCTCTCTAGAATATCAGGAAGAAATTTATCCTTTTGTTCTTGAGAACCGAATTCCATAATAACAGGTGCAACCATAGATAATCCAAATGGTATGGTTCTTGGCGCCCCTTCACGAGCCATTTCTGATTCAAAAATATACTTTTGGGTTGAAGTAAAACCTGCACCACCATACTGCTCTGGCCAATTTGGTGCCATCCATCCTCGTTCATATAGAGATTTTTGCCATTTTACATGAAGATCTTTTCCAGCATGGCCGTTTTTTGATAGTGATAAAGTTTTTCTCATATCATCCGTAAAGGTTTCTTTAATAAAACTTCTTACTTCATCTCTAAATTTTATATCTTCTTCTTTAAAACCTAATTGCATGATTTCTCCTATTTACCTTTAAAATTTCCATCTCTTTTTTCAAAAAACGCCGACAACGCCTCTTGATGATCTTCAGTTAAATGCATCAAAGCTTGCATATTTGCTGACATCTCAAGCACAGTATCGAAACTATTTGTAATTCCTTCTCTAAGAAGTTTTTTAGCCATCCTTAATGCATCAGGTGGTTGTTTTACAATTTCTAAAGCAAGCGCATTAGCGTCTTCCATTAATGATCCATGTTTTGATATCTCGCTAATTAAACCCCATTCTTTAGCTGTTTCAGGATTAATAATTTTACCAGTATAAAGTAGTTCAGCTGCTTTCGAAAAACCTATTATTTTTGGTAACAACCAGGCTCCACCATCACCTGGGATCAATCCAATCTTTAAAAAAGTAACACCAAATTTGGCCTTTTCTGATGCTATCCTTACATCTGCAAGACACGCTACATCATTACCTAAACCAATAGCAGGTCCATTTATTGCGGCAATTAAAGGTACCTCAATATTCCATACAGCTCTTATTATTCTATGGATTCCATATCGATATCTCTCTCTTAGAGCGACAGAAGAACCAGAAAAATTACCTTTTTTTTCCTTCATATTTTTGACATTTCCGCCTGCAGAAAAGGCTGAGCCCTCTCCAGTAAGAATTACACATCTTATATCTCTATCATTATTGATTAAATCACGAGCTTCTTCAAAATTTTCTGCATCTTCAGGTTCACCAAGGGGGTTTCTTATATCTGGCCTATTAAGCTTTAATGTTCCAATAGAGCCATTTTTTTCAAATTTTAACCATTCATTCATATTATTTTACCCGGCAGTAGAATATTTTTTTAAATGATGATCAATATTGCCATAGGAGTTTTCGATCATAGACAATCTTTTAAAATAATGCCCAACATTTAATTCGTCTGTCATTCCCATTCCACCATGCAGTTGAACAGCGCTCTGGCCTATAAATTTAGCAGCTTTAGCAATTTGAACTTTAGCTCCTGATGCTGCTTTTCTTCTTTCAGCATATTCTTCGTCCAATTTTAAATTTACCATATAAGTCATAGATACACTTTGTTCATATTGCATAAACATATCAACCATTCGATGTTGAAGAACTTGGAATTTACCAATAGGTTGACCAAATTGTTTTCTAGTTTTGCAATACTCAACTGTAGCATCATTTAGAACTTTCATTGCACCTATAGCTTCAGAACAAATAGCAGCAATAGTTTCATCAACTATTAATTCGATTAATTCAGCTCCTTTACCTTCTTCGCCAATTAACTCATCTTTAGAGATCGATACATTTTCAAATGTTATTTCTGACGCCCTACTTCCATCAACAGTTGGGTAATCTCTAATTGATAAGCCTTCTGAATTTTTATCAACAATAAGAACTGATATTCCATCAGAGTCTCTTTGACCACCTGCTGTTCTAACTGAAACAATAAATTTATTTGCCCATGGACCACCAGATACAACTGATTTGTATCCATTAATAATATAATTGTCACCATCTAATGTAGCTGTAGTAGTCAGATCATTTAAATTGTAACGTCCTTGTGGTTCAGCATATGCAAAAGCCCAAATATCTTCACCTGAAATAATCCCAGGAATATATTTTTCTTTTATATTTGCGCTTGCTCTTCTTAAAAATCCTCCGCATGTTACGACAGTTTGTATATAAGGCTCTACAACTAGACCTTTACCAAATTCCTCAGCAACTATCATTGTTTCAACGGATCCAAAATTTAATCCGCCATCTTCTTCAGAGAAAGGCAAACCTAGCAAACCAAGTTCAGCAAATTGTTTCCAATTTTCTTGTTTCATTCCTTCTTCAGACTTAACTATTGCCTGCCTTTTATCAAAATCATAATTGTCTTGTATAAAAGACTGTATTGTATTCCTCAACAAAGTTTGTTCTTCACTAAAAGAAAAATCCATTGTTACCTCCTATAACCCTAACACCATCTTGGCGATAATATTTTTTTGAATTTCATTTGATCCACCATAAATGGAAGTTTTTCTTGTATTAAAATAATTTTGTGCAACACCGTGGCTGTAATCAGGGCCAATTGTTAAATAATTAGATCCTTGTCTCTCAAAAGCAGGAGTTAGATATGGATTAGAGTAATGACCCACTGCTTCCATAGTTAATTCTGTGATTCTCTGCTGAATTTCGGTTCCTTTAATTTTAAGTATTGAAGATTCAGCGCCTGGTCCTTCGCCTTTACTTTCTTTTGCCAAAGTCCTTAATTCTGTATATTCAAGAGCAGTTAGATCAACCTCAAGATCTGCAATTTTAGAATTAAAATCTGAGTCATTAATTAGATTTTCACCATCTAAATATTCAGAAGAAGCTATGTCTTTGAGGCGTTCTACTGCTTTTTTAGATCTTGCTACGCCTGCTATTCCTGTACGCTCATTACCTAACAAAAATTTTGCGATTGTCCATCCCATATTTTCTTCTCCAACAAGGTTTTCTGCTGGCACTTTAACATCTTCTAAAAAAACTTCATTAACTTCATGACCACCATCTAAAGTAATAATTGGCTTAACCTCAATACCTTCAGTTTTCATATCAATTAGAAGAAATGATATACCCTCTTGTGGTTTTCCATCATTTTTTGTTCTTACTAAGCAGAACATCCAATCAGCAAATTGAGCTAATGTTGTCCATGTCTTATGCCCATTAACAATATAGTGATCTCCAACCTTTTCAGCTTTCGTTCTTAAGCTTGCTAAGTCAGATCCTGCTCCAGATTCTGAGTAACCCTGACACCACCAATCATTTCCTGATAAAATACCTTTTAAAACCCAATCCTTTTGATCTTCATTTCCAAAACCAATTATAACCGGGCCGAGCATAGTTAAACCAAAAGGAATCAATGGAGTTGTACCCGCATTAGCGCATTCTTGATCCCAAATATATCTCTGAGTAATATTCCAACCTGTTCCACCATATTCTTCAGGCCATTGAGGAGCAATCCAACCTTTTTTATACAAAACTTTATGCCAAGAGAGCATATCCTCTCTTGTTAAATCAGTTCTTTTATCAATATCTTTTAATTTTTGAGGAAAGTTTTTATCTATAAAATCTTTTACCTCTTTACGAAAATTCTCATCTTCTTTTGTAAATGCTAAATCCATTTTTTAAAATATTCCTAAATAATCAGTTAGTTAACAGTTTAATATTAATTTATATATAATTAGTTATATATTCTTAACAGAGGTTAATATTTAAATCCATTACCTTTTTGACGCATATTTTCTAAATTTATTTGACAAAAATTGTATATTTAAAATTATATACTAGTTATATATTATTTATTGTTTAGGGGTTTATTAAATGGATAGAAAAGAAGAGTATAATCAAATAGCAAAAAGAGTTGTTGGTCATGTTGAGAATAATACTACTGACCAGGCTGAAAATATACTTGCAATTCCTACCTCAGATTACACCTGTAAAAAGAGATGGAATTCTGAAATAAATAAGATATTTAAAGAATTACCTCTAATGTTGGCATTATCAATTGAAATACCTAATAAAGGTGATTACAAAAGTATGGAAGTTGTTGGGATACCAATTCTAATAACGAGAGATAAAGAGTCAAAGATTCATGCTTTTAGAAATGTATGCTCACATCGCGGAGCTCCTTTAGCAGGTGAAGAAATTGGAAATAAAAATAGATTTACATGTCCATATCATGGCTGGACTTATTCAAATCAAGGTGACCTGATTGGTATTCTAGAAAATGATAAATTTGGTGAAATCGATAAAAGTTGCAATGGACTTCAGGTTTTACCTTGTAAAGAATTTGGCGGAATGATTTTTGTAACTTTAACTCCTAATTTAGAATTAAATTTAGATGAATTTCTTGGAGGTATGAAATCAGAGATAGAACATTTCAAACTTGAAGACTGGCATTATCATGGCTTTAAAGTCATTCATGGTGCAAATTGGAAAATAGCTTTTGATGGATATTTGGAAGGTTATCATTTTTCAACTGCTCATAAAGAGACAATTCTACCTATGACCCAACAAGGTATTATGGATTTCACCTCATTTGGTCCTCATCTTAGGATCGCTTTTGCATCAACAAATATTGAGGAAATACATGATTTACCAAAAAATGAATGGTGGAAAAAAGAAGGAGCTGGAGTAGATTTTGTAAGAACATTATTTCCTAATATTTCAATTTCCCTTGGACTTGGAATTGGTCAAATTGCTCAAATCTTACCAGGTAAAACTCCTGACAAGAATACTACGGTTTTACATTATGTTGCACCTGAAACACCAAAAAACGAAGAAGATAAAGCTGAACTAGATCATTTTATGAATTTCTTAAGAGATGTGGTTAATGATGAAGATTATGCTCTAGGATTAGAAATCCAAAGAGGCTTAGAATCCAACTCAAAAGAGAATGTTATTTTTGGAAAAAATGAAAGAGGTAACCAATACTTTCATAAATATGTAGATTTTTATATAGATGAAAATATCAAAAAACCTCCAATTCTATAGTAATAAAGATCTCAAACCTTGAAATATATATACTCATCACTATTTAATAAATGAAGATGCCTTTTCAGGGTCTTCATTTGTTAAACTTGCTTTTTAAAGGAGTATAAAAATGAGAACAACTTTTGACACTATATGGAGAGATTTATCTCCATTTACTATTGGCTTTGATCGGACCTTTGATACATTGTCTTTATTGGCTAAAAATCAATCTCAAAACGTGAATTATCCGCCTTATAACATTAGAAAACTATCGGATAACAAATACAGTATAGAGCTAGCATTAGCCGGTTTTGATGAAAAAGATGTTGATATCGAAGTAGTTGGTGAAAATCTTGTAATTTCAGGAAAAAGACCAGATGATTCAAATGACAATTTGGTTCACCAAGGTTTAGCGGCACGAAATTTCAATAGAAAATTCGTACTTTCAGATGATATGGTCGTAAAAGGCGCAGCTCTTTCTAACGGAATTTTATATGTTGGACTTGAAAGAGTTATACCTGATCATAAAAAACCAAAAAAGATTTCTCTTACATCAAAAGAAAATCTTTTAAAAAATTAATGTCAAAAGGGGGTATTAATGCCCCCTTTTTTTTAAAAAATTGCTAGATACTTTGAAAAAAATATATAATCTGTTTTGTATTAATTTTTCAAAGTGAATAATGTCATCAATAACTGAAAATCCTTCAAACAGCTTAAGGAATTATGTTTTAGGCATACTTGTTGTTGTTTACACATTTAATTTTATTGATCGTCAAATTTTATCGATCCTATTAGAATCTATTAAAAATGACTTAAATTTATCAGATACATCTCTTGGTATGTTAACGGGTTTCGCTTTTGCGTTATTTTACGCTACACTTGGTATCCCGATAGCCAAGTATGCTGATTATGGAAATAGAAGGAACTTAATTTCACTTGCAATTGGTGTCTGGAGTTTTATGACAGCACTTTCTGGACTTGCTCAAAATTTTTTCCACTTATTAATAGCTAGAATTGGAGTTGGTATAGGCGAAGCTGGTTGTAGTCCCCCTGCTCACTCTATGATATCGGACTATTTTCCCGCAAATGTCAGATCTACTGCATTAGGTATTTATTCACTAGGAATTCCATTTGGTATTATGTTTGGTCTATTTGCTGGGGGATGGATAAATGAATATTTTGGTTGGAGAGTAGCCTTCTTTGTTGTTGGTATTCCTGGAATTTTATTGGCAATAATATTTCGTTTTACTGTTCAAGAACCTAAGAGAGGTCAGGCAGAAGGAAGAGTGGATACTAAAGAACAACCAAATATAATAGAGACTGCAAAATACCTCTTAAGCAAAAAATCATTTAGACATCTTGCTTTTGGCGCTTCTCTTGCGGCTTTTGTCGGTTACGGAGCAATAACATGGCTTCCTTCTTTCTTTCAAAGATCATATGGAATGCAAACAGGTGATGTTGGTTGGTATCTTGGTCTAATATTAGGTATACCTGGTGGCCTAGGGATTTTTTTAGGTGGCTATTTGTCAGATTACTTAGGATCAAAAGATGTAAGATGGTGTTTATGGATAGTAGCTTTAGCTATGTTTATTACAACTCCTTTGTATTATATGGTTTACTTAAGTCCAACAGCAAATATTTCATTCTTATGGTTAATAGTACCTATCGCATTTGGTAATTTCTACCAAGCAACAACCTTTAGTCAAACTCAAGGTGTTGTTGAGTTAAGAATGCGATCAGTTGCTGCTGCAATTCTATTATTTATTATTAATATAATAGGTTTGGGCTTTGGGCCTCAAGCCGTTGGTATACTTAGCGATATTCTAAGAGCCGATTATGGGAAAGAGTCCTTAAGATACAGTCTAATGATACTTACAACATTAAAATTATGGTGCGCATATCACTACTATTTAGCCGGTAAGTATCTTAAAAATGATCTTGTTACAAATTAAACTTTAATCAGGTTTCTTGAGAAATAAAATATTAGTTTTATCTTTATAAGAAATATAGTCCTCATTATTTCTCCACTTTTGATCTGCAGCTTTTTCAAGCATTGGTATTCCGCTAACATTTACTAAAAGATAATAAATAAATATTGGTGAAATTAAGGCTAAATAATCCCAATTCCTAAAGACTGGAATAGCAATAATAGTAATGCCTATCCAAAGAAGTATTTCTCCAAAATAGTTAGGATGTCTTGACCAGGCCCACAAACCATGTGAGATAAATTTATCTTTATTATTTATATCTTCTTTAAATTTTTTCTTTTGATTATCCGCTACTACTTCAATTATAAAACCAGCTAACCAAACCAAAAAACCAAAAAAACAAAACATATACTCATTAATAGTTAATTCACTTGAATGCTTGCTTGTAACAGCTACCATTCCAGCTACATAACTCAGGTAAACCCATAATGCAGATAAATTCCATGTTAGAAAAAACCAGAAAAAGTTCTTTTTCATTTCTGTAAAACGTGTGTCCCTTCCAGTTTTTTTTACTCGATTAAATAAAAATGAACCGAGCCTTAAAGACCAGATAGCAACTAAAGAACAAATAAGAAAAGCGTAAAAATCTTGAACAGTAAAAATAAGAAAACATGATAAGCTAACAAATGTAAAGCTTCCTATTGCATCAAAATAATGTTCGGTTTGAAATAAATATCCATGAATAAAAAAAATCCAATGGATAATATATGAATAAAGAAAGCATATAGTAAGAAGAGGAACACCATAAAAATCTATACTATTTTGACTTACACCTAATGTTATTAAAATACCTATAACTATGGATATTATTGTCCCTGAAATTGATGTTCTTAATGGCATTTAATTATCCTTTATAAATTTTACTACTTCTTTAATTACATCTGGATAAACTTCTTTATCCCACCTGTAAAATTGATGTCCCTTACCTTTCCATTTTGAGAGAGTAATGTCATTACCTTTAGATTTCATATCATCAGCAAAGTCCTCTATTATTGAAATAGGTATTGTCCGATCATTAGTGCCATGAAAGATAATTGAAGGAGGAAGGTTTTCTCTTATATGACTTGAAGGTGATAATTCAATTGATCTTCCTTCAAAAAGCTTTTTTAAAAAAAACCAAAATTTCATTCTTCTTTCACTAGTATTTTCTGGTAACTTAAACCCACTGTCAAAAAAAGTTGTATTTAGTGCTGGGTTAAAAAATATAAGAGCTCTTATATTTTCAATAGCCTTATTATCATCATAAGGCACCATTGCTAGAGATGCAGCAAGGTGTCCTCCCGATGAACCACCTCCAATCATTATATGATCTTTATTAATTTTTAATTTTTCTGAGTTTTCTAACACCCATTTATATGCATCTCTTGCATCATTCATAGAATCTATAACATTCGAATTATGTTTTAATGCCAATCTATAATCAGCACTGATACAAGTTATTCCGTTATTTGAAATGTCTCTACAAATTTTAAATAATGAATATGATGATCCAAAAGACCAACCACCACCATGAAAGAGTAAAATGCTAGATTTAGACTTTTTGTCTACAGGATTAAATATATATAATTTTAATTTTATTTTATCTTTTACTGAGTATATATGAGTTTGATCCGGTCTATTAAAATAATATAAAGATCCATATACAGTTTTATCGAAAAAGTGGCCAATAAATGGCATTTTATTTGGTTTTGTTATAGCAAGATAACCAAAAAAAATTACTATAAAAATAACTAAAACTAAAAGAGTGATCATTGTTTTTTTCATAAATAATTTCTTAATTATTCAAAATAATTATTTAATCTTTCTAATGCTTCTGCAAAATCTTCTTTGAAGTTTTGTACTACAGTTCCTGCCGATAATGAATGATTCATTAGGCCAACTCCTTGTCCGACCCAATAAGTAGCTAACTGCTTTGCTCCTTCATGACCTCCTTGGGATAGTTTATCAATCTTTCTAAGAGCTGGTTCACTAACTAAAGATTGAAGAGGCATTGGAAGTGGTTCTGGGCCTTCATTTTCCCAAGCATCTGTCCATGGTGATCTTAATTGTCTCGAAAATTTACCTGTTCTACTTCTTGATCTGACAGTATCACGTGAAGAAGCAGCCAACATTTTTTCTTTTACTACTGGATTAGTTTCAGCTTCGGAAGTTGTTAACCATACTGAGCCGCACCAAGCGCCATCTGCTCCCATAGTCATTGCAGCAGCCATTTGGCTACCGGTTGTTATTCCTCCTGCAGCTAAAATGGGTACATCTTTGATTTTTTTTACAGCATTATAAACTTCCGGCACTAATACCATCGTTGAAACATCACCACAATGTCCACCCGCTTCTCCACCTGCAACAACCAATATGTCGACGCCCGCTTCAACTTGTTTAATTGCATGTTCTTTTGCGCCAACTAATGCAGCAACAGCTATATTATGTTTTTTACCAAGATCTAGCATTATTTTTGGAGGAACTCCTAGAGCATTAGCAATAAGTTTTATTGGATGATTCATAGCAACTTCCAATGTGCTTTCGGCTCCCTCTTCAGATAAATTTCTACCAAATTGCATTGTTCCTTTTCTTACTTCATCCGTTTCTTCAACTTCAATATCATGAGATTCAAGTATAGAATTTGCAAAAGTTTTGTGTTCTTGTGGAACTGCTCGAATAATATCTTCTGACTTTACTTCTTTTCCTTTACCTTCATATTTATTTGGTACAATTAAATCAATTCCGTATGGCTTTCCATCGATATGATCATCTATCCAATTTAATTCCTCCTCAAGTCTATCGGGCGGAAGGTTAACTGCTCCGAAAACACCCATACCGCCAGCTTTTGAAACAGCTACAACCACATCACGACAATGAGAAAAAGCTAATAAAGGAAACTCTATATCTAATATTTCACATATTTTTGATTGCATAAATTTTTCTCCAGAAAAGTAAATTAAGAATTTTTTGAAAAAGAAATTTCTCCATCATCAATACGACCGTATCTAATTTGGAAAATATCTTTTAAGAAATTTTGATTATTTCTCCACGGTGCTTTTTTTCCTTGCTGTGGAAATATATCTAATGATCTCTTAATATATCCTGAAGAGAGGTTTAGATAATCAGGATCCTTTTCAATTTCATTATTTGACTGAGGGCAAACTACATCATATTGATTTTTTTTCATATGATTGATTAATCTACAAACATATTCTGAAGTTAAATCAGCACCAAGTGTCCAGGAAGCATTGGTATATCCAAATGTACTAGCTAGATTAGGTACTCCACTATACATCATACCTTTATATGTAACTGTCTTTGATATATCTATAGCGTTATTATCAACTACAAAATCAACATTACTTAACATTTCCAAATTTAAGCCTGTAGCAGTAACAATTACATCAGCCATTAACTCTTTACCTGAGTTTAATAATACTCCGTTTTCAGTAATATTTTTAATATGATCAGTTACTACCGAAGCTTTTCCTTTTTTAATTTGTTCAAAAAGGTCTCCGTCTGGCACAAGGCACATTCTTTGATCCCAAGGATTATAATTTGGGGTAAAATGAGTTTTTACATCAAAATCTGAGCCAAGCCTCTTTTTTGCCTCTCTAATAATAGCATTCTTAACACCATTTGGATATTTTTTACAAAGGCGAAAGTAATACTGTTGTCTTAAAATATTTCTCCATCTGATAATTAAATACGCTAACTTCAGCGGCATATATTTTCTCAAATTATTTGCTAATTTATCTTTTTCTGGAGCAGCAACAACATATGTAGGGGATCTTTGAAGCATAGTTACATGCTCAGCTTTTTTTGCCATCTCTGGAACAATTGTTACGGCTGTAGCTCCACTTCCAATAACAACTATTTTTTTATTAGAGTAATCAAATTTTTCATCCCATTTTTGCGGGTGAATAACATCTCCATTAAAATTCTCTATTCCATCAAATTGAG
>QCOD01000023.1 GCA_003209955.1 OCS116 cluster bacterium AG-430-B22
GCAAATAAACTACAAAGAAAACTTCTTGCTCAGCAAAATAGGTCATGGGAATTTGATCTTGAAGAAGGCCTTTTAGATGTATCTAAGCTTACAAGAGTAATTATTGATCCAACATCACCATTATCTTTTAAAATGGAAAAAGATATCGAATTTAAAGATACAATAGTTTCTTTATTAATCGATAATTCTGGCTCAATGAGAGGGAGACCAATAACTATTGCGGCAATGTGTGGAGATATTCTTGCAAGAACCCTCGAAAGATGTGCAGTAAAAACAGAAATACTTGGCTTTACAACTAAAGCGTGGAAAGGCGGAAGGTCGAGAGAAAAATGGCTAGATGAAGGTAAATTACCTGCTCCAGGAAGATTAAATGATTTAAGACATATTATATATAAAACAGCTGATGAACCTTGGAGAAGATCTAAAAGAAATTTAGGCCTTATGCTAAGAGAAGGTCTTTTAAAAGAAAACATTGATGGTGAGGCTTTAGATTGGGCTTATAAAAGACTACAAATAAGGTCTGAGCAAAGAAAGATTTTAATGGTAATTTCTGATGGGGCTCCCGTAGATGATTCTACTTTGTCAGTAAACGCAGGAAATTACCTTGAAAGACATTTAAAACACATGATTTCTAAAATTGAGAAAGATGACACAATTGAATTAGTAGCAATTGGTATTGGTCATGATGTAAATAGATACTATAAAAGAGCTGTAACAATTGTTGATGCTGAACAACTTGGTGGTGCGATTACTGAACAATTAGCTGATTTATTTGATGAAAATCATAATGGTAAATTAGGAAAAAAAATGAGACTTGTATCCTAACCTTTAAGGATCTTATTTTTAAGTTTTTTTGCTTTTGAAGATAAGTTAATATCTTTTGACTTTAAAAGAAAATTATCTAAGCCTCCAGCATGTTCAACCGATCTTAAAGCATTAGCGCTGACTTTAAACCTAACAGTAAGATCTAATTTTTCACTTACCAAGCTAACATTATTTAAATTAGGAAGAAATTTTCTTTTAGTTTTATTATTTGCATGACTAACATTATTGCCTGTCATTACTTTCTTGCCACTAAGTTCACATACTCTCGCCATAATATTATCCTCAAACTAAAAGAGTTTTTATATGTCTAATTCATTCCAGTCAAGTTTAAGAAAATTAATTTTTTGATATGTTTTTTAGATAATTTATAGCTTCAGCAACATTGTTATCACTTGCTTCACGAATAAATCTCAAAGCTTTCCTCTTATCTTGCTCTACACCAAGACCCTTCATATATAATAAGCCAAGTCTATAAGTGGCATTATAATAAGTATAATTATCTTTACCATCATCATGTGCTCTTGCTTGTCTGTATAGTTTAACAGCCTCTCTGTAATCCCTTCTCCCAGAAAATCCATTTTCATAACCTTTAGCAACTTCTAATAGACCTGGACCATAGTTCTGTAAAGATGATCTTTTAAAGAAATCCATAGCCAAAGCCAAATTCTTTTCAGTAGCTTTTCCGTCTCTTAACCAAGTAGCGTATACATATTGGGCTCTATCTAAACCACCTAATGCAGCTTTTTCATAAAATTGTATTGCTTTGTCTTCATCAATTTTAACCCCTCGTCCTTTTGCATAAATAACACCCAAGTTATATGTTGCACTGGTATAACCGGAGTTAGATGACTCTTCAAAAAGTTTTAATGCTTTCGAGAAGTCTTGTTCAACTCCCTGACCACTATAATATAATGCTCCGAGAAAAAATTTAGCTTCAGCATTTCCTTCATCTGATTGAGCTCTTAAGATTTTAATATCTGTATCAATAGAAAGCTGTGAATATCCATAATTAAAACTGAAAATACAAAAAAGGACAAAGATTATAATTTTCATATTATGATTTACCTTTAATAAACTTAAATAAATGACCTGCAACTTTTCGAATTTGTATTTCTTCTGAACCCTCTGTAATACGATATCTCCTATGGTGCCGATATATATGCTCAAAAGGCTTATATCTTGAATAACCCATTCCACCATGCACCTGTATAGCTTGATCAGCAGCATTACAAACTAATCTATTTGCTCTATAGTTGCACATTGAAACCTTATCAGATAGATGAATTGCAACTTCAGGCTTAGTCATTTGGTCCATTTGCCAAGCAGTCTTATAAACTAGATTCCTAATCATCTCACACTCGGTGTTGAGTTCTGCTAACGGAAACTGTATGGCTTGATTTGTCGACAATGACTTTCCAAATGGTTTTCTCTCTTTTGCATATTTTACACTTTCATTTATACAAAATTGTGCTGCACCAACCCCTGAAGCAGCTTGTCTAATTCTATTTTCATGAACAAAATGTTGTGCTAATTCCAAACCTCTATCCAATTTTCCAAAAATTGCATCGTCTGGAACCCAAATATTTTTAAGACTAATCAAAGCATGATCAGTTGGCATATTGAAAGTCCATAAGAACTCCTCAACAATAAAGCCCTCATGATTTGTTGGAACAAGAAAACAAGTAATACCTAGCGCTGATCCATCATCTCCGTTTGTCCTTGCAAAAATCATATCGTAATTCGCTTTATGAATTCCTGTATTCCAAGTCTTTGATCCATTGATTAACCAGCCATCTACTCCATCACGTTGCTCTGGGACTGCTCTAGTTTCCATCCATGTTGCGTCAGAGCCATGATCTGGCTCAGTTAAACCAAAGGCAATTCTATGAGTTCCTGCAAGCATACCATTAATAAATTCATCTTTTTGTTTTTCAGTTCCAAAATCTCTAAACATCAAAACTTGAGGAAAATTTCCTACTATTGAGTTTTCATTTTGAAGATCATTATGAAGACCAAGACCTTTCTGTGCTAAGTGCTCTCTAATAATTGCCATTGATAGATTTGAACCATTCTTTCCACCATATTCCTTTGGTAGCCCGTACCTAAGATGTCCGGCTTTATCTGCAGTCAATCTCATTTCATGCAATAAAGACTCCCAGTCTTCAGAAGGTAAGCCATTTCTATCCCAATCAGTTCTTGAGTCTTCTCTTCGATGATCAAAAAATCTAATATTGTCATCTTTATTTTCTAAAGGTTTAATTTCTTTCTCAATAAAATTATCTAGTTCATTTAAATATTTCTGAATATCTTTAGGTATATTAAAATCCAACTTCTACTCCATTTTTTAATAAAAAGATTACATGAAAAAAAAGATTTTTGTTATATTTATTTATTAGTGTTTTACAAATGTAAGTATACAAAATGTAGTATAGAACAGAACAAGAAAACAATACTGTAAGTGATTCGGTCATGTAATGTTCCCTTCATATCCATATAACTCAAATATACAAAATACTATATGTAGTATATAACACCATAATTTATTGAGCTTGAATAATTAATATAATTCCGTAAAAAAAGATTATGAATATTAACGCTGCACTAGGTCCTACAAATACCGGTAAAACATTTTACGCAATAGAAAGAATGGCATCCTACCAGTCAGGAATTATTGGTCTTCCACTAAGGTTACTAACAAAAGAAGTTTTTGATAAAATTTCTAAAAAAGTAGGACCTTCTAGAACAGCAATGATTACTGGTGAAGAAAGAATAATACCTCAAAATCCAAAATATTGGATTTGTACAGTAGAATCTATGCCTACAAATATTCCAGTAGATTTTGTTGCAATCGATGAGATACAATTATTAAACGATCCAGAGAGAGGTTACACTTTCACAGAAAAAATTCTTCAAATGAGAGGAATGCATGAAACTCTTTTAATGGGTTCCGATACTGTTGAAAAATTAATAAAAAAACTCGTACCAAAAATAAATTTTATCAACAGGTCAAGATTTTCAAAACTATCATATTCTGGATATAAAAAAATTACTAACCTTCCGAGACGAAGTGCTGTCGTAGCTTTTTCTATGGACTCTGTTTACTCAATTGCAGAAGTTTTAAGAAAACATAAAGGTGGTGTAGCTATAATTATGGGCGCCCTAAGTCCTAGAACAAGAAATGCACAAGTTAAAATGTATCAAGATGGGGAAGTTGATTATATTGTTGCAACAGATGCAATTGGCATGGGATTAAATTTAGATCTAAACCATGTTGTATTTGCAGAAAACAGAAAGTTTGATGGAAGGCAATATCGAAATTTAAATGCTCATGAATTAGGTCAGATTGCTGGTAGAGCAGGGAGATACAAAAAGAATGGTACATTTGGTGTTACTGCAGAAGTAAATGATTTAGATGTAAAAAGTATCTTAGCGATTGAAAATCATGAATATGAAAAAAAGAAATTTGCTTTTTGGAGAAACAACAAATTAAATTACGATAATTTAGAAAAGCTAATTTATTCTTTAGAGATAGATTCTGGAAATCACTTATTAAAAAAATCACCTCCTGCAGAGGACTTTAAAACATTAAAGAAATTATCTGAGAATGAGAAAATTCGGATATCACTTGATAATCCAGATAATCTTAAACTTTTTTGGGAATTATGTCAGATTCCTGATTTTAGGCAGAATAACGAGATATACCATCATAATGCAATTGAAAATATATATTTTCACTTACTAGAAAAAGGTAAATTATCTGATGAAGCGCTAGATAAATACACCAAAAGACTTAATGCAGGAAATTTAGATGATATTTATTCTATATCAGAAAAACTATCAGAAATTCGTACTTGGTCATTTGTATCAAATAAATCAAATTGGGTTACAAACTCTCATGATTGGCAAGTTAAAACTAGAAATATTGAGGATGACTTATCAGACCATCTGCATCAAGCACTTACTGAAAGATTTGTTGATATTGACTCGAAGAAACTCTTTCAACAATTTGATAATCAAAATGAATATTTAGCCGGAATTAATGACAATGGTGATGTAACGGTTAATTCTGATTATTATGGTAAAATTGAAGGACTTAAATTTTTATCAACAACGAATATTACAAATAAAAAAATACAAAATACACTTAATTCAATAATTACAAATGAAATAAAAAATAGAATAACAAAAATTATTAAATCTCACTCAAATGATCTTAGTTTAGATAATACTCTAATTATTAATTACAAAAATGAACCTATAGCAAGATTAATAAAGGGCAAAAACATACTGAAGCCAGATATGGAATTACTTATTGAGTTTGGAATTGAAGAGAATCTTACAAAACCATTAAAAAGTATTATCTTAAACTGGATAAATGAAAAAATTAACCAAGACTTATTCAGCTTAATCAAGTTAGAAAAATCCGACCTTAAGAAGCAAGAAAAGGGTATAGCTTATAGAATCGTTGAAGAATTAGGTGTAATTGATCGCAAAAGCATGAATAGAGAAATAGATAATTTAGATATAGAATCAAGAAGAAAGTTAAAAAAATATGGTATTATAATTGGTAAATATTCTATTTATATTAACAATGTACTTAAACCACAATATACCTCAATAATTCCTGGTCTTTGGTTGATTTACAATAAAATAAATTTAAAATTGGAAGAAATTAAGAATCAAATCAATGCATTGCCTAAACCAGGAATCACATCTTGTAATATAAATAAAAAGGTGATCAAGAATCTATATAAATATAGCGGATATAAAGTTTTAGGGAACTATGTTGTTAGAATTGATATTCTAGAAAGACTTGATAGAATAATTTATGAAAATATAAAAAATAATAAAAATAGAAATCAATTTCATATAAACGATAAAATGATTTCATTACTGGGAACTTCCGCACAAGAATTAAAAAATTTACTTAATAATCTTGGTTACATAATAAAAAAAGATGATGATGATCCGAAAAAAATTATATGGTTTGCTGATATAAAAAAAACTAGGAAACTATATACACAAAAAAAATCTTATAGACTAAATCCTTCTAAATCTAAAAATGGTATTTTTAAAGATACAGATGTTAAAAAGCTAAAAGATAAATTGTCCAATATATGAGAAATTTAGATATACAAAATAATATTGAAATGTCTGAGCAAAGAATTGATAATTGGCTTTATAGAATTAGGCTTACTAAAACCAGAGGTATCTCTCAAAAAATTATTAAAGAGGGAAATGTAAGAATTAATAAATGTAAAATTTATAAACCATCTATTAAAATAAAATCAGGAGATATAATTACTATAAATCTTAATAAACAAACATTAGTTGTTTTGGTTAATGGTTTTACAAAAAGAAGATTAGACTATAAAAGTGCTCAAGAACATTACAAAATTATATAGATGATGAGATAAAAAATGATGAAATTTTTAAAGAACCTTTTCAGTGTAGAGGAGAAAACTGCTGACATAATTGATAATTCCGATCTTAACATAGCAATTATTGCTATACTTTTGAGAGCTTCTTCAATTGACGGAAATAAGGATGAATTAGAATTAGGTATGATCAAAAATATTGCAATTACAGATTTAAATATTAAAGAGGATGAATTTGATAACTTGTATTCTAGAGCAATTGAAGAAGAAGATTTTTCTGCAGACATCTATAAATGGACAAAGATAGTTAATGATAATTGTGATGAAAACTTAAAATTAAATATTTTTAGATTAGCGTGTAAAATAGTTAATGCTGATGGAAATATAGATCCATTTGAGTCAAATTTTACAAGAAGATTATCAGGTTTACTCTATATAACTGACAAACAATCAGGTGAGATAAAAAAGGAATTTAAGTAATTATGACTTATATTGTTGATGAACAATGTATTAAATGTAAACACATGGATTGTGTGGAGGTATGTCCTGTAGATTGCTTCTATGAAGGAGAAAACATGCTTGTTATTCACCCTGATGAGTGCATTGATTGTGGTGTTTGTGAACCAGAATGTCCTGAAGAGGCAATACATCCAGATACTAAAGATGGAGTAGAAACATGGTTAGAAATAAATAAAAAATTTTCTGAAATTTGGCCAAATATTACTGAAGCGAGAGAAAAACCTACCGATTCAGAAGAATTTTCAGGCATAGAAAATAAATATCAAAAATTCTTTAGTGAAAATCCTGGAGACGGAGACTAATACTAATTCCTTGCAAAATATAGCTTTTCTTGCTACACCGCCCTCTACATAACTTTTAGAAAGTTAAAAATGGCATCAAAAAAGCAAGTTAATAAAAAAAAATCTAAAACATCTAAGAATAATCTTTCTAAGGTAAAGACTAAGAAGGCTGTTTCTAAAAAAGCTCCTGCTAAAAAAGTACCTAAAAAGAAAAAGAATTCAAAAAA
The DNA here is from genome assembly GCA_003209955.1 of OCS116 cluster bacterium AG-430-B22. Classification (GTDB taxonomy): domain Bacteria; phylum Pseudomonadota; class Alphaproteobacteria; order MED-G09; family MED-G09; genus AG-430-B22. Next base: position 7,231 of record QCOD01000023.1, read on the forward strand.
AGCTCCTGCGAAAAAAACAATAACAAAAAAAGCTTCTTCGAAAAAATTACCTCAAAAAAAAATCAAATTACAATTTTCAGTTGGTGATTTTATAGTTTATCCATCACATGGAGTTGGAGAAATTAACGATATACAAACATTTGAAATAGCTGAAGAAAAATTAGAAATGTATAATGTAATTTTCGATAAAGAAAAAATGACTTTAAAAATTCCTACAATTAAAGCAAAAGAAATTGGAATAAGAAAGGTTTCATCGCGTAATGAAATGAAAAAAACCTTAGAAATATTGAAGGGTAAAGCTAAAATAAGAAGAACAATGTGGAGTAGACGTGCACAAGAGTATGAAGCTAAAATTAATTCTGGTATTTTAATCGAATTAACAGAAGTTGTGAGAGATTTATTTAGGAATAGCAATCAGCCAGAACAATCATACTCAGAAAGACAGTTATATGAATCTGCAAGAGATAGACTAGCAAGAGAAGTAGCTGTTGTTGAAAAAACAGATGACGATAAAGCTGTCGAAAAAATCGAAATTATTCTTAATGATGCTACAAGAAAATCATCCTCTGAAAATTCAATTATTTAGTATATAATCATCACATGGCTCATGATAGAAATAAATTGGTAGGTCTTGCAAAAAGATTGCTGACTCATAACTTGAATGGAACCACTGATCAGGCTGATGGAATTATGGTTAAACCAGTAGCTGATTATACTGATAATGAAATTATTAGTTCAGAAGTTAATAAAATCTTTTATGATCACCCTGTGCCGATAGCTTTAAGTGCAGAATTTAAAGAAAATAACTCTTATAAAGCCACAAAAGTAATCGATACTCCTTTACTTATTACTAGAGGCGAAGACGGAGTGGTTAGAACATTTATAAATATTTGTAAGCATAGGGGTGCACCTGTTTGTCCTGAGGGTACTGGAAAAAAATCAAAATTTAACTGCACTTATCATGGTTGGATGTATAACAACACAGGTAATCTAGTAAATATATTTAAGTCAGATACATTTGGTGATATAGATAAATCAAAAATAAAACTAACTGAGTTATTTTGTGAAGAAAGATCTGGATTTATTTGGGCTTGTTTAAATCCAGATATTAAATATGATCTTAATAAATGGATGAATGGGTTTGATGCCGAGCTTGACGATATTGATTTAGAAAACTGGCACCTTTTTAAAAGCATAAAAATAAACGGACCAATGTGGAAAATATGTTGGGATGGTTATACAGATGGCTATCATCATCACATGGTCCATCCTGAGACAGTTGGAAAAAATACTATAGTAAATTTAATTGCCCATGATACATATGGTCCTCATCAAAGATTTGCCTTTGGTTTAAAGAATATTGATGAACTCTCTGATATTGAGGAAAAAGATTGGGAACCTGAAAATCATTTACGACTTATTCACTCAGTTTTTCCTAATTCTTCAATTTCAGCAATTCAAAATGAGCATTGTTTAGTAAGTATAATATTTCCATCTCCTGATTTACAAGAGACCATTACAACTCAATATATTTTATGTTTAAAAGAACCTAAAACAAAAGAAGAAATAAAAAAGGCTCAAGAATTTGCGGAATTAAGTAGAGCAGCCATAATAGATGAAGATTATCCAATAAACTTTAAAATACAAGAATCTATTCACTCCAAAGCGAATACAGAATTTTTATTTGGAAAAAACGAACCTATTCAACAGCACTATCATAATTGGATCGAAAAACTCTGTAATAAGTAAGTGTTTTAATATTTTCAGGTCCCGTAGCTCAGCAGGATAGAGCGTCAGATTCCTAATCTGAAGGTCATAGGTTCGAATCCTATCGGGATCACCATTATGCGTCACTCTGCCACAATAAAAAATTATTATTTATAACCATATTAATTATGCGACCTAAGCAATTACTAGCCATCACTCCCTCCAGCTTGGGTCGCCTAAAAGTTTACTTGTATTTATTTTTCATTTGTAGCATGTTCATTTTTTGTATTTTTTGGAGGGAAAAATGGAAAAAAGAAAGTTAGGTACTACTGATATTGAAGTAAGTTCAATATGCCTTGGTACAATGACATGGGGACAACAAAACACTCAAGATGAAGGATTTGAACAAATGGATTACGCCCTTGATATGGGCATAAATTTTTTCGATACAGCTGAGATGTATGCAGTTCCTCCAAAAAAAGAAACTCAAGGCTCAACAGAAAAAATTATTGGTAATTGGTTCAATGAAAGAAAAAACAGAGATAAAGTTATTTTAGCTACTAAAGTTTGTGGGAGAGCTCCTTTTACATGGCTTCGAGATGATGAAAAACCTACTGAACAAAATAAAAAACAAATCTTCGAAGCAGTTGATAAAAGTTTAGAAAGGTTGAAAACAGATTATATAGATTTGTATCAACTTCACTGGCCTGATAGACCAATGAGTCTTTTTGGTGGCTCGATAAATTATCAACATGTCGAAGGAGATGCTAATTCAATAGAGTCCATTTTAGATACACTTTCTGAACTCATTAAGATAGGTAAAATTAGAAATATCGGATTATCTAATGAAACACCTTGGGGAACAATGGAGTTTATTCATCAATCTAAAGATAAAGATTTACCTAAAATGCAGTCTATTCAAAATGCTTATAATTTACTTAATAGGATATTTGAATTTGGAGGTTCAGAAATAGCTTTTAGAGAAAGTGTTGGACTTTTAGCATACTCACCTCTTGCTCAAGGATATCTTACTGGGAAATATCAAAATGGAAATTTACCAAAAGGATCAAGAAAGGAATTATTTAATCGGCTACAAAGATATGAAGGAGCAGGAAGCGAGGAAGCAATTGAGTCTTACCTTAATATTGCTAAAAAAAACAATATTGATCCATCACAATTAGCAAACCAGTTTGTTACAACCAGGCCTTTTGTAACCTCAAACATAATAGGTGCAACAAGCATGGAGCAACTTAAACTTGCCGTAACATCAATTGAAGTTAATTTGACCGAAGAAATAGAAAATGATATTGAAAAAGCCTTCCAAATGCATGGTAATGTTGCCTCTTAAAAACTAATCAACTGTAAACAATAACAATGCATTACCAGGCATATGATTATATATACCATATCCTGAATTTATAGCCATATAACCATTCCTTATCGAAGGACCTGATCCACTAAAACTTCCTCCATATGCTGGAGTTCCAGAAATACTTAAATGATCTCCCAAAGAATTAAAACTCCATAAAATTTTACCATTATCTTTGTCATAAACTCTAATCATTCCATCAAGATGCCCTGCAATGACTGCTCCGGGAATTGCTGTTACTGCAGCTGAAATTCCTGGATCACAATTAATATCTATTTGTTTACATTCCTTATCTGTAATTGTTGACCACAAAATATTACCAGTTTCAGTATCCAATGAATGCATACCAGGTTTTCTATTTAACCATACTTTTCCATCATTAGTATCTTTCATATCATTTAATGGAACATATAAAGTTTTTCCTTCGGAAGCCATACCAAAATGAATACCACCCTGGGTACCTCCACCTGAAACAGATTTTGACCAAATAATTTCACCTGTATCAGGATCTATTCCATAAACAAAACCAGATTTCTGACCAGCAACTAGTATGTCTTTATCACCTAAATCTATTAAAATAGAGCTTGCTGAATAATCCATATCTGGCCCATTTTCTTCGGGACAATTTGGTAGAGCTTTTCCCATACAAGCAAGATTCCATGCATCGCCAGCTAATGTTTGTCTTCTCCAAACCTCTTCACCTGTATCAATATTATAAGCAATAATTGCATCCGAAGAATTGTCAGCAGGGGTTGAATAATTTTCACCCGTTCCAATGTAAACATAACGTCTCTTTTCATCTATATTAGGAGAAGTCCATATTGGAGCTCCTGATGGTCCAAACATTCTTGTACCAACAGATGTTGTACCTGAATATTTTGCAGGAACAGGAATTGAATATTGTTTCCATAAAATTTTACCGGTATCCGCCTCAACTGCCAAAAGCCCTCCTCGAAAAGTACAACATTCATAATCATCGTTAAATGCAGGAATAACCTCTAAGCCAGATACTGGAATAAATAAAATATCTTCAAATTTTGCAGAAGTAGCTGTTCTAGTTGCATTAGGGTGATCATCAGTTTTTATTTTCCAAATTAGTTCACCGGTTTGTGCGTCAAGAGCGTATTCATTTGCAAGTATATCACCAAAATAGATATATGGACGCTTCTTTGGCTTTTCACCGTTTTTCCATTCATCCATGATTATGCCGGTACGTACCTCAGCAGATGCAGAAAAATTCCATTTCACACAACCAGTTTCTACATCTAGCGCATATATGTCACCAGATTGGCTTCCAACAAAAATTGAACCCATAGCAAAAAGTGGTTGTGATCTAGCCCTCTGAGAATATGGAAAACCAAAAGCCCATTTAAGTTTTAATTTCTTAACATTCTTTGAGTCAATTTTTCCAGAATTTTTAGGAATGAATCTAGATGTATCATAGCCCCATCCATAGGGTGCAGGAGCCTCCCTCAAATCAAATTTCATTCTGTTTGATTCACAATAATTGAGTTCTGCTTCCTTTGGAAAATCCTTTCTATCTTTTCTTACAATATATTCAACAATTTGTATTTTTTCTTCCTCTGACAAATGAGAGGACTGTTCTGCCATTATGCCATCATTCATTGTTCTAAATAAAGCTTGGGGAATAAGCATTTCAAGCCAATTAACTGCTGGTGCTTTTTGTATTGATCCGTCATGACAAATTGCACAATTATCTTGATACAGGACATTTCCTGGATGTGTTTCAGGATCAATAGTAATTTCTCTTACAATTAATTCGTCAGTGGACTCTCTAACTTTAGCATTTTCATCTATTACATAGTCTTGTTCATTACTAATAATATCAGCGTTTAAGAAGTTTGAAAAAATTAAGCAAACAGTAAAAATAAAAATCTTCATTAAAATCCCCTTAGTTATCAAAATATTATGACATAATAAAATAATAATCCATTGTAAATTCTATGTTACTATTAAGGGACTATAGGATAAAAAATGAATAATAAACTTCCAATTAGTTGCTTTATAATTGCGCAAGATGAAGCTGACAGAATAACTAATACAATTGAATCTGTTATAGACTTTGTTGATGAGGTAATTGTTATTGATTCTGGGTCAACAGATGGCACGCAAGATTTAGCTAGACAATTAGGTTGCAAAGTTTTTTTTAATAAATGGAATGGTTATGGGCCACAAAAACGTTTTGGTGAAGATTGTACAAAAAATGAATGGTTACTTAACCTTGATGCAGATGAATATTTATCTGATCAAATTAAATCGGAAATATTACAAATTTTTGATGATAATAATAAACATTACAATTTCTTTTCAATGAAAGTTACCCCCATCTACCCAAATTGGAAAAAGCCTAGGCTTTTCTCTGCTTCTCATCAATGTGTAAGATTATACAATAAAAGATTTGGAAGATTTTCAAATTCACCTGTTCATGACTCAGTAGAAACAAACAATTCAAAAGTTTTTTATTTTAAAAATCATATTTATCATAATTCCGTTAGATCATTTAAACATCTAATTGAAAAGGAAGAGAGTTATATTCAACTTCAATCAAAAACTTTGAAGGATAAAAATAAGATATTTTTATTTTTGAGAATTTTTGTTGAGTTTCCTCTTGCCTTTATAAAATATTATTTCATCCGTAGACATTTTACTGGCGCATTAACAGGATTAGTTACGGCCTTAATATTAGCTTATTATAGATGGAAAAGGGTGATAGTTCTTTTTAAGGGTTAATTTTATTCGTTACAAGATTTTATGTGATTATGTATCTTATTAACTATCCAGTCATGCGTTCCTTCCGGAAGGTCGTGCCCCCACCCATCAAGAATTTCTATATTTGATCCTGATATATTTCTATGTGTATCTTTTCCTGCCTCTAAAGGAACAAGATTATCAGAAGAACCATGTAGCACTAAAGTTGGTAAAGATATTTTTTTTAGTCTAAGGGTTCTATCACCATCATCACCTATAGCAGCATATTGTCTAGTTGAGCCATCTGGATAATACATTCTGTCATAGCGATAAGAAAATTTTTCTCTTAAAATTTCTTCTGAAGTTGGATATTTTGGAGACGCCCACAATTTTCTTGTCATAAGATTGTTTTCTATAACATCTTCTTTACTTGATGATTTTGGTTGACGAGTAAGTCCTTCTATTACCTCCTTTGATGGTCTTGGTAATTTTGGATTACCAGATGTAGACATGACAGAAATAAGACTTTTACATCTATCTGGATAGTTAAAAGCGACAAGTTGAGCGATCATCCCGCCCATAGAGGTGCCTAAAATATGTGCTTTTTTTATAGATAACTCACTTAAAATATTTATACAATCCTCGGCCATATCTTTAAGTGAATATGGAACTTTTGGTTTATCCACATCTTTTGATAATTTTTCTCTAGAAAAAGAATATTTCCAGATCAAATTCATATCATTAATTTTATTATCTTCAAACTTATGGCTCAAACCAACATCCCTATTATCAAAAATAATTACCCTAAATTTTCTTTCTACAATTTTATTTATTAGATTAATTGGCCAGTCACATAGCTGAGATCCAAATCCAGAAATCATAATTAAAGGTACATTGTCTTTATGCCCAAATTCTTGAACTTCTAAATTGATGTTATTTGAAGAAACTTGCATTTCAAAGACTAAGAAATATTTCTATCTTTACCTTCCCAATACGGAGCTCTCAGTTCTCTTCTAAGAATCTTACCGCTTGGGTTTCTTGGAAGTTCTTGTGCAAAATCTATCGATTTTGGACATTTGTATCCAGCTATTTTGGTTTTCACAAAGTCAATTATTTCTTTATCTGCTAATTCTTTATTTGTAACTACTATTCCCTTAACTGCCTCTCCCCACTTATCATCAGGTATTCCTATAACAGCTGCATCAGAAATATTTTCATGGGCCATAAGTGCATTCTCAACCTCAGCTGGATAAACATTTTCGCCCCCTGAGACAATCATGTCTTTAACTCTATCATGAATATATAAGAATTTTTCATCATCAAAATACCCTGCATCACCAGTGCAGAACCATTCGTCTATAATAGACTCCTGAGTTGCGTCTTCTTTATTCCAATACCCCTTCATAACACATTGGCCTTTTATAAGTATCTCTCCCACTTGACCATCTTCTACTTCGTTATTTTTTTCATCAACTATTTTAATATCAATACCAGGGTATGCTCTTCCACATGATCTTAGTTTTCCTTTTTTAGGATCATGGTCCTCTGGTCTCATTGTTGTCCCCAGTCCAGTGGTCTCTGTTAATCCATAAACTTGCCAAAAATCACAACCCATAACATCAATAGCTTTTTTAAGGGTGTCTTCGGCTATAGGCGATGCACCATAAAGAACCTGTCTTAAAGAAGAAAAATCAGTATTACCAACATTTGGATGGTTTAATAAAAATAAAATAATAGCTGGAACAAGAAGGGCTAACTCAATTTTTTCTTTTTCAATTAAACTTAAAATCAGTTCAGGATCAACTTCAGGTATTATAATATTTTTACAACCAAAAACTATTCCCATTACCCCCATATTAGCTCCGGCAACATGAAATACTGGAGAACAGATAATGTTTGCCGAACCTTCATGCCAGTCCTTTCCCCAGGTTTTTTCTACCATTTGATTAGATTCAATGAAGTTCCTATTTGTTAGTTGAACACCTTTTGGATGCCCCGTAGTTCCTGAAGTATAAAGTTGAATAACATCATCTTCTATATTTGACTCAAGCTTAGGATCTTTATCATCAAATCTATCTCTCCATACAATATACTCTTCCCACTCTGAGCCCTCATCCATAGAAATTATTTTTTTTACTGTTGGAATCTCGTTAATTATTTCTTTAATTATTGGATAAAATTCTTTACCTACAAAAAGAATTTCGCTTTTAGAATCATTTATTACATAAGAAACTTCAGGCGGAGCAAGGCGCCAATTTATACCTACTGCTACAGTTCGTGATTTCATTGTTCCATAAAGAAACTCAAAAAATAGATCTGAATTTTTTGCGAGAAAAGCAACTCTTCCATCTGGCTCACAGCCTTCGTTTACTATTCCCTGAGCCACTCTATTTGCATTACTATCAAATTCTGAATATGTTAACTCTCTATTATTGAATTTACTTACAATTAAATTAGATGACTCTTCAACTCTCCACCTAAAAATATCTACTAATGAATTTTTTTCTGGTAACCTTCCCATTGTCTTCCTCTTAAAAAAATAATTATGAAATAATGAAAAAAAATGGTCAATAAAGATTATAATTTTATATCTTTATTTATTAATTTTTCATAAAAACTAACATCTAAATTAGTATAGTTTTCATTTTTATCGTCAATAAAAAATAGAGGATCTGAAACATCCTGCGGATTATAGCCTTCCTTTACAAGATCAACCTTTTTATGCTTAAAAGTTCCAGTTATCTCAATTTCTTTTTTTATTCTTAAAATTAGTGGCATAGCATAACTTGGTAGAGAATTTTTCAGATGGAAATAAAGATCTTTTAAATTTATATCGCTATTTGCCACTAGGGCGGCCATTCCAGCTTTCCCATCATTTCCTGGCAAATCAACACCATATACATTAACTTCTTCTATATTATTAAAACCTTGAAATGCATGAGCAACCTCTGAAGTAGCTACATTTTCACCCTTCCATCTAAAAGTATCTCCTATTCTATCAATAAAATAAAAGTATCCATCTTTATCGCGACTTAATAAATCTCCTGACCTAAACCACTTATCTTCTTTTACAAATACATCGCTTAGGATTTTCTTTTGTGTTGCTTGTTTATCTACATAACCATCAAAACCAGCAGCATCAATTTGTATCTCGCCAATTGCTTCACCAACCTCTCCGTCCTCACAAGGTATACAAAATCCTTTTTCGTCTCTTATTGGTTCTTCTTTTTCAACATCAAACTTTACAATTTCAATATTTAACATTTTTTTTAGATAACCTGGAACTCTACCTATAGCTCCACTTTTTCCATCATAATTAATTAGAGATATATTTCCCTCAGTTGCACCATAAAATTCTAAAATTCTTTTTATTTTAAATCTATTTTTAAAGTCATCCCAAATATCTGGTCTTAAACCATTACCAGTTGCTATTCTTAGATTATGATTTTGTTCAAATTTATGCTCAGGAGCATTAAGTAAATATCTGCACAATTCACCAATATATTGAAAAATAGTGACATTATATTTATTAACATCAGACCAAAAATCATTTACTGAAAATTTTCTTTTTAATACTAGCGATGCCCCAGTTGTCAACGCTAAGCCTACAGCAATAATCCCACCTGCTGAGTGATAAAGAGGTAAAACATTATAAATCCTATCTGTTTTTTTAGGAACAACTGCAGATGCAAACCCCATAAGCATTAATCTTAATCTTCTATGTGTAATCG
>QCOD01000024.1 GCA_003209955.1 OCS116 cluster bacterium AG-430-B22
TAATATTGGCTATACTCATATTTTATACGCAAATAATAAAAAAAAACATTCATTAGATTTAGCTGAAAAACTTTATCAAAAAAATCCCCATAATATTCCTATTTTATCATTAAGTGCTTATATCAATACATTAGAGAATAACCATTCAAGGGCTATAGAATTATCAAAGGCAATAATTGATATAGAACCTGATTATGTTTTTGCCTACCACACAATTCAATCAAACTCTATAGTATTAAAAAGGTTTCAAGAAACTATTAAATATTCTAGAAAATTTCTTGATAAAAATCCAAATGATCTTGAAAGCTTAAAAAACCTCGCTGTAACCTATACATATCTTGGTAATTATAAAGAAAGTATTAAAATATTAAGAAAAATAGAAGCTTTAGACCCAATAAATCATATTGTTGGATCATTGCTCCCCTTTATTAGCACCCAAACTGGAAAAAAAGAGCAAACAAATTATATCGATCAACCTTTAGATTTTATTAGCGAATTTCATATTGATTTAGAAAATCAGGAAAATTTAAAATTCAAAGATGATATTATAAGCTATTTAAAAAAATGTGAAAAAGATTGGTCACCTAAAAATAAGTCTACAAATAAAGGATACCAAACTACAAGTTTTGAACTCAGTCATGACACATACCCATTAAATAAATTAAAATTACTCTTTCAAAAGAAAATAAATGAATATATTCAAAAATACTCAAGCTCAAATACTCTATTTATTAAACATCTCAATGAGAAGAGGCAATTCTCATGTTGGGGTGTTTTTTTAAAAAATAATGGCTTTCAAGAATCTCATAACCATTCTAGCGGTTGGTTAAGTGCGGTTTTTTATCTTGATATACCTGATAAATTAAAAGGTGATGAGGGTAATATTGAATTTTCTCTTCACGGATATGAATTTCCAAAAAATTCAAACATTATACCAAAGAAAAAAATTGAGCCTAAAGATGGAAAATTAATATTGTTCCCCTCTACCCTTTATCACAAAACTATACCTTTCAAGAGCAAAAAAGAACGGATATCTATGGCATTCGATTTATATTAATTAACCTTGGCGGGCTTTAAATCTTTTATTATTCTTATTTATAACATATAGACGACCTTTTCTTCTAATTAATCGGTTATCTCTATGTCTAGATCGTAATGATTTTAATGAATTTCTAACTTTCATATTTTACTCACAAATAGTGTTTAATAATTACTAATTACATCTAAAGGTTTATTTTAATATAATAGTTAAAGGATAAATGCTACATATTTATCATGAAAAATTACGATATTGCTTTATTAAGCGGAGGATTTGACCCTGTTCACATAGGCCATTTAGCTATGATAAAAGAGGCAAAAGAAATAGCTAATGAAGTAGTTATTCTTTTAAATAGTGATAACTGGTTAACAAGAAAAAAGGGTAAGCCTTTTATGTCTTCTAATCAAAGAGCTAATATTCTTGATGAATTTAAAAGTGTATCAAAAGTAATTATACAAACAAACGATGATGATGATAGTAGCAATAATGCTATAAAAAAATTTCATGAATTAAATGATGACAAAAAAATTTGTTACTGTAATGGTGGAGATAGAAGCCAAGAGAGTAAAATTCGAGAGGCAAAGTTATGTAAATCACTTAATATAGATTTGAAATTTGGTATTGGCGGTGTTCAAAAAATTGAAAGCAGCTCAAAATTAATCAAAAATCATTTAAGTGAGGTTGATAATAGACCATGGGGTAATTTTCATATTATTGCTAAAGGTAATGGGTATCAAATAAAGGAAATAAATGTTCTTTCTGGCAAAAGATTATCATTACAAAAACATCAACATAGATCAGAGTATTGGCAGGTGATATCTGGAAAAGGATTAGTTTATATAGAAAGTGATCTATATGAACTCAAACCTAATGAAAGCATCTTCATTCCCAAAGGAAACTTGCATAGATTAGAAAATAATGGAGATGAAATTCTAACAATCATTGAAATACAAATTGGTAATAAAATACTTGAAGATGACATCGAGCGTCTGGAAGATGATTTTGGAAGATTATAGTTAGGGAAGCATAGTTTTCAGGAACTTATTTCTAGACAATTTTCTTGTTTTTATTTCTAGATCAAGCCAATTAATTAACTTAGGCCTCGTTTCGATTGGATCTATTAATTCATGTACTGAGAAGTTTTCTGAACGTGGAAAAGGTGAGGATCTAGAACTTAATAATTCTTCTAATTCTTTTCTTTTTTGTTCAGGGTTTGCTGAAGATTCTATTTCTTTTTTAAAAGCTATAGCAACCCCTCCTTCTACGGGTAAAGCCCCACTTTCTGCACTTGGCCATGATAAAACATAGCTATCAGGAGCAAAATGAGCGGCACCAGCAACACCATAAAGTTTCCTAACTATTATACTAGCCCAAGGAACCTTTGATTGCATTAAACAAGAAATTGCTGATGTTCCGTGTCTTATAGTCCCAGACCTCTCGGAATCTGGACCTATCATAAAACCTGGTTCATCGACAAAACTTAATATAGGAATATTAAAAGTATTAATAAAATCAATAAATCTTCTTAATTTAATAGCTGCATTAGCAGTCATTGCGCCAGCATAAAACATGCAATCATTAGCTATTATTCCAACAGTATGTCCATTTAATCTTGCTAATCCAGTAATTAAACTCTGACCATATAATTTACTCATCTCAAAGAAAGATTTATTGTCCACAATTAAATTTAAAAGTCTTCTCATATCATAAGGTTTACGCCTATTTCTAGGAATGATTGATGATAACAATTTTTCTTTTCTATTTATTTTATCTATAGATTTTATTGATGGTGGTTCTTGCAAATAATTATCAGGTAAAAATGACAAGAAATTTTGTATTTGATCTAAAGCATCCTCTTCGTCCTCTGCTATATTATCTACAACACCTGACCTCAAATGAACATCAGGTCCTCCAAGTTCTTCTTTTGAAACCTCTATACCAAGAGCTCTTTTAACTACAGCTGGACCAGCTATTAGAATTTGAGAATTTTTAGTCATAACAGAAAAATGAGAGGCAACTAATCTTGCTGCAGGAAGACCTGCAACCGGTCCTAATGCGGCTGTTGCAACCGGTACAATACCTAAACATTCTGCTAAAGCTTGGAACCTATTTCTTGCATAAACAGGCTCACTATTAGGGATTTTTGGCCTATCAGCTGAGCCACCAGAACCTGTAACTGACCCTCCACCTCCCTCATGAAGTCTTATAAGGGGAATTTTATACTTAAGAGCCAATTCTTCAGTGTAAATACTTTTCCTTAGCCCTGCAGGGTTTGGAGATCCACCTTTTAATGTAAAATCTTCTCCTCCAATAATGATATCTCTGTTATTAATTTTACCGAAACCTAATATAAAATTTGACGGTACAAAATCATCATCAGTTCCATTGTTAGAGCCAGCAATCTTACCTATTTCATCAAAAGAATTACTATCTAAAATATAATTAATTCGTTCACGAATAGTTTTTCTACCTTTTTTATGCTGAAATTTAATAGCATCTGAACCACCTTGTTTAAGAGCATTTTTTTCTCTCTTTTTAATTCTTTTAATTTCTTTTTCCCAAGACATGTATTTTTCTCTTTCGTCTGCTAATATAATTAAAAATTAATATTATTGGCAATGTTAGATTATCCTAAAGCATCATATACAGAACTAAAAGACTACAAAGCTCCATTAAATTCATATTTTCATAGAATTTCTATGTCAGATTCAAAGAAAATAAGATTATTTTATTGTAAACCAGAAAATATCGAAAAGTCCAAAGGAACAATTCTACTGCAACAAGGCCATAATGAGTTTATCGAAAAATATTTCGAACTAATAGAGGAATTTAAGCAAAGAGGTTACTCTGTTGTTTCATTTGATTGGAGAGGACAAGGACTATCTGATCGGATGATAAACAATACAAATAAACAATATATTGAAAATTTTGATATATACAATGATGACCTAACATTCATAATGGATGAAATAATCCATAAAAACTTTCCTAAACCTTTAATTGGTTTCGGTCATTCTATGGGAGGCTGTATTATGCTTTCATCCTTACAGAAACATAGTAATGATTTTGATAGCATGATTTTATCTGCTCCAATGTTAGGATTTAGAAATGAAAATATTTTGTCCTTTATTTTTAAAATACTTTACCCATTTGTAAATAAAAGTAATTTTATGATTGGGTCTAAGCCCAATATGGGTAAAGAAATAACTTTCGAAAAAAATGATCTTACTTCTGATAAAAACCGATATCTAAGAACTCAAAAATTAGTAAGAAATTGTCCAAAATTAAGGTTATGGGGAGTTACTTACAGATGGGTAAATGCTGCATTAAAAAGACTAAATTATATTAGAAAAAGTAATTGGCTAAAAGAAATTGATACTAAAGTTCTTATTCTTAATAGTATAAGCGATAGGGTTGTGGACTCTTCAAAAACATTAGAATTAAGTAAAAGAATAAAAAATTGTAAAATAATAAATTTTGAAGAGGTAGAGCATGAGATTTACTTGGAAAAGGATATATACAGAAATTTGATGTGGCAACAAATTGATACCTTTATCAAATAAATTATCAATTAATTGGTATAACATCAAAAGCTAAAGTTATTCGCTTCTTATTTGATTTAAAGGGAATAGTTGAATGAAATAGTGAAGATGGAAACATAACAATGTCACCTTCATTAATTTCGTATATTTTCTCAGGAAAACTTATACCGTCTGTTTCATAATCTGCACCATGTAAACTAAACATTAGATCTCCATCATTATCACTTTTTTTATTTGGCCTCTTTAAATATATAGATGAACTAAGCCATCCTTCTTTATGCATATGAGGTTTAAGATTTCCTCCATCATTAATAACAACCAACCATCCATGAATAATAAATTCATTTGGCCATTTCTTTAGAAATCCGTCATCAGACTCAGAAAACTCATCCTTATAAATCTTTATCTTCTCATGAATGACTTCCTTCATTTTTATTATCGCTGGGCTTTCTAGTAAAAACAAATTACCCGCAGATTGAATACCTCTATTTAAAAGAGATTGATGTTTCATTGAAATCTTAGATTGTTCAACCTCTTCTAAGAAATCATCAATAATATTTTTATCAATACTATTATCTTCAAATAGAGAGTATTTTTTAATCATTTTAAAAGGTTCGCTACAAAAAGAATATTTATCTTCTTTGGAATATCTAATAGAAGCATGTTTAGTTAGACATGCAGCAAGTGGGTCAAGAGGCATAGCATTGAGTTCATCAACAAGATCATAGAAATCAGAGGTAGATTTAGAAGAACTTTGATATATACATTCTAATTGAAAACTTTTGCTTAATCTCTTTTTGCTTTTACTGTAATGAAATGCTGCTTCATCAAATTTACGTAATTTTCTTAAGGATGTTGCCAAATTAAAATTAATGCCATCATCAATAGGATTTATTTTGTAGCTTTTCTTAAACCATTTTACTGCCTCTTCTTCATTACCCTTCTCTGAAAGTGATAATCCCATTCCACTTATTGAATTTAAGTTATTTGGTTCAATTTCTAGTGCTTTTTTATGATTTACTATTGAATCATCAATTTTACCTAAATCAAAAAAAAGGTTAGCTAAGTTAGAAAACAAAAAAGCTTGAGGTTTATTTGATTGCTTAATTATAAATTCAAAAATTTCCTTTGCCTTATAAAAATTTCCTAATCTTTTATTAGCAATAGCAAGAATATTTAATCCATTAACATTGCCTGGATATTTTTCGACAAATCTTTTTGCAAGTTTTAGTAAAAAGTCAAAATCACCCTTATTATGCAAATCAGATAAAACTTTTATTGCTTCCTGTTTTTTTAATTTTTCAAAATTACTAATCATTTTCAATAAACTTGAGCACATTCTAATGTAAAACTAAACTTATTTCCAATTATCAAAGAATATGGAATTAAAATTACATTTGCATAATCAAACAAAAAAATTTTAATTAATATTTTTTATTCCGCTGCAATATCTACTTTATATCTATTAATAAGAAAATCATTCAAATCATTGATTATTTTTCTAAAATTATTTTTAAAATTATTAAAGTTATCATTTTTCAAATATCTTTTTTCATCCATATATAAATCTCTTTTAATTTCGATTTGTAATGTAAAAATTTTTTTTTCTGCATTAAAATAATTTTGAGTTATAAAACCCCCGGCATAAGGTTCATTTATAGATACCGTGAAGCCCTCTTTTGTAATCGAATTAGTCATTATATCTATAATTTCTTTTGGACAAGTGGAATTATGGTTATCGCCTAGAACTATATCTGATAATTTGTTTTTACCAACATAGGGATTATGTGATGGCATAGAATGACAATCAAGAATAAAGGCAAAACCATTATATTCTCTTACTTTATTTATTATCTCATTTAATTTGTTATGCCAATTTTGATAAAAGTTATCAATAAGAACTCTAATTTCTTCTTCAGAATACTTGTTAATATAATCAATCTCTTTTTTAGGTGTATTTTTTGGTATTAAACCTATTCCACCTTTAACCCTTGGCGTATTAATATATTCAAAATTTTTTGGATCTAGAATCAAATCTATATCTAATTCTTTTTCTGATCTATTAAGATCTATTATTAGCCTTGAATACAAAGAGATTAATATATGTATGTTTGGAAGATTCAAACCCGATACAATCTGATTCATAAACATATCTTCAATTGACTTATAATCATCTTGAAAGCTTTTAATTTTTTTTAAAAATAAATCAGTATACCTATCTCCAGAATGAACTGAAGTTAGAATTAAAGGGCTTTCTTCTGATTGAGGTTTAAATAATTTATAATTCATTATCTATTATTAAATTTTTATTAAATATTTTATAACAATATCAGATTTTTATATTGATTATAAATACTTTAAATATATTTTATAAAAAATGGGCGCGTAGCTCAGTGGGAGAGCACTACGTTGACATCGTAGGGGTCGCTGGTTCAATCCCAGCCGTGCCCACCACTAACTATGAAATAATATAAAGACTTAGTTTCTTACCTTGAAATTTAAAAAGAATCCACCATCTATAGATTATTAACTATTTATGGAGGAAATTATGGTTGTAGATGGAATAGGGAATGTTACATTCTCAAATGATGTATTAAGGGTTGAGTTAACAAGAATTGCCCCTAGTGGAGAAGTTGATGCAGCTGGAGAGCTTATGATACCTCGATCATCAATAGATGCGGTTGTGAATGGCTTAGTACAAGGCGTTAATCAAATTAATGAAAAATTAACTGAAATTGCTCAAAAATCAGGAAGTGATGATGCTAATGGAAGCACTTCAGATGACAAAAAAGAAGATTCAGATAAAAAAGGAAAGAAAAAGTAAATCTTTTTCTCTTTAATTTTTATAAAATCATGTCGATTTTCAAAAATATAAGTATTTTATTACTCTTTATGCTTTGTATGAATGTTAAGGCTAGTGACATTATTTCTTACTCAATACTAGATGATAATACTACCTTAACTCAGCAAAACTTTGTTGAGCATATAAATCAAATTGTTATAGTTCAACCTGAATACTTACATGCTACAGCTAAGTATTATGAACTTGATCAGAATAAAAAATATGCTCAAAGATTAAGGTTTCCGACTTTAGAGGCCCAAATTGTTAATGATAGATCTATAAAAAGAGACATTAATACAGGAGACGCACTAAGAAAAATTAGAGACGATAGTTTTGATGGCGTAATCCGAATTGATCAACCTTTATATAAGGGCAATGAAATCAATTCACGAGTAAAATTAGCAAAAAGTGATATTTCTTATTCAGATATTGATAGAAAAGAAATTGCTTCAGATTTAATTATCAATGCTTCAGACATTTATCTAAATGCTGCTAACTCGGTGCTGGTTAGTGATTATAGTAAAAAATTATTGGATAAAATGCTAAAATACAGAGAAACTGCAAAAGCAAGATTTAATGCCGGAGCTATTGAAAACTCCGAATTAGCCTTAATAAATATACGAATTAGCGAGATAGAGGTTAAACAAGCTCTTTTGGATGCCGATAAGACTCAAATGTTATCAATATATCTTTCTTTCTTTAGGGACGATTACAATGGCCTTGGGCTACCTCTTTTTCAAATGCTAGATACAAATGAAGAAGATTTGATAAATTTCAAAGATAACAGCTACCAGCAATTAAAATCAGAAATTGATGTCAATAAAGCAAAACATAATCTTGAAATAACAAAAAGTCAGTATAGACCTCAATTAGGTTTTTCTATGCGCTATACACAATATGACATTGATGAAGATGCTGAAGATAATGAT
>QCOD01000025.1 GCA_003209955.1 OCS116 cluster bacterium AG-430-B22
TTTAGGAAAAGAAAGATGGGCTGGAGCGATTGACTCAGTTGGTAGTACTACATTGGCAAACATACTTGCTCAGGTTTCCTATGGAGGAGCTGTTTCTGCATGCGGACTTGCACAAGGAATGGATCTACCCTCTACAGTTATGCCATTTATATTAAGAGGTGTCTCTCTACTTGGTATTGACTCAGTAATGGCACCAATGCAGTTAAGAGAAATAGCTTGGAAGCGTCTAAGTGAGAATATTAATATTAGCAAACTAGAAGAAATGACTATTGATACCTCTTTAGAGCAAGTTGAGGTTCTTGCGAATGATATTCTTAAAGGAAAAGTTAGAGGAAGGGTGATAGTAAATATTTCTGAATAATTTAGCTTCTTAACTCTTTTAATCTTTCAGAAATTAAAAAAGATAGATCTAAAGCTTGGTTAGCGTTTAATCTTGGATCGCAATGAGTATGGTATCTATGAGTTAAATCTTCTTCAGAAATTTTTTGAGTGCCGCCTAGACATTCTGTTACATTTTGACCCGTCATTTCAATATGAACACCTCCAGCATAAGTTCCTTCAGATTCATGAATATCAATGAATTGTTTTACTTCTGTTAAAATACTATCAAGTGGTCTAGTTTTATATCCATTTGAAGCTTTAATAGTATTTCCATGCATAGGGTCACAAGACCAAACAACTTTTTTTCCTTCTTTTTCAACAGCTCTAATTAATTTTGGTAAATGATCATCAAGATTATCTGCTCCATATCTTGTTATAAGAGTTAATCTTCCCTCCTCATTAGAAGGGTTTATTAAATCAATTAATTTTAATAATTCATCAGAATCTAAAGAAGGACCACATTTCATTCCTATAGGGTTTTTGATTCCTCTTACAAACTCAATATGAGCGCCATCTGGCTGTCTTGTTCTATCGCCAATCCATAACATATGCGCAGATGTATCGTACCAATCACCGCTAGTTGAATCCACCCTTGTTAAGCATTCTTCATAACCCAATAACAGTGATTCATGGCTTGTATAAAAATCAACAGATCTAAGTTCAGGGGTTGTATTTGAGTTTATTCCAACAGCATCCATAAAATCTAATGTTTCAGAGATTCTATTAGCCACTTGTTCATATTGTTCGCCTTGTTTACTTTCTTTTACAAAACCCATGTTCCACTTATGGACGTGATCAAGATTTGCGTAACCACCTTGCGCAAAAGCTCTGAGAAGATTCAATGTTGAGGCAGATTGTCTATAAGCCATAATCTGCCTTTCAGGATCAGGAATTCTTAGATCTTCGACGAATTCAATATTATTTATAATATCACCCCTATAACTTGGTAACTCTATTTCTCCTTGCTTTTCTAAAGGTGCAGATCTTGGTTTAGCAAATTGACCGGCTATTCTTCCAACCTTAATTACTGGACACCCAGCTCCAAAGGTTAAAACAATTGCCATCTGAAGAATAACCCTAAAAGTATCTCTTATGTTATCAGGATTATGTTCTGCAAAACTTTCTGCACAATCTCCACCCTGAAGTAAAAAAGCTTCTCCACGGCAAACTTTAGCTAAATGTTCTTTTAATCTTCTAGCTTCACCCGCAAAAACAAGAGGTGGATAGGAAGATAATCTCTTTTCAACCTTTTCAAGAGCCTTTTGATCGTCATACTCAGGTACTTGAACTATAGGTTTATTTCTCCAGCTATCTTTTGACCATTTGTTAGCCATAATAATCTCCAAATATAGAAAAACGGTTATAGATGAATAATCAGTGTATTAACAGTAATTTATATAAATATATTTATTATAATGATTATATATTTATCAAATTTTAATAAGAAAAATTAAAAAATTGTGACTTTAATACAATAGTTTCAAAAAAAATTAAATAAAAAATTATTATTCAGCTGCCTGTGATAATTCTTCTCTATATTTTTTGAATTCTAACCTTGCTACAGCTCTATTATGAACTTCATCTGGACCGTCGACAATTCTTAATGTTCTTGCGCTAGCATAAGCTCTTCCTAGTCCAAAATCAGTTGTAACACCTCCACCACCGTGAGCTTGAATTGCATCATCAATAATATCTAATAATGTTCTTGGTGCTTTTACTTTGATCATAGCTATTTCAGCTCTTGCAACTTTATTACCAACTGTATCCATCATATAGGCAGCTTTCATAGTTAAAAGCCTGGAGCATTCAATTTCTATCCTTGCTTTAGATATTCTCTCTTCCCAAACTGAATGTTCAGCTATAGGTCTACCAAATGCTTCTCTACTTAAAAGTCTCTTGGCCATTTTTTCAAGAGTCCTTTCTGCAACACCAATTGCTCTCATACAATGGTGAATTCTTCCTGGACCCAATCTACCTTGTGCGATTTCAAAACCTCTACCTTCCCCTAAAAAAAGATTTTCAACTGGCACTCTAACATTATCTAACTTGACTTCACTGTGACCATGAGGTGCATCATCAAAACCAAAAACTGGAAGATGTCTTACAATTTCTACTCCAGGTGTTTCCATTGGCACTAAAATTTGACTTTGTTGTTGATGTCTAGATGCATCAGGATTAGTTTTTCCCATAACAATAGCAACTTTACATCTTGGATCCATCACTCCAGATGACCACCATTTTCTTCCGTTAATAACATACTCATCACCATCTCTTTCAATCTTTGTTGAAATATTAGTGGCATCAGAAGAAGCTACATCAGGTTCTGTCATTAAATAAGCCGATCTCATTTTACCTTCAAGCAATGGTTGAAGCCATTTTTCTTTATGCTCTTCGGTTCCATAACGTTCGATAAGCTCCATATTTCCTGTATCAGGTGCAGAACAGTTAAAGACTTCAGAAGCCCAACCAACTCTTCCCATAATTTCACAAATTGGAGCGTATTCAACATTAGTTAAACCTCCACCACGTTCTGATTCTGGTAAAAACATATTCCATAGACCTTCTTCCTTGGCCTTTACTTTTAAATCCTCCAAAATTTGAGGTATCTGCCAGCGGTCTTCACCAAAAGCTATCATTTGCTCATCATAAGTTGCTTCATTAGGATATACATATTTATCCATAAAAGCTTCAACACGAGCTATTAATTCTTTTGTTTTGTCATTATGTTCAAAAATCATGATTATCTCCTGAATTTTTCTATAAGTTAGTGATTAACCAATAGAACTAATGATTATACAAATTATCTTCTTTGTGAAAAGAATTTTTTTAAAAGATCCTCTGATTCTCTTTTGTAAAAACCATTAAAAACATTAGGCTCATGATGACAAGAATTTGATGAAAAAATTCTTATACCATTTTCAACACATCCTTTTTTCTTATCCTCAGCAGCAAAGTATAAATTCTTAATTCCAACTAATGAAATTGCCATTGCACACATTGCGCAAGGCTCTAAAGTTGTGAATAACGAAAAATCAAATAATTTAGTTGTCTTTAAGGTTTTACAAGCATTCCTAATTACCAAAATTTCAGCATGAGCAGTAGGGTCGTTCAGTTCTCGCATTCGATTCCCATTTAAAGATATAATTTCATTTTTTTGGTTAACGATTATTGCTCCAACTGGCACTTCATCTCTTTCTTTAGCTTTTTCAGCCTCAGATAAAGCTAATTTCATAAAGTATTTAGTTTTTGTTGTAGTGTTTTCCAATTTTATTTCCTATTTTTATATATAAGGCTTGAATATGGAAAAAAAAACAAAAAATGACAAAATTAGAATTGCAAAATTAATTTCTAATTCAGGTCTAGCCTCAAGAAGAGAAGCTGAAAAGCTTATACTAGAAAAGCGGGTTACTTTGCATGGAGAAGTAATAGACTCACCAGCTCTAAATGTAGACAGGAATGCAATTGTTACTGTGGATGGTGAAGTTGTCGATACAAGGTTAAAAACCAGTGTTTGGATATTTAATAAACCAAAAAAGTGTCTTGTTACAAAGAGTGACCCGAAAGGCAGAGATACTATCTATAATTTTTTGCCTAAAGAATTAAAGAATACAATAAGCGTAGGTCGTTTAGATTATAATAGTGAAGGGTTATTAATTCTTACTAATAATGGAGACTTATCAAGACATCTTGAGCTACCTAAGAATAACTTCAAGAGAACTTATAAGGTTCGGGTGTTTGGAAAAGTAGATGAAAAAAGACTCAAAAATTTATCAGAGGGGATTTCTATTCAAGGAGAAAAATACAAACCTATAGATGCGATAATTGAAAAAAAACAAAATTCAAATTCATGGTTGAAGTTTTCTTTATATGAAGGAAAAAATAGAGAAATTAGAAAAATATGTAATCATATGAATCTTGAGGTAAATAGATTGATAAGATATTCATATGGGCCTTTTAGCTTAGGTAATTTAACAAAATGTGGAGTAAAAGAAATTTCAAATATATTTTTGAAAAGAAATTTTGCTAATTTTTTCTAATAAAAGAGGAAATAATGAGAATTATCTCAGGTAAGTATGCTAGAAGAAAAATAATTACCCCAAAAGGTAATGAAACTAGACCTACAACGGATAGATTTAAAGAGACCTTATTTAATATCATTGAAAATAGTCTTAAAATTAATCTTAAGCAAAAAAATGTTTTAGATCTCTTTGCTGGCTCAGGATCTTTAGGCTTAGAGGCTATTTCCCGAGGAGCTAAAAATTGTACTTTTATTGATAAATCAATAAAAGCTGTTAAAGCTATAGAGGAAAATATTTCACTTCTCGAATTAAACTCATGTTGTGATTGTTACAAGCTTGATATAACTAAAATAAGAAAATTTAATAATGACCAGAATAAGAAAATTGATATAATTTTTTCTGATCCTCCTTATTCAAAAACAGATGTTAATGAAATAGCAATTAATAATTTAATTAAAAACAGTTGGATGAATGATAGTGTTTATATTTTTCTTGAAACTTCTGGTCGTATACCTATTAAGAGTATCAGTGGCTTTGAAGTTTTAGAAAAAAGAAAAATTGGTGATAGTTTATTAACAATTTATTTATCTTCAAGCTATTGAACCATTGAAAAAAATCAATAATATCAGATAAAATTAAGGAGAATATTATGAGAGGATTAATGCAGGAATGGCCTTTGCTTGTTCATACTTTTATTGATCATGCAAAAATTCACCATGGGGAAAGAGAAATTGTTACTAGGAAAGTTGAGGGTGATATTCACTCTACAACTTATTCTGAAATTCATTCCAGATCCAAAAAATTTGCTAAAGCTTTGAAAGAATTAGGAGTAACAAAAAATGATGTAATTGGAACTTTAGCCTGGAATACGCACAGACATTTGGAATCATGGTACGGAATTACTGGTTTAGGTGCAATTTATCATACATTAAATCCTCGTCTTTTTACTGAGCAGCTTGATTACATTATTAATCATGCGGATAATAAATTTATAATTTCTGATATAAGTTTTGTTGAAATTTTAGAAAATATTCAGGATAAAATTCCTAATGTTCAAGGTTTTATTTTTCTATGTGAAAAATCCGACTTACCTGACACCAAGTTAAAGAATGTTTACTCATATGAGGAACTCATTAATTCTCAAGATGATAATTTTAACTGGGTTAAGTTGGAAGAAAATGATGCTTGTGGATTAT
Source organism: OCS116 cluster bacterium AG-430-B22 (assembly GCA_003209955.1). Taxonomy (GTDB): domain Bacteria; phylum Pseudomonadota; class Alphaproteobacteria; order MED-G09; family MED-G09; genus AG-430-B22. Next base: position 5,597 of record QCOD01000025.1, read on the forward strand.
GTTATACTTCTGGAACAACTGGAAATCCTAAAGGAGTTTTGTATTCTCACAGATCAAATGTTCTGCATACACTAGTTGCTAATTCTGCTGATGCAATGGGTATCAAATCTACAGATGTAGTAATGCCAGTTGTTCCAATGTTTCATGCAAATGCTTGGGGTTTGTCTTTTTCGGCTCCAATGTCAGGTTGTAAGGTTGTTATGCCAGGAATGAATATGGATGGGGAAAGTATTTACGAATTACTTAACGACCACAAAGTAACTTTTACTGCGGCAGTACCAACAGTTTGGTTGATGCTTCTTCAATATCTTGAAGCAAATAATCTTAAACTTCCTTATCTTGAAAGAGTTGCAATTGGCGGTTCTGCTGTTCCAAGAGTGATGCTAGAAAAATTTGAAAAAAATTATGATGTTTCAGTTATGCATGCTTGGGGTATGACAGAAATGTCTCCATTAGGAACAATAGGCGCCTTTAAAAGTGGAATGGAAGAATTAAGCTTTGATGAACAGATGGATATAAAGTTAAAGCAAGGTAGAGCATCCTATATGGTCGAGATGAAAATTACTGATGATGATGGAAATGATTTACCTTGGAATGGAAAAGATTTTGGACATCTATTAGTAAGAGGACCTTTTATTGCAAGTAAATATATGAAAGGTGATGGTGGACAAATACTTGATAATCAGGGCTTTTTTGATACTGGTGATGTAGCTACAATTGATGAACTAGGTTTCATGCAAATTACTGATAGATCTAAAGATGTTATTAAATCAGGCGGTGAATGGATATCCTCAATTGAGTTAGAGAATATTGCCGTAGGACATCCAGATATTGCTGAAGCGGCAGTAATTGGAATTTTTCATCCCAAATGGGATGAAAGGCCTTTATTAATTTGTGTTCCTGCTGAAGGTAAAGATCCAAATAAAGATAATGTTTTAGAATTTTTAGGAGATAAGCTAGCAAAATGGTGGATGCCTGATGATGTAGTTTTTGTTGATGAAATTCCTCATACGGCAACTGGAAAAATACAAAAACTGACTCTTCGAGAACAATTCGCTGATTATGAGTTACCAACTGCTTAATTTTTTGAAGTTGCTCTTTTGATTCTATCGTTGATTGCTCTTCCAATACCTTTATTTGGTATAGGTGCTATAGCTATTTTTGAGTATTTTTTTTGATATTTTGCTAGAAAAGAAAAAAGATTTGAAGCAGCTTCTACTAAGCTTCCATCAAAACTTAAATTTGGAGCATTATAGTTTGGGCCGAAGCCTATAAGTAATTCATTTTTTTCAGCTTTTTTTGCATTGATTCTTAGGGGAACAGCTGGAGAGTAATGTTTTGTTAACATTCCTGGGGCAATAATTATCTCACTGGCTTGTTTCTTCTATAATCATCATTATCTAAGGCAGGTAAATCATCATGAATTAAAGAATAAGTATGAATTAATTCAATTGTTGATGCTAATTTAAGTGCATCAGATTTATCGGCACCAAAAAAATTTGCAATCTCCCAGGAAAGATAGCCTCTAATTCTTTTTCCAGAGCCAATTGAAGAGTAAATAATTGAATCTTTTAGTTCATTTTCAATATTTATTTTTTTATC
>QCOD01000026.1 GCA_003209955.1 OCS116 cluster bacterium AG-430-B22
AAATTGCTTTAAATTATCTACTTCAATTTCAATTTTTATCTTATTTTTTAGCTTTTTAACTTTTTTTAGAGCATTAGAGATTGATCCAGCTATAGCTATATGATTATCCTTTATTAAGATAGCATCATATAGTCCTGTTCTATGATTAATACCCCCACCAACTTTAACAGCATATTTTTCTATATTTCTTAATCCCGGTGTTGTTTTGCGTGTGCATAATATTTTTGTATCAGTATACGAAATTAATTTAACCATTATTGATGTAGATGTTGCTATACCTGAAAGATGAGTTAAGAAATTTAATGCAGTTCTTTCCCCCGTTAAAAGACTTATTGCCGGTCCCTCAACTTTAGCTAAAACTTCATTTTTTTTTATTGAATCACCATCTTTTTTAAATGAAGTAAATTTGATTTTTTCGTCAATTAATTCAAAAACTATTTCAGCTATATTAATACCACATAAAATACCTTTTTCTCGTGAGACAAAATGAAATGTTGCGCTATCTCGTTTTGTTAAAACAGTATTGCTAGTAATATCGCCTAATTCTCCAAGATCTTCTTTGATAGCTAATCTGACAATTTTTTTTAATTTTGGATCAGATAATATCTTCATAAATTTATCATTCTGTTTACTGAATTAAGCGCTCGTTTAGCAATATCATGATCAATAATAACTTCATGTGTTTCATACCAAAGGGAAGAAAGAATCTTTTCTAATGAAATCTCCTTCATATGAGGGCAAAGATTACATGGTCTTACAAAATTAACATTTGGTGTTTCTACAGAAACATTATCGCTCATGGAACACTCAGTAACCATAAGAACTTTATAGGGTTGATTTGTTTTTACCCAATTTATCATTGCAGAAGTTGATCCAGAAAAATCTGCCTCATCAACTACTTCTGGAGCGCATTCAGGGTGCGCAATAATTTTGACACCAGGTTCATTTTCTCTATATTCTCTAATTTCATCAACAGTAAATTCTTCATGAACCTCACACCTTCCTTTCCACATAATGATTTCTTTTTTTGTATCTTTCGCAATATTCATTGCTAAATACTCGTCTGGAATAAAAATAATTTTGTCAGAATCTAGAGAGTTTACCACTTCTAATGCGTTTGAAGATGTACAGCAAATATCAGTCTCGGCTTTAACATCTGCTGACGAGTTAACATATGTAACAACAGGAATTCCTGGGTTTTCTCTTTTTAGGTCAATTACATCCTGCCCTGTTATAGAAGCAGCTAAAGAGCAACCTGCATCTAAACTTGGTATAATTATCCTTTTATCCATATTTAGAATTTTTGATGTTTCAGCCATAAAATAAACACCACATTGTATTATTATATCGCTATCAACTTTTGTGGCTTCCTTTGCTAGCTGCAAAGAGTCCCCTCTTACATCGCTAACACAATGAAAAATCTCTGGCGTCTGATAATTATGTGCAAGAATTGTGGCATTTTTTTCTTTTTTTAGAATATTAATTGCTTCTATGTATGGTGCAAAAAACGGCCACTCAATATCTGGTATTACACTTGAGATTTTTTTATATAATGAAGATGTCTTCTTTTCTATATCGTCATTCCAAGATATACCCATTTCATCAAGAATCTTACTTGGATGCAATTGATTAATTTTATTATCTACTGATTTATCCATAATAATTGGCCATAGTTTATAATTTTGATAATAAAAACATTATTCATTAATTAGTCAAAAGAAATTGAGATGATTTAAGTTTTTCTAAGAATAACACTTCCAGCTGAATAACCAGCACCAAAAGAGCAAAGAACGCCAATTTCATCTTTATTCATATCTTTGCTATATTGAGAAAATGCTATAATTGAGCCTGCAGATGAAGTATTTGCATAATCTTGAAGTATATTTGGCTGTTCATTTTTTTCTGGCGTTCTACCTAAAACTTTTTTTCCTATAAAATCATTCATACTTTTATTTGCTTGATGTAACCAAAGTCTTTTTACATCATTAATTTCAACTTTCTCATCCGACAAATGATCAAGTATTAATTGACTTACCATAGGAACAACTTCTTTAAATACCTTTCTTCCTTCCTGCATAAACAACATATCTCTATCAAGAGTTTTAGATTGCTTGGCATTATTAAGGAATCCAAAATTATTTCTAATATTATTGGAAAATTGAGTAATGCACTTAGTTGATAGAATTTCAAATGAATTTAGAGAGTTTGCAGATACTTTTTTTTCTAAAATAAGGGCTGTACAAACATCACCAAAGATAAAATGACAATCGCGATCTTTGAAATCTAAATGTCCAGAGCAAATCTCGGGATCAACTATTAAAATTGTTTCTGCGCTTCCAGCCTTAATCATATCAGCAGCAGCTTGAATCCCGAAAGTTGCAGATGAGCAAGCAACATTCATATCAAAAGCAAATCCTTGAATTCCTAAATATTGTTGTACTTCGATTGCTATTGCAGGATAAGCTCTCTCTAAATTAGAGCATGCTGTAATAACTGCATCTATATCAGAAGGCTTTTTCCCAGATACCTCTAAAGCTTGTTTAGCAGCTTCTATAGACATTTCTGCTAAAATAGATGGTTCGTCATTATTTCTCCTGTCTAAAATAGGGTGCATAATGTCAGGGTCTAAAATTCCCTTTTTATCCATTACATATCTATTTTTTATTCCTGAGGCATTATAAATAAAGTCTTCATTAGACAATTCTAAAGCATCTAACTCGCCATTATCAATTAGATCCTTATTAAGTGTATTAAATTTCTCTGCATAAGCGTTATAAGCTTCAACAAGCTCTTTATTTGTTATTGATTCTTTAGGAGTAAATACACCAGTTCCGCTGATTACAATTTCATTCATAACCCAAAAATAATATCAGAAAAATCAATTATGTTAATCTTTTTGACACTTTAAGTAATGTGGGCAACTCACTAAATGATCGTTTACTATTCCAGAAGCTTGCATAAATGAGTAGACTGTTACTGGCCCACAAAAACTAAACCCCAATTCTTTCATTTTCCTTGAAATTTTTATAGATAATTCAGTATCTTTAGGAATCTCTCTCAACTCCTTTCTAGAGTTAATAATAGGTTTATGATTAACATATTTCCAAAAAAAATCTGAAAATTCGTTAGAACTCTTGAATTCATTACTATAAATTTTTGCATTATTTATAGTTGAAAGTATCTTTTTTTTATTTCTTACAATTGATCTATCTTCCATAAGTTCCTTAATTTTTTTATTATTGTATCTTGAGATAACCTTTGGATTAAAATTATCAAAAGCTATTTTGAAATTATCCCTCTTTTTTAGGATAATTATCCAGCTAAGACCAGATTGGAAGGTTTCCAAAGTAAGTATTTCAAAAAGTTTTCTGCCATCAAATTCTGGTTTTCCCCATTCATCATCATGATATTGCATGTAAATATCATGTGAATTAGACCAACTACAAAAACCTTGCCTATCAGATGGCATAGTCTTTAAAAATATCAGGAATGTGAACAGTTATAGTAGCTTTCTCATTATTTATGTTAACAGATGTGTTTTCCTTTTGAATTTTAGGTAAAGAATCAGTTTTAAGAATTGCTACGCTCTCATTATCGTATGATTTAATAATTGTTCCAATTTTTTTATTTTCTAAAAAAATATCATCACCTTGCTTGTTATTTCTATTAGATGTAATTGAAAAAACTCTTTTTTTAGGTTTACCTTTTCTATACATTCTTGAAGTTACTTCTTGTCCGATAAAACAACCTTTTTTGAATGAAATTGAATTAAGATAATCAAGATTTAATTCTATTGGAAAAAATTCACCAGATAAAAAATCTTCACCTTCTTCAACTATACCAAGAGAGATTTTCTTTTTTTCATAATTATCACTATTAGAACTATCTTTGCTTTTCTCTCTTATTCCTCTCCAACCTAAATCTATATTTCTTGGGTCAATAAAGGAGCCCTGAAATTCTTTTTCTAGACAAACTACAACTTCTAGATCATTTTTTTCTTCAAAATCTACATCTGAATTTAATTTATAGATTTGCATCTTTTCCATAAATGATTGAAAGGATTTTTTGTGTAAATCTAACAGGAAGTGATTGCCTTCTTTTTTTATAAAAAACTGATTTAACAATTTTCCTTGTGGACTTAAAAAGCAACTTGATAACAGCTCTTCAGTATTACCACTTAAGTCGATAGTTATTATAGACTGAAGGAAGTCTTCAGAATCTTTTCCTGAAACTAAGAGTAAAGATCTATTGGTTAATGTTGTTAATTCATTATTCATATATTTTTATTTAATTTTAATATTATTATATTAGTATAATGAAATAGGAATTTCGTTACAATGCCATTTGATATCATCTTTAAAAACGCAAATATAACTGATGAAAGTAAAAGCTATATTTCTGATATAGGAGTTAAGGATGGAATTATTTCCGAGATTGGAAACCTTAATGATGATGCTGAAACAATTATAAATATAGAAAATTTAGATTTAATTCCTGGTGTTATAGATACTCAGGTACATTTTCGTGAACCAGGACCAACGCATAAAGAAGATCTGAATACTGGTACAAAATCAGCTATTTTAGGCGGAATAACTGGTGTTTTTGAAATGCCAAATACAAACCCTTCAACAACTAATCTTGAAGCACTATTAGATAAATTTGAACGTGCAAAAAATAGATCCTATTGTGATTATGCTTTTTATGTTGGTGGAACAGAAGACAATAGTAAAGAGCTGCCTAAATTAGAGAAAGTCGAAGGCTGCTGCGGTGTAAAAGTCTTTATGGGATTGAGCATTGGCGGCTTGGTAGTATCAGGAGATGAAGACCTATCTAAAATTATGTCTGAAATTAATTATAGGGCTTCATTTCATTCTGAAGATCAAAGCTCTCTTGATGCCAGAAAAGAATATCAAACAACAGGAGATATACATTCTCATGAAGTATGGAGAAATGATGAGCAATGTTTTATTGCTACCCAAAGAATAATTAAAATTGCAAGAAAATATAATAAAAAAATACATATTCTTCATGTATCAACAGGGCAAGAGGCTGAATTTTTAGCTGATAATAAAGACATAGCCTCTGTTGAAATAACCCCTCAACATTTAACTTTAGCAGCTCCTGATTGTTACAATGAGCTTGGAAGTTATGCTCAAATGAATCCGCCGATCAGAGATATAAATCATCAGACTAAATTATGGACTGCTATAAATAATGGTGTTGCAGATATAATAGGCTCAGATCATGCTCCCCATACTAAAGATGAAAAGGATAAAGAATATCCTATTTCTCCATCAGGTATGCCGGGTGTTCAAACTCTTGTTCCTGTCATGTTAAATCATGTAAATAATGAGAAATTATCCTTAAATCGATTTGTTCAATTAACTAGTGCAAACCCTGCAAGGTTATTTGGTATTAAAAATAAGGGTTTTATAGAAGTAGGTAATGATGCTGATTTTACAGTAATTGACTTAAATAAAGAAAGAGTCATTGAGAATAATTGGATAGTAAGTAAGTGCGGTTGGACTCCTTATGATGGAATGAAAGTAAAAGGTTGGCCAATTATGACAATAATAAGGGGTAATATTGTTATGAGAGAAGACGAACTATCTGACCCAATAGGTCAGCCAATGCAATTTAATAGATAATTTAGGAGGAAAAATGTCTGAAAAATTTAGAGCTATTATGATTGAGAAAGAGGATGATACTCAAACTGTTAATATGGTTGAGATCGAAGATAATGATCTAATGGAGGGTAATGTCCTAGTAAAAATTACTCATTCAACATTAAATTATAAAGATGGTTTAGCTATAACAGGAGCATCACCTGTTGTTCGATCATTTCCAATGATACCTGGGATTGATTTCAGTGGAATAGTTTTATCATCAGAAGATAAAAAGTTTTCAGAAGGAGACAGGGTAGTTTTAAATGGTTATGGTTTGTCAGAAAGTCATTTTGGCGGGTATTCAGAAAAAGCCAGAGTTAAATCTGAACATCTATTAAAGCTACCGGAAAATATATCCAATAAACAAGCGATGGCTATAGGAACAGCAGGCTATACTGCTATGTTATGTGTTTTGGCAATTGAGGAT
>QCOD01000027.1 GCA_003209955.1 OCS116 cluster bacterium AG-430-B22
GGTGTTGTTCATGAAAAAATTGATGTTCAAGACTTAGATTGTGATTTTTATTTATTTTCCGGTCATAAACTTTATGGTCCAAATGGAATTGGTATTCTTTACGCCAAAAGTCAATATCTAGATAGAATGCGTCCATGGAGAGGCGGAGGAGATATGATTAAATATGTCCAAAAAGAAAATATTACTTATAACGATGCTCCAAATAAATTTGAGGCTGGTACACCTAATATTACAGGTGCAGTCGGTTTGGGAATGGCAATAAATTATTTTGAGAAGAAAATAAAAGAAGGCTTGTTTGATCATGAACTTAAGGTATCTAATTACTTACATAATCAAATCAAAACAGTTAAAGATATCGTTATTTATGGTGAAGAAAATATTGATAGTCCTATTGTTACATTTAATGTAGAAGGTCAGCATGCTCATGATATTTCAACAATAATTGATAATTATGGTGTAGCAATAAGAGCAGGACAACATTGCTGTGGCCCTTTAATGGATTTATTAGGAATTAATGCATCTGCTAGAGCTTCAATAGCAATGTATACAAATCAGCAAGATATTGATAATTTTATTGAAGCTTTAGAAAGGTCAATAGCTTTATTTAAGTAGTATGGTTTTAAAAATGACAGAAAAAATAGAACATAATAAGTTGATTGAGGCATTGAAAACAGTTTATGATCCAGAAATACCTGTTGATATTTATGAGTTAGGGCTTATTTATGGGATTAACGAAGAAATTAATAACAATATAAAGGTAACAATGACTTTAACAGCTCCAGGGTGTCCGGTTGCAGAAGAAATGCCTAAATGGGTCGAAGATGCCATTAAACAGGTAGATGGAGTAAACAATGTTATAGTTGAAATGGTTTTCGATCCTCCGTGGGATATGAGTTTAATGTCAGATGAGGCTAGATTAACATTAAATATGTTTTAATGGTTTAATTATGAGTAAAATTAACACAAAAATTATGTCAGCAACCCCAGAGGCAGTTAAGAGGTTAGAGTATTTAATTAATGAATCTGAAAAAGATATAAAGGCTATTAAAATTGGTGTTGAAAATGGCGGTTGTGCTGGAATGGCCTATACTATGGATTATGTTGAAGATCTTGATGTTGGTGGAGAAATTGTAAAGCTTAACAACATTAATGTTATAGTTGATAACTCTGCTCTTCTATTTTTATTGGGGACTGAACTTGATTATGAAGAAACAAAATTGAATTCAGGCTTCATATTTAATAATCCTAACCAAACTGATGAATGTGGATGCGGTGAGTCAGTAACTCTAGAGCAAGCTGAAATTCCAGTTGAGTTTATTAAAAATTAGTTTAATTACCTTTAAATTCAGCGTTTCTTTTGTCAAGAAAAGCTCTAACTCCCTCTTTAAAGTCTTCCGAATTTCCAGCTTCGAATTGAAGTTCTCTCTCTAAATTAAGTTGTTCCTCATAAGTATTGTCTGAGCTTTCCCAGAAGGCTTTTCTTATAAGTCTTAAGGACATAGGACCATTTGCTAATTCTTTACAAATTTCCATAGAATTATTTATTAATTCATCATCTTCAGTTAATCTGTTAATTAATCCCCAATCATAGGCTTTTTCAGCTGGCAATCTCTCACCAAGAATTGAAAGTTCCTTGGCCCTTGCATTACCTATTAATCTTGGAAGAAGCCATGTTGATCCGCCATCAGGAACAAGACCTATTCTTCTAAAGGCTTGAAGAAAAAAAGCAGATTTTGAAGCTAAGACAATATCACCCATTAATGCAAAAGACATTCCTATTCCTGCAGCTGCACCATTAACTGCAGTTACAATAGGAATATTCATATTTTTTAATCTTCTTAATATCGGATGATACATCGTCTCAAGAGCATGACCAGCGTCTTGTCTACCAGAGTTGGATTTTTCTGAGCCAGAAGATAAATTTGCACCAGCGCAGAAACCTTTTCCTTCACCCGTAATTAAAAGGCATTTTATTTTTGAATCTTTTTTTTCAATTTCATTAAGACATTCCCAAATACCTTCCAACATTTCCGCTGAGACTGCATTTCTAACAGTGGGATCATTAAATCGCATAATTCCAATATTGTCGGAAACTTCCAAACTTATCTTATTAAAATCCATGTATAACTCCTTAAGAAAATTAATTTCTAATATTATCGTATAGATTAGCCTTTTCTCTAATGAATTCAAACCTTAATTCAGGCTTATTGCCCATTAAATTAGTTACAACTGTTTTTGATACTTTTTTTCTATCTTCGGGATTAACTATTCTTAATAATGTTCTGTTACCTGGTAACATAGTCGTTTCTTTTAGTTGAGCTGGCATCATTTCACCTAAACCCTTAAATCTATTTATTTCAATTTTTTTTGTTTCATCGAGATGCTTTTTAATCATTTCATCTCTATCATGATCATCTTTGGCATAAAAAACTTTACTCCCCTGTGAAATCTTGTAAAGCGGAGGTAAAGCCAAGAATAACTTTCCTTGATCGATTATTTCAGGGATTTCTTCATGAAAGAAAGTGATTAATAATGATGCAATATGTGCACCATCCACATCAGCATCGGTCATTATAATTATTTTTTCATATCTTAAGCCGTTTTCATTATAAAAATCTCCAGATCCACAACCCAGTGCTTGTATAAGATCAGATATTTGTTGATTATCTCTTATTTTGGATTTAGTAGAATTAGCTACATTTAGAACTTTCCCTCTAAGCGGAAGAATAGCTTGAAACCTTCTATCTCTTGCTTGTTTTGCAGATCCTCCGGCACTATCACCTTCTACGATAAATAATTCAGTACCTTCGCTATTTCCTTGAGAACAGTCAGCTAGTTTGCCAGGAAGTCTTAATTTCCTAATTGCACTTTTCCTAGAGGTTTCTTTATCTTGTTTTCTCTTTAATCTTTCTTCAGTTATTGAATATAAATATTGTAATAATGACTCAGTTTGCTGAGGTGAGTTAGACAAAAGAGTTTCAAATCTATCCTTTATAGCATTTTCGATAACCTTTTGGATTGATTTATTTGAAAGTTTGTCTTTTGTTTGTCCTTGAAATTTAGGATCGGGAAGAAAAACTGATATCGCACCTATAAGATTTTTACTTAAATCATCAGAATTAATTTTCTGTGCAACTTTATCGCCAGTTCTTTCTCCATGTGATTTTATTGCCTTTAAGAGTCCACCTTTTAATCCAAGTTCATGAGTCCCCCCCTGAGGTGTTGGGACGGTATTGCAGTAAGAATTTAAGAATGAATTATTGCCTAAAGACCAATTAATTGCCCATTCGAAAGATAGATTATTTTTGTCTCTTTCTCTATTTCCTGAAAAGATATCAGTTAGTAAGGACATCTTTTCATCAACTTCATTTTCCACTAAATCAATAAGACCATTTGAAAATTTAAATACATCATTTTCAGGAATATTTTCTTTTTTTGAGATTTCACCTTCACAGAACCATCTAATCTCAACGCCAGCAAAAAGATAAGCTTTAGATTTACTAAAATCATATAATTTTTTGCAATTAAAATAATTATCTAGCCCAAATATTTCAGGATCGGGCTTAAAACTAACTTTTGTTCCTTTTCTGTTAGTTTTCTTTTTTAACTCATTTAGTTTTGAAGTAGGGTGCCCCTTTGAAAATTTCTGATTATATATTTTTTTGTCTCTATAAATTTCAACATCTACAAATTCTGAAAGCGCATTAACTACACTGATACCAACGCCATGTAAGCCACCAGATGTTTGATAAACTTTATTACTAAATTTACCACCTGCATGTAAAGTTGTCATTATTACCTCTAAAGCAGATTTATTTGGAAAATTAGGGTGTGGGTCAATAGGTATACCTCTTCCATTATCATAAACAGTTATAATATTATCTTTTTTTACCTTTACTTCTATAAATGATGCAAAATTTGCAACTGCTTCATCCATAGCATTATCAATAACTTCCGAGAATAAGTGATGCATTGAAGAGTTGTCCGTTCCTCCAATATACATTCCAGGCCTTCTCCTAACTGGTTCTAGGCCTTCAAGAACTTCTATTGAAGAAGCATCGTATTTCTTTGTTTTATTCATTGTGAATTAAACATTTATATAAAGATTGATTCGAGGAAAAGAAAAAGCCCAACTCGTAAGTCGGGCTTTTTTTTGTCATATGTTTTTAGCTTTAGCTTGTTAAAGTACCAACAATATGTGAAATGATTTTATAAGGATCAGCATTTGATGCAGGCCTTCTATCCTCAAGATATCCATTCCAATTATGTTCTACAGTGTAAATAGGAATACGAATACTTGCGCCTCTATCACTAACACCGTAAGAAAATTCAGTAATTTTCTGTGTTTCATGAAGGCCAGTTAGTCTTTTATCATTATCTGATCCGTAAGAAGCTATACCTTGATCATGAACTTCACCTAGCTTTTCACAAAAACCTGTGAAAAGTTCTTCAGAACCATTTGATCTCATTACTTCATTTGAAAAGTTAGTATGCATACCTGATCCGTTCCAGTCTCCTTCTTGAGGTTTTGGATGGAAGTTTACACACACATCAAATTCTTCACCGACTTTCTGAAGAAGATATCTACTCATCCATAGGTCGTCACCAGCTTTAATTCCTTTGCCTAAGCATTGATATTCCCATTGGCCTAAGGCAACTTCAGCATTTGTCCCGGTAAGTTCAATTCCAGCTTCAAGGCATGCTTCTAAATGAGCTTCAGATACATCTCTACCTTTAACATTTCCAGCTCCAACGCCACAATAATATTCACCTTGAGCTCTTTCAGGGATTCCTTCTTCCCAACCTAGAATTGACCCATCTGGATTTGTAAGAAAATATTCCTGTTCAAAACCAAACCACCATTCATCAGTAACGATTTCAGAGGCGGAATGTCTCATATTTGTCGAATGTGCTTCTCTAGCGCTTGTTTGAACTCCACACATTACTAGAGAGTCTCCAAATAATGGATTTTTATATTCTTGAACTGGTATAAGAATACAATCTGAACCTTCAGTATCAGCTTGTTGAGTTGATGAGCCATCAAATGACCATTCAGGCGGTGTTCTATCAGTAGTTACTTTTACTTTACTTCTTAAGTAAGGCTCAGGTTGGTATCCGTCTAACCATACATATTCATATTTTTTCATGCTGTTCTCCGTTATTAAAAAATTGAAATTAAATAGCTTCAGAACCAGTTTCACTAGTTCTAATTCTTATTGCTTCGTCAATATTACTTATAAAGATTTTCCCATCACCAATTTTGCCTGTATATGCTGATTTTGTTATAACTTCACAAGCTTTGTCACACTTTTCGTCATCTACAACAATATCAAGAACAATCTTTGGTAAAAAATCTACATTATATTCTGCACCTCTATATAATTCTGTGTGACCTTTCTGTCTCCCAAAGCCTTTGGCTTCAGTTACAGTTACCCCAGAAATATCAATTTCTTGAAGTGCATCCCTAACTTCATCGAGCTTAAAAGGTTTTATTATTGCTGTTATTTTCTTCATTTTTATCTCCAAAAAAGTATAGTATACATAAGCAAAATTTATGCCAAACTAATATTCGCATAGGGTGATTTAACCATATGTAATATGTGTAACTCAATAATGTGTAACTATTTAATTAAATTTTATTAGGAAAAATATGTTTGTTTGTTATGATCTTATTTATTTTTTTAAAATGCTAAGGAGATTTTATGTCTATTAAAGATAATACACCTGTA
>QCOD01000028.1 GCA_003209955.1 OCS116 cluster bacterium AG-430-B22
CAGTTTGTTTCAGATTTTAGCAATAAAGTTGTTCAAGATGGAAAAAAAAGAGGTGTAGATGGTGTGATTTGTGGGCATGTTCATCATGCTGAGATGAAAATGTATGAAGATATTTTATATATAAATACTGGAGATTGGGTAGAGTCATGCACAGCCTTAGTCGAGCATTTAGATGGCGAATTAGAATTAATTGATTGGATTAAAGATAAATCAATACTCTCTGAAAAAATTAAAATAAAAGATAAAGTTACTATGGGTTTGGGGCAAGAAGTTTGAGTAGAATAATTATCTTTACTGATGCTTGGCATCCTCAGGTTAATGGTGTTGTAGTAACCTTAGAAAAAACTATCAGTGAATTACAAAAAGACGGACATATTGTTAAAGTTATTGATCCTTGTACAAATTTCAATCTTCCCTGTCCTACATATCCTGAAATTAAATTAACTTTTCTATCTAGCAATAAAATAAAGAAAATACTTAAACATTTTAATCCAGATTACATCCATATTGCAACAGAGGGCCCAATAGGTATATCTGCCAGGAGATTTCTAAATAAAAATAATTATCACTATACAACCAGTTATCATACAAAATTTCCTGAATTTATAAGTTCAAGATTCCCAATAAACTCTTCATGGGGGTATAAATATATGAGATGGTTTCATAAAAAATCGAGCGGGATGATGGTATCAACCGAAAGTTTAAAAAATGATCTTGAAAAAAGAGAATTTAATAATATTTCGATGTGGACGAGGGGTGTAGATTTAGAGTTATTCAGTCCACAAAAAAAAATTGATTTAAAACAATTTAAGAAGCCAATTCATTTATATGTAGGAAGGGTAAGTATTGAAAAAGGGATTAAATTTTTTTTAGACTTAGATTTAATAGGTTCTAAAATTATAATTGGTGATGGACCTCAACTAGAAGAATTAAAAACACAATATAAAGATACACATTTTTTAGGATACAAATTTGGTAATGAACTTGCAGAATATTATGCATCATCTGATGTTTTTGTTTTTCCTTCCGTTACAGATACTTTTGGTTTAGTTATTCTGGAAGCTTTAGCGAGTGGTACTCCTGTTGCAGCTTTTCCTGTAACTGGCCCAAAAGATATCATTACATCTCAAAGCGTTGGATTTTTATCAAACAACTTAAAGGAATCGATCGAAAAATGTTATAGTCTTAATGGTGAGAAGATAAGAGAATTTTCAAAAAAATATTCTTGGAGTAAAGCTGCTACAATCTTTTATAATAATTTAAGACATATTAATAACAATTTTTCTGATAAAGATAGCTCTGTTGAAAAAACATTTGAATTAGCTGGATAATGAAGGATTATGAAAAATAAAATTATATTGATAATTTCTATAGTGTTAGTTTCTTGCGTCTTTACAAAACAATTAAAAGCTGTCGATTTTCTCAATAAATGCGGCGAAACTGCAAATACTGATTCCAGTTCTTACTGTGTCGGTTATCTTCGAGGTATATTTGACGAAATGATCAGCAACAATAAGATTGATATTGGTTATGAGATTATTAATCAACAATTATTAGTTATTGTTGAAAACTATTATGCAAATGATAAATTAAATCAAAATAAAAGCATTTATGAGATTTCAAATAATGCTTTCCAACAGGCATTTCCAAATAAGAAAACTATAAGAAATAAAGCAACGAGTAATTCTAAAGGAGGACTTTTCACGGGCGTTTTTGAAAATAAATGTGCCATTAACCCGGATGAATGCGAAGATTTCTAATGCTTAACTCTATAGGTCGATATTTCGACGGCATCTTCAGCATTAGAATATTCTAGGTTTGTATTTATATTTTTACTCTGAAAATTCTTATGGTTTCTTACATATTCTAGATAATCTGTTGATTTACCCCTTTTACCCACTAATGCTTCAATGAGACTCCCAACATTATCTGCAAATACAATTGATTGATTTTTTAATAAACCTCTTTTTTCGATTAGCTGAAGATCTCTTTTGTATAAATCTTTCCAATGATCAATAAAAACAAGATCGAATTCATATCGTAGTGTTGGGATTATTTTTTCTGATGGTCCTTCTATAATAATAACTTTGTTTTTTAGGCCAGAAAATTCGATTATTTCATTTGCGATTTTGGCATAATGTTTACTAATTTCTATGGAAATAACTTTACCTTGTTCTCCAAGAGTCTTGGCCATCAATATGGCTGAATAACCGCAAAAACATCCAAGCTCTAAGATAGTTAGATTTGATCCTAACTTTTTAATTTCATCTGTTAAAATTTTGCCTTTAACATCTCCAACATTCATCAAAAATCTTTTTCTTTTTGCAAATTCATCCATTGTATTTAGCACACTATCGGGATCATTCTTTTTTGCATTATTTAAGACATAGTTTCTAACATCAGAAGCCAAATCTTCTCTTTTTAGAAACAATTCTAGCAGTCTCTCTTTAATCATACGCATTAAAAAGCCGATATTTCTAGGTTTGAAAAAGATCAAGTTCATGACATTCCCTTTTGATTTAATCAGAGTACTTAGTCTTGATTGTATATTTAATTGATGCTGATTCAAGATCATTAATTTCAAAGTTTTTTTCAAGTAACTCTAATAAGCGTAACTTTTCATTAGTGAAGTTTTCTTCAACCATCATAATCTCTACAGATAAAGCATATGCGATATATTTATTTTTTTTATCTAAAGCCTGGTCAATTAATTCTATAATTGTTTCTGGATCATTATCGCCACTTAATAATTCAAAAAACATACTTAATGTTTTTTCTAAGTCCTCACTATTATAGGTTTTGAAGATTGGTAAATTATTGATACAAGTCTGTATAAATTGCATCTCTTTGTTTGATATTTCCCCATCTATTGCAGAAGATAGAGTCATGCTATAAATAAGAGCATCGTTTGGATTTAATAATGTCATGAATAAATCAATAATATCTGTAGCCCAAGAAAGCAAGTCATGGCCTTTCGAAGAGGCAAGAAAAATTTTAAAGCGCCTTGAAAAGTCAGGGTCCAATAGTGCCGTGTTTGAAACTGGTTATGGAGCTTCAGGTTTACCTCATATAGGTACATTTGGAGAAGTTGCTCGGACATCAATGGTTAGGCATGCTCTTAAGGTATTAGACAAAAGCATCGAAACAAAATTAATATGTTTTTCAGATGACATGGATGCATTACGAAAAGTCCCAGATAA
>QCOD01000029.1 GCA_003209955.1 OCS116 cluster bacterium AG-430-B22
TTCATCAAGTTCAACTTCATCTAGTTTAAAATTTTCTGATTTTGACTCAGCAATATATCCTATCATTAGGGAATATGGAAATGCCCAAGGTTGACTCGAATGATAATTTGCTTCGATTATTTTTATTCCAGCTTCTTCATTTAATTCTCTAGCTACAGCTTCTTCTATAGATTCCCCCGGTTCAATAAATCCAGCAAGTGCAGAGTACATTCCAGGAGGAAATCTTTTCTGCCTTCCTAAAAAAGCAGTATTATTGAAGGTTGCTAACATAATTACTACTGGGTCTGTTCTTGGAAAATGTTCTGTATTACAATTATGACAAACCCTCTTATATCCTGCCTCCACCATAGTACTTTCAGCCCCACAATTAGAACAATATTTGTGACTCTTATGCCATTCAAAAATTGCTTTTGCTTGACCTAACATAGCAAGTTCACCTTGGTCAATTGCTTGAGGTGCCAAAATCATTAAATCTTCAAACTCACCTAGGTCTTTTAGATTTAAAATTTCTTCTGGATTTGATAGTTTCGATACATCTTTAGAAAAAAAGGCAACATCATCTATAATACCAATAAAAATTAGACTATCTGAGTCATCACTTTGATCTTTAAAGAAATTGTTAGGAAACCAAGCCGGACTAATTTGTTCAGGATTTGATTGGCCGGAGGTTAAGCTTTTATGTTTAGTTACAAATGCTTTTCCTCTCCAAAAAAGACTTATCATTGTCTTTTCACTATTTAAGGTTTTATCTACCCATGATGGATCAGATCTTAAATCAGACACTCTATTAACAGGATTATTTGAAAATATATTTGGATAAACTTTCATAACTTTTTAAAATATATATTATGGTACACATAAATGAAGTTGAATAAAACAGTTTAGTGAATAATTTATCTGTTGATTAGACTCAGTATATATTTAATATCTCATTAATTAAGAGGCTATCTTGGAACATCCACAAGAAAAAGATTTAGAAGAAACAAATTCTTCACCCACAATAGAAGATGAAAATCAAGATAGCTTTTTGGATACCAGCAATACTGGAGATTCTAATACAGAGCCTTATAGAGTTTTAGCAAGAAAATATAGACCACAAAACTTTTCAGATTTATTGGGTCAAGAAACAATGGTCCAAATTTTAAGCAACGCATTTTCTTCAGGGAGAATTGCACATGCATATATGTTAACAGGTGTAAGAGGAATAGGAAAAACAACGACCGCAAGACTCTTGGCTAGAGCATTAAATTATTCTTCAGAAGAAATTAATGAGCCAACGATTAATATTTCTAAACATGGCTATCATTGCAAAGAGATTATGGAATCAAGACATATTGATGTTTTAGAAATGGATGCAGCTTCAAGAACTGGAATTGCTGACATTAGAGAGATAATTGACTCCGTAAGCTACTCGACTACATCAGCTAGATTTAAAATATATATTATTGATGAGGTTCATATGCTCTCTAAATCTGCTTTCAATGGTTTATTGAAGACACTTGAAGAACCACCTGCTCATGTTAAGTTTATATTTGCTACAACCGAAGTTCATAAAATACCTTTGACGATTTTATCGCGATGCCAAAGATTTGATTTAAAGCAACTTGATGAAACAGATATGATGAGCCTTCTCTCAAAAGTTTGTGATAATGAAAATGTTGATATTCCCAAAAATATATTATCTATAATAGGAAAGGCGGCCTCAGGCTCAGCAAGGGATGGTTTGTCAATTTTAGATCAAACAATAACTCTATCACAACATGACCCAAATATAGATGAGAACGCTATAAGAGAAATGCTTGGTTTATCAGATAATTCAGCAATTATTGAGTTATTTGAATCTATAGTAATAGGTGATATCCAAAAGGCGCTTGACGAGATTAAATTGCAAACAGATAGAGGAGCAGAACCATTAAATATAATCTCGAGTCTAGGAGAGATTATTCATGAATTAACAGTATTGAAAGTATCGAATGATAAAAATGATAATCTTCTTTTGGGACCAGAAAATTTTTCTAAATTGATTGCATTACAAGAAAATTTAGATGTAAAAAAACTATCTAGATTCTGGCAAATGATTTTAAAGGCCAATGAAGAAATTAAAAATTCATTTAATCCATACTCTGCTCTAGAAATGGTTGCAATTAGGATGGCCTATGTTTCTGATTTGCCTACCCCAGAGGAAATTATTAATTCTGTCGATACAGAAGACCAAAATAAAAAAAAAAAATTAACTAAAAAAGTAACTGAAGAAAAAGTTTTAAATCATAACCCTGGTGTAATAGATCAAAACCTTTTTACAATTAAGTCTTTTGAGGACATTATTGAAATTGCTGGCGAAAATAAAAATTTGATTTTGAAGAAATTTTTACAAGAAGATGTTCGTTTAGTTAGTTTTGAAACTGGGCATATCAATATCAATACTCCCAATGGTAATGAAGAAATTATTAAAGATTTAATTGCAAAGTTATATGAGTGGACTGAGCAAAGATGGGTTATTAATGTTTCAGCAAAGCAGGGTGAAGATACTATTTTAGAAAAACAAAAACAAAAACAGGATGATATTATTGATGAACTGAGCAATACTGAGGAAATGAAGAAAGTCTTGGAGGCATTCCCTGAATTAAGAATTACATCAGTAAATAAAATAGAAAACTAAAATGAGCCAAACAGAAATAGATAACTTAATAGAATTGTTGGCAAGATTGCCTGGTATTGGTCCGCGTTCCGCAAGAAGATTGGCTTTAAGTATGTTAAAAAAACCTGATTCTCTTATGAGACCTTTAGCAAAATCACTTCTTAGTACAGCTGACTCTATCGTAAAATGTTCAATTTGTGGGAATCTTGATACATCAAGTCCATGTTATATTTGTCTAGACGAGAGTAGAGATAAATCAACTATTATTGTTGTAGAGGAGGTAGCAGATTTATGGGCTCTTGAGAGAGCTTCAGTTCATAAAGGTTTGTATCATGTCTTAGGAGGAACATTGTCTGCAATTGATGGGATAAGTCCCGATAATATTGGTATTTCAAGTCTAGTGCAAAGGGCTCTAAAAGAAGAAACAAAAGAAGTAATTCTAGCAATGAATGCGACTATAGATGGCCAAACAACTGCTTATTATATT
>QCOD01000030.1 GCA_003209955.1 OCS116 cluster bacterium AG-430-B22
AATTCATCTTTGTTCTAATTAATTCAAATATTTTAAGTCTTGAAATTGAGCAAAAAAGATAAACAAAACCCTAATAATGAAGTCAGTCTAAATGACATGGCTAATGCTATAAGATTTCTTACAGCTGACGCAGTAGAAAAGGCTAACTGTGGACATCCAGGAATGCCTATGGGTGCCGCCGATTTTACAACTGTTTTATATTCTAAATTTTTAAAAATTGATCCTCAAAAACCTGATTGGCCTGATAGAGACAGAGTAATATTATCAGCCGGGCATGGTTCAATGCTTTTATATGCTGTTAATCATTTAGTTGGTTTTTCAGATATGACCATAGAAGAAATTAAAAATTTTAGACAACTTGGTTCAAAAACACCTGGTCATCCTGAATATGGTCATACACTTGGAGTTGAAACTACTACTGGTCCACTTGGTCAAGGAATATCAACTGCTGTTGGTATGGCTATTGCTGAAAAAATACTAAATGCGAAATATGGTGATGCAATAGTCGATCACAAAACTTATGTAATATCATCAGATGGTGATTTAATGGAAGGAATTAGCCAGGAAGCTATTAGTCTTGCTGGCCATCTAAAGCTTTCAAAATTAATTGTTTTGTTTGATGATAATAATATTTCAATTGATGGGGCCATAGATCTTTCAGATTCAACTGATCAACTTATGCGTTTTGAGGCCTCAGGATGGAATGTTAATAGAGTTGATGGACATAATCATGATGAAATTGAGACAGCAATCCAAGAGGCCATTAAATCAGATAAGCCATCATTGATTGCCTGCAAAACAAAAATAGGATTTGGTTCGCCTTCCAAAGAAGGAAAATCATCATCACATGGCGCTCCATTAGGCGCAGAAGATATTGCACAAATGAAAAAAAACCTTAATTGGAATTATGAAGAATTTGAAATTCCATCTGATATTAAGGATGCTTGGAGACTTGTTGGTTTAAAAAATTCATCTAAAAGACAAGAGTGGGAAGAAAGATTATCGAATAATAAAGATAAAGAAATAGAGTTCTTAAAAGATATTGATGGTCAAATTTCTGAAGAACTTGATAAAGAAATAAATGAGATCAAAAAAGTTTTCTCTGAGGAAAAACCTGGATGGGCAACAAGAAAATCTTCTCAGGAAGTCTTAGAAACAATTAACAAGGTTTTACCTAATACAATTGGCGGTTCAGCAGACCTTACGGGATCAAATAACACCAAAACAAAAAATATTAACATTATTAATAGCAATAATTTTACCGGAAGATTTATTCATTATGGAATTAGAGAGCATGGTATGGCAGCAGCAATGAATGGAATTGCTCTTCATAAAGGTTTGATACCTTACTCAGGAACCTTTTTAGTATTTTCTGATTATTGTCGTCCTTCTATTCGATTAGCAGCCTTAATGGATATTAAGGTTATACATGTCATGACACATGATTCAATTGGTCTTGGAGAAGACGGCCCAACACATCAACCTGTTGAGCATTTACCTAGCCTAAGAGCTATACCAAATCTAAATGTATTTCGACCAGCAGATACTACTGAAACTGCAGAGTGTTGGTCTCTAGCGATCAAAAGCAAAGGTCCAAGTATTATTGCGCTTAGTAGACAGGGATGCCCTCATTTAAGAAATACATACGAAGAAAAGAATAAGTCTTCACTTGGTGCTTATGAATTAAAAAGTTCAGACGGAGAAACCCAAGTTAACTTAATTGCAACTGGTTCAGAAGTTTCCTTGGCTGTCGAAGTATATGAAGAATTAAAAAATGACGGAATTAATTCTCGAGTGGTTTCAGCGCCTTCTTTTGAACTGTTTAACAAACAAGACAATGATTATATCGACAAAACTCTTGGACAAAGTGGTTTAAGAGTAGGTATTGAGGCTTCTACTGGTCTTGGTTGGCATAATTATCTTGGTGATCAAGGTTTATTTATTGGAATGAATAGCTTTGGAGCAAGCGCACCAGCAGACCAATTATATAAAAACTTTGGTATTGATAAAGAAAATATAATTAATAAGATTAAAGAGAAATTATAAAGGGGATAACATGGCTACAAAAGTTGCAATTAATGGATTTGGAAGAATTGGTAGATTAGCTTTAAGAGCTATAATTGAGTCTGGTCGAAAAGATCTCGATGTAGTTGCTATTAATGATCTTGGATCTGCAAAATTTAATGCACATCTTCTTCAATATGATTCTGTTCATGGGATATTTTCAAAAAAAGTAACAGGAAGAAAATCATCAATTGGTATAGGTAATAAATCTATAAAAATATTTTCTGAAAGAAATCCTGAGGATCTTCCATGGGGTGAGTTGGGTATAGATGTTGTTATGGAATGTACTGGTATTTTTACCTCAAAAGAAAAAGCGCAAATGCACTTAAATGCTGGTGCTAAAAGAGTATTAATTAGTGCTCCAGCTTCAAATGCCGATATAACTGTTGTCTATGGAGTTAATCATAAAAAAATAAGAAAAAGTCATAAAATAATCTCTAATGCATCTTGCACTACTAATTGCCTTGCGCCTGTTGCAAAAGTTCTAAATAAAATTTGTGGCATCAATCAAGGTTATATGACAACAGTACATGCGTTTACAGGCGATCAAAGTATTTTAGATTCTCTTCACTCAGATGAGAGAAGAGCGAGAGCTTCTTCTGTATCTATGATACCATCATCAACAGGTGCTGCTAAAGCGGTTGGATTAGTTTTGCCAGAACTACAGGGTAGATTAGATGGTACAGCTGTCAGAGTTCCAACTCCTAATGTCTCCATGATTGATTTGGTATTCAATTCTAAGAAAAAAATAGATGCTAATACGATAAATAATGCCATGATTAAAGCTTCGAAAGGTGAATTGAAAGGAGTTCTTGGGGTTGAAGACAAGCCATTGGT
>QCOD01000031.1 GCA_003209955.1 OCS116 cluster bacterium AG-430-B22
GATTATCAGAACTTAATGAAGGTTTAATTCTTCTGTCAGGTGGATACCAAAGTTTAATTAATAGTTATCTTAAGTTAGGCCTTAAAAAAGATGCTATGGAAATAACAAAAGAATTAAACTCAATTTTCCAAAATAGAATGTATATTGAAATTCAAAGAATGGGAAAAGATGACTTTGAAAATGACTTACTTGATATATCCAATGATTTAAAAATCCCTATTGTGGCATCTAATACTATATATTTTGAATCTAAAGACAGATTCACTTCTCATGATGCGCTTAGAGCAATTAAAGATTCAACAACAGTTAATAACTCTAATCGAGAAATATTAACTAGTGAGTTTTACTTTAAATCACCAGAAGAAATGATTGAATTATTTAATGATATGCCGCAAGCAATTAATAATACATTAGAGATAGCCTATAGAACTTCTTTCAAGGTTAGTAGATCAGAACCGCGTCTTCCTAGATTTAGCGGTCTTGACTCTGAAGGAGAGACAAATGAATTGATTACTCAAGCAAAAGAGGGATTAAAAAAGAAGATTGTAGAAAATAAAATCATTAATGAAGAAGTATATTGGGACCGATTAAATAGTGAGTTAGATATAATTATATCAATGAATTTTCCAGGATATTTTTTGATAGTTGCTGATTTTATAAAATGGTCCAAAAGCAGAAGTATTCCTGTTGGACCAGGAAGGGGTTCAGGTGCTGGATCTCTTGTAGCATGGGCGTTAACCATTACTGATCTTGATCCAATAAAATTTAATTTAATATTTGAAAGATTTTTAAATCCTGAGAGAATTTCTTTACCAGATTTTGATATAGATTTTTGTCAGGATAGAAGAGAAGAGGTAATTGAGTATGTGCAAGAAAAATATGGTAAAGAAAGTGTAGCTCAAATTATTACTTTTGGAAGTTTACAATCTAGAGCAGTTCTTAGAGATGTTGGAAGAGTTTTAGGTCTTCCTTATGGCCAAGTTGACAGAATATGCAAACTTGTTCCAAACAATCCTGCTAATCCAACCACTCTTAATGAAGCAATTGAAGGTGATATAAGAATTAGGGAGGAAAGAGACAATGATGATGATATAGCCTCAATGCTTAAAATTGGGTTGGAGTTAGAAGGTTTATATAGAAATGCCTCAACTCATGCTGCTGGTTTAGTTATTGGCGATGTACCTTTACAAAATACAGTTCCACTTTATCGTGATCCAAGATCAGATATGCCTGTCACACAATTCAATATGAAATGGGTAGAGGCTTCTGGTTTGGTTAAATTTGATTTTTTAGGATTAAAAACACTAACCGTAATTGATAAAGCTATTAATCTAATTAATCAGAAAAAAGAAATTAATTTAGATATTTCAAAAATACCTTTAGATGATAAATCAACATTTGATTTGCTTGGTACTGGAAATACAATCGGAATATTCCAACTTGAAAGTAGTGGGATGCAAGATGTTTTAAGAAATATGAAGCCCGATTGCTTTGAAGATATAATTGCCCTAGTTGCACTCTACAGACCAGGGCCTATGGACAATATTCCTAAATATATTGCTTGTAAAAAAGGAGATGAAAAACCTGATTATATGGATATTAAACTTGAAGAAATATTGAAGGAGACATACGGAGTAATTATTTATCAAGAGCAGGTTATGCAAACAGCCCAAATTTTATCCAGTTATTCACTTGGAGAAGCTGATATTTTGAGAAGGGCAATGGGTAAAAAAATTAAAAGTGAAATGGATGCTCAAAAAGAAAGATTTATATCTGGAGCTATTAGTAATGGTATAGATGAAAAAAAAGCAGATTATATTTTTGAGCAAGTTGCAGAATTTGCTGGTTATGGTTTTAATAAATCTCATGCAGCCGCTTACGCCTTGATTGCTTATCAAACTGCTTATCTTAAAACTCACTATCCCGAATATTTTATGACTGCATCAATGTCTCTAGAAAAAGATAATACTGATAAATTGAGTGTATTTTCAAATGATGCAAAAAAAATGAATATAAAAATACTACCCCCTGATGTAAATAAATCAAAAATGGATTTTGATGTTGAGGGCAGTAGTATCAGATATGGTTTAGGCGCTATTAAGAATACAAGTCAAAAAGATATGATTGAAATAAATAAAGAAGTTTCTAAAAATGGTAATTATATTGACTTATATGATTTTGCGCAAAGACTTGATACCGCTATATTATCCAAAAAAAATCTCGAATTTTTAGCATATTCTGGTGCATTTGACTCAATCGAAAATAATAGAAATAAAGTTTATCAATCTATTAATATACTATCTAGTATTTCTAATGCAGCGATGGAAAAAAATTCCAATAATCAGGATTATTTATTTGATGATGAATTTAATAATTTCAGTCATATACCACTTCCTGAAGTTGATAATTGGACTTCATCAGAACTTTTGGAAAAAGAATTTTCTGCTATAGGGTTTTATCTTACCGGACACCCTTTAAATGAGTATTCTCAAATAATAAAAGATAAAAAAATAAAGTACTTTAAGGATTTAAATAGCTCTGAGATAAAATATAAGATTGCTGGAACGATATCTTATGTTAAAGAAAGAAAATCTCAAAGAGGAAGAAATTTTGCA
>QCOD01000032.1 GCA_003209955.1 OCS116 cluster bacterium AG-430-B22
TTTTCTATCTTTCGCAGTAGCTCCGTGCATTCTCATTTATATGAGTCTAATTGACGAAAATGAAGTAATAGGTTCAATAGCTTTACTTTTGTTTGTTGTATTTTCTTGTATAAGACTTGCTGTTTTTAATTTGAATAAAGATAATGATCAGAATGTATCAAGTTTTTTTAACGGTGTTCCAACACCAGCGGGATGCGGTCTTTTGATTTTACCTCTCGTACAAAGCTTTTTAGGTTTTGATTGGGCAAAAGAAAATGAAATATTGTTAAGTATTTATATTTTTATAATTGGTTTTTTATTAGTAAGTAATTTACCAACATTTTCTTCAAAACAATTTAAAATAAAAATAAGTAGAAAAAATTATATATATTTTTCATTGTTCTTTTTTCTTATTTATCTTTCACTGATAAACTTCTTATGGATAGCAATAAATGTAATGGGAATAGTGTATTTACTAAGTATACCTGTTTCAGTATGGTCATATAAGGTTAAAGGCTAATTTATTTTATAATAATCTGGTATTTCATTTTCATTGATTGGCTTTAGAGTATCCATCGGATTTTCACCAAAATAAATATCTTCACCAACTAATTTTAAATCTGGATCTGATGGCCACACTGTAATTAATTGAGTATTACTCAGCCACAAATCACTATTATCAAGCTCTCTGAAGTTTTCTGTTGTTAATCCCATAAGTTTTAAATTATCTTTTGTATAAACTTGTTTAACTTTACCTTCGGTAATGACACCATCATCGTTTACAATAATTCGTTTTGTGACAACTTCAAATTGTTCACCGCCATTTTGGAACATATTGCTATAAAAACCAGAGACTTCATCATAACCATTAAGTATCATATTTACATCGCTAACTCTCCAAAAATGGTATACTGGTTCAGCTGTAAGAGTACTCATTAATGGCTCTAACTGACCTTTAATTTCTGATTCCATGTGATTAGCTACCCCATTAAGTAGTATTTTATGTTTTTCATTAGAAGTCTTATCAGCTTTTTCTCTGAGAGGAATCCAGCTTTTATGTGGATCTATTTTTAGCGTGGGCATTTTAATATCCTTTTTTATCTCATTAATTATACACCATAACCAAAAAAAGTTCTTTCTAATAGGCTATTATATTCCTATTCTAAATCCCTAATTTAAAAGAAATACTATATGTCTACTGACTCAATAAAACAGAAATTTCTTGGTTGGCGCATGATAATTAGCGCTAATTTTATTGATTTTATTTCTGGTGGTCTTGCCTTTTATGCATATGCAGTTTTTTTTAGTTTTATTCAAGATGAATTTTCTGCGAGCAGGTTTCTTGTCTCTCTTACCGTCTCTGTCATGATTTTAACTGCAGGATTATACTCACCGTTAATGGGGTATATTCTTGATAGGTTCTCCATAAGAAAGGTTTTAGCTGTTGGTGCTGTCATATATGGACTTGGTTTAACCTTACTCTCTGTTGTTCAGAGTTTTTATCAATTTTTATTCATTTATGGCGCTTTAGTCTCATTAGGAATGGTAATTTTTGGCAATTTGAGTACATCAAAATTAATTTCAAACTGGTTTAGAGATAAGATTGGATCGGCTTTAGGATATGCAGCTATAGGCCTTTCTTTTTCTGGTGTGATAATACCGCCAATAGCTGTTTTTTTAATTTCTCATTTTACTTGGCGAGGCGCTTATCTCATTTTCGGTATTTTTGTTCTTGTTGTTTGTTCATACTGTGCATACAAGTTTATCATCGATAAACCCGAGGATGTTAATCAATACCCTGATGGTAAGATTGATATAGATACTTCTGAGGAAGTAACAAAAAGTGAAACTATTACCTTTAATGAAATTCTTTTAAAGAAAGTTTTTTGGATATTAACAATAATATTTACATTACAATTATCAGCTAATTTAGGCGTTTATACTCATATACCAATTTATTCTCAGGATCTAGGTTTTAGTCCAATTCAAGCTTCATGGATATTTTCTGTAGCCGCATTTAATGCTGCACTTGGAAAAATTATTTTTGGAAATTTGTTAGATAGATTAGGCGCAAAAAAAACAATATTAGTTTCATTATTTTTTCATGGTTTAGGCATAGCAACTTTAATCTTTGCTGATAATTTATCTCTTTTATTGTTTTCTGTCATAGTAATGGGATTAGGTTTAGGGGGGACTATACCTTTAATGAATTCAACATTTGCAATAGCATTTGGTAGTTCCAATTTTGGAAAGGCTAGAGGTTTGGTTGGTCCATTTATGGTTCCAATGCAGATTACAGCTGCTCCTTTATCTGGATGGCTATATGATACTTTTGGTAATTATACTTTGGCTTTTTCTATAAATGTGGTTCTATGTATTATTGCAGGAATTGTAGTTTTATTTTTAAATCTGCCTAATAGAAAGTAATTCATATTTATTAATTAAGGGGAAAAAAGATGTCTGGAAAATTAAATAATAAAGTGGCGCTTATTCTTGGTG
>QCOD01000033.1 GCA_003209955.1 OCS116 cluster bacterium AG-430-B22
TCCAAAGCCTTCCAACTACTAAATATAAAGCTGAAAGAATAAATAAAGTGTAAAAAGGATCATTTGGAATAATTGTAAAAACTGGCGCAACAGATGCAGATACTTCACCTGGAAAAGCGTTTAGAAAAGATTCTCCATTTAATGTTAAATCAGTTCCAGAACTTTTTAAAACTGCAAGAGAGTGTGCAGCAGTTGCAAAACTCCATGGAACATAAGCAAAGGCAAAGTTAAATTGCCATAAAGCAGATAAACCAAAAATCGTAGTAACTATTTTTGTTATTATTCCTGCATTATTTTCTACAGCTATAGTTACAGCTCTACCTGCAACCCAAACTAAAAATGCCCATGTAATCGCAAAAAGCCCTGTTGCCATTAAAGTATTATTTAAGCTTGTAAATATTTCAGTCTCAGTCATTTATCTCTCCTTTTTTATTGATCTTTAGATCCGTTCATCCAAATTCCACTCAAAAGTATGAGTGTAATTGACAGAATAAAAATTATTGCAATTGGATTTTCAGGTATTAAACCTAATGTAGGAACATCAGAAGCATTAGCCCCAAATAATTCTATTGCAGCTTGAGCTCTTGCAGAAATATCAGCGCCAGACTCTTTTAACTCAGCAAGTGAGTGACCGTAATTCTTAATATGTAAGTCTATCCAAACAACTTGGAAGTTTACATAATAAATTGAACTCAACGCAAAAGCAGTAATAACAATTTTACTAATAATGTTTGAATTTCCTGACTCATTTGCAACAACTGAACATCTACCTGCAAACCAAGTCGCAAATAAAAAAGCAAACATATATAATGCTTGCTGTATTAATGAATTATTCAAAACTGTTTGTATTTCAAATTCACTCATATTGCCCTCCATAATATTTGTGAATTTCTATTTCCGCATAATAGATTAAAGAAGTAAAGTTAATATTAATGAAATGATTATAAATTTTTTTAATAAAGTTATGAAAAGGGCTTGCAAATAATGTTTTTAAAAGGTTAAAAGTTCCTTAAATGATGGGGCGTAGCCAAGCGGTAAGGCAGCGGGTTTTGATCCCGCGATGCGTAGGTTCGAATCCTACCGCCCCAGCCATTTATTTATATTGAAATGTCACCCAATTCCATTATTGCTTTTTTACCATTCCATTCTTTAGAAGCATATTTAATAAGATCAAACATTCCATATCCACCTTCTGAAAGTTGAGCAATCTCAAGAATTGCACCATAATCATTATTGTGACTTAAATAAGCAAAACTACCGCCATCTTGAGTTTTACCACCTTGAATATTTTTATATCCATTTTTTTCAAGAATTTTTAAATCTTCTTTAATGTTTGGCGTGAAAGTACAAAAATGGTGAACATTATTTTTTTTATTATTTACGTATTCATTATAAATTGATGGGGTATTACAATGTTGTTTTATAAGCTCAATTTGAATATCACCAGAGTATGCTAGCGCAACCGAAAAATCTATTTCAGTTAAATTACCCTGATAATAAACATCGTTTAAATCAAGATGCTCTAGTATAAAAAATGGTCCAACTTTTAGCTTTTCTGTCCAGTGTTTAATAGGGTCTTCAAAATTATCAACTACAATACCAATTTGTTCCATTGGTCCAAATGCTTTAACCATAATAATTTCCTCATTATTTTTATAAGCTAATTTTAGATGAATTTTTTTTTTATTCTATAAAATAAATTTATTGGCAAGATTTTGGCACAATTTTATGTTTATAATTAATTGTGGGTGACAATTATTCATATATTTATATGGCTTCAATTATTGGAGGACTTTGTTTTTCCTTAAATATATTAGGAATAATCTTTTCACGATTAATAATAATAGACTTCTTTCCTTTTAAATTTATAAAAAACCATCATTATAATTTATCAAGATTTAAGAAGCATCTTCCTTTAATATTAATAAATTTATTGATTATGTGTTTATTGTTCCCAATTGGAATTATAATGATTAGTGACTCAATTATAGTGCCATATGAGAGTATTTATACTTTGTTTTTTCAAATTATAATTATCCTAATTGTAGACGATTTTTATTTTTATTGGTTTCACAGATTAATGCATAAAAATAAATTTCTTTTTAAAAATATTCATATAATTCATCATAAGGCCAGCAATCCTTTTCCTGCCGATTACTTATATGAGCACCCTCTTGAGTGGATTCTAGGGTTATTAGGGCCCT
>QCOD01000034.1 GCA_003209955.1 OCS116 cluster bacterium AG-430-B22
CATCAATTATTGTAGAGCCAGTAGTTGTTAATCCTGATACAGACTCAAAAAATGCATTAGTTATACCTGTAACATTCGTTGAAAGAAGAAAAGGAACAGAAGAGAAAATTGATAAAATAATCCAGCTTAAGGTAACAAGAAGAAAAGCACTTTTTGTATTTAATTCACTTTTATTCCCTCTTGATACTAGAAAGAACATTAATCCAACAAAACTAGTAATAATTGAGCTGATAACAAAATTATCCCATCCAGAATTATTATAGATCAGATCAACTATTGCTGGAACAAACATAGTGGCAGACAATCCTAGGAGAAAAAATCCCAAGACTGATAGAACGGGTCTTATATCAATTGTTGCAATATTCATTATATTATTATTTTAATTATGTTTTATACTCATATACTAAATTAATATAGTTTTTTAGGATCGCTTAAAAGATGGCAGAAAAGAAAATACCAGATTTATTTCCTGACACAAAAGAGACAACTAGTGACTTTGATGGAGCACCAGGACAAAAAGCTCAGATTTCTGGAGTGCTGCCGGGTCAAATGATCCGCTCGATGATTGAAAATGGTGAAATTTGGTCTCAAGGAGAAATAAATGATGAACAAATTCAACCTGCGAGCCTAGATTTAAGATTAGCAGATACAGCATATAGAATTAGGGCAAGTTTTTTACCATCAGGTGGTTCTGTGAATAGAAAATTAAAAGATTTTGCTCTACACAGAATTGATATTACAGATGGTGCCGTTCTTGAGACTGGTTGCGTATATCTTGTTCCATTAATGGAGGCTTTATCCCTTCCAGAAAGAATAATTGCTGTTGCAAATCCTAAAAGTTCTACTGGAAGAATAGATGTTTTTACAAGATTAATATGTGATGGAACTCATGAATTTGACAAAATACCAAATGGTTATAAAGGTCATCTTTGGCTTGAGATTTCACCTCGAACTTTCCCAGTGATAGTCAGAAAAGGTTCACGATTAAGTCAAATGAGATTTAGGCGAGGAAGACCAACAAATTCTGATACTGAGCTTAAGAGATTACACTCAGAAGACAATATTGTTTATGATGGAAAGGTTAATATATCTGAGGGCCTAGCATTATCTGTTGACCTAAAAGGAGAGGCTGCAGAAGACATAGTTGGCTGGAAAGCAAAGAGGCATGCTGGTTTAATAGATATAGATAAAAAGGATGCCTATGATATGGAAAAGTATTGGGATCCTGTTTTTGCAACTGAAGGTCAAAGAATTATTCTTGATCCTGGAGAGTTTTATATTTTATCTTCATCTGAATCTATTGCTATTCCTCCAAGTCATGCTGCTGAAATGGTGCCGTTTAAACCATCAGTAGGTGAATTCAGGGTTCATTATGCTGGTTTTTTCGATCCAGGTTTTGGTCACAATTCATCAGAAGGTAAAGGGTCTAAAGCTGTTTTGGAAATTAGGAGTTGGGAAGTACCATTCATCCTTGAGGATTCACAAATTGTTGGAAGATTGATTTATGAAAGGCTTCTAGAACTACCTGAAAGGTCTTATGGATCGTCAATAGGCTCTAACTATCAGAAACAAGGGCTAAAACTCTCTAAACATTTTAAACAAATATAAAATTATAAATTTTTAATAAGACTGTCATTCTAGTGTCACGAAATCAGATCAAATAAAGTTCTATAAAAAGAATTTGTTATGCTTAAATCTGTAAAAGAAAAACTAACTACAAAAAAAAATTATAAGAGTATATTTATCTCTGATATTCATCTTGGTACTAGAGGGTGTAAAGTTGATTATTTAATAGATTTCTTAAATAATACAGAATCAGAAAATATTTATTTGTTAGGTGATATTTTTGATGGTTGGAGATTAAAGAAATCTTGGTATTGGCCAAATAAGCATTCTATTGTAGTTGATATAATTCTAAAAAAAGCAAATGAAGGAACTAATGTAGTTTATATTCCAGGGAATCATGATGAGGACCTAAGGTCATTTGATAAATGTAATTTTTCATCAATAAATATTCAAAATGAATTAATTTACGAATCTATTG